>NZ_CP092284.1:0-680408 GCF_023311895.1 Marinobacter sp. M3C
AGCGCTCTAACCAACTGAGCTATGGTCCTGTTTTGCAACGCAGCGAAATATACTGATTTGGCTGCGATGCGTCAACTCTTTATTGGCTTAGGCTACAAGCCCTTTTTGTAGATGTTTTCATACACATAATTGGTCGCTTCTACAAAGCCGTCTATGCTGCCGCAGTCAAAACGGCGGCCTTTGAATTGGTAGGCCAGTACGCAGCCCGTTTTGGCTTGTTCCAGCAGGGCGTCGGTAATTTGTACTTCACCGTTCTTACCAGGCGGTGTGCGCTCCAGAATGTCAAAAATATCCGGTGTCAGAATATAACGGCCGATGATGGCCATGTTGCTGGGCGCGTCTTCCGGTGCAGGCTTTTCCACCATGTCTGTTACCCGGAACAGGCCGTCTTTCATGCACTCGCCCGCAATCACACCGTACTTGTGGGTTTCGTCGGCGGGCACTTCTTCAATGGCCACAATAGAGCAGCGGAACTGGCTGTAAAGTTTGACCATCTGCGCCAGAACGCCGTCTTCGCCGTCAGGCCCCACGCAGAAGTCGTCGGCCAGCACCACGGCGAAAGGGTTATCGCCCACCAGGTTGCGCCCGGTTAGAATCGCATGGCCCAGGCCCTTCATTTCGCTTTGGCGGGTAAAGGCGAAGGTATTGTGGTCAATCAAATCGCGGATAGAGGTCAACAGGCCCTCTTTGCCAGAGCCCGCAATCTGGTGTTCCAGCTCGTAGCTGATGTCAAAATGATCTTCAATGGCGCGCTTACCCCGACCGGTCACAAACCCGAATTCGTGAATCCCGGCAGCTGCCGCCTCTTCAACGCCGTACTGAACCAACGGCTTGTTAACGATAGGAAGAATTTCTTTCGGCATGGCTTTGGTGGCGGGTAAAAAGCGGGTGCCATAGCCGGCAACGGGAAACAGGCACTTCTTGATCATTTCAGCGTCCTTATGAAAGTCAGTATTGGCAAAGTTTACCGATGTTGATGGCTAAAATGCAGCTTCCATCAAAGAATTCATCTCACGGCTAGTCTATGGTGTGGCAGTTCAGCACGCTGGCAAATTTGGCGCAATAGGCTGAATGTGAATAAGTTATTTAACATTGTGCAATAACTGATTGAAAAATTGAATTATTAAAGTTTTCAGTTTTTGTTCTGTCTGCCAAAAACCTCGGAATTGCTTGTGCTATTGCTTCGTCTAATGTTCGCGATTATCGGTTTATTTGCCAGTACCTGCGGACTGGCCGATCCCGCTGCTGCTGCAGGGCTGTGGTCTGCTTTGTCTGTCACCGGTAACAGCACGTTATCGGATGATGAGATGAACGGCTCGCTGGGTGTCAGCGCCGACGGTCTGGTGTTCCGCGAACACTTGCTGGGCGTGGTTTTTGACCGCAACAGCCGAGCCCTTGAAGGCGCCAGCCGCGAATCGCTGTTCGCCAGCTACAGTTTCCCCCTGCAAGGCAATTACTTTGCATTCAGTACACGCAACAATAGTCGTTACAGCGATCAGTTATCAGGCACATTGCGCGAGCAAGTGCATGTGTTGTCAGACGAAACCAACTTTTCGGCGCGGCGGGCACTTTTTGGCTGGGAGGGGTTGCAATTCGACAGCGTTCTGCGCCATAGCACCCGCGAAAGTCGGCGCATGCAGCAGGGCGAGTGGGCTGAAACCACCGCTGCACAGGTGTCGTCGTTGGGGGTGAGTGGCAAGCGCGAGTTAATACAGCTTTACGGTTGGAATGCCGCAACAATGGTCACTTTCTCCCGCGGGCTAAGCATAAGTAGCCGGCAGGCACCCATTCAGGGTGGCTATCGAGATTCTGATAATTTTTATAAGATGCTGTTGGGTGGCTCCCTCGGCCGCGAACTGAACGACTGGCATCTGGGGTTAAGTGGGCGCTATCAGGCGGCCACCGACCAACTGCCTGCGGCAGAGCAAATCCGCGTTGCCGGCTCGCAGCTGCTGGAGGGTTTCGCTGGCAGCTCGTACACGGCCGCATCCGGTGGCTGGCTGCGAATAGATGCCGATACACCCGGTGTTAATTTTCCTTTTGTCAGTGGCGTTCGCGCCGGGGCGCGGTTGTCGTTACTGCGGGGCTGGGCAGACGTTCACAGCACCCGGTATGATCAGTATCTGAATGCCGACGCCGGCGAACTCTCACTGCAACTCAGAACCCGCTATCTGCGCGCTAGCACGTCAATTGGTCGGATACTGGGCGACTCTCCGCTGCTACCCGATGCCGGAAATTCGCCAAACTTCCGTTTCTCCCTGACGGTCGATATCTAACGCCTTAATTCCGCTCGGAATTGCTCCGGTTTGGTTAGTGGAGAGCCCCTTACATCGTTGTCACATAAAGCGCAGCAACCCCGTGGTGTTGTATAGTCATAACAAATCGAATTGAACTCAGGGAATACCAGCCATGCTTGCAAGGACAGCCCGTGTTGTAAACGGGTGCATTGTCGTATTTTGTCTAGGCGCCAGCGCTCCGGTTTGGAGCTTTGGGTTTGCCGATGTCACCGAAAAAGCTCAGGCGCTGGCACAAACGCCATACAAAGCACCCAGCGCGGTTCCTGAATTTTTAACCGCATTACCTTACGACCGCTACCAGTCAATCCGCTTCAAGACCGAAGTCAATCTTTGGCGCCAGCCGGCCAGTGCGGGCAAAAAGCACTTTGAGGTCATGATGGTGCCCGCCGGCAGCGTATACCAGCACGCGGTCACCTTGAATGAAGTGGATCAAGAGGGCGTAAGGCCGCTGATTTTTAATCGCGATAACTTTACCTACCCGTCCCCTGATTTGGCCAAGCGTATCCCTGCCGATTTGGGTTACGCGGGCTTTCGGCTGACCTGGCCGTTACAAGCATCGTCCGCAATCAAAAATCCTGAGCGCCAGGGCAACCAGTTCTTGGTGTTCGCTGGCGCCAGTTATTTTCGCGGCGTTGGGGCCGATAACGGTTTCGGCCTGTCAGCCCGGGGCCTGGCCATAGACACCGGCCTACCTTCCGGCGAAGAGTTTCCGGCGTTCACCGAGTTTTGGTTAGAACGACCAGCCGCCAACGCGGGCACCATTACGGTTTATGCCCTGTTAGACAGCCCCAGCGCGACCGGCGCCTACCGCTTTGTGATCACCCCGAACACGGCCACCGGCATTGAAGTCAGTGCCCGCCTGTTTGCCCGCAGCAATATCGACCAAATTGGCTTGGCGCCGCTAACGTCTATGTTTTATTACGGTGAAAACACCCGCCAGCCAGCGGGTGAATGGCGGCCGCAAGTTCACGACTCTGACGGCCTGCTGATACAGGATGAAAAATCCGCAGAAGTGACCGAGTGGGTGTGGCGGCCATTACTAAACCCCACCAGTTTGAGGATGAACTTTTTTCAAGTGACCAACCTGAAAGGGTTCGGGCTGATGCAGCGCGATACCCGCTTTGAGGATTTTTCAGACGCAGAAGCCCACTACGAAAAGCGCCCGAGCGCATGGGTCGACAATACCGACGATTGGGGCTCAGGCGAAATTGTGCTGGTGGAAATCCCCACCTCCTCAGAAGCCAACGACAACATCGTGGCCTTTTGGAAACCGCGTCAGAAAATCGAGCAGGGCGCAGAACTGAATTTCCAGTACCGCCTTAGATTCGGCGAACACACCGCCTTCGACAGCGGTATTGGCCGCGTTGTGGACACCTGGGTGGGTGCTGGTCGAACCAATGGCGCCAGCCAGGACGAAAATAATCGCAACCTGGAAGGTACCTGGCGGGTGGTCGTCGACTTTGAGGGGGAAACCCTGAACGCCGCCACTGTTCCGGTTGTCAGTGAAGTGGGTACCAACGACAGCGCCGAAATACTGGAACACTTTGTAGAGCACCTGCCAGAGCAGGGCATCTGGCGCCTGTCGATGCTGGTTAAGCCTGCACCCAATAAGGACACATCCCTAAGAGCGCGATTATTGGCAGGCCCGAATGCGGTGTCTGAAACCTGGTTGTATCAGCTGCCTGGCTTAGCCCAGGCGAGGGAATAAACGTGCAGCAGCTACCGTGCCAGAAGGCACTGGACCGGGTAATAGCCTACCTTCGCGGCAGTGGAATCAAACCGGGTGTCAATGAATGCCGCACCGCGCTTGAATTGGTTGGCCACGCTTTGCAGCAGGCCCCTGATGGCGATTATCTAAAGCTGGTTATGGAGCTGCTGCCCCAGTATTTCGAGTTGCCACAACCAAAACTGTCGCTTGAAGCCGGGCCAGAGCTGCTCAGGGGAAGCATGGGTTATGAGTGACCGGGTCCCCAAGACACTCTGGCGCTGGCGCACAGTAGCCAGAATAAGGCGCAGCTTGCTGGCGCTGCTGGTATTCGGCCAAACCGCGGTGGCCAGCTATTACTTGCTGTGGATCATGCCTTACCACGGCAGCACCTCGCTGGAAATCGGCCTGCTGGTATTATTTGCATTGCTCTACGCCTGGATAGCCGTGGGTTTTTGGACCGCGGTGGTCGGATTTGTGTTGCGGCTGATGGGTGGCGATAGGCACTCCCTGCTGAACCGCTACAGCAGCGATGACCTGGAACACACCCCGCTGGTCAAAACCGCCATTGTGCTGCCCGTGTACCACGAACCGGTGCACTGGACGTTTAGCGGGCTGAAAGCGGTGTATCAGGAGCTGGAGCGCAACGGTCAGATTGAATACTTTGAATTTTTCATATTGTCAGACAGCCGCAACCCGGAAATATGGCTGGAAGAACAGGCAAAATGGCATCAGTTATGTGACGAGCTGGGCGCCCACGGCCGGCTGTTTTACCGCCGCCGCGGCGTTAACCTGAACTATAAAAGTGGCAACGTCGCCGATTTTCTGCGGCGTTGGGGTCGACTTTTCAAATACATGGTGGTGTTAGACGCCGACAGTTTGATGAGCGGGCGTACCATCGTGCGTATGGTTCAGTTGATGGAACGCGAGCCCCAGGTCGGCATACTGCAAACAAACCCCTCCATCATTAACGGCCAGTCGCTGTTTGCCCGCCTGCAACAGTTTGGCAATCGCCTGTATTCTTCGCTGTTTGCGACCGGCCTTGCCGCCGTACAAATGGGTCATGCCGCTTTTTGGGGCCACAACGCCATCCTGCGAGTAGAGCCGTTTATGCAGCACTGCGGTTTGCGCAAATTACGCGGTTTTGGTGTGTTTAAAGGGCCGATCATGAGCCACGACTTTGTCGAGGCTGCCTATATCGGCCGCGCCGGTTACGAAGTCTGGCTGGAACCCGGTCTGGGCGAGAGTTTTGAAGAGTCACCCCCCACGCTGGCGGATGAACTGTCACGAGACAACCGCTGGGCCAAAGGCAATCTGCAGCACCTGTGGATTCTGTGTTTCGGCCGCCGCATCAACCTGGCGCACCGCATGGCGTTCCTCAACGGCGTAATGGCTTATGTGGCCTCGCCCCTGTGGCTGGCGTTTCTGGCGTTGACCACGGTGGCCGCTGCGCAGTTAACCCTGTCGCCCATCGAATATTTCCCGGCTGGCCACGAAGGGCTCTTCCCGCTGTGGCCGGAATGGCGGCCAGAGTGGGCGCTTACCCTTGCCCTCAGCACATTGGCGTTGTTGTTCGTGCCAAAATTCCTGGCCATTATCGACGCCATCATTCACGGCTTAGCCAAAGGCTTCGGTGGCCCTTTGCGGCTGTTTTTAAGCGTGTGGGTAGAAATTGTATTCTCGGTATTACTGGCACCCATCCGCATGCTGGCCCACAGCCGGTTCGTCATCGCGTCTTTGTTAAACGTCTCCCTAAGCTGGGCCGGGCAAAACCGCACGGAAGAAACCGGCTGGCGCGAAGCGTTAATAACCCAGGCACCGGGATTAATAATTGGCGGTAGTTGGGCGGTGTTCGCCTGGTGGCTAGATGTCAGCTTTTTCATTTGGTCGCTGCCCGTGGCTGTGCCTTTAATACTGGCGGCGCCCACCTCGGTGCTGCTCAGCCGGGTCAGGGTGGGCCAAGCCATACGCCGCGCCGGGCTGCTACTGATTCCTGAAGAGCTGGCACCGCTGACGTTGCTGAAAAATGCCGCTGAAAATCGCGCCCAGCCGGCCAGCCCCTGGAGCCTTGGGCACTTTGAACAGGCCGTTCTGGTGCCGCTGGTTCACCAGCAACAACTGGCGCTGGCCAGGCCGGACCGCCATTCCAGGCGCGCCAAAAGGCTCAACGGCCTGGTGGACCAATGCATCCATACCGGCCCGACGGCATTGAATAAAAAACAAATCAGCGAATTGTGCGAAGACAGAGTGGCCCTGGCCGAGCTTCATCGCCGTGCCTGGATGGCGCCAACGGACAGTTATTGGGGCCAGGCGATCGCCCGTCTTTAACAATTAGATAGTGACGAATAACGGACTCAACCAACAACTGACTATCGACCAACAACAGAACATCGACAACCTACCACTCCGACTTGAGAGGTTTAATAATGCACCGTCGCTCTCTTCTAAAAGCCGTATCTGCCGCTACTGTTCTGGGCCTTTTACCCATGCCGGCCTGGCTGCAGGCGAGTGAGGTGGCTCGCAGCACAAAATACAGTGGGCCTTTTGATTACGCCTGGCTCAAAGGTCACGCTCGTCATCTGGCCAGCAAAGCCTACCAGCCACAAACCAGCGGCATCCCCGCAAGCCTGAGCAACCTAAGCTGGGATGATTATCAGTCCATCCGCTTCAAGCCCCAGGATGCGCTCTGGCGCAGCGACGATTTGTTGTTTCAGGTGCAGCTTTTCCATCTTGGCTTGTACTTCAAAAAGCCAGTGCAAATATTCGAAGTGGATGGCGGTATCGCCCGGGCTCTGGAATATCGTCAGAGCAACTTCGACTACAGCGGCGAAGAGGCGCTGGGTAATCTGGAACCGAATCTTGGTTACGCAGGCTTCCGCCTGCATTTTTACACCAACTTTCAGTTAGATCTGGCGTCTTTCCTGGGCGCCAGTTACTTCCGTGCAGTGGGCGAATCCATGCAGTACGGTTTGTCTACCCGCGGTTTGGCCGTCGACACGGGCATGAGTAGGGAAGAAGAGTTCCCCGATTTCACCACCTTCTGGCTAGAGAAACCGGCCCCCGGTCAGGACTTCGTTACCGTTTGGGCCTTACTGGATTCTCCCAGCGTGACCGGCGCCTATGCTTTCCGGATTCAGCCCGGGCAAAATACAGTGATGGATGTAGATGTAGCGCTCTACCCACGCAAAGCCATTGAGCGGGTGGGCATTGCGCCGCTAACCAGCATGTATCAGGTGGGCGAAAACGATCGCCGTATGGCCTACGACTGGCGTCCGGAAATTCACGATTCAGATGGCCTGGCGATTCAAAATGGCAACAACGAATGGCTGTGGCGGCCGTTGATGAATCCCCGCAACGTTCATGTCAGCAGTTTTGTTGACAATAATCTGAAAGGCTTTGGCCTGTTGCAGCGTGACCGGAACTTCGAGCACTACCAAGACGACGGCGTGTTCTACAATCGCCGGCCCAGCGCCTGGATCGCGCCGAAAGGCGATTGGGGTCCAGGGCAGGTAATGCTCACTGAAATCCCCACGGGAAACGAAACATTCGACAATATCGTGGCGTTTTGGAATCCGCAAAAGCCGTTGGCTGTTGGCAAAGAACACCTGTTTTCCTACACGTTGACCTGGGGTGAACAGCCACCGGTGCAGCCCGACAAGTTGGCGCAAGTGCAAGCCACCCGCACCGGACTTGGCGGCGTTATAGGGAAGCCTCGGGACGTATTTTCCTGGCGTTTTGCGATCGATTTCGGTGGCGGTGGTTTGAGTATGTTGGGGGCCAATGCCGAGCTGGAAGCTGCCATCAAAACCAGCAGTGGCAAGGTAGAATTAGTGTCTGTGCGCCCTCTGGACTCGATTAAGGGCTACCGCGCAATGTTTGATTTGGTGCCCGGTGAATCGGGCGGTTCCGTCGACATTCGTTTGCAGTTGATGCTCAGCGGGCAACCGGTGTCTGAAGTGTGGCTTTACCAGTACACGCCGCCGCCGGTGGACGAACAAGCTCGGTTTTTAGAATTGTAAAGCGTCAGAGATGGCGTCTTATACTGAAGGATTGTTGACAATTCGTGTGATGGCGCGTAATTTCGCAACATCACTCACAGGATTGTTAACAAAGTATGTTGGAACTTGTCCCGCAAGCCTATACCCGCGCTGATGAAGCCTTCGATTGTCTGCAAACGGCGATTGTGAAAGGCGACCTGACTCCGGGCGAAAAAATTGGTGAAGTTGAGCTCTGCTCCCGCTTTCATTTAACCCGCGGGCCGCTGCGTGAAGCCTTGGGTCGCCTTGAATCCCGTGGCTTGCTGGTACGCCGCCCCCACGCCGGGGTGAAAGTAGTCTCCGTAAGCGCAGACGAATTACTAGAGCTCTATCGCATACGCGAACTTATGGAAGGCCTGGCCGCGCGGCAGGCCGCGGAACGCATGACAGACGCCGAAATTGCCGCCTTGCGCGCCACCCTCGACACCCACGAAACCATGATCAAACAAGCCCAGGGCCAGGCTTACTACCAGGCCGAGGGCGACTACGATTTTCATCACCGCATCGCTACTGGCAGTCGCAACACCAAGTTGACTCAAATGCTGCTGGGCGACCTGTACTACATGGTGCGCATGTACCGCTACCGTTTAAGCACCTCGGCCGGGCGCCCGCACATGGCGTTGGGCGAGCATCGCAACATTGTCGATGCCATTGCCAACCGAGATGGCGAACTGGCGGAATTTCTGATGAAACGCCATATTCACGCAGCACGAAAAAACATTGAACAAAAAATCCGCGACGGCGAACTGACTATCTAAGTAATCAGTAAACCATCGTCATCTTTATTCAAAGGAGGCAACACCATGTCCAGCAAACTTTCCCCGGGCGCCCGTTTTCGTAAAGCCCTGAACGACAACAAGCCCCTGCAGATTGTTGGCACCATCAACGCCTACGCGGCCATGATGGCCGCGCGGGTAGGGCACCAGGCTATTTACCTGTCTGGCGGCGGCGTTGCAAACGCCTCCTACGGCCTGCCAGACCTGGGCATGACCAGCCTGAATGACGTAGTAGAAGACGTGCGCCGCATCACCGCCGCCACGGATATTCCGCTGCTGGTAGACATAGACACCGGCTGGGGCGGCGCATTCAACATTGGCCGTACCATTCAGCAAATGGAAAAAGCCGGTGCGGCTGCTGTTCACCTTGAAGACCAAGTCGCCCAGAAGCGTTGCGGTCATCGCCCGAACAAAGAAATTGTTTCCAAAGAAGAAATGGTAGACCGCATCAAAGCGGCCGTTGACGCCCGCGCCGACAAAGACTTCTTCATCATGGCCCGTACCGATTCGTTCCAGAAAGAAGGCCTGGACGCCGCTATTGATCGCGCCAAAGCTTATATAGAAGCCGGCGCCGACGGCATCTTCGCTGAAGCCGTGAACGAGCTGGAACACTACAAAGCCTTCTCTGCAGCCCTGGGCAATGTGCCGCTGCTGGCCAACATCACCGAATTTGGTGCTACGCCGCTGTACAACCGCAAAGAGCTGGGCGACGCCGGTGCCAGCATGGTGCTTTACCCGCTGAGCGCCTTCCGCGCCATGAACAAAGCCGCCGTAACGGTTTACCAGAACATTCTGGAGAAGGGCGACCAGAAAGATGTAATCGACCTGATGCAAACCCGCATGGAACTATACGACTACCTGAACTACCACGATTTCGAACAGAAGCTTGACCAGCTTTTCCAGCAGACCAAAGGCTGAGAAAGAGGGGTAGGGGACAGATTTAAAATCTTTCCCCGGCTCTAGACGGATAGGGGACAGACCTAAGGTCTGTCCCCGGTCTGAAGTCTGCCCCCGGCGCCAAGTAAACAAACAGGGACAGACCTACATAGGGGACGGATTTTAAATCCGTCCCCGGTCTAACAATAGGGGACAGATTTCAAATCTGTCCCCGGTTTTGAGGGAGAAAACACCCATGGCTGAAGCAAAAAAATTAAGTGGCGCAGGGCTGCGTGGACAAGTTGCTGGTCAAACCGCACTGTGCACCGTTGGCTTAACCGGAACTGGCCTCACGTATTGTGGCTACGACATTAGCGACCTGGCAGACAACGCCCAGTTCGAAGAAGTGGCCTACCTGCTGCTGCAAGGCAAACTGCCCAACCAGCAGGAACTGGACGCCTACAAAGCCAAGCTTAAAAGCCTGCGCACGCTGCCAGACGCACTGAAAACCGTGCTGGAAAATATCCCCAAAGACGCCCACCCGATGGACGTGATGCGCACCGGCTGCTCCATGCTGGGCAACCTGGAAACCGAGCAAAACTTCAGTGAGCAAGACGACAAAATCGACCGCCTGCTGGCCGCGTTCCCGGGCATCATCAACTACTGGTACAGCTTTGTTCATAAAGGCGTGCGCATTGATACCAACAGTAGCTCCGATTCCATCGGTGGCCACTTCCTGGAACTGCTGCACGGCAAAAAGCCCAGCGAGCTGCACGAACGGGTAATGAACGTTTCCCTGATTCTGTACGCCGAGCACGAATTCAACGCGTCTACCTTCGCGGCCCGCGTATGCGCCTCAACCCTGTCTGACATCCACAGCTGTGTAACGGGCGCTATCGGCACCCTGCGTGGCCCGCTACACGGCGGCGCCAACGAAGCGGCAATGGAACTGATCCAGAAATTCAAAACCCCGGATGAAGCCGAAGCAGGCCTGATGGGCATGCTGCAGCGCAAAGAAAAAATCATGGGCTTCGGCCACGCGGTCTACAGCGATTCCGACCCGCGCAACATTATCATCAAAAAGTGGTCCGAAAAACTGTCTAAAGAAGTGAACGATACCGTGCTTTACCCGGTGTCCGTACGCTGTGAAGAAGTTATGTGGCGCGAGAAGAAACTGTTCTGCAACGCCGACTTCTTCCATGCCTCTACTTACCACTTCATGGGCATCCCCACCGAACTGTTCACGCCTATTTTTGTGATGTCACGGGTATCTGGCTGGACTGCGCACGTTAAAGAGCAGCGCGCCAACAACCGCATCATCCGTCCAAGCGCCGAATACACCGGCCCAGATCACGCCGAATGGCTACCGATCGAAAAGCGTTAATGAGAGAGCCAGAAATATGAACACCCACTACCGCAAAAACCTACCAGGCACCAGCCTGGACTATTTCGACACCCGCCAGGCCATCGAAGACATACAGCCTGGCGCCTACGCCAAACTGCCATACACCTCCCGTGTATTGGCCGAGCAATTGATTCGTCGCGGCGAACCCGACATGCTCACCGAATCGCTAAAGCAGTTTATCGAACGCAAGCAAGACCTGGATTTCCCCTGGTACCCGGCCCGCGTGGTCACCCACGACATTCTGGGCACCACCGCTCTGGTCGACTTGGCAGGCCTGCGCGATGCCATCGCTAAAAAAGGCGGTGAGCCGTCAAAAGTGAACCCGGTAGTTCCCACCCAGCTGATTGTGGACCATTCCCTGGCGGTAGAAGCCGCGGGTTTTGACCCGGACGCGTTCGAAAAAAACCGCAGCATTGAAGATCGCCGTAACGACGATCGTTTCCATTTTATCGAGTGGACCAAAACTGCGTTCAAAAACGTCGACGTGATCCCCGCCGGTAACGGCATCATGCACCAGATCAATCTGGAGAAAATGTCTCCGGTGATTCAGTCCCGTGACGGCGTCGCCTTCCCGGACACCTGCGTTGGTACCGACAGCCACACCCCCCACATCGACTGCCTGGGCGTTATCGCCATCGGCGTCGGTGGCCTGGAAGCAGAAACCGTCATGCTGGGCCGCCCGTCCATGATGCGCCTGCCAGACATCATCGGTGTGAAGCTCACGGGCAAACGCCAGCCGGGCATTACCGCGACCGACATAGTACTCGCCATTACTGAGTTCCTGCGTAAAGAGCGCGTTGTATCCGCCTACCTGGAATTCTTTGGCGAAGGCGCAGAAAGCCTGACCATCGGCGACCGGGCCACCATTTCCAACATGACCCCGGAATTCGGTGCCTCTGCCGGCATGTTCTACATCGATCAGCAAACCATCGATTATTTGAGGCTGACCGGGCGCGAGCCAGAGCAGATCGCATTAGTAGAAACCTACGCCAAGCACACTGGCTTGTGGGCCGACGCGCTGGTCGAAGCGGAATACGAGCGGGTACTGGAATTTGATCTGTCCACCGTTGTGCGCAACGTGGCTGGCCCGTCTAGCCCTCATCGCCGCGTAGCGACCAGCGATCTGCACGCCCAGGGCATTGCCGGTAATCTGGAAAGGGCCTTGGCGGAAGAAGCCGAAGGCAAAATGCCAGACGGCGCGGTGATCATCGCCGCGATTACCTCCTGCACCAACACCTCAAACCCTCGCAACGTGGTTGCCGCAGGCCTGATTGCGAAAAAAGCCAACGAACTGGGCCTGGTGCGCAAGCCCTGGGTGAAATCGTCTTTTGCACCGGGCTCCAAAGTTGCCCGCCTGTACCTGGAAGAAGCCGGCCTGCTGAAAGAAATGGAAAAGCTGGGCTTTGGTATCGTGGGCTACGCCTGCACCACCTGTAACGGCATGTCCGGCGCTCTGGATCCAGTCATTCAGCAGGAAATCATCGACCGCGACCTGTACGCCACGGCAGTACTGTCGGGCAATCGTAACTTCGATGGCCGAATTCACCCCTACGCCAAGCAAGCGTTCCTGGCATCGCCGCCATTAGTCGTGGCTTACGCCATCGCCGGTACCGTGCGTTTTGACATCGAAAAAGACGTACTGGCCACCGACAAAAACGGCAACCCGGTCACCCTGAAAGACATCTGGCCAAGCGATGAAGAAATCGACGCCATCGTAAAATCCAGCGTCAAGCCCGAGCAGTTCAAACAGGTTTACATCCCGATGTTTGATCTGGGCGCGTTCGAAGAAGCCGAAAGCCCCCTGTACGACTGGCGTCCGGCCAGCACCTACATTCGCCGCCCGCCCTACTGGGAAGGCGCACTGGCGGCCGAGCGCACCATGAAAGGTATGCGCCCACTGGCGATTCTGCCAGACAACATCACCACCGATCACCTGTCGCCGTCTAACGCCATCATGATGGACAGCGCTGCCGGTGAATACCTGCACAAAATGGGCCTGCCAGAGGAAGACTTCAACTCCTACGCCACCCACCGCGGCGACCACCTGACCGCCCAGCGCGCCACCTTTGCCAACCCCAAGTTGATGAACGAAATGGTGCGGGATGAAAAGGGCAACGTCATTCAGGGTTCTTTGGCCCGTGTGGAGCCGGAAGGCAAAAACCTGCGCATGTGGGAAGCCATTGAAACCTACATGGAACGCAAGCAGCCGTTGATTATTGTGGCCGGCGCCGACTATGGCCAGGGTTCCTCCCGCGACTGGGCCGCCAAAGGCGTGCGCCTGGCCGGTGTAGAAGCCATTGCCGCCGAAGGCTTCGAACGCATCCACCGTACCAACCTGGTCGGAATGGGCGTATTGCCACTGGAGTTCAAGCCGGGCACCACGCGCCTGACCCTGAAGCTGGACGGCACCGAAACCTACGACGTAGAAGGCGATATGAGCCCACGTTCCGACATGACCCTGGTTATTCACCGCAAAAACGGCGAAACCCTGAACGTACCTGTAACCTGCCGCCTGGACACCGCAGACGAAGTGTCTGTGTACGAAGCTGGCGGCGTGTTGCAGCGCTTCGCTCAGGATTTCCTAGAGGCAGAAGGGGCGGTCGCATGAGCGGTCTTATGAGCCAGGCACCACAAGTAAAAATCCCCGCCACCTATATGCGCGGGGGCACCAGCAAAGGCGTGTTCTTCCGTTTGGACGACCTGCCCGAGCGCGCACAAACCCCGGGTTCGGCCCGGGACAACCTGCTGCTGCGGGTGATTGGCAGCCCGGATCCCTATGGCAAGCAAACAGACGGCATGGGCGGTGCAACCTCCAGCACCAGCAAAGCCGTGATTCTGTGCAAAAGCACCCAGCCAGACCACGATGTGGACTATTTGTTCGGCCAGGTCAGCATAGACAAGCCCTTTGTCGACTGGAGCGGCAACTGCGGCAACCTCACCGCAGCAGTCGGCGCCTTTGCCATTAGCAGTGGCTATGTGGAAAAAGATCGCTTACCCGAAAATGGTACAGGAAGTGGAACAGTCACCGTCCGCATCTGGCAGGCCAACATCCGCAAAACCATCATCGCCAAAGTACCGGTCACCAACGGCGAAGTGCAGGAAACCGGTGATTTCGAGCTGGATGGGGTCACCTTCCCAGCGGCCGAAGTACAAGTAGAATTCATGGACCCGGCCGACGGCGAAGGCGCCATGTTCCCCACCGGCAACCTGGTGGACGACCTGGAAGTACCAGGCGTTGGAACCCTGAAGGCCACCATGATCAACGCCGGTATTCCCACGGTGTTCATCAATGCCGATGCAGTCGGCTACAACGGCACCGAACTTCAGGATGCTATCAACGGCAACCCCGAAGCCTTGGCCATGTTCGAAACCATTCGCGCCTACGGTGCGGTAAAAATGGGGCTGATTCAGAACATCGAAGAAGCCGCCGCGCGCCAGCACACACCAAAAGTAGCGTTTGTTGCACCGCCTGCGGACTACAGCGCTTCAAGCGGTAAATCGATTACTATTAACGACATAGAGCTGGTTGTTAGAGCCTTGTCTATGGGAAAACTGCACCATGCCATGATGGGCACCGCTGCCGTTGCCATAGCAACGGCAGCGGCTATTCCCGGAACGCTGGTAAACCTGGCGGCAGGCGGCGGTGACCGTACCTCCGTCACCTTCGGCCACCCGTCTGGCACCTTGCAGGTGGGCGCAGAAGCCAAAGAAGTAAACGGCCAGTGGACAGCCACCAAGGCCATCATGAGCCGCAGCGCGCGAGTGCTGATGGAAGGCTGGGTAAGAATTCCCGGAGATTCGTTTTAGCTCCGCAGCTTTCCAGATTTTGAAAGTACCTCCGCGCTAATAACCGGCTACCCTTAGGGAATAGCTGGAGACCCAGCCGGGGGTATTTTTTGCCCGCACATTTCAAAACAGGAGAAAATCCATGTCTGCCACATTCGATCTAAACGAACGCCCGGATTACGACGACATCCTGCAAACCATCGCCGACTACGTCCTCACCTACCAAATTGACAGCGAAGAAGCTTGGACCACCGCCCGCCATTGCCTGATGGACACCTTGGGCTGCGGCCTGCTGGCCTTAAGATTTCCGGAATGCACCAAGCACCTGGGCCCGCTGGTGGAAGGCACGATTGTGCCCAACGGCGCGCGGGTGCCCGGCACATCGTTCCGTATGGACCCGGTCAAAGCCGCCTGGGACATTGGCTGCATTATTCGCTGGCTGGATTACAACGACACCTGGCTGGCGGCTGAATGGGGCCACCCGTCGGACAACCTGGGCGGCATACTGGCAGTCGCGGATCACCTGTCGCAAAAGCGTGTGGCCGAAGGCAAATCCCCCATCGCCATGAAAGCCGTGCTGGAAGCCTTGATCATGGCCCACGAAATCCAGGGCGTGCTGGCGCTGGAAAATTCGTTCAATAGGGTAGGGCTTGACCACGTTCTGTTGGTGAAAGTGGCGTCTACCGCCGTAGTATCCCGCCTGATGAGCGCCAACCGCGACCAGCTGCTGTCAGCCCTGTCACACGCCTGGGTAGACGGCCAATCCCTGCGCACCTATCGCCATGCCCCCAACGCCGGTTCCCGTAAATCCTGGGCGGCAGGGGACGCCACCTCCAGGGCCGTTCGCCTTGCGGATATCGCTATGCGCGGCGAAATGGGCATACCTGGCGCGCTCACAGCGCCCCAGTGGGGCTTTAACGACGTGCTGTTCAGCAAAACCAACAAAGACCAAAAAATCAAACCTGCGGACAAGTGTCAGCTTTCTTTACCACAGGCATTTGGCTCCTACGTGATGGAAAACATCCTGTTCAAAGTGTCTTTCCCTGCAGAATTCCACGCCCAAACCGCCGCAGAAGCCGCGGTTACACTTCACCCGCAAGTGAAAGACCGGCTGCAAGATATTGATAAAATAGTACTGACCACCCACGAATCCGCCATTCGTATCATTTCCAAAGTGGGCAGCCTGGCCAACGCCGCAGACCGCGACCACTGCCTGCAATACATGACAGCCGTGCCGCTGATATTTGGCGACCTGACGGCTGATCATTACGAAGACAGCTTTCACAACGCCAACCCAATGATTGATCAGCTGCGAAGCAAAATGGAGGTGGTCGAAAACGAGGCTTACACAGCGGATTATCTGGACCCAGGCAAACGCTCCATTGCCAACGCTGTACAGATTTTCTTCAAAGACGGCTCAAGCACAGACAATGTGGTGGTCGAGTATCCAATCGGGCATCGCCGCCGTCGCGAAGCCGCGATTCCGCTGCTTAAACAGAAGTTCCAGCAGAACCTCGCAACCCGCTTCCCCGCAGGCCAATGCCAGCGAATCTCCCAGGCATTACAGAGCCAGGCAGAGCTGGAAGGCATGGCTGTTCATGAATTTACCTCGCTGTTTGTGATTTGAGCAAAATGTGACGACCTCTAATCAGCAATCGTAGAAAGCAAAAAACCCGGCACAGGGCCAAGCCGTTCAGCTAAAGTGGATCTGAGCAGCTTGGTGTAGCCTAAAAAGGCGCTATACTACTGGATATCCAGACAGTATGGTGTCTTTTTTCATGAGAAAGAAATCTTGCCAGAAGGATTGGCCCAGGGTTCCCGAAAGGTATGAGGGAATTCAAGTCAACGGATGTGGGGCTCCAAACTGTGAGAACTTTGAACTCTCGCCAGTCCCAGATGAAAGGATATACAAAACATCTAATAGAGAAATCGGTGACCGTCAATTACTGAATGCTCCGGAACCCTTTCGTGTTCAAGGTACGGGCTTAAATGCCGCCACTCTGGCCTGTAAGTCGTGCGAAGCAAGGAAACGATCTGGCGAGTATTCTGGTGGCATTAGCTCAGCGCTTAAAAGCAACAAAGCGGTTGCCCAAGAACTTCACCGCATCAGCAGTTATTTGACAGGGCCAGATACGAATTGCCCAAACGGGTGTATGGAAAATGGTGGTCAGGTAAAAAGAAGAGGGAAAACAGCCTCGGGTTCGCAGCGATACCAATGTCTCTCGTGCCGAAAAACGTTTACTCCAAAGAAAAGAAATCGCGCTCATCGCAAGCCTGAAATCAATAAGCAGTTCTTCAAACTTCTCGTTAACCGGGTTCCCCTCCGGCGCATTGCTGAAATCTTATCCATTCATCCTCAGACTCTCTATGGAAAAATAGAGTTTCTGCACCGACAGTGTTTGGATTTCGTGAGTCACCGGGAGGCAGAACTAAAAAACCTGGAAATACCCCGGTTATATCTGGCGACGGACCGGCAGGTTCAGATTTGTAACTGGACACAACGGAAAGATAAGCGAAATTGCGAAGTTTATGGCATCGCCACCGCCTGCCTCAGAACTGGGTATGTCTTCGCCTTCAACTTCAATTTTGATGCTAGTGTGAATCAAGAAAGCACAGAAAAGCATGCTATTGAACTCAGTGATTACGACCGCCCCAAATACCATCGTGAATATGCACGGGTATGGCTAAAGCAGGAATTCAATGATGCCACAAAGCGGTCATCACAACGTGCTGAGCAGCTTGCAGCCGCATCTCTGGCTGACGAGGTACGACGCAAGGCCGCATACGATAACACTGTGAACGCGAATGGTTCCTCCGAAGATTTCGATGTCACAACCAGGCTTCCTTCACAAGGTGCCTTGATCCATAACGAATACACGATGACCGCTCATTTCTTTCTGCTAAGAAGGCTTATGGGCTCTGTTGGTCGAACCCGATTCTTTATGGATCAGGATACGGGCATGAGAGGTGCTTATATTGCAGCGTTCCGGGATAAAATTCTGGAAGGGAAATCTGACGGCTTTTTGATCAGAGCGAGTAACGATAAAACCGTCGATGCCAAACGACGACTGATCCAGGATTCTCACGAAGTGATCAGTAATTATGCGGGCACGTCGTTCCAGAAGATGTCGGTGACGGAAAAAGGGGAAGTGATCAATAAAATGCTGATCGAGCGCCTGGAAAAACCGCTCTCGCTTCCGCAATCTCCAGAGAAATGGATTCAACATCCTCTCGCTACAATGGCGGAGTCAGAAAAGATGATTGCGGCGATCACTGAGATT
This sequence comes from Marinobacter sp. M3C, assembly GCF_023311895.1. Taxonomy (GTDB): domain Bacteria; phylum Pseudomonadota; class Gammaproteobacteria; order Pseudomonadales; family Oleiphilaceae; genus Marinobacter. The sequence goes on from NZ_CP092284.1 coordinate 18,164, forward strand.
GATCGTTACACACCAGAACACCAGGCAAACCTTTATAAAAAGGCTTCTCTTCATGCTGTAGATCGTTTCTTTATGCAAATTCGACGAGCCGTGACCTGCTTTGAACGACCATTTGGCTCTGGAACCAGCGGAAGGCGAATCTGGTATGGATATTCACCCTACAATCCGAATAGATACACTCAGCTTGGCGACATCTACAGAGTTTATTACAACTACTGCAAAGTGAATGAGAAAGGCAAAACCCCAGCCATGCTTCTGGGGCTGGCAAAAGGGCCGGTGGAGCTGGAAAAGATCATCTACCTAGATAAATACATTAAAGCAAAATCATAAAAAAAGGCCGGTGAAAATTCACCGGCCTTTTCCGCTACCCGACAGAACCAAACCAGATCCACTTTAGCTGAACGGCTTGGCACAGGGCCGGGGTTTTTAAAGGCTCGCCAGTCAGGGAACGACCGGTGAAACTTACCTTTTATGCTATCAACTTACGCGGCGGTCTTACGACGGCGCGCAGCAGTCAAACCAAACAGACCAAGGCCAAGAAGCGCCAGAGTGCCAGGCTCTGGAACCGCGGCGGTCACTTTCACATCATCCAGGAAATTACCAACGGTGCCAGTCAACGGAGTCACAGAGGTGAACGTGATTGTCGTAGTTGCTTGCTGGGCTACGAATGAATTGGAGAATATGCTCCAGCCATCAGTCGTGTGGTCGGTTAGCAGCCAGGCAATACTTCCACTCGGAGTGACAGAGAAGGAAAACTCTTCGTTGTTGTTACTGCGGGCCTGATAAGCAAAGCTAATGTCGTAGGATTGGCCTGCGACGGTGTTGATATCCTGGTAAATACTGAAAGCAGAGCCTGTGCCAGGGTCTGCGTTTAGCTCGGCAAATTGGTTGCCTTCTTTAGCAGTTACGCCGTTATAGTTGTTCCAAATTTCGAATCCGTTGTTATCGGCGCTCCATCCATCGATAGCAGTGAACGATTGCCAGCTGTTCGCAGCTACGGAATCGTTTTCGAAGCTGCCATTCTGAATCAGGTTTCCAGTGACAGGCGATGCAATGGCAGGGGCGGCAATGGCAAGAGAAACACCCAAGGCGCTTATAGCTGCGATACGGTTGAATATAGACATAAGGTTTTCCTTAATTAAATTGTTTTCTAAGTTTCCTTAAGGAATGCAGGTTTGATGCCAGAAATATTTTCGACTTTTATTTCAGTGAGTTGAAAGTTTAAGTCCGCGGCCGTGCAGAGGCATATGTAAAAAATACCGACACTAAAAATCCATAACGTCGAGTTTCGTTCACATTGTATTACACGCAAGTTGTGGCGAATTGTGTCCAGTAACTTGGTCAAACAGTCTGTTGCCACCGTGGCCAGACACCAGCAAGCGGTAATCAATGTACTCGGCGGTTTCCTTTGGTGTTAGCCCTTCCAGATGGAAAAACAGCTTCACCGTTGCGAAAGCTGGGGAATAGACGTCACCGCCTGCTTAAGCTCGGGCTGGCCCAGCAGAATCACACGCATGGATGGCCCATCCATACTTTCCATACCGGCCAGCATGCGCACGTCTTCCAGGTTTTCCCGGGTCAGGTTCCGGGCTTCGTCAATGGTCAGTACCACTGGCGTGCCTTCGGCGGCCATCTTCTCAAGATACTCTGTAATCTGGAACAGCATGCCAACCTTGCTGTCGTCTTCGGCCTTCAATCCCGCCTTGCGCATTATACCAAAATGTATATAATATTTTTATGATTTCACAACCAAAAAAATTAATGTGGGTCGGGTCGGCCAAAAAAGACCTGATGGTCATGCCTGATGATGTGCAAGACGTATTCGGCTTTGCCCTCCATCTGGCGCAGGTTGGGGAAAAGCACGGCAACGCCAAACCTTTAAAGGGTTTTGGCGGGGCAGGAGTTCTGGAAGTGGTGCAGCGTGATAATGACGGCACATATCGGGCCGTTTATACCGTGAAATACGGTGATGCAGTGTATGTCTTGCATTGTTTCCAGAAAAAATCATCTAAAGGCATTGCCACACCGAAACCCGATATAAACGTTATCAATGACCGTCTGAAAGCGGCAAAAGAACACGCGGAGGGAGGTGGAAAATGACCACAGTTGAAGAAGGAAGCACCAACGTCTATGCGGACCTGGGCTTTACTAATGCAGATGAAATGCTGGTAAAAGCGCAACTAGCAGCGCAAATTCGCAACATTATTAGCGCCAATCAATGGACACAGACAGATGCCTGTAAGATTCTGGATCTGAGCCAGCCGAAGCTTTCTAATCTGCTGAATGGCAAGTTTCGCGGCATCAGTGAAACAAAAATGCTGGACTGTCTCACCCGCCTGGGCCGAGACGTACAAATCGTCATCAGCGCTGACGGTCATACAGCAAAACCAGGGCGTGTTTCTGTAGTTGCAGCCTAACACCACGCCGGGATTCTCTCGTGAGCGGTCACTGGCTGCGAGTTCAGACAGCTTACGACACCGAAATTGCGGAAGAATCCCTTGAGGATCAGTTGAAGAACATTCGGCCCTCGAACTCTGGCCCCGGGATACGCCTAGCCCATCCAGTTGGCCAGGCGTATCCCGGGCACGTTCTCGAACTGCTTTGTGTTATTGGTGACGACCACTAATCCTTGTGATCGGGCGTGCCCGGCGATCATTTCATCGTAAGGGCCAATCGGGCGACCAATCTTTTTCAGCTCAGCTCGCAATTGCCCGGTATGTGCTGCCGCGTCATTGTCGTATGGCAAAACCTCAAGCCGGGCTGCAAAACCCTCAACATCCCTAAGATTACGGCGCACTGCCGCAGATGCCTCAGCTCCGTATATCAGCTCCATGAACGTTACGACTGAAATGCACATCTGTCCGTCGTGAGCAATGAACGCTTCACGGACCTCGGCAGGCCGATTTTTGATGGTGTAAATCGCGATGTTGGTATCAAGCATGTACTTCAGCATCAGAGCGTCTCACGCTCTTGAGGGGTCGGCTGTTCGCGGCTTGTCATAAAGTCACCGGAAACCCCTTCACCGTCAAACCAGCTATCCCATGCCTCTCCGGCGGGCGTTATAATGCGAGCACGCCCAATGACCACGATGTCCACTTGTTTGACGTCATCAGGGTAGGCCACCGGCTTTGGAAGCCGCAGTGCCTGACTTTTGTTGCTTTTGAAAATACTTGCACGTTCCATTTGTTGACTGCCTCGCAATGTATATCCCAAAGGTATATCCCAGCTTAAATAGTGAGCAGGAAAACGTCAATGGTGTATTCATGAAATCCGGGGCGGACGGCCAAAAATGACCAAGCGGATCGGGTGTGTATAGTAATTCAACAGCCGCAAGCAGCTATTTCTTCCAGAAAGGCGTGAGTGACTTCACATTGTCAGCGGGTTCTTTTTTTGGGGATGTCCCTTTTGATGACATCTTCGCCAAACGCCCATCAATGCTCTCAAGAGCACTGGCAATACGCTGCAGGGTTTTTGACAGGTCACCGAAGCCTTCAGTCGACTGCGCGCCAACCGGGGCTGGGGCGGCACTTCTGTTGTGCTGCGCGTTCTCCGGCAGTTTTGCCTTTGGCTCGTCGTCTTCCCCCAGCAAATCCTTGCGGATGTTTTTCAGGTCGTGGGGGTCTATAAACGGCCGGTCTTCAGCGTAGGCGCACATCATCATACCGTCGCACAGCTTGTTAATCAGGCGCGGAATGCCATGGCTCAAATCGTGAATCTCTTGAACCGTGTCTTTATCAAACAGCTTATTGCCACCGTGGCCAGACACCAGCAAGCGATAATCAATGTACTCGGCGGTTTCTTTTGGCGTTAGCCCTTCCAGGTGGAAAAACAGCTTTACCCGTTGCGACAGCTGGGGAATAGAAGTAACCGCCTGTTTAAGCTCAGGCTGCCCCAGCAAAATTACCCGCATAGATGGCCCGCCCATGCTTTCCATGCCGGCCAGCATGCGTACGTCTTCCAGGTTTTCCCGGGTCAGGTTCTGGGCTTCATCGATGGTCAGCACCACCGGCGTGCCTTCGGCGGCCATCTTCTCCAGATATTCCGTAATCTGAAACAGCATGCCCACCTTGCTGTCGTCTTCGGCCTTCAATCCCGCCTTGCGCAGAATCAGGCTGAACAGATCTTTGGATTCCAGGTTGGTGTAGGCCACGTTCAACAGCTTCAAATCCCCATCCATATTGCGGATGGTTTTCTTTAGCAGGGTAGTTTTACCAGAGCCGATTTCGCCACTGATCACCACAAAACCTTCTGAACTCCAAATAGCCGACGACATATACACGTAAGCCCGCGAGTGCTGCTGGCTCATGTAAATAAAGTCGTCTTCCGGCGTAATCCGGAACGGGTGTCTGTGCAGGCCGAAAAATTCTAAATACATGGGCAATCCCCGTCAGTTTCAGGCCAGTCCGACCATCTGTTGCGTGGTCAGTCGCGTGCCCGGCTGAGAGCTCTCGGGTTTATACGCATCGTAGCTTTGTGACACTGTACCAAAGCGGAAGTCTTGCATCAGCCTTTCCAGGCGGTGCTCGCACTTATCCAGATTGGTGTAATGACGGAAGCGGGAAAACCAGCTGGCGTTGTTGTAGCGCGGCTGGTCTGGGTCTACCTCCCAGGGGTGCAGGTAAAACATTTGCGGCCGGCTGCCACCGCCAGAGGCGTTATTGAACAAATAGCGGAAAACAGGGTAGGGGAACTGGCGAAAATAGCCCCCGCCCGCCGCCGGTATAGAAAGCCCGCCGATTTTGGCCGTGGTCAGCGGGAATTCCCGCAGCAAATGGCCTTTTTCAGTTTCAATGGTGTAGGGCGCACGGGGCGAACCCGGAATGCCGTAATTGTCATGGCGCACCGGAAAAATACTGGAATCCCAGGTAAATCCGCATTCCGCCAGAATATCCAGCGCCCACAGCGATTTATGGGTAATCGAATAGCTAGCAGCGCGATAACCGCTCACCTCAGCCCCAATAATGTCTTCCAGCAACGCTTTTGAACGCACAGTTTCCTCGCGGAACACGTCCGGAGTCTGGCTGTAAATCAGCTGGTGGCTGTAGCCGTGGGACGCCACTTCATGACCCCCAGCGGCAATTTTGCGTACTAATTGCGGGTACTTGTCGGCCACCCATCCCAGCACAAAAAAGGTGGCCTTCACGTCATTGCGTTCGAACAATGCCAGCAGGCGCTCGGTGTTTTGCTCTACACGGCTGGGCAGGCTGCCCCACTGGTCAGGGCGAATCACCTTTGCCAAAGCGGCCACGTGAAAGTAGTCTTCCACATCAATGCTCATGGCGTGTAGCGTTCTTGCACCGTTCTCTCTGTCGCGTAAAGTGTCGCCTGACACGGCAGCAGGTGCGCTGGATTCACTATTTTGCCGATCTGACATGGCCGCGGGCATCCTTATTGCAAGTATTTTGCAATTCTCACCTACTGCAGGTTCAAAAACAATCGCCGTACCCGTAATATCTCAGCCACAGTTATAAAGCAGTAAATGCTTGTTACATAAAGATACAAATGGCTTAAAATTGACCAGATTACAGCGTCGATTTTTCGATTAAACAATAGGCGGGCGGCAAGGAAGTTTGGTGTGTCCTATATTCGTTTTCGGAAACAGTTTCTACACATCCCGTATCTGTTGCTTGGCGTGTTGGAATTTTGTTTACTGTTTTTTGTGTACCGCCTGCTCGCGACTGGCGTACATCTGGCCATTCCTTTACCGCCTGAACTGGCGTCTGGCACCTTAGCCGCGCTGGTTTTCGCGCTTATGCTTAGCGCCGGCACCCTGTCTATGGGCGGCTATTCGTCCCTTGCCAATGAAAACGCTTCCTCCCTGTTTTTTCGCACCTTGGTGGCTTACTGCTTCGTAGGCGGCCTGGGCCTCACCATTATTTATCTGTTTGCACCAGCGTTCGACCCGGGCAGTTCCGCGCTCTTCTACGCCGTCGCGCTCTCCTCATTAATCGTCATTCTGTGCCGGCTGGTCTTTTTAAGAGTGGTCGATTCAGAACAGCTGGTGCGCCGGGTAGTGGTGTTTGGCGCAGGCCCGTTTGCCGCTAACTTAATGCAGGAGTACGAACAGAACATGCGCGCCATGGGCGTTCGCATCATCGGCTGCATTGCAGACAACCCGGACCAGGCCGCTGTAAAAAAAGATCAGTTACTGCCAATCCCCGTCAAATTCCACGAGTTTTGCCGCCACAACAAAGTGTCTGAAATTGTGATCGCCCCACAAGAACGGCGTCAGGCCCAGGGCGGCTTCCTGCCCATGGCGGAATTAATGGAGTGCAAACTGCGCGGCATCACCGTGACCAGCGGAGTGGATTTTTACGAGCGCGAGCTGCAAAAAGCCAAGCTCGACATGGTTCACCCGTCTTGGATCCTGTTTTCTGACGGTTTCAGCGCCTCTCGCAGCCGCGCGTTTGCCAAGCGTTTTGTCGATCTTGCGCTCAGCCTCACGTTGCTGGCCATCATGTCGCCTTTTATTATACTAACCGCTATTGCAGTATTCCTAGAGACTGGCCGCCCGGTGCTCTATAGTCAGCAAAGAATCGGCCTGCTGGGCAAAGAATTTCGCATCTATAAATTTCGCAGCATGCGCCAGGATGCAGAAAAAGACGGCAAAGCCCGCTGGGCGTCAGCAAACGACAACCGCATTACCCGTGTTGGCGGTTTCATACGCAATACCCGGTTGGATGAGCTGCCGCAGATTTACAACGTGATCAAAGGCGAAATGAGTTTTGTCGGTCCGCGCCCGGAACGGCCGGAATTTGTCTCTGAATTGAAAAAGAAAATACCGCTTTACGACACACGGCATTACGTAAAGCCTGGATTAATGGGCTGGGCCCAACTTAAATACCCCTACGGTGCCTCGGTAGAAGACGCCAAAGGCAAACTGGAATACGACCTTTATTACTCGAAAAATCACAGCCTACTGATGGACATACTTATCATGATTCAAACAGTGGAAGTGGTGCTTCTGGGCAAAGGCGTGCGGTAGCAGCGGCAGTAACAAAAGTAGCGACGACAAAAAAACAGGGATCTGGAGAAAATTATGGGCAGGTTTAAAGCGATTGCAGCAGTATGTACGGCATTGTTCACACTCGTGTTGGCGGGTTGCTCCGGCCTGCCATCTTCCGCACAAATGCCTCCGTCTTCCGAAATGGACGTCGAAGCCTATGAAATCGGCGTGGGTGACACCATCGCGGTGCACGTGTGGCGCAACCCGGAACTGAACCAATCCATTGTGGTGCGCCCAGACGGCTTCATCTCTATGCCCCTGATGGGCGATGTGAAAGCCGATGGCAAGCGCCCTGAAGAACTGGCCACCGAAGTGGGCACCGCCCTGAGTGAGTTCATTCGCACCCCCGAAGTCTCCGTTATGGTTACCTCCCCGGCCAGCAAAGAATTTCGCAACCGCCTGCGCATTACCGGCCAGGTAGCGTCGCCGCAATCTGTTGCCTTTCAGCCAGGCATGACCGTGCTGGATTTGGTACTCATCGCCGGTGGCGTGACGGATTTTGCCGCCGACGGCCGCGCCGTATTACACCGCCAGGTTGACGGCGAATATAAAAGTTACGGCCTGGATCTGGGCGCTATCCTTACCGAAGGCGACATGCAAACCAACCACACCTTGCAGGCCGGTGACGTCATCAGCGTGCCCCGCAAACAGTTGTTCCGAGGCGAGCTCTGATGGATCTACAGTTCATCATCGACACCCTGCGTGCGGTAAAGCTTGAGCTTTATCGCCACAGGTTGGCGGCGGTTGTTATCTTTATGTTGGTAACAGCCGGTGTTTTAACAATGGGGTACGTTACGCCCAAAAGCTATACATCCCAGGCGGTGTTATACGCCGACCAGTCCAACATTCTTGAGCCACTACTGCGCGGCCAGGCGGAAGTCACCCAGCTTGACCGCATTAACGAAGCCCGTGAAATGATTCAAAGCCGGTCATTTCTGGAGCAAGTCGCTCTGGACACCGGAATGATCAACGGCGGCGAAGCCGATGCAACGCGCAACGGCATCATCAGCGAATTGCGCAAACAGATTCAATTGCGGGTGTCTAACCGCAGTTTCCTGGAACTGACCTACACCAGCCGCAATCCAGACAGCTCATTTCAGGTACTCAGCGCGGCCTTAAGCCGGTTTGTTGAGCGCTCAGTGCGTAAAAAACGATCTGAAAGCCAGGGCGCGTTTGAGTTTATTGACTCTCAGGTAAAAACCTACCAGCGCCAGCTAGAAGACGCCGAAGAGCGACTTAAAGAATTCAAAAGTGGCAACCAAGACGGCAACGAAAGCAGCGCCATGGCGCGCATCGAAAGCCTGCGCCGCGAAATTGAAAATCTGAAGTTGGAACTGCAGCAATCCGAGGCCGAAGTACGCTTAACTCGCGAACAGCTGTCCCGGGAACAGCCGGTACGCCGCATTACCTTAGACCCCGGCAAATCTGCCGCAGAGCGCCGGCTGTCGTCTATGCGGTTGGAACTAGATTCGCTGCTGCTGCGCTATCAGGAACGCCATCCAGACGTAATCAGCACCCAGGCTCAGATTGCCGACCTGGAAAGCCAGGTGTCGGGCCAGAGTGATTCCTCCCGTGAGGGCGGGGTAACCGAAGTGATGGAAAACCCGGTCTACGAGAACCTGAAAATTCAGCTCTCGGATGGCACCACTCGCTTAGCGGTACAAACCAATCGGCTGGCATCGCTTGAACGACTTTTAGAAGAAGCCTTTGAACGCTCCCAGCGCGTCGCCGAAAACCAGGCCCAGTTCTCTGAGCTCACCCGCGATTACGACGTTACCCGCGGCGTGTACGAAGACATGCTGCAGCGCAGGGAAAAAGCACGTTTGTCTATGACGCTAGACGTGCAAGGCGAGGGCGTAAGCTACAAAATTCAGGAGCCGGCGACTTACCCCACCACTTGGGATGGGCTACAACTTTATCAGGTTGGCTTGGCTGGCCCGTTTTTGGGCAGCACCATGGTGTTAGGCCTGTTGGTTATGCTGGTGATGTTTGACCAGCGCCTGCGCTCGCCGCGAGCTTTGCAACTGTCATTACCCGCAGGCCTTCCGGTGCTGACCAGCATTCCGCATTACCGTAGTACCTGGAAAGACCGCCTGTTACGCAAAGATGTCATGGCCATACTGTTTATTTTGGCCGTGTTCATGGCGGTCTACCTCGGCGTGTTGCTGTTCAGCGTAATGGGAATAACCCCGGAACAATTGATCAATAAAGCCCGCGAGTTAACCGGGTTCGGGGGCCGTTAATGGACGACAACAAACTCTACAACGCGTTGCTGAAAAATCAGAAAGAACGCCAAAGCGCCCATTCAGAAGGCGAAGCGAGTTCTGAAGACAACTTCCGCAAAGAACGGCCCTTTGCCGGTGTCGAAGCGCCACGTCGACAACTGGGTGCGGCACAAGGTGCAGATTCAGAGCGCCCGCCAACGGTCTATGACTCTGCCGTTTCGCTGGAACTGATCGGAAACCCGAATCCCTGGAGCCGGGAGCAGTTGCGGGAAAAGAAAATCATCTATCCCGGCATGCCAGACAAAGAGGTGATGGACGCCTACCGCGAACTGCGAATTCAGCTGCGCAGCCGCCACGGCGAGGGCAATTTTGCGGTTATGTTCAGCTCATTGGGGCAGGGCCGCAGTTCCGTCGCCACCGCCTACAACCTGGCGGCGGCCTTTGCGTTGGACTCACACACGTCTGCGCTGCTGGTAGATTGCGATCCATACAATCACAGTCTGCAGAACCTGGTGTCGGCAACCCTCGGAGCCGGCGCGACTGACTTCGTCGCCGACCGTTCTTTGAACATAAAAGACATCCTGTACGCCAGCGGCGTAGCCCGTTTAAGCGTGATTCCGGCGGGCACCCAGGCGTCTTCGGCGGTAGAGCTGTTTTCAGCGGTGCGCATGCGCGAGCTAATCAGCGAATTGAAAAATCGTTATCCGGACCGCTGTATCGTGATCAACGCGCCGGCGTTCCGGGATAACACCGAAGCCCGCATACTCGAACGCTTTGCTGACCAAGTGGTCATGGGTGTGCCCTTTGGCGAAGTAACAGGCGACGAAATCGCAGAAGCGGTTAGTCTGTTGGAAACGGACAAATTTGCCGGGCTGGTTTTTCAGGAGTAACACATGGAACGCAGAGCAGGGAAACGATTTGGCCGCTCATCGGCTGCATTAATCGCGGTATGTGGTTTACCATTGCCACTAGCGGCACAGGTGGCTGACGGCAGCACACTGCAATCCGTTGCTGGTTCCGCTTCCGTCTTTACGGCAGCCACCCACACCCGAACCGACAGTGTCGGCGGCACAGACACCCGCACGGAACCCAGCGTGGGTGTATCTGGTCGTATTGGTGGCGCGCTTGCCAGCGGCGCAAACTCGCTAGCATTGCAATACGGTGGCACCCTGGAAACCAGGCGCGACACCTCCGTTGGCGACCAAACGGACACCAGCTCCATTTCAGGCGCGGCCAGCTACGCCTATTTCGACCCGGCTCAGCCTTTGGATTTTAACCTGGGCCACACCGTCAGCTCGGTGCGCAACAACACCGGCTTTGTGGTCAACCCGTCCAGTTACGAAACCCGAAACACCTTAAGCGCCGGGGCAGGCTTACGCTTTAATGCCGGCAGCCTTTCTACCTTGCGCCTGTTCAGCCAGGCCGGCCAAAGTTTTGGTGGCGGTGACCTCAGCAATGAAAACTCCTTAACGGCAGGCGCCGAGCTAACCCGCAGGCTTAGCGAGCGCTCCAGTGCCAGCCTTAACGCCAACCGTAGCTGGTCTGATGGGAGCAGCGTTGACCAAACAATCGACAGCGCCCAGCTGGTGTACCGGCGCGATCTGGAAAACGGCTCGTTCAGCATCGGTGGCGGTCAAAGTTGGGCAACAACCGAGTATTCAGACAATACCGAAACCGACAGCGATGCATTAACCGGGTTCGTGGACCGCAGCTGGGTGGCCGACCAATACCGCACCTCGGTTCAGTACAACCGAAGGCTGTCCGACAGCGCCACAGATCTGTCGCTGAATTTACCGCCCGAATTCGGTTTTTTACCGGAAACAGTCGAGCTGCGAGATTTGGTGGTTAGCGATTCCGTATCGATATTCCACAGCACCGATCTGCTGTGCAACGCCTGCACACTCAGCGTGGCCGCAGAAGCCGCCTTGCTGAAATCTCAAATCAGCGGCGACAAAACCCACGAATACCGCTCCAGCGTCAGCTTGGGTGTGCAGCTAACCGATCTGCAGCGCATTACCTTTGGCTACAGCTGGCAGGGCGATGCAGAAGACCAGGCCGGTACCATTGTTGATCAGATACACCGGTTTGATACCCGCTGGTCACGGCAACTGGCAGAAAACACCGAATTCGCGGTGGCGTTTAACCAGTCTTACCTGCGCAGCGACTTGGGTAGCGGAACGGTCAGCAACGATCGCGATCAATACGTTATCCGCTTAGAACTAACCCACGGTTTTGCGTTAAACGGCCGCTAAGCGGCAGGGTTAATAACACAGGGATTCAAGGACGCACCTATGTTTTCACAGCGCCAGGCCATCAACCTGCCCTACGAATTGCCACCGCAATTAATCGTAGTGATCGACACCGAAGAAGAATTTGACTGGAGCGCCGAGCCAAACGCCCAGGCAAATCAGGTGTCGGCCATGGCGCATATCGACCGGGTACAGAGTATTTTCAACGAATACGGCATTTGCCCGTGTTACGTCATCGACTACCCAGTGGCCAGCCAACCCCACGGCTACGGCCTGTTGAAGCAGTTTGCCTCAGACGGCCAGTGCGAAATCGGCGCCCATTTGCACCCCTGGGTAAATCCGCCGCAAACCGAAGTGGTCAACCGCGCCAACAGCTACCCGGGCAACCTGCCTGAAGATCTGGAGCGGCAGAAACTCAAAATTCTTCAGCAAACCATCGCGGACAATTTCGGCGCTAAACCCACCACCTACAAAGCCGGGCGTTACGGCTTTGGGCCAAACACCACGGGTATACTTCAGGAACTGGGTTTCAACATCGATTTGTCGGTGTGCCCGCCCTTGGATTCCCGGGCAGACGGCGGCCCGGATTACCGGCGATTCAATGCCCACCCGTTCTGGTTTGGAGCCGACAGCGGCGAGCGCATTTTGGAAATCCCGTGCAGCGGCGGATTCATAGGTTGGGCTAACGCCCTTGCTATTCCGCTTTACCAATCTGCGCTGGCGCTGAAAAAGTTCAGAGCCCCCGGCATTCTGTCGCGCCTGGGCGCGGTTGACCGGTTAATGCTGTCACCAGAAGGCTTCGCCCCGGCAGAACACATAAAACTCACCCGTGCCCTGTACAAACAGGGTGCGCGCACCTTTACCTGGAGCTTTCACAGCCCCAGCGTGGTGCCCGGGCACACATCTTACGTTCAGAGCGAAGCGCAGCTGCGTTTATTTCTGGACAGTTTTCGACAGTATTTTGATTTTTTCTTTAATGAATTAGGCGGCCAGGCGTCATCACCTGCCCGCATTCGAACGCTTATGGAGAGAATGGCATGAAGGTGCTTGGCATATCACCGCTAGATAAAGACTCAACGGTATCCATCGTTGAAGATGGCAACATCCTGTTTGCCGCCGGCGAAGAACGGTTTACCCGGGTTAAACAGCAATCCGGATTTCCGCGCCTGGCCCTGGAAAAAGCACTTGCCTACACCGGCCTGTCCATGTCAGATTTTGACCAGGTTTGCTACCCGTTCCTGACCGCAGAAAACGAACAAAAACTGTTTTCCAAAAACATGGAAGACGAAAAAGAATTTATAAAGTCGTTTGAACCCACAGACCTGGGCCCGCAAATCAAAGAAGCGCTCAGCCGCGTACCAGACCGCAGTGAAGCCATTCACGGGCTAACCCACCCTAACGCCATGATGGAAAAGAGTTTTCTATACAACTCTTATTACTCCATGACAGGTGCCACAAAAATAGCATCCAACACCATGGCGCTAAAAGCCTCGCGGCAGTGGGGCGAAAACGCAAAAGAGTCCTTCCAGCATTGGCAAACCGAACTGACCGATGGTCTGGCCTCGGTAGGCTGGAGTGGCCCCATCAAACGCATGGACCACCACCTGTCCCACGCTGCCAACAGCTTTCTGTGCAGCGGTTTCGATCGTGCCCTGTGCGTTACCCTGGACGGCTACGGTACCGGCCTGGCCGGTTCCATCAGTGAAGGCCGCGACGGCAAAATCCATCGTTTGCACGGCCTGCCGTTCCCGAACTCCCTGGGCACCCTGTACGAACACGTTACCTCCAGCCTTGGCTTCAAACCCAGCCGCCATGAAGGCAAAATCGTTGGTTTGGCGTCCTACGGCGACCCGTCCATCCTGGGCGACATCCTGCTTTCACGCATTCAGCAAACGCCGGGTGATTTCCGTATTTACGAAGCCAGTAACGTGTTTTTCTCTCGTTACCTGGCGTCCAAGTTTCCAAAAATCGACGTGGCCGCGGCCTATCAGTACGTTCTGGAAAAAGTAGCCACCGATTACATTCGCCACTGGGTCAAAAAAACCGGCATAGACACCATTGTGTTGTCCGGCGGCGTTACCGCCAATGTGAAGCTAAACCAGCGCATCTTTGAAATCGAAGGCGTAAACCACATCTTCGTTTACCCCAACATGGGCGACGGCGGCTGCGGCACCGGCGCGGCGCTCTATCACAGCTGGCAGGGCGGGGCGAAGCCGTCCATTGATAACAGTTACATGGGGCCGGATTACTCCGAATCCGAAATGGAACAGGCCCTGAAAGCCGAAGGCCTGGAATACCAGCGCCCGGAGCACCTGGCCAAAGAAGTGGCCGAGCTGATCCACAACGGCAACGTAGTCGCGCGTTTTGATGGCCGCATGGAATACGGCCCCCGTGCCTTGGGCAATCGCACCATCATGTACCACGCCCGCGAGCCGGAAGTGAACCAATGGCTGAACAAACGCCTGGGCCGCACAGAATTCATGCCGTTCGCCCCGGTGACCTTGTACGAGGCCCGCGAGAAGTGCTACCACAACATCAAAGGCGCCGAACACGCCGCCGAATTCATGACCATCACTTTTGACTGCACCGAGTTCATGAAAGAAAACTGCCCGGCCGCCGTGCACGTCGACAACACCGCCAGACCCCAGCTGATTCAGCGCCACGTGAATCCCGGCTATTACGACATTTTGAAAGAATACGAAAAAATCAGCGGCATCCCAAGCCTGATCAACACCAGCTTTAACATGCACGAAGAGCCCATCGTAAGCTCGCCGGAAGACGGCGTTCGTGCATTTTTGCAGGGAGCACTGGACTACTTGGCCATTGGGCCATTCTTGGTGGAACACCCGAATCCGCAGCATTAAACAGGTGTCAGGAAGCAATGCCATGGCCAAGGCCAACTTATCAGTGACATTGCAGCCAGCCTCCGCCTACCCAGGTTTGAAGGCTGACTGGCAAGATCTGGAACACCGCGCCGAACCCACGGTGTTTTTGTCGTGGCAGTGGCTGGGGCATTGGCTGGCGACTTACAAGCCTGCAGCACGGGTGTTAAAAGTAACCGAGGGCGAGCGCATTATCGGCTTGGGCCTGCTGGTTGAAACCAGCGAACGCCGCCATGGCGTGCTGAAAAGCCATTGCCTGCGCTTGCACCAAACTGGGCAGCGCCTGCAAGACCAGATTTGGATTGAATACAACGGTTTTCTGTCTGAAAAAGGCGAGGAAGACCGGGTGGCTGCTGCGTCTTTAAAGTACATCTGTGAAGAATTGCCAGAATGGGACGAATTCATTGTCGGTGCCATCGACAGTAAAGACGCCGACCGCTACGCCCAGCTAACCGGGTTGCACAAACACATCCGCTGGGAAGCGCCCTGTTTCGGCGTAAATCTGGACGAACTGCGGCGCGGTGGCGTGCATTACCTGGATACCCTGTCACGCAACACCCGTTACCAGATAAGCCGCTGCGAACGCTTATACCAGCAGCGGGGGAAGGTGCAGTTGCAGCGGCCAGATTCGGTCGAAGGCGCTTTGGCATTATTTGATCGCATAGGCCCGCGGCATCTGCAGCGCTGGGGCAGTGGTGCCGACCAGAGTGGCTTTGCCAACCCGGATTTTTTGCACTTTCATCGTGAGCTGATTCGAACCCAATGGGCAGATGGCGGTATAGACCTGGTATCGCTGATGGCCGGCGACCAGGAAATCGCCAGCTTCTATAACCTGTTGCACAAAGGCGTTATCTATTTCTACTTGGGCGGCATGGAAACTGAAACCGACAACCGGCTGAAACCCGGGCTTCTGGGTCACACCTTGTGCATTGAAGACTACCGCCACCACGGCTTTCACTATTACGACTTTATGGGTGGCGAAGAACGCTACAAAGCCAACCTGGGCCAGTTGCACCGGCAGCTCACTCAGGTGTCACTGCAGCGTGGCCGCTTTAAACTGAAACTGGAAGACGCCGCCCGGCGCACCAAACAGCTTTGGCTGAAGGAAACAGCCCCTAATGAACGCTGAACTGCAGGTACGTGCCTCACGGTTGTCGGCTTTCCCGTTGAAAGACTACAACGATTACATCGCCAGCCAACCAAACGCCACGCCTTACCATTACAGCGGCTGGTTAACGGCGGTTAAAAAAGCCTACGGCCACGCTGCCTGGGTGGTAACCGCCCATCAAAACGGCAAGCTTTGCGGAGCCTTGCCGCTGGTGGAAGTGAAACGACCCTTTCGGCCAAGCACCTTGGTGTCACTGCCATTCTGCGATCTTGGTGGGCTGTTGGCCGACAGCCCGCACATTGCCAACGAAATTCGATTCGCCGCGCAGAATCTCGCCGCCAGTCTCGGCGGTGCAGCTCTGGAAATTCGCGAAGGCGGGCCAGAACTGCTGCCGGAAGAATGCACCGAGCTTGCCGGCGACACCAAAGTGCGCATGCTGTGCGAATTGCCGGCCTGCAGTGAAACCCTGATGAAAAGCTACAAGCCCAAACTGCGCAGCCAGATCCGCAAAGCCGAAAAAAATGGCTTAACCGCAGAAGTACGCCAAGGCGACGCCGCCATCACATTATTTTATGCGGTGTTTTCACGTAATATGCTGCGCCTGGGCTCACCGGTACACAGCCTGAGCTGGTTCAAAGAACTGGGCAGGGCCTACGGCGACAAAATGTTGGTAGGCCTGGTGTTCAAAGGTAACGAGCCGGTAGGTGGCGGCATAGTGCTGGTGCAGGGCAAGCAGGCGTGCATTCCCTGGGCGTCTACCCTTGAAGAACACAACAAGCTGGCACCGAACATGCTGTTGTACTGGACCCTGCTGGCCAAAGTGAATGATCTAGGCTGCACCCAGTTTGATTTTGGCCGCTCCACATTGGGCGAGGGCACATTCCGTTTTAAAAAACAGTGGGGTGCAGTACCCCACCATTTGATTTGGCGCAACGACAGCCAGACGAACGAAGGCGCGGTGTCAGGCTCAATTTCAAGTTCTAGTTTAAGCAAAGCTGTCAGTCGTTTGCGCCCGCTAATCGAACGCATCTGGCAGCGTTTTCCTTTGCCCGTCGCCAACTGGATTGGCCCTAAATTACGGCGTTATATCACCCTATGAGCGTTATTCTGTTTATTACCGTTGTGTGTTTGCTGGTGCCGGTCTACGTGTATTTCGGATACCCCGCTATTTTGTGGCTGCTTACCCGCAATATTCAGCCAAAGCCAGCCCCGGTAAACGTCGGCACTGAAGATGGCAGCATCCCAACCGTAACCCTGGTCATTTCCTGTTACAACGAAGCCGCAGTAATAGAAGAAAAACTCAACAACGCCACAGCACTGGACTACCCCACCGACAAGTTGAACATCGTTGTCGTGTCCGACGGCTCCGATGACGGCACCGACGAAAAAGTAAAAGCCCTTGGCAACCCTCGCATCAAACTGATCCGCCAAGCGGGCCGATTGGGAAAAACCATGGGCATCAACCTGGCCATGGAACAGATACGCACCCAAATCACCGTGTTCAGCGACGCCAACGCCATGTACGCCCCCGACGCCATCAGTCGCCTGGCAGAGAATTTTGACGACCCAAAGGTTGGCTACGCCGTAGGCGCTGCGCTCTACACAGACGCAGACAGCGGCGCCAGCGCCAATAATGAAAACCTCTATTGGCGTTACGAGCTGGCCATCAAAGAAATGGAATCGCAGTTGCACTCCGTAGTAGGCGGCGACGGCGCCATCTACGCCATTCGCACTGAGCTCTGGGAGCCTTTGCAGCCGCAAGACATCAATGATTTTGTGAACCCGCTACAAATCATTGCCAAAGGTTATCGCGGAGTGTTTGATCCAAAAGCCCGCTGTTTTGAAGAAACTGCCGGTGATTTTAGCCGTGAAATCGCCCGCAAAGAACGCATAGTCAACCGCAGCATTCGTGGGCTGATGCGAGTGCGCAGCGTGATGAATCCTAAAAAAGTCGGTACTTTTGCGTTTGAGGTTATTTCCCACAAACTGCTGCGCTGGTTGATTCCGCTGTTTCTGGCGGTCGGCGTTTTGGGGAGCGTTATACTTGCTTTGGCGGGCTACGGACTGTTTCAACTGGTCACCTTGGGCAGCCTAATACTGCTGGCGTTGGCACTCAAAGGACACCTAACAACCGACAAGAACAGCCTGCCAGCCTGGGTATCCACGCCCTACTATTTCGTGATGGTGAATGGCTATGCAGTACGGGGCATTGTGAAGGCCATGCAGGGCCAAACACAGGTAACCTGGAACAGCGCCAGAAGCACCGAAGAAACGAATTCCCGGAGTGACGAATCAGTGAACAGTTTGCGAATACTTCAGTTCATAACCCCGGCCGGCTTTTATGGCGCAGAGCGTTGGGTTCTGGCCATGGCCAACAACATCAACCGCGATGGCGTTATCTGCGATTTGGCGGTAACCCGGGAATCGCCAGACCAAGACCTTTCGGTAGCCGAGTACTATCCCCAAGACGATGAACAGCAAGTGCATTACCTGGATATGCACGGGCGTTTCGATTTCCGAGTGGTTAGCAAATTGTGCGAGGTTATCCGTAACCGCCAGATAGACGTAATTCATACCCACGGCTACAAATCAGACATCCTGGGCCTGCTGGCTGCGAAAAAATCAGGCATTGCCTGCGTCAGCACCCCGCACGGCTTCTCTGGTGATGTTGGGTTCAAGCTGGCAACGTTTATCCGCATAGGCACGCACATGCTGCGTTACTTTGACCGTGTTGTTCCTCTTTCCGAAGAACTGATGGACGACATGAAACGGTTTAAAGTGCCTGAATCTAAAACCTTGTTTATTAGAAACGGTGTCGACCTTACTGAAATTGATGCGGCTTTGGCGAGCCTGCCCGAAGACAAAGAAACCAACAAAGATTCCCGAATCATCGGCTTTATTGGTCAGATGATTCCCCGAAAAGGCATACCAGACCTTATAAGCGTGTTTGATCAGCTTCATCAACAGGCGCCCGATCTTCGGTTGCAACTTCTTGGCGACGGCAGCCAAAGAAAGGAGTTGGAACTTCAGGCTTCCGAACTTAATAGTGTGAATGCCATTGAGTTCCTCGGTTTTCGCAGCGACCGGCTAGAATTGCTTTCAAACTTTAGCCTGTTTGTGATGACTTCTTCACTGGAAGGTATACCCAGGTGCATGATGGAGGCCATGGCCGTAGGTGTTCCGGTGGTAGCTTACGACATTCCCGGTGTAGACCAGCTTGTAGAGCATGGCAAAACAGGATTGCTTGCGCCCTTTGGCGACAAAGCCGCGCTGGAAGCCCTCTGCAAGCAGGTTCTGAACGATCCCGAACTGGCTCAAACACTCAGCTATAACGCCCGCGAAATGGTACACGAGCGCTATTCCGCGGCCCGCATGGCAAACGAGTACGAAGCGTTGTTCCGTACACTAACCGGCAAAGAAAAAACTGACGCTACAGAACAAGGGGAGGTCAGTTAATGTGCGGATTGGCGGGTTTTCTGCGCACCACCTCCACCCCCGGTCGCGAAGCTCATCAGAGCTGGCTTGAGAACATGGGGCAGGCCATTATCCACCGCGGGCCCGATGCCGGTTCAACCTGGCTTGATGACTCAGTGGGCTTTGTTCACCGCAGGTTGAGCATTCTTGACCTCAGTGATGCCGGCACCCAGCCAATGGTGTCTGCATCAGAACGCTATGTGATTGCCTACAACGGCGAGATCTACAACTTCCAGCAATTGCGCGATGAACTCATCAGTCAGGGCTGCAGCTTCCGCACGCGAACCGACACAGAGGTTTTGCTCGCGCTTTATGAAATCTATGGCCCCGAATGCCTGCACCAACTCAACGGCATGTTCGCGCTGGCAATATGGGATCGCACCGCTAAAAAACTGTTCCTGGCGCGCGATCGCCTTGGCAAAAAACCGCTGTACTTTTATGAAGCGGATGGCCAGTTCGCCTTTGCCTCTGAATTAAAAGCCCTAACGCCAGCTCCCTTCGTCAAAACCGAGTTGCGGCACGACGCCATAAAAGACTTTTTCTTCTATCAGTATGTGCCAGACCCGAAAACCATCTACAAAAATGTCCACAAACTGGCCCCAGGCCATTGGTTAATGACGGATGGTACCGACACAAAACAGGAACAGTATTGGGATGTTTCTTTTTCAACCTCTTCAAGCGCCAGCCTGGATGAAATACAGGACAACCTCTACAACCTGATTGATGATGCAGTTCGCCTGCGCATGATCAGCGATGTGCCCCTGGGTGCCTTTTTAAGTGGCGGTATCGATTCCAGTGCCGTGGTTGGGTTAATGGCAGGCCATACCAGTAAGCCAGTAACCACCTGTGCTATCGGCTTTGATTCAAAACGGTTTGACGAAGTGCATTGGGCCAAAAAAGTGGCCGAACAGTTCAAAACAGATCACCATGAATTCACGGTGAAAGACAACGTTGCAGACAGCCTGGTGGACATTGCCCGTTACTTTGATGAGCCTTTTGCTGACCCGTCTTTTGTACCGACGTATTTCGTATCACAGCTGGCCCGCCAAAAAGTCACTGTAGCGCTGGCTGGCGACGGCGGCGATGAGAACTTTGCCGGGTACAGCAAGTATTACACAGACCATGTGGAAAACCGGTTACGGGGAATGTTCCCCGCGGCTTTGCGCCACAACCTCTTCCCCGGACTTGCCCGCCTGGCAGGAATGGTGAACAGCGGGCCCACCAGAAAAGCTAGATCGCTTCTTGGAACATTGGCACTAGAGCCAGACGAGGCTTTTTTTGTGACTAACAGCTTCTTTCGAAAAGATGTGTGGAATGATCTTGTAACGGGCGAACTGAAACGCGAAACCCAGGGTTATGACCCGGCCGATATAACCCGCGCGCACTACAACAAAGCAGATACAGACGAGCACCTTTCCCGCATTCTGTACACCGACATCAAAACCTACCTTCCCGGAGACATTCTGGTGAAAGTAGACCGCATGAGCATGGCAAACTCATTAGAAACTCGGGCGCCGCTGCTGGATTACCGGGTGGTGGAGTACGCTGCGCAAATACCGGCAGCACTGAAACTGAACGGTAAAGAGAAGAAGTACATACTGAAAAAATCCTTTGAACGGATGCTGCCGCAAGACATACTTTATCGGAAGAAAATGGGCTTCTCGGTGCCGTTGGCGCAGTGGCTTCGCCGTGAGCTGAAGCCTATTGTTGAGCAACTTTTGTTGTCTCCAAATAGCGGTGTTGCCAATTTCTTTGAACCTGCCGGCATTCGCAACCTCTGGCAAAAACACCTGGCAGGGGATGACCAGTTCACAAAGGAGCTTTGGTCTTTATTAGCTTTTGAGCTCTGGTGGCAGCAATATCAGGTGAGCGCATGACGGGTGATATGAGCTTAGGCAGCATACGCCCAGATCAAAAGCCACCGAGGGCGCTGGCTATCTTCAACATGGAAATCGGTGGTACGGAGCAGATTGTCCAGCAGCTTGTCATGGGTATGAAGTCTGAAGGAGTAGAGTCCGAAATTCTTTGTATTGATGGCCAGATAGGATCTATTGGGGAAGCACTCCAGAAAACAGCTGTCCCGGTTCATAAATTGGCGCGAAAGCAGGGATTTGACTGGTCGCTAATGGCTGGGATCCGAAAGCGGTTAAGGGAAGGGTGGTTTGATGTGGTGCACTGCCACCAGTATACGCCTTGGTTTTACGGGTGGTTGGCAGTGCCAGGAACAGGAGCCAAGGTGATCTTTACGGAGCACGGTCGTTTTTACCCGGATAGACACCGCTATAAGGCAATGCTCCTCAACCCTCTGATGGCATTATTCACGCCTGCTGTTGTGGCTATTTCAAACGCAACTAAAAAAGCGCTTGTGAAGTATGAATTTACACCACGAAAGAATATACAATTGATTTTCAAAGGAATTTTTCCGTTGAAACGGAACGATCCAGAGGCGAAAAAGTTACGAGATAGCCTGAGAATTCCCGGCGATGCGTTTGTAGTGGGTACCGTTTCCCGCCTCGACCCCGTTAAAAATCAGGGCATGATGCTCAGAGCCTTTAAAGAATTTTCCGAAAAACGACCGGACAGCTATTTACTGATGGTTGGAGATGGCCCAGATAAAGAAAAACTGATCTCTCTGGCCAACGAACTCGGGATACGTGATCGAACCATGTTTACAGATTTTATTAACAACCCTTTACATTATTTGGCCGCTATGAATTTATTTCTGCTTTCCTCCCATACGGAAGGCACCTCCATGACCTTACTGGAGTCAATTAGATTGGGAATCCCGGCTGTAGCCGCAAATGTGGGAGGTAGCCCGGAAATTATTGCGGAGGGAGTAACTGGACTGCTGACAGAGTCAGACAATGAATCATCGTTCGCAATCGCTCTCGAAGCCCTTTGCGAGAACGAAAACCTCCGCGCGGGTATGGTAGAAGGTGCTCAAGAACAGTTCAATGAACGGTTTTTTGCCTCCGCTATGATCTGCCAGTACCGCTTAATCTATTGCGAGCCTCAATAATGCTAAAATCCCTACTCCCCAACTGTAGCTATTAGCGATGTCCAAGTTCGCACTGTTATTCCTGTTTCTTTTTGTCGGCGGAATTTTTGCTGCTGTCTTCATTACACCGGTTGCATCTTTTCTGGTTTATCAACTTGTTTACTTTGTGAATCCGGATATCAGATGGTGGGCGGCCACTATTCCTGGCATACAGTATTCATTTGTAGCAGCAATATTAATGCTTTTTATTCTCGCCATAAAGTATAAAGAGCTTTCGTTCCAGGCTCCTTGGAAACAGCAGCCGGCATTAAAATGGCTATTGGCTTTTTTAGTAATGTATATATTCATGATTAACTTTGCAGTCGTTCCTAGCGCACACAAAACGTTTACCTTTGACTTCGCAAAACTGATTGTTATTATTTTCGTAGCTTACAAACTCATCAACTCGGAAAAGGCTCTCGATGCATGCCTCTGGGCATACGTTCTGGGCGCAACGTATATTGGGTACTTGGCTTATGCAGTAGGGCGCGACTGGCAGGGGCGGGTTGAAGGCATAGGTATGGTTGATACCGGTGGCGACAGCAATATGACCGCTGCTGCCATAGCGCCCGCACTGGTAATGCTTATGTACTTTGCCTGGCTGGGTAACAAAAAAACAAAGGTTTTTGCAGTTTTTTGCGGTGCATTTATTGCAAATGGAATTGTTCTTATTAACAGTCGCGGCTCTTTTTTGGCCATTGTCGTCGGCGCCTCATTCTTTTTATTTTTTATGGTGTTCTCAAAGTATCAACGGGCCGGTCAGCGAGGAACGGCGATGCTTTTGATAATGATAGCGCTGGCAGGGGTTGTGTATATTGCCGATGACGCATTCTGGACGAGAATGGGCACTCTCACAGACGTAGAAGACGGGAGCGCCAGTGGTTCGCATAGAATTGAATTTTGGCTAGCCACTTTTGAGGTATTAAAAGATCATCCTTTAGGTGTTGGCATACTGGGATTCATTGAATTGAGCCCAAACTATCTTCCAGATCATTATTTCGATAACAGGACTACTGGGAAAGCTGTCCACTCAACGTGGTTTCAAGTTCTTGGCGAGGTAGGTTGGGTCGGGATATTGGTGTTTTTTTGTTTAATAATAAGTACCTTCAAGACATCGAAAAAAACAAAGAAAAAATTAATCGAGTTAAAGCTGTACGATTGCTATTTCAAAGTTATAGCTCTGGAAGGGGCACTGATCTCTTACCTAGTCGCGGCAAGCTTTATCAATCGCTCAAGGGCAGAGATTCTGTATTGGCTTATTTTGTTTATTTTAGTCGCGTTTAATATTTATGTTTTGAAGAATGTGGATACCAAGCCCGGTATTGTTCGTGCTAAGTGATATGCCGGTTTAATTCTATTCATCCTTGTAAGGATCCATGGAAAGTATAGCTATGAAAATTGCCATTCTTCGAACCGACGGCAGTGATGTCGACCAGCGGCAATATAACAGTCAAGAAATCGGGCTGGCCCGGGGGTTAGCGCATCAGGGACATACGGTTGACATCATTACCGCCAGAGGAGCCGCGAATAACCCATCGATCGAGGATATTGCTAGCGGGTCTGATTACAAGATCACCATCATCCGCACCGGATACCGCCGCATTCCGGTGTTGGAATATGGGGTGCTCACAGGTCTTCGGCAATTGCTGTTCCGCGGAAAGTATGATCTGGTTCATTTGAGCGAGGAGAATAACCCCGCAACCACCCTAGTGGCCTTCCATTGTCGTAGACTGCATATCCCCTACGTTATTTACCACGGTATGTATGTGGTGCCGTCCGGTAGAGCCCGAACCTGGTATGACACAGCGCATGGTTATTTGCTGGCACCGGCTATACGGCGTAACGCGCGTGCTGTGCTGGCTAAAACCACCACGGCCAGGGACTTCCTTCAGGCTCGGGGAATCAGCAACGTTCAGGTACTTCCGGTAGGGCTTGATACCACTCGGTTTGATACGCCAACAGAGGCATCGCCCCACGAAGCCATTTTGAGTGATCTTAAAGCCCGTTACCCCCGGGTTATGCTGTACATAGGCAGCCTGGAGCGGCGCCGTAACCCAATGCTGATGGTAGAAATGGCAGCCGCAATGAAGGCTGACACAGCATTGATTCTGGTGGGAGCGGGGCCCATGACTGAAACCGTTCGCCAGAGGATTAAGGCTCTGGGCCTGAATAATGTGCTCATGACAGGCGCACTTGGCCAAGAGGCATTGCCAGCCATTTACCGGAACAGCGATGTGTTCCTCTTGCCCAGCGACTACGAGATCTACGGCATGGTGCTTCTGGAAGCGCTCTATTTCGGAGTGCCTTGTGTCACAACAGCCACCGCCGGAGGCATTGATGTGATTGGGAATAACCATGCCGGAGCAGTGATAGACGGCGTGGGCTTGGACGATTGGGTGGCTGCCGTTCGCAAAACAACGTTGGCTGCCGCAAACCCTGAATATAGCGAGCGCCTGCAGGCACTGGTGCGGGAAACGTTTTCCTGGCAAAAGATCGCGCAGCGTTACATGGATTATGTTTCGGAGAACAGGGTATGACGATGTTAGGGATGCTCAAACAAATCAAGCACCGATTTTTTTCGCTGGAAGGTTTCTATGGTGCCCTTTCACATTTGAAAGGATTAAAGCGGGGGCGCCTCAATGATTTCGACAGGCCGGTTGTCGTGAGCCTTACAGCCGTTCCATGGCGGTTTGAAAAGTTACATCTTGTATTGATGAGTCTGCTTTGGCAAAAAATCCGGCCAGATCACATTGTGTTATGGCTTTCAAAATACGATCAGAATGGAACGCAGATTACGACTATCGAGGACTTGCCAAAAAACATTAGACGACTTCATCGCATGGGAGTTGAGATCGAATTTGTTGAAGACATTCGCTCTTACAGAAAATTATTACCAGCACTAGAACGATTTCCGAACGCAATTGTAGTAACTGCAGATGATGATATTTTGTATCCATCTGGTTGGCTAGAAAATCTGCTTAGAGGTCATGAACAACACACTGACGCTATCGTATGTTATCGCGGCACTCAAATTCTGCTTGATCAGAATGGTCTTGCGCCTTACAAACAATGGCCTGAATACACGAGGCGTGACGAGCCTAGCTATCTACTGTTTGCCCAAGGCGGTGAGGGTGCCCTTTATCCCCCAGGCAGTCTTCACCCTGAAGTGCAAAATCGGGAGGCATTCATGCACATCTGCCCAACGGCAGATGACGTGTGGTTTAAAGCCATGGCACTCTACAACAATGTGCCTCATGTGAAGATTACTGATAAGCACCAAGATTTTCCGAGAATTCGTGGTAGCCAAGCCGAAGGCCAGTCGCTTCACCACGTAAACAACATACTGGGTCATAATGATCATCAAGTGGCTGCAGTTTTTAGCCGTTACAACTTGGAAGCCCGGTTAAAAGAAAGTGAAGAGCAGGTGTGATGGAGCCCATCTACATTTTTACTTGTTAGATTTTGATAGCTTAGCCCTCAAATCACGCAATACGTTTTTAATTATTTTCAGGGCGAACGCGCCTTCATCGTAGCGGCTGTAAAGCGTGAACAGTGTTAACAGAAAAGCTGGAACAAGCAGGGCAAAATAGAGCGACGCCACAGGAAACACCGAAAGACTATTGACCTCTATGTTCAAAAAAATCTCGGCCTTTTCGGTCAGCCAAGCTGATAGTATTGCAAGTAGCACGGTAGGCGAAATCAGGACAGCAAGCCGAAGAGTCCGGATGCCCGTACACTGCCTAAGAAAGATGATAATGCCCAGCACAAGAATGACTGCAAAAGCTGCGCGTATTTCAATAAAGTGACCAATGGCCATGCCCCGGGATGAGTACAGGGCAATTGCAAGCGTCAGAAGCCCTATGACTTCGAAAACAAAGAGTGCCTTGACCTTACCCAGCGACGTAATGGCCTGGTTTATAACCTGTCCAAATGCGATTGTAGCGAGCACGATCGACAGAGGCGGTAGCATAGGGTAGGCGATAGCCCACTCTGACCCGAAAAAAAAGTTGATGATGTGATCGGGGAAAAACCACATAAAAACGACGATGGGCATAACCACCGACGTGATCACGAAGATCGCCTTGGAAAGCTGCTGGTTGAACTCTTGAAGGTTGTTGCGAACACGCGACAGTGATGCCAACAAAGGCTCTACTACGGGGCCGATAATATCGGTGCTGGGCAATACGGACAAGCTCTTGGTTATATAGAAAGCGCCAAGCTCAGGTGCGGAAAAGAACTTGGAGATCAGCAGCGAATCCATCTGTGACTTACTGAAGCCAACGCTTGCTCTGAATAGTATCCACTTGGAAAAGCGCCACTGGTTGCGCCAATTAGTAAGGCAAGGCCGCGGGCGAAATGTGTGGATTAAGTATGAGCCAACGCATAACACGCTGGCGGAAGTGATGTCGCCAATGATGAGCGCCCAGTAGGATTCTGTAGTAAGGGCAATGGACAAGGTAACCGTGAAGGCGCAAAATTTTTGTATGATCATGACAAAAAAGATCTTGCGATAATCCAAGTTCCGCTTTAGAAGAATCAACCCCGGGCTTTTCAATGCGTTGATAAGAAGGATCGATGAGGTGGCGTAAAGTACAGGCACAAGACGCGGATCTTCGTAGAAGTCGGCGATAAACGGAACAGCGATTACCAGCAGAATAAATATTACGGATTTGATGATTAGGTCTATCGTCCAAGCCGTTGATAAATCGGACGGGTATAGGTCATCCTTGTGGATGATATATGGTTCACTTCCGGTGGCCGCGAGCGTCTCGCAAAAATAAAGCAGCAAGGCTGCGATAGCCACTACGCTAAAGTCATTTGGCATCAAAACCCTGGCAAGAACCATGATGCTAATAAGCCCCAACGTCCGTTGGATGCTTTTAGCAAGCAGGAGAAAGGCAGAACTTTTGAGCAGCCGGTTGGCGATAGTCGGCATGGATTGTTGCTCAACGATTAAAAGAGTTGCGATAGCCGCGGCAATATCGGCAGATTGCGATCAGGTATGGGGATTAGCAAGGTTACATTGATGGTCGATATAACCCAATAGCTGACAGCATACTTTTTATATGAAATTTAATAATAACCCAGCTCTCGTTTCTAGGCTTAACGATGATAACACGGCGCTGGGTCATGTGTTTTGCAAGTTCTCGGAACTTCGCCCTTTCCGGAGGATTGAGTTCGTAGTGGTAGTTGGTCAGGTCGATCTTCTGACGCTTGGTAATGATGGCATCCCATTCGCTAGCTTCATCACTTAGGCCAGGTGATGCGAACACGAATGCTCTGGCCTTGTCATAGACGTCATATATGGACGTGTCATCCGGCCGCTTCCTGGTGTTGCTCATGGACTGAGGGAGCTGGCGATAGAGATAGGTGCCCCTAGAGATTGTCTTGATACTGGTAGCGAGTGCAACCGAGCAAATGACGAAGTAATTATCTTCTACAACACTTTTTCCGCGGTAATGCTGTAGCCCAATACTTCGGATAAAAGCAGTTCTGTATAGTTTGTTCCAAATCAGCGCGGTGACCGTGATCAGCGGGGCCTTTTCCGCAAGAGCAGTAAGAGTGGCTTCTCCTGTTACGCCCACATTGCGCAAGGTCTTACTTCCGTCTGGCCAGTAATTAAGCACGTTGCCAGTAACAACGATGTCGGGCTTCTCGGGCAAGGTGCTGGAGTAGAGTTGCTCGAGGTAGTCTTCACTGACAATGTCGTCTGCATCGATGAACAACAGGTACTCCCCGGCAGCGCTTGCTAGGCCAAGATTTCTTGCTGATCCAACACCGCCATTGGCCTTATTGAAAATCCGTATCCTGGTGTCACGCTCGGAAGCAGCTTTGAGGATGTCGCAGGATTTGTCGGTGGAACCATCGTCCACACACAAAATTTCGATGTCTGACAGGGTTTGGTGATACAGGCTCTGTAGTGTTTCTTCAAGGAACTGCTGGGCGTTGTAAATCGGTACAATCACACTGACTTTGGGCATTTCGCACCTCCCGCCATTCCTGGCATTGTTTTCTGTGTAATAAATAGAGCAGTGAAAATCCCGCCTGTAAAAAGAAAAAAGGATAACTGTTTGAACTTAGGCATCGCTAATGGTTACGGCTGGGAAGTATAAATTTGAGCCTTGTTAAGGCTCGCTATGGGTTGAGCGGCATTGGCCAAGCATAGCAGATGCACAAAATCGTTCATTGAATTGTTTTTGAGCGGCTTCCGCTATACCCGCTCGAAGATTTCCATTCTCACAAAGCGCTTCTACAGCTTTTTCGAATGATGATGTATGGCCAAGATCTGTCAATATTCCAGTTACTCCATTCTTAATGATTTCCGGATTCCCCCACGCGTAGCTACAGCATATAGCGCGACAATTAACTTAGCCGTGTCGAAGTGTTTTGTTACCGGGTACGACATCTGTAGTGGTTCAATGATTCCGGACACGTAAGCGCCCTTAAATCGACCCACTTGTCCTCAGTCGATCTGCGACACTTTTTTTGAGACCCGCTCCAGATCCACATTCCACGGCAGTAGTGCCTCTAGCTTTTCCAGCGTGTCTGCCTCGGCAATGCGCTCCAGTATATGTTGGATATAGACCGAGGGTTCCAAGCTATTTGCCTTAGCGGTCTCGACAAGGGAATAGCACGTTGCGCTGGCGCGTGCGCCCCGCGGTAATCCCCCCATTTTAAGAGGGCATCAGAAGTAGAGCTCAAGCCACCATGGCCAATTTCTGTTGTGGGGTAATGCCCCCGAGGGCCATGTTGGGCCGTTCGTTATTGTAGGTCCATAGCCACCGAGTTGCATATTCCTGAACCTCCTCAATGGAGTGGAATAGGTATTGAGCCAGCCAGTCATAGCGCACAGTGCGGTTATAGCGCTCGATATACGCGTTTGCTGCGGGTTGCCGGGCTGGATAAAGACCAGTGTAATACCTTGTTTTTCAGCCCAGGCAGCCAGTGTCGCACTGATGTATTCCGGGCCATTATCACAGCGGATCTGGCTGGGCTTTCCCCGCCACTCGATGATCTGATCCAGGGCGCGGACAACACGCTCAGAGGGCAGTGACAGGTCTACTTCAATGCCAAGACCTTCCCGGTTGTAATCGTCAATCACATTGAACAGCCGGTAACTGCGGCCATCCTCTAGCTGGTCGTGCATGAAGTCCATGGACCAGCTGATATTAATAGCCGTAGGCACCGCCAATGGCTCGGGCTTCTCACGTATCAGTCGTTTACGAGGCTTGATACGCAGGTTCAGCTCCAGCTCTCGATAGATCCGGTAAACACGCTTGTGGTTCCAGGGGTAACCCTTCACGTTGCGCAAATACAGGGAGCACAGACCAAAACCCCAGTTTCGCTGGTTATGGGTTAATCGTACCAACAGATCTGCGATCTCGGCGTTCTCACTGCTGAGCCTGGCCTGATATCGATAGCAGGACTCACTGACACTGAAGACCACACAGGCTTGGCGAATGCTACAACGAGCAGTGGCAACGGCTTTTTGCGCCATCTCGCGGCGGAGAGATGGCTTTACCACTTTCCCTCAAGAGCCTCCTTGCGCAACTCAGCTTTGAGCCGTTCTTCGGCATACATCTTCTTCAGCCGGCGGTTCTCATCCTCAAGCTCTTTCATGCGCTTGATCATGGAGGTATCCATGCCGCCAAATTTTGCTCGCCACTTATAAAAACTGGCACTGCTCATGCCGTGCTCGCGGCATAGCTCCGGAACGGGTACTCCGTTCTCGGCTTGCTTCAGGATCGCCATGATCTGGCTGTCGGTAAAACGTGACTTCTTCATGCAGAATCTCCCTACGTCTAGCTTACGGAAAATTCTACTTCTGATCACCTTGGTTTTTAGGGGGGTTACCATGCCACCCGTGGTCGCGGAAGAAAAACTTAAAATACTGTCCGGGATTAGTTGACTACTACAAAATTGCACGAAGCTTTAACCAATTCAATGCTTTAATCTTAAAATAATGTAGAATAAAAAGATTAGTGCTTGCTTTTAGTAACAAAAAAAATTTGTAAGGTGTCGTTTTGGGGGATATCTTAGTGTCAGGCGTAATGTTCCGCGATCTTCCCGTCTAAAAGTTCCTGCAAAGAGAGAATAAGATGCCTATTTTAAAGCAGAATTGCTGGAAGCAGATCATGATGCTTGGCTTGATCAGCGTTTCAGTTGGCGCTCATAGTGAGCTGTTATTTAAAGAATCTTTTGATAATCAGACAGATTGGACTGCTGATGATTATGTAAACACTGGCGCTTTGCCGGCTGACTGGTTTGTGTTCCGTGTCGATGAGCTCTGGTCCCCTCGGACGGGCTATCCTAACAAGCATCCTTCTGCAGAGATATTGTCAGTAAATTCTGATAAGGCAAGAGGTGGAGCTGGTAAGTCATATGTTGCATGGCGAGAGTCTTATGACCCAGGTTGGAAGAAATACAATAGTGACGCAACATTAGTTAAATATTTTCCTAAAGGTGTAGATAGTATTTATGTTAGTTTTTATGTTAGATTTGGCGAATCTTGGACACCAAAAAGTGCCTCAAAACTCTTTCGCGTTATGAGCTGGGATGATACTTCCCCAAAGTTGGAACTTTTTCAGTTCTTTAAAGGGGGAAATTCTGGACCCATTTTTTTATGGGATTATTCAAGCGATGATTACGGTGTAAGGAATTTTCAAGCCTATCGTGGTGGCCCGCATGGCGAAAATTATTCTTTTAGTAATTCTGATATTTCTGGCTTGCCTCGTCAGATGATTAATTTAGGTGATATTTCGTTAAATTTCACTGAAAACACAGTTGGCATGGGCGAAAATGGTCAGAATCCTAAGATTGTTGACCAAATAAATGGCGGCTATATTTCTGATAATTTGAACCAGACTGTTACACATGAACAAGTTTATGGTCGTACCAAAAACTGGACTAAAGTCGCTTTCTACGCAAAAATGAACACCGAAATTGGAAAGGCTGACGGTGAGCTTATACAGTGGATTAATGATGAAATTATATTTCAGAATAAAAATATTCCTTGGGTGAGAGAAAACTCCGAGAATAAGATGGTTAAGTGGAATACAGTTGGCATTGGGGGAAATGACTTCTTTCGCACATACGCCAATGAAGACCAGCATGAAGAGTGGTACGCCATTGACGATGTCGTAATAAGAACTGATATACCCCCGGCGGAGAAGGCGCCAAATCCACCTTCCGATTTTTTAGTAAACTAATTTCTGAATCTAGAGGTCGCCTAATAGGGTTTTAGGTGACTTTTTTTATTAAACTCTTAATTAATCCTGTCGACCTTCCCAGTATGTAGAAAAGATCTATTATGTATATTTTCGGAAGGTTATTTATATTTTTCATTAATTTTATTTTCGATCTTTTAATTCTTTTTATGCTTAATATTGCCGGAATCAAAAGTGCAACTACAAAGTAGGTAGGGTTTATCTCTCCCGTGAAAAAAAAATTCGCCAGCCCAATACCAATAAAAAATATAAATACAGAAATAAGTATAAATATTGGATCTTTGACTGAGTTTTGAGGATTTTCAAGATAATTCGACGCGTGCCACACTTGTCTTTGAAGGAACGCGGTGAGATTTCGGGCGTTCCCCAAGTGGATTACACTCAAAATTGATATTAGATGGACATGAAAACCATTTGAGGTTAGTTTTTGAGACAGCGCTGTGTCTTCCCCAGAAGTTATTTCTTCATTGAACTTACCAACAAAGTTAAATGTTGCCTTAGGAATCAATATGGATGCCCCTATTAAATGTTTTGGTAGTGTTGCCTCACCATTTTTTTCAAGTAGCCAGTATTTCTCAACCCAGCACGGATTATCCCTTAGTTTGCAACCTCCACCAAACGCATCTATTTGATTTTTTCCTATAATATTTTCAGCCTTTTCGAGCCAAATTTCAGGTAATAAGCAGTCGGCATCTATAAAAATAAGAAACGGGTATTTGCTAATTTTTGCACCAAAGTTTCTTACAGCGCCAACGTTTACATCTGGATAGCTAAAAAGTTTGACCTGCTTGAAAGAATTAACTAATTTTACGGTGTTGTCTGTTGATCCATTGTCTACTACAATTATTTCGTACCTGTCTTGGTTTAAGCTATTTTTTATTATCGAATTAAGGCATTCGGTGATATATTCTTGTTCATTGAAAGCTGGGATCACAATTGAAAAATAGATTTTATCACCGGGGATATAATCTGAACTTTCATTCGTAGATTCGGACAACTGATCTAAATTTTCCATTTTTCCCTCTAGGTATAGAATCAACGAATTCAATATTGATCTGAAAATCGGTTCCAAGCCTCATCGATATATTTTCGATTAGCGATTCCTTCATAAAGTTCGCTGTTTCAGATTTTACGATTCGAACAGTTGCGGTCCCCCTTTTTATCTGAACCACTTGCGCTTCACGGATTCCTTCAACTCCTTTAAATATATGGTCAATCCTCCCAATTTTCCGATTGTCTGAAGTCGCGATATAATCATCCGCTCGTCCACTGATAGTTTCCAGTTGCTGAACTAATGCTCCGGACTGGCTTTCTGTTGGTTTTTCCGCAGTATCGCCAAGATCATATCGGAGTAGGGGCATTGTTGTGTTCGTTAGTGACGTTGCAATTAATCGCCCGGCCACCTGATCGTCAGATTGTAGTTGGAGTTCCGTGATGCCAATAATTGGATTTAAACGATAAATCCCATCCTTGCTCTGGCCTGCGAAAAGCACGTATTCCGCAGTCCCGTAATAGTCGCTGACTTTACAATCGAATACCTCCTCAATAATGGCTCGTTGCCATGCAAGGAGCGTCTCCGAGTTTGTAACAATTGCCTGAGGGCGGAAAGCTGGCGTGACGCCTGCTTCTCGGTACTGTGCTGCCAGGTCACAGATAGCTGATGGGTAGCCGATCAGCTCGGCCGGCTGGAATCGGTCGAGCTCTGCACGGTACCAGGGGAATGTCTGGCTGTTCAGGTGATAGCTAGAAAATAACTTTTGGTTTTCGGCCCAGTTCATTCTGGCAAAAGGAGGCGCCATGTTGCTTGCTGGTTGAACCATACGTCCCGCAAAGGTTGCGCGTTTCGCGCCAAATGGGACGCCATGGTGTTCTTCATGCTCCACAAGCAACGTCATGGCCAGTTTATAAGTTTGTTCGTTGACCATCAGCGCAAGCGGCGTGCCCGTGCTACCGCTAGTGTGCTGGACCGTAAAAGGTTTCACACCGGGCTGCTGGAATAGTTCCGAATGTTCCCTGAGAGTCTGCTTTTTGAGGATCGGCAACCGCGTAATGTGTTCTGTAGCGGTAATGTCATTTTCATGCAGGCCATACTCGGCAAACTGTTGCTGATAATAGGGGATATTGGAACGGCAGTGCTTCACCATCTGGTGCAGGTGTTCGCTTTGATGCGCTTCCACCGCTGCAGGACTCCAGGACCTGCAATGGCGAACCTGCTCCAGAAGTTCACGGTAACGGGGGCCTGAATAGCGCTTGTGGTAGAGCTTGTATCCATATGCGGACACCAATACATTCTGTAAAAAGATTGGTGACCGCGAGTAAATTGATTCTGAGATTGTGCCCATTATTGCGGCCCATTTGCAGGTTCAGGTGAGTGTGGCGGGTTGGGATGGAACCGGTTGTTAACGCATTTTGCGGGGTTGCCTACCAAAACATCCCCTTTGGCTGAGGGCTTCGTCAGTACACTTCCGGCTGCAAGGATGCTGTGGTCCTCCAGGTTCGCCATTACCACTGACGTATTACCCAGCCAGCAGTCGGCACCTATCCGTATTTTTTCAAAGATACCGCCTTGGTCCTGGATGGGCTTTTTAATATCCTTGAAATCATGCTGACGGCTGCCACTCAGAATATGCACACCGCTGCCAATAAGAGTGTTTTCTCCGATAGTGCATTTACCAATATTAGATTGTGGCCCTATGTAAACGCCACGCCCAATCGTTGTATCCCGGTGAGATAGTATGGTCAGAAAGCCTACTGAGATTTCGTCGGAAGTGGCAGGGCAGGCCAGGCGGTAGAACGCTGCCCGAAGGTAGACTCCGAATTTACCGGGTATCAGGCTTATACCCTGTGAGAATGACATAAACACTCCGTCGGCATTGCTCCACTGACTGAACAACAGGCATAGCAAATATACTGGAAATGCGAGCGCCAGAAATACTGATTTTACAAGTCGTTTTAAAATTCGCATGTTAAGGGCGATCCAGTCGGGTATTAAGCCAGGCCCGTTCCCCGGCAGGCCGGAATGCGCGTATTCCGCGAACCAGACGGCCAACTATTCTGGCAGCAAGTGCGCCCCAGGTAAGTCTGGGAGGGGTGCCATAATCCAAAGCTGTAGGGGTATCTGTAAGTTGCGCCAAGCGTTGATGTGAACTGACCTGCTGTGGCCCATAGTTCTGCATTAATATGATCAGGATGCGGGCGTAGTGCTTTTGCTTACTCTGGGCTAGATTTTCGCAAAGCTCTGCCAGCCAGTGGTTCCCTTTTTCCTGGAAGTCTTTTGCGCGCGCCGGATCCAGTTCTGATGCTTGAAACATCAGCATGGCTTTACGCACATCCTGGGCAACCCAAGTGTCGTTGGGGAATTCAAGTTGCCCTGGGTCAGACAGAAAAGGCCTCTCGTTCTTCAGCATCCAATTGGCGTAATGCATGAATGCAGCCTTGGCATAGCTGTAGTTTGCGTCGGTGTTTCCTGCGTCGCTCTTGATATACAGGTAGCGGGCAATACTGGTCATTAATATCAGGTACGACCAGCCGGTTTCTACCTCCAGCAAATTTCGCTTTTCTATATTATCTGCCGGATGGATAGTTCTGCGAATGACACTCTCCGCGTGTTCCAGCCAGTCTTTATCGGGCTCCAGCAGCGATGCGTCCAACAGCGCATTTAGGTAATTGCCGGTGCCCCTGGTAAACGGGTAACGGTGTGGGGACGGGTGCTCGCCTTTCAGCAACGCCACCAGCTTCGGTAAATCGTGTTTTTTCAGTGCCAGTAATTGCTCAAGAAGACCGCCCTGGCCCTCGTAGGAGATCCGTATCCAGTTGGCGAGTTCCAGAACCGCTTCCCGGGATGCCGGCGCACCAGTTATGTAATGGTGGTAAAGCAGGCCGGTAGTATAGCAGTGCTCTGAGGCTGGCCCGCCTCCCGTCTGACCCGGCGTTGAGCTGGTCTCGCTTTGGCGAGTGAAGGTTCGGTGCGTAGCCGTGCGGGCATCCAGATAGTGATCGGTATGCCAGAAAAGCCCATTGTTATACTCTGCGCGGTCTTCGGCGGTGTGATAAATGTCGATGTCGACAATGTGTCGAGCCAAATCGTCCATCAACTGGAACCAGCGCTTATCCCCAGACAGGGCATACTGCCTTGCAAAGCCGTATATTGCATCGTATTGATTGTTGTAATGGGATATCAAGGGTGCCTCCCCCTCGTTCTGGTAAAGGGTTTCGTGATCCGCGAAAATATCACCAAAATTACGCCAGCCAAATTCGTCAATAATCTCTCTTTTTGCAAAGAAGTTGAATCTTCCATCCACGCCTTCAGCTATGAGTTCGTCGAGAGCACCGGGTTGAGTATTGGCCTTGAACCAGGGAAATGCATCCGTTCGTTCATAACACTCGGGAGCAAGCACTGGCACCAACGGTGAGTACGCCGTTGCAGCGACGCTGTTATTTGAGTGATGAGCTATTGAACACCGGAGCGTTTTCCGCTCGCCACCCTGTAGCTCGTAAGCATTTTTTGCATCTTGCGGGAATAGCCCGATCGTTAACTTGTCTCCCTCTTTGCGAAGGCTGGTTGGGAAATTTTGCCAGAAGCCGGGTACTGTTACGTCTAAATGTCCGCAATCGTGCTCAACACTTACCAATGGATTGGCACGCCTGCCATCTTGCTGCAGCTCGTTCTGGCCTGTCAGTTTGTAGCCGCAGAATTGGGTGCTGCTTTCCCCGCTAGCATCTATATGATTCCGGCCCTGCCAATTTTCGCCTCCACTTGAGTCTTGATAAAGGTTGAAATCGGAAAGGTGAAACGTGCCAGGGCTTTCATCTGTAACCTGCGGAGTGACTTTGGCTTTGCTTCTGTCTGGCAACGTTGTTTCTACGGCAAGTTCTTGAAAGTAAACTGAGCCAGGGTCCCCCAGATCCCACAAACCGCCAGGGTGACGGGCACGATTAGGGTTGTGAGTTAGCAGTTTCACTTGCACGAGGTCTGTTTCGAGAAAGATACGTAATTCACATTCAAATTGCGCCAGTGGCTCGTTGTTTTGCTTTAGCCATTCGCCTCTTAAAGTCGCAGCTACAAAAACGGGACCCTCTAGAGTGATTTTCCAACTGGTTTCAGTTTTAGGTGTACAGGGTGCGCCTGTTTCATCACTCAGGCCCACAGCAAACGGAATACCTGCATTGCCATTATTATATACCTGCCAGGCCAGGCTGCCGGGCTGTAAAGCAACACTGCCGGTTGACGTATGGATGACCTGGCTTTGAGCAGTCTGATTAATAGCTGATTCACGTGTATAGGAGGGGAGAGCTTGTTCCAGGGCAAGTGTCAGATATTTTTTGCTGTTTGGATCCATACTGATCAGAAAACTTACGTGAACCCAACGGATACTTCCGTCTGGCCAGTGAGCGAGGGGCTCAAGCTGCAGCCTCAGAGGTTTTTGGTCATCCATAAGTGTGAGGTTGTGGACAGTCTGAACTGTCCCTTTTGGTAGTGGTATACCTAGTCCCACGGGCTCCTTAATACGAGCGGTGCCGTCTTTTTCTTCTAGCCGTATGGTTATTTTTTCCATAAATCTGACTGCTGCCTAACGTCCTGTGTGTTGCACAGAATAGTCTGTCAAAATAGTAACATAAAGCCACATTTTGCTATTTTATAGCCTCTGCATTCTCATTTTTACAAGTCTGGTTTATCAAATAGCGGAGCTGGCTCCGTTCTTCCGTCACTTTAAGCAGAAACAAGTCAATACTGAGTGCAGCGATTGTTACGTATAGGGTGCCAAACAGCAAAATTGCACCAGATAATGGCTGCCTTGGTACGTGCTTCGGCCGAAAGGACCTCCCGAAAAAATCGAGGGTATTAGCTACGAAATACTGCCGCGTTTATAGATTCTAAGCGTTTAGTAATTCAGGGATCAGGTCAACCTTGGCCAAGCCCCGGAAGGCATGACCAAGTATATTCAACTCTTGAAAATCACTTGACGATATATTCCAGAACCTCTGTCGATGAGCTGTAAAGATTGTTGTAATCATATGTCCGTATCTGAAAATACCACGTTCCTGTATTTAGATTTTCAATTGTATAGCGAGTTTCCTGCCCTGAAATATCGACCTGTGTGTCTAAAGAGCCTACCTGCTGCCCGTAGCTTAGTTCATAACCTTTGATGTCTCCCAGTGCCAACGAACTGCCATCAGATCTTGTAAGCGGTGCAGTCCATGTCAGGGTAACCGACGACTGATTCTCTGCGGGAGTCAGCAGTTGTGGGGGATTGACGACTCCACCAAGCGCTTCTGTTGTCCAAGGGCTGACATTAGCCTGAAAGGCTTCCAAATTAGTGATGCCGGATACGTTGTTCACAGCCGAAGCATCTGCTGTTAACACGTTTGTTCCTTGTAGGTACTCCCATACATCGGGAATTCCGTCGTTATCTTGATCAAAAGAACTGTTTCTAGAATCTTCCGCAATCAACGCTGTGAAGATTTTAGCCAGATCTTGTAACTCGCCGGTTACCGTATCAATAAATCGTACGGAGAGGCTAGCGCTCCTGACGCCGTCGTAATATTCAACGATGAAAGGATAGCTCTGTCCAGAACTGGCGGTAATTTGAACTGAGATAGGGCTACTCGAGTAACTCCATCTATCGACTATACGCTTGCCACCAAAGTCTACGCGAACACCATCATCGGCATTAATAACAATCTCGTAAATTCGCTCTCCACTGTCATGAAGCGGCGTAAATTGTGTGTAATATCGAGCGCTAAATTGATTATCCGGTAGTCCAGGCGCTGGGCTGGCGTACCCCCAATCAAATGTTAACCCGGACTCAAGCCTAGCCATAACAAACTGATCAAAGTTCCAACCCGAAAAATATTGAGCCCATACTCCGGGGGCGAAACTCGCTATCGGAACTGGCATATCGGCAGCGTCTGTCAAATCCGAACCCGCTTCATACTCTTCAAGGTTGCTGAAACCGTCATTGTCGAGATCAGCCTGCGCATCAGTGGGGTCCAACGCGTCTAGGCCGTAAGCAAATTCGGCCCCGTCAGGTATTCCGTCCCCATCCGAATCAGCGTTAGTTGGGCTGGAGCCCACCCAGAACTCGTCGTAATTCGTGAGAATGTCATTGTCACTGTCGGCGTTGCTGTCATTCGGGTTGGTAGAATCCAGCCCATAGAACGCTTCCCAGTTGTCGTATAGACGGTCTTGGTCGTTATCTAACGGTGGGTAGGCTGGCGCAAAAGGCATAGCCTGCTTGCCGTCAAAGAAGCCAACTCGATACCCGAGGTCGTAACCGGCAACGGATTGAGCATCGTCAGGATAAATCTGCGATCCTTTTGAAAACGATGACAGATATTGCCCATCTATTACGGCCTGACTAAAGCCTGGGCCTTCCCAGGCAACGGCAAATTGATCGCCACCGCCGCCTTCACGGTACCGCATCTCAAAATAATACCGTTGACCGGATGACAGAGTGATATTGCCGGAAGTTTGAGAGCTATATTTTGTGAATTGCCCGCGTCCAGCCCAGCCAGGGACAGAAGCTATAACTCGTGCCTCACTGGGTGAGGTAGAATCGCTCAGTAAAAACTGTCCGTCATCATCGCTGGTCACAAAAAAGCGATATTGTCCATCAGCGGGTGCGGTGATGTAACCTCTCACCAAGCCCGCATAACGGTCACCCCTATTAATGGGGCCTTCTAATCGATTAAGCCGTAATACTTCGTCTGGGTTGTCGGGAAATCGCGCCAGGCCTGCTAAATCGCTGACAGATGAAACACTTACGTTATCGTAAAACCATATGTCAACATAGCCTTGCTCACTCTTTTCAGGTAAGGCCGCCGGCGCAGGCAAGGTATCGATATCCCGAGGCGTTAAAGTGCTACAGCCAGATGTTATAAGTATAGAAATACACACAACAAGAAACTTTTTGTTAGCCCGCATGGGGATATCTCCAGATTTACCTTGCGCGCAACAAGGTTTTTTGAGCGCTCAATTTTATACTTTAATTTTAGCACAAATTAGAACAATGGCTGATTTAATGAGCTGAACTTGCGCTGTAACATCGCTGGTATTGATCTACCATCTGCTCTACTGAAAATCTCTTTTCAAATCTTGCCTTTGCGGCGCTGCCCATTTTTTTTCGTTGTTCTGGCTGATTCAGTAAGTTCTTTATGGCGCGGGTAAATGCTTCCTGGTCATCACTTTCAATCAGAAAACCTGTTTCTTTGTCTTCAACAATTTCCGGTGTTCCGCCTACTCGAGTGGCTACCGTGGGAATGCCAAGGCTCATGGCTTCTAGCAGGGTCATGGAGGTGCCTTCGGTGAAGGATGGAAGAAGGAATATGTCCATCAAGTTGAGGTAGTCGGCAGGCTTGGATTGGAACCCTGTAAATATGACAGCGTTGTTAAGATTCAACTGTTGGGTTATCGCTTCCAGGTTTTCGCGCTCGGGGCCGTCGCCGATCAGCAGCAGGCGTACTTTATAACCTTGGTCGATCAGGGCGCGGGTGGTTTGCAGCATCATGGGCTGGTTTTTGACAGCATCCAGCCTTGCTACGGTGCCTATAACAATGTCGCCCGATTCAATACCCAGTTCCGTTATGAGTTCTTGTTTGCGGTCTTCTCTTGCGGCTAGTGGCGTGATGCCATTGTAAATGACCGCGATTTTGGATTTTGGCAGGTATTCGTATTCAATCAGTGCTTCACGGGTAGCCGCTGATATGGCCACCAAGCGATGAGAGGTGAGGGCGATGAGGGGGTTGATCAGCCTTGCTTTCTTTCGATGTTGGTCTGGGTGAAAGCGGCCGTGTTCGGTGAACACAACTTTTGCGCCTGTGCCCCAATGTGCGAACCAGCCGTAGGTGTAGGGCGAATATTGGTGGCAATGCACAAAGTCGAAACGGCCGGATTTAATGAGCCGTCGTAGCCAGAGGATTGTTTTCCAGTCAAGCCCTGGGCCGCGTTTTCTGGAGTGGATAGTGATGCCGTTGTCCGCTTCCAAGGCTTTGCCGATGGCGCCGGCTTCGCCATCAATGCAGGCAATTTCGCACTGGAACCGTTGTGGGTTCAGGTTGGTGACCAGTTGGCGAATAACCTGTTCGGTGCCGCCGAAACCCATATTGAAGGTAACGTGCAAGATGCGGGTTGGGGCGTGGTTGTCGGGCACGGGCAGGGTTACCTTTTTTGCTAGCGGATGAACGGCTTTAGATTTGCTGGTATACCCACTTCATACCCGCGTTGGTGATCTGACTCATTTCACGGTTGGTGTTCCACGAAAACGTCTTTCGCCCGCGGTGCTGGGCTTCCAGATGAGCCAAGAAATTGTATACCAGATTGGCTTGAAAATAAGCGCTCTTGGCAATAGGAGGTCGTAATCCGTAGGCTTTCAGAAATCTGGCTGGTAATTCATGGAACAGGCTATGACGGGTGCGGTTGGTTTGCGCGATGGCCCAGAGGGTGCTGTAGAAACGCGCCACGTCTTCCAGGTTGCTTGAGACGCGGGTTTTGCTGAAACCCAGTGTGTGCATGTTCTGCTGGCTGTCTACCAATACGTTATAAAGCACAAAGTTGCCATGGATTTGGCACGGGAAGGCGTTATTGAAGGGCAGGTAGTCGGGAGTGGTGAGTTTTTGCAATTCGGCGTTGTATTTTTGCTCGACTTTTTTGAGATTAAGTTCAGGTATTAGGTTGCTTGCCCGGATTTCGCGAATTTTTTGTGCAAACTCTGTTGCCAGCCAGCTGCCATCGGCACTTTCTGGTGTTTGCCCAACCGAGCTGTTGTGATACTTGCGTAGCCAGGTGCCGATTTCTGTAATGCGACTGACCAGGGTATCTGGATTTTGCAACCGGTGACCTTGCAGGCGGCCCAGCAGATTGGTTGGGTTCCAGAGGGCATGAAACAACTCCTGACCGATTACCTTCTTTGTGGTCAGGTGGTTTTCGGCTTCGTCAAAGCTGACAAGTTCGATGGCTTTGACGTGGGTTGTTTGAACATTCAGCTGCTGGCAGCGGATGAGCTCCATCGCCTCTGGCTTTAGGCTGCGTTCTAGGGTGTGCTTTGTATAGGTGTAAGACGACAGGGTGCCAGTGCTGCTTGCGTTGCTGCCTAGTTTGCCGCGCATATCGCCCTGGTTTGTGCTCATAGGGAACGGTCGTTTGTCAGCGTGAAGGATTGGGCCTGTAGCGTCGCTTTTTGGTTAATGACGGCGTTGTAAGCGTTTTCACAACTTCGCTGCTGGCAAGAGGCTTGAAGGGTCACCAGCGCAAAGCGCGTTGCACCCTGAAGCAGCGCCGGTATCTGCAGCAGTTTGGCGTTGCGGTAGCTGTCGGCACGGTAGTCACCCACTTGATACCACTGCGCCATAACCACCTGTTCCCGGGTGAGTATGTTGCGATAAACCGTTGCGCCGGGCTGTTGATTGCTCTCGCGCAGCCATTGTGAGTGGTTGAACTGTGGTGGCAGGTAAGGCACCAGTTTGTCGTCGGCGCTGGTGCGCTGGCTTTGCGCCAATAATACCTGAGTGCCTGCGGTGCGCCAGGCTTGCTGGTTTAGGGCTTCCGGCATGCTTAAGGGAATCGGTAGCGACTGCCGTTCGGCTTTTGAGCCGTTCGCCATGTTCAACGACCAGAGCCCGGGTTGGGTGGTTGTGGTGGTGGTTGCCAGCGTTAGGGCAGCGGGGCCGAGCAGCACGGCAACGGCGATGGCGATGTAGCCTTTTTTATTGATGTTTGCTGGCTGGGCTTGGCTGTCGGGGTTGCGCTTCATGACCGGTGAGAAGTACATAGCCGGGATGATGAAGGCGCCGTATACCAACCAGCCCATCAGTTCGTGGTCTGTCAGCAGGTCGCTTTGCATTTCGGATTGATAGCCGACTACCACCAGGATGGTAATGCGAACCCAGTTTACGATCAGCGCAAGCGTGATGGCGACGCTGAGGCTTGCCAGCCAGCCGCGCCAGCGGTAGTCGTTCAATATGGAAGTCATGGCCGCCAGCAGGATAGAGATGGCGAAGTAGCGAATACCGGAGCAGCCGTCTTCAATGACCAGCCGGCCGAAGGGCACGGTAATGCTGTTGCCTTCTATGAGGGCCGGCATGTTCAACCAGCTTACCCAGGTACCCACTACGGCGCTGGCGAGGTGGACGAGTGCCGGTACTAAATCGGCCCAGAACGGTAACGATAGTGACAAAACCAGAATGTAAGGCAAAAAGCTGATTAGGCGCTGCCAGCCCAGTAACGCCCAGGTTACGCCAGCGACGCCCGCGGGCAGGGCAAAATAGGCGAGGGTGTCGATGCGGGCAAGTTCCAGCACGGCCCAGCCCAGGGTGATCACAATTAAGGCCAGTGCGCCGGTTTTGTAAAAGGGCCTTTGCTGATGGGTTAACGCTTTATTGGGCGCCGGCGGGTGGGTGATAACCAACCAGAGAAAAATGAGTGCGGTTGCCAGGCCGTGGGCGAGTACCTGCTCGAATTCCAGCCATTCGGTGATTAGGCGCAGCCAGGTGGGTAGAAATAAACCAATGGCGAGTGCGGTGGCCAGAATGTAAGGCTTTGCTGTTGGTAAGTTTTGCTGTGCCTTCCGGAGCATTAGGAATCTGCCTGAGGTATTGAGTGTGGATAGGATACCGAGACTTAGTGCTCTGGAGAAACCGAACTTCGCATATAAAACAGGCAGCCGGAGCTGGCTTCTTAGACTATAGGGTTGGGGACGGATTTGAAATCTGTACCCGGTTTCAGTTTGGCCGGCCCCTGGCTTGGCAAAATCAGGCCTTTTGATGACGGCGAGCGGCGCCCAAACCCAGTAGCCCAAGGCCTAGCAGGGCCAGAGTTCCGGGTTCTGGCACGGTTATTTCAAAGGATTGACCGTTCAGAGCAATATCACCATCGCCAAAATTTTTGACTGCGTCTTGAAGTATCTCGACGTCTGGTTTATCAAAGTTTTGACCGAGATAAATGGACTCACCTTCTATACTGCCGTCTTCACTTGCGTCTTCGTTCCCTACGGCTGTCAATTTGGCTGTATTCGATGATCCCTCAATGCGGGGTTCTGAAACATTGCTCTGTTCAAAACGAACACGTGTTACTGACCCTAGCGCGCCATTGAGAAACGAAAAGTTTCCCGTAAAGTATTCATTCGGTGTGGAGCCACCGGTATTAGATGTGGAATCACCGGTCCAGCG
Organism: Marinobacter sp. M3C; assembly: GCF_023311895.1. Lineage (GTDB taxonomy): Bacteria > Pseudomonadota > Gammaproteobacteria > Pseudomonadales > Oleiphilaceae > Marinobacter. The sequence continues at coordinate 61,534 of NZ_CP092284.1, forward strand.
AATGTGCCAGTCTTTGGGGGTAGAGTTCCAAATGTAGTACCCCGCCATTCCGCTTTGCAGGCTGTTATCGATGTTGCCGCCGTTTGAGCCTTGGTCGAGCGCTACCGGGAAGTTAGCGTATACGGAGTGATTGTATTGAGGCGCAGCGCAAACAAAGGTGGCGACGGTAACCAGCGCGGTACCCATAATAAATTTTGCGATGCTCATGGCTTTTGCTCCGTACAGTATTGATTCTAAATTGGTTCAAGCGAAAAACATGCCAGAATTATAAAGTACTGTTTTTAATGAGTTTTTATAGATTTTGATTCTACACATTAGCCAATGTGTAAGTTTTATCGACAGATGTCGGGAGGCTTTTACGGGCCCAATTAACGGATGTTGTTGTTACAGCTTTTTTTCTACGGCTTTCAGATGTTTTTTAATATTTTGGCTGTTGGGCGCCAGTTTCAGAGCTTGCTGAATGAGTTCTTTGGCTTCCGGGTGATTTCCTGAAAGATGAAGAATCCACCCGTAGGTATCGAGTATGGAGGCGTTTTTTGGCGCCAGTTCGGTTGCGCGTTTGGCCAGCGCCAAGGCTTTGGTTGGATCTGATTCGCGCAGCAGCCACGCCAGGTTGTTAAGCGCGGCTGTGTTTTGCGGTGTTAGGCCGAGGATGTTTTTATAAACGGTTTGTGCCTCCGTGTGTCTGTTTGTGCTCATCAGTAAATCGGCACGCGCCAGCAGTGCAGTGGGGTTTTTTGGGGTGGCCTCTACCCAGAGTTGTGACAGTTCGTCCAGAGTTTCCGGGGCCTGAATTTTGGCGAGTATCATCAGTGAGGGTACAAGTTTGACTTGCCCTGTTGCCCGCCACTCGCCGCGTAAATAATCGTGCGCGGTTTTGTCACCTTTTGATTTTCTTAATAAATCAGTTCTTACCAGTATGCTGGCTATGTCTTTGCCATGAGTGGCCTCGACCGAGTCCAGTGCGGTGATGGCGCCGGTCATGTCGCCAGACAGTTCGGCTATGGCGACGGGTTGTAACGCGAAGCGGATGTTGTTTGGCTGTAACGCAATGGCTTCTGCGGCTTTGCTGCGAGCCTGTGTCCAGTTGCCGGCGGCTACCGCGGCTTCTGTTTCGGCCATCAGCAATTCGGCGTAAGCGCTTTTGGCCGGCGCAAACCCGTTGTTTTTAAGGCCCGTTAAGGCGGTTCGCGCTGCTTCAAAGTTTCCCAGCCTGGTGTCAGCCATGGTGGCGATCAGCACCGCCTCGCGCTCGTTGCCGTAGCCATTTATAAGGGCGTCTCGGATTTCACGGGCTTCTTTGTGCTCGCCTTGGTCGATCAGGGTGTTTAGGTAGGTGCTGGTAACTACCCAATCTGCCGGATTGGTTGCAAATGCTATTCTCAGGTGGCCGAGCGCCAGCTCTGGTTCCTGCTTTTCGAGGTGGTGGCGAGCCAATGCAAAGCGCAGCCTTAAGCGGTCGGGCTGGTTGTTGATGGCTTTGTTAACACTGGCAACGCCTTGATTCGCGTGTTCTGGAATGCTTAGAGCCAGAATGCCGTGCATGGCGAGTAAGTCGTTATCGTTCGGCCGTGCTTTTACGGCACGATCTAATGTTGCCAGGGCTTCCACGCGTTTATCCATGTCAATCTGGGCCATGGTAGAGGCGCGAATGAAGCGGGTGGGGCTGGTTTCCGGGTCCAGATTTTCGGACAGCAGTTCGGCGCCTTCCTCTAGTTCGCCGGTGCTTGCAGCCAGGGTGCCCAGCATTAACGCCAGCAGTTCGTTGTTGGGATCCAGTTTGCGCATGTCCCGCAGCATGATTTTGGCGTCGTCAAACTTGCCGGCTTGAATTGCAGAGATAATGGCTTCACTTTGCTGCCGTGAGCCGGGGTCGGTTTGCTCCGCAAGGATACGGTTGTAAACCTGAGCTTCGTCGATTTTGCCTTGTGCGGTTAACACTCGCGACAACAGCGTGAGTATTTCGCCCCGCAGTGGCAAGAATATATCGGAGGCGGGCAGCTGGGTAACGGCGGCTGTCAGTGAGACGGCGGCGGGTTCAAGATCTCGGAGCTGGTATTGGGCTGTGCCTTTCAGGTGCAGTAACGAAGCGCTTGTTGGTTTGTCGGCAAGCCAGCTATTAACGGTGATAAGAGCTGCGGCAGGGTCACGCAGCTGAAACTGGCCGTTTGCAAGACCTATCAAGGCTGCTTCGTTGGTGGGATTTTTTTTGCTGATGCCGCGGTAAACTGCGATCGCTTCAACCACTTTGCCAGACTGGCGCAGGGCTTCTGCGGTTATTAACTCTGCTTCGAGTTTTTCGCTGTTGGTTGCGGGATTTGCCAGCGCCAGGGTTTCTATGGCCGACAGGTGTTTTCGTACCGCCACATAGGCGCGGGCGAGTGGCAGAGCGACGGATTTCGGGGCGTCTTTTAGCCAGGGCTCTAGCAGCTTAATGGTTTGTTGGTTAGCGCCCAGTTCCAGGTATATCTCGGCCAAACGCACGATATGGGCGACATTATCCGGTTCGACCTGGATGGCGTTTCTGATTTCGAGTATGGCGGAGCGGTACTGACCCTGCTCGGCGTAGGTGTCTGCGCGGTTCAGGTGAGGCAGCGCTTCTGAGCTGTTTGAATCGTTTGAGCTGTTGTTGCAGGCGCTGAGCAGCGGCAGAAGCAGGCTGGCCAATAGAATAATTTGGGGCAGTTTTTTTTGGGGTGTTGTTATTGGCATCGGTCTGGCCCTATGAAACACAGGTGATGTGCAGATGCGGCTGCTGGTCAGCTTTATAGAACAGTGCGGGCCTGCTGTGTGTATTAATAGTGCAGAGGATACTGTTTATTCAGGAGTGTGAAAACACAAAAGAGGGGAGTGGAGAAAGCGACCTGTTTTTGCATGACATTGCCGCTCGAATAAAACGACAACACCATGTACAAGCTTTCAAACCTGGCGGCTGAGGACTTTGCCGCTATCTACGAGTACACATTGCTTAATTTTGGAGCTCTTCAAGCTGATATTTATACCGACGACTTGAGCAGAACGTTTCAGCTTTTATCTGGCTCGCCATTCCCTCGGTCGGTCGCCCTTGCCGGGCGCACAAAAAAAGCCAGCCGAAGCTGACTTTTTTCAGGCCTGATTAGATCAAGACTTTTGACGGCGACGGGCAGCGCCAAGGCCTGCCAGGCCTAGCCCGAGTAGGGCTAGGGTGCCGGGCTCTGGTACGTCTTTAGAGATGCCATCGGCCACCAGTGTGGCGCCTTTGAAGTAGAAGTCACCACTTGTCGCAGTCAGAGCGACGTTCAGCATGCCATCGAGGTTCATGCTGATCAGACCAGCCAAAGAGAAACCAATCTCCTCGTCACCAGTATTGACCTCGAATGTCCGGTCGCCTGCCAGTCCGGGCTGGTCAAAGAACGCGAACTCCCAGAAATCAAAAAAACTGTTGCTGTCATCACGAAGATCCAATGTGATGCCATAGCTCGTGACCGAGTCGCTGCCCAAGTTGAAGCCATCGTTAGTAATATCGAAGGTCCAGCTATAAGTGTCTTTAGCGCCAAAAAACGATCCGCTCATGTATATATCTTCTGCGGGTGAGTGGCTATCTTCCCAAGTCATTGGACCGGCAGCCACGACGCCGCTCATCCCCAGCAGCGCTGCAGCCGCAATAATGCTTTTAATGTTACCCATGATGTTCTCCATTTGATTTATATGTATCGGCTTTGCGAAGTTCAGAATCTACCGAACTGCGATCACTCTGATCTATTAACAAGCAATAGCAGTGCCATTTACATTTAATATTTGTTTATCATATACATACGCGGTTTTAAAAAAGCTTAAAATAAGAATTCGTAAAGGAATTCGACAGAAAACCCCGGATTCATACAAGTATTTAATTTTAGTGTAAAAAGATCCGACAGTAACATCCGGCTATTCAGGCATGGCCCCAGGCTAATCCTGGCTTTTTTCACGCATGACTAAATCAAGACTTTTGACGGCGACTTTAGCCGGGAAGTTTCTGTCCCTTAACCCTAAGCGGCTAGTAGCTTAAGAAAGCAAAAAAGTGGCTAAGTTACAAAAGTACACAAAATACAGAAGGGTAGAATCGGTTAAAGAGTAATCGGGAGTGCGAGGGTATGGTGAGTGTATAAAATGTCGACGTCGTGCCTGTCGTTAGTTTGCAGTTCTTGCATGGGGAGCGTAATTCGCTAGGGAATACAACGATGTTACCTTTACAGAGGGGTTTTCGTTCTCGGCAGCTGCATTGCTCTATCGCTCGTTCAAGTTGCGCGAGTTCTCCATGACAAATTTTGAAATCAATAGGTTGAGGTAATGTAAGGTGATGAACGACAGCGTAAAGAAAGTCGACGCTCGTTTTTAGGGGGGTGTTGATAGTGCTGAGGAAGGTGCTGGTTATTCAGAATTGGAAATACACAAATTTAAAACAAAAAAAGCCAGCCGAAGCTGGCTTTTTTCAGGCCTGATTAAATCAAGACTTTTGACGGCGACGGGCAGCGCCCAGACCGGCTATACCAAGGCCCAGCAAGGCAAGGGTGCCTGGCTCGGGTACTGGCATGGCAGACTCTACAAATACAACCAAGTCATTGAAGTCCTGATCGGAGGTGCTGTATAGCTGGTCTTCAAACGCGATCAGCCATCCGCCAGCAGTCCACGCAGCGTTGCCACCAAAGCCGGGAAGGTTGATGGTGTCGCCCCTGCCACCTTGGAAAGCGACCATTTGGTCTTCACCGCCGTTCTTGCTCTTTTCAGAGTAAAAGGTGTTGGTGCCGTTACTCATGAAAAAGCCAAATGCGGAGGAAGAGAAGTCAATGCCGGTGTCGGAAAAACCACCAATGTCAGCGAATACGCTGCCATCGCCGTCAATGCCGAACGTGGTCAGTGACCCTGGTGTTGCGCTGCCGCCGAAAATGGTAAAGGTTTTGGTGATGTCGTTAGGGTCGTAGATACCGAAACTGTTAATGGCGGAGTTTCCCGCGATCTCGGCGACGAAGCGGGCGGGGCTGATGCCGGAGTCTGTGTTGACCCAGACTTCATCAGGGGCTGCCTGGCTGGTGTTCACGTCAATGGAAGATAGCCCGCCAACGGTTATGCTTTGAATGATGTCTTGCAGCGTATCTTCGCCATTGAGTCCATCGACGTTCACAGGTGTCGCGTTGACCGCAAATGCGCTCACTGACAGGGCAACTGCTGCAGCAATAAGTTTCAATTTCATGAGTATTCTCCGGTTGATTCGCATTATGTCTTTATAGTTTGCTTGGCAACCAGGCTGTCTCTTTTCCTTCAGAGATCCTTGGCTTTCCGTCCCATCCTCACAAATGGTTTGGCTGCTGGTCAGGCACTTGCCCGTTCCATGAGTAATACAAAGCGATTACCGTGCCAACTTTTAAGCCTGTTGTTTCTTATAGGGTTTTTGTTGTCATGATTTAGTGGCTGTAAAGAAAATCGACATCGTTATGAAGAAAGCCGCTGAATGTGTGATTCAGCGGCTTTTTGGGTTATGCAGGGTAGTGTGTGGGGGCATTAAATAGGGGACAGATTTGAAATCTGTCCCCGGCTTCGGTTTGCAAAGATCGTGGAGTGTCAGGTTGTTTTACAGTGCATCGTTTATGGTGTTCAAGTGTCCCTGAATTTCTGCGTTATCTGGCGCCAGCGCTAAGGCCTTCTCAATGATGGGCTTGGCTTGTGCGTGGTTGCCGCCCAGGTGCAGAACCCATCCGTGGGTGTCGAGTATGTCTGGGGCTTCGGGCGCCAGCTCGCTGGCGCGGCTGGCCAGTTCTACGGCGCGGCTGTTGTTCTTTTCACGTAGTAGCCAGGCCAGGTTGTTCAGCGCCACCACGTTGTTGGGCTGCGTTAACACAACTTGTTCATACAGCTCGGTTGCTGGCTGGTCCTGCTGTTGGTTCATTTGCAGGTCGGCCTGGGCCATCAGAATGGCGACGTGGTTGTTGTGGGTTTCTGCGGCGGCTTGAAGTGCTTCTAACGCCTCAGCGTTTTTACCCTGAGTGATGAGTATGCGCGCGGGCAGCATTGCGAAGCCGACGTTTTCGGGCTGGATGGCAATGGCTTCTGCTGCTTTAGCCAGGGCCGTTGAGTAATCTTCGGCCTGTGCGCTTAAAACGGATTCTGCGGCCAGTAGCTGTCCGTAGGCTCTGTAGCCGATGGGGTTATCTTCGTTGGCCATTGGCTTAAGAATCGTTCGTGCCTGTTCTACATCGCCTTGTTGTATGTGAATTAACGCAGACAACAAGCTGGCGTTTGGTGCCAGTGGCGGATGCGTTTCAGCAACGGTGCCCAGCCACTGTTGAACTTCTTCCACGCTGTGGGTGGTAGCGTAAATCCGGCCGGCCTGCTGAAGCGGTCCGATCACATCCGGGGTGATAACGGCGGCGGCCAAAAATTGCTCAGCGGCTTTGTCTGGGCTGTTGGTCGAGGCATACAGGTTTGCCAGGGCCAGGCGCGCCTGCTGCATGTTCGGGTTGTCTGTGGTCAGCTTTTCAAGCCGGATGGTGGCTGGGCCGGTGTTGCCCATGCGCCCGTCAGCGATGGCGGCCAGTAAAACCGCTTGGGGCTCGTTGCCATAGCCATTGATGAGTGAGTCGCGTACGTCTTCGGCTTCGCGGGTTTCACCGCTGTCGATCAGCAGGCTTAAATAGATAGCCGTGCTTGCCCAGTCTGCTGGCTGGGCGGTAAACGCCATCCGCAGTTGGCCCAAGGCCTGTTCGGTTTGCTGGTTATTGATGTAGTGCCGGGCCAGCGCAATCCTTAAACGGGTGCGATCGGGTTCGTTGCTGATGGCTTTGCTTAGGCTGGTGACGCCTGCGGCTTCCTGGCCGGGCATGCTCAGGGCCAGAACGCCGTGCATGGCCAGCAGATCGTTGTCGTTGGGGCGGGCTTTTACGGCACGTTCCAGAGTGGCCAGTGCTTCTTCCCGTTCGCCCACGTCAATCTGGGCCATGGTAGAGGCCCGAATAAAGCGGGTTGGGGTGGTTTCCGGGTCCAGATTTCCAGACAGCAATTCGGCGCCTTCTTCCAATTCACCGGTACCTGCAGACAGGGTGCCCAGCATTAAGGCCAGCTGTTCGTTGTCGGGGTCTAGTTTGCGCATGTCACGCAGCATGGTTTTTGCTTCGTCAAAGTTGCCAGCTTGAATGGCGGCGATAACGGCTTCGCCCTGTTCGCGGGCGCCTGAGTCGGTTTGTTCAGCCAGGATGCGGCTGTATACCTGGGCTTCGGTGATTTTGCCCTGTTCAGTCAACACCCGTGACAACAGCGACAGTAACTTGCCTCTTAATGGCATGAATATGTCGGATGCCGGCATTTGGGTAACGGCGTCGGTGAGTGTGGCGGTGGCGGGCTCCAGTTCATCAAGCTGATATTGGGCCAGGCCTTTCAGATAGAGAACGGCTGGCGTGGTTTCGTGGCTGGCCAGCCAATCGTTGGCGGCCCCCAGCGCAGTACGGGCATTGCCTTGTTGAATATGGCTCTCTATTAGCCCTGTTATGGCATCCACGCTGGTGGAGTAATTGGCGCTAATGTCTCTGTAGGCGGTGACTGCCCCGTCAACGTCGCCAGACAGGCGCATGGCTTTGGCTTCGATCAGGGACGCTTCGAGTTTTTCATCAGAGCTTTCGGGGTTTGCCAATGCCAGGGTTTCGATGGCCGACAGGTGTTTGCGTTCTTCCACATAGGCCCGGGCCAAAGGCAGGGCTACCGCATGCGGGTAGTCTTTCAGCCAGGGTTCCAGCAGTTCAACAGCCTGCCTGTTGGCGCCCAGTTCCAAGTAGAGTTCGCCCAGCCGGGCGATGTGGCTGACGTTGTCTGGTTCGGTCTGGATAGCGTTTTTGATTTCGAGAATAGCCGAGCGGAACTGGCCCTGCTCGGCGTAGGTGTCTGCGCGACTCAGGTGCGACAGCGCTTCGGAGGTGTCCGGGCCGCTGTTACAGGCGCTCAACAGGGGTAGCATCAAGCTGCCCAATAGGATCAGCCGCGGGAGTTTTTTCTTGGGTGTTGTTATCGACATCGTTTATGGCTCCGATGAAGGTAAGGGGCAGATTTGAAATCTGTCCCTAAGTTTGGGTAGGGGAACAGATTTGAAATCTGTCCTCGGTTTAACTTTTAGCGTAGGGGACGGATTTGAAATCCGTCCCTGGCTCCGGCGCCGTCCTCGATACCTGGGTTAGCTTTCCGTAGCACCGGCTGAGGTGTTAATCCGGTATTTGTCCGTCAGGTTGTACAGGGTGGGGCGGGTAACCCCAAGAAGTCGGGACGCTTGCGCCATGTTGGAGTTGCTGGTGCGCAGGGCTTGAACGATGGCAGCGCGTTCGGCTCTTTCTCGCACTTTGCGCAGGTTCAGTTGGCTTTCGTTGGCGTCTGTGTTGTCGGTGCTTAGGGGCAGCTGAAGATCATCTATAGTGATGCGTTTGCCGTCGGCCATAATCACCGAGCGTTTTATTTTGTTGATCATTTCGCGCACGTTGCCGGGCCAGGGGTAGGTTTCTATGGCGCTTATAGCGTCGTCACAGAAGCTCAGGCCGGGCCGGTCTAGCTGTTTGCTCAGGCTTTTCAGCAGTGACTGTGCGATCACCAGGGCGTCGCCGTCGCGGTCACGCACCGCGGGCAAATCCAGGGTGATTTCGCTGATGCGGTAGTAAAGGTCTTCGCGAAAAGTGCCTTCTTGAATCAATTCGTTCACATTGCGGTGGGTAGCACACACCACGCGCACGTCGACTGGCGTGGGTTTTAGTGACCCGACCCGGTCTACCACTCGTTCCTGCAGGAAACGCAGCAGTTTGGCCTGAAGCGCCATGGGCATGTCGCCGATTTCATCCAGAAACAGGGTGCCGCCGTTGGCGCTTTCAATTTTGCCTTTTTTGCTTTGGGTGGCGCCGGTGAATGCGCCTTTTTCATAGCCGAACAACTCGCTTTCCAGCAGGTTATCTGGAATGGCCGCGCAGTTGATGGCGGCGAAGGGCATGTTTGCCCGCGGGCTTAGATCATGCAGGGCCCGGGCCAGTACTTCTTTGCCGGTGCCGGTTTCGCCGTTGATCAAGGTAGTAATGTCGGTAGGGGCAACCTTTTCAAGAGTGCGACACACCGCCAGCATTTGCGGGCTGGCCGCGATAATGCCTTTCACGCTGGTGACGTCGCGGTTGGCCAGTTCGAGGTTTTCTTTTTCCAGTTCGGCCAGGCGGAACGCCCGGTTAACCACAAAGCCGAGAATGTCAGCGTCTACCGGTTTCTGGTAGAAGTCGGCGGCGCCCATACCGATGGCTTTTACGGCGTTTTCTTTTTCTTCACGCCCGGTCACCACTATCACTTTGGTCATCGGTGCCAGGCGTAATATGTCTTCCAGCAGGGCGAAGCCTTCGGTGCTTCCGCCGGGGTCTGGCGGCAGGCCCAGGTCTAGGGTTACCACTTCAGGTTCCAGTCGTCGCAGCAGGGCAAGGGCGGTTTCGCGGTCGGCGGCAACTGACACTTGCAGGTCGTCGGTGAAGCACCAGCGCATCTGGCTTTGCAGACCCGGGTCGTCCTCTACAATCAGTAATTGTCTTGTCACGGGTTTGTTCGTTCCTTGTTAACGCGTGTGTCTATATTTTGAAGTCTTAACTCAAAGCCCGCATTTTGCAACGGTTGTGTGTGCCAATTCTTGCTTTTGCATCGACATGTATTATGTGGCGTCGTATTTCTATTGATTTGACTGAGTTTCTTTCGTTGCGGTTGTGGTTGCAGTTGCAGTTGCAGTTGAAGTTGAAGTTGAAGCTGCGGCGTCGGCGAGCGGTAGGCGCATTGAAAAACACGAGCCTAGGCCCGGTTCGCTGGTGACATCAATGCTTCCACCAAGCTCCAGCAAGTATTCCCGGGTTTGGTAAACCCCTATGCCCATACCTGTCAGCCCCTTGGTGCTTTCGAAAGGCTTGAACAGGCGGTTGCGGATGAATTCTTCGGTCATGCCGCTGCCGGAATCCTGAATAAACACCACGGCGGTTCCGCGAGCGACTTTTAAAGTCACAGCAATGTCGCCGTCTGGCGGCGTGGCTTCCTGGGCGTTGCGCAGCAAATGGCCCACCACGGTACCCAGCTGCTCGGCGTCTGCCCTTATCCACACGTCGCCGTTTCGGTAATCAAAATGCGGTTGCGGATTGCGTCTGCTGGCGTCGGCTAAGGCGCTACGGAGTACGTCTGTCAGGTTGATCATTTCTGCGGTTTGCCCTTGGCTGTTTTGGGGCTTTTGGATGTGGGTGAGCAGGTTCGACATTTTGTTCACCGCGTGGTCTGTGGTTTGAATCATGTCGTCAATAAACGCCGGGTTGTCGCGGTGCCTTGGCGCGTTTTTGACCAGCAGGGACAGCTGCGCGATCACAGTTTTCAAATCGTGCAGCATGAAGGCAGACGCTTTGCTAACGGCTTCAAATTGCATGGCCCGGGTGAGTGCGCTTTGGGCATCGGCTTGTGCCAACAGGTTGCCGGTTTGGCGTGCAACCACGCGGATTAAATCGAAGTTCTCCCAGTTCAGTTCTACCTGGGTGAGGGGCGCGCCGATTAATGCCATGCCGTAAAGCTCATTGCCTGAATACACCGGGATAATTAGCCAGCCATTGGGGCATTGGCTGAGAATGTCGGGTACTTCTAATAAGTCGTAGGCAACCGGGTCTGCCTTATAGGCGTTCAGGTCTATGATCCATTCCTTATCGCGAAAATAGCGCACCAGGTCGTCATTGGGATCAATCAGGGTGTGACGATCGAAACTCATGTTGATGGTGGCTTTTAACTGGTAGTGGTTCTGGTCGTCTTGCAACCAGATGGCGCCGGTGTTGCTTTCCACCAGGTCGGCCAGAATGCGGATAACCCGTTCCGGCAGGGATGGCGAGTCGGACAGGTTGGCCAGCTCTTTGGTCATTTTTAGCCATTCATTGCGGTAGTCGTACTTGTAGTCAAAAAAGTTCTGGCTGATGGCAACCATCAGGCGGGCCCGCAGCCGGCGCGATAGCAGCAGGATAACCAGGAACACCAGCGCCAGGGTGAAGAACAGTATGCGCAGGGCGTCGCCCCAGTTACCGCCCACGGTTTTGATGTAGTAGCCGGCAACCGACAGAAATACCAGGTAGGCGCCGGCGAACAGCAGTGTGCCAACGTGAAAGGCGGCGCGCCGCGATACCCGGAAATCTATGGGTTGTTTGCGGGTGTTAACTACGTTTACCGCAAACAGTGGCACCAGCAGCGCGTTGACGAGCCCGCGGGCGTCCCAGAAGTTCTGGCTGATTTGGCCAAACAGCAGGGCGTCGGCGTACATTACAAAATCAAAGATGAAGATGGTGGCCACGCCGGTGCACATGTATTTAATGCTATAGCGGCGAAAGCCCAGGGAGTTGCGCCAGATTTGTTCGATCAGTAGCAGGCCAATCAGCGACAGCGCTAACTGGCCCACTATCTTTGTTTTGCCGCTCAGTATGTGGTTTACGCCAAAGTGTTCAGCGACGCTGACTAGCAGCAGTACCACTAGCAGGCCAATAACGGCGCCTGCCAGGGCTAGTTTGATTTTTCGCGCGGTGCCGTCGTTTGGCAATGCGCTGCCCAGCAGGGTGAAAATAAGGGCGATCCAGGCGCCGTCGCGCAGCAGTTCCAGCAAGTAGCGCACGGCAAAATCCGGAAATCCCCAGATGGACTGGGTTACCAGAGCCGCTGCCCACAAGGTGGATACCAGTGCCGCAAAGAACAGGGCACGATCGGAATTGCGGCGCATGTAGCGGGAGGCAATCAGAATCGCCAGTAGGCCGTAAGTGATAAACGCAACGGTGTGGCTGAGGGCGTTGAAATCGTTAACCATTGACTCTTCCGGGTGTTTGTTCTGGCGGCTGCTTGTGATTGTGACTGCAGACTGAAGGAAGAGTAAAACAAAACGACGGTTTGAGCGAGACTTGGCACCGGGAAAACGAAGCCTGACATTTGCGGTTGATGACTTGGGTTTGATGTGTGAGCCGAATAAAGATTATAATCGGCTCAATATTTGAACCAAAAAAGAGATTTAATCGGCTCATGTACATCTGGGAACACATTGGGTGGCCGCATTTTGAATGGGATGAGGCCAAATTGCGTCCGAATCTGGATGCTGTGCGTTTGTTGCAGGGCAGATTGCTGGGGCGGACAGACGTGGCTCCGGAGCAGACGGATCTTGACGTGGAAATGGACGCCCTGATTCAAAATGCCATTCGTACCAGTGAAATTGAGGGCGAACATCTCGATGTGAGTTCGGTGCGTTCGTCAGTGGCACGTCAGCTTGGCTTGGAAAGTGCCGGCGTGTTCGGGAAAACCACCCCCGTTTCCGATTCTTTGGTAAAATTGCTTTTGGAAGTTACCCAACAAACAGATTCCCCTTTAACTGTTGAGCGGCTTTGTCAGTGGCAGTCCATGCTTTTCCCGGATTCCTCCGGAGGATTGTCAAAGGTGCTGGTTGGTCAGCTGAGGGGTGAGCAGCCAATGCAGGTGGTATCTGGACGAATTGATCGGCCAAGGGTGCACTTTGAAGCGCCGCCTCGTGACAGGTTGGAAGCTGAACTAGCTCTCTTTATAAATTGGTTTAACAATTCCCCTGAGCATCTCGATTTATTGCTTCGTGCGGGTATTACCCATCTTTGGTTAATTACCTTACATCCATTTGATGATGGAAACGGGCGTGTCACAAGAGCTTTAACGGATCGCGCACTTGCCCAGGCAGAACTGCAGTCAGTGCGTTTTTATTCCCTCAGTGCAGCCATTATGGCGCGCCGCAGTGCTTATTATGACCACTTGGAGCAAGCTCAGAGTGGCACCCTCGACATTACTTCTTGGCTCGTCTGGTTTGTTAGTACCTTGGAAGAAGCCTTGCAACAAGCGCTATTAAGAGTGGATCGTGTGCTGTCGAAAGCACGATTCTGGCAGCGCCATGCCAGTACCGTTCTGAATGAGCGCCAGATTAAAGTGCTGAACCGATTGCTGGATACGAAGGGTGAAGAGTTTGATCAAGGTATAAATGCACGCAAATACCAGTCATTGGCGAGAGTCAGCAAAGCAACGGCCACGCGAGACCTGGCCGAGCTGTCCGAAAAAGGCTGCTTGCTTAAGTTGCCGGGCGGTGGGCGGAGCACGCGTTATACGGTTGCTCTTGTAGTACCTTATGGGGTTTGTTAGTATGCGCCCCGCTTTCAGGGAAACATTCTGAAACGCCGTTATGGTGGCCCTATTGGTGCCTTCGCAACATGAAACCGTGAACCCGGTCAGACCCGGAAGGGAGCAGCCGCAGCGGTCGATATGTGTGCCGGAGTGTCGCTGGTGGGGCCACCACCTGTTTTAGCCCCTATTTTCTGTTTTTGCTTTCCTGTCAATTATCGTTATCTACCCGCTGTTTTCCTTGTCACTTTCTCGATTACTATTTAATCACTCTTCATTACGTCTACCCTTTGTTTTTCGGTTTTAGCATCCATGCTAGTATTAACGCTATTTTTCACGGCAATTGGCGAACTATGAGCTACCAGGTACTTGCCCGTAAATGGCGCCCGCGCACCTTCGAAGACATGGTGGGGCAGGAACACGTGCTTCAGGCGTTAATTCACGCGCTGGAAAGCCAGCGCCTGCACCATGCCTATTTGTTTACCGGCACCCGCGGTGTGGGTAAAACCACCATTGGCCGCCTGTTGGCCCGCTGTTTGAACTGTGAAACCGGCATTACCGCGAAACCTTGCGGTGTTTGTGGCAGCTGCCGCGAAATTCAGGAAGGCCGCTTTGTTGACCTGATTGAGATAGACGCGGCCTCGCGCACCGGCGTTGACGACATGCGTGAGCTGACAGACAACGTGCAGTATTCGCCCACCCGTGGGCGCTTTAAGGTGTACCTGATTGACGAGGTGCACATGCTTACCACTCAATCGTTCAACGCCTTTCTGAAAACCCTGGAAGAGCCGCCAGAACACGTTAAATTCCTGTTGGCCACCACCGATCCCCAGAAGCTGCCGGTGACGGTGTTATCGCGCTGCCTGCAGTTCAATTTGAAGCGGATGACGCCGGAACACATCGCCGGCCATTTGAACCACGTACTGACCGCTGAAAAGATTCCTTTTGAAGAGCCGGCCCTGTGGCTTCTGGCGCGCGCAGCGGACGGCAGTATGCGCGATGCCCTGAGCCTGACCGACCAGGCAATTGCGTTTGGTAACCAGCAGTTGGCAGCAAGCGATGTCAGTTCCATGCTGGGCACGATTAATCAGCGTGATATCGAAAGCCTGGTAGGCACTTTGGTTGGCCGTGATGGCCCGGCATTGCTAACAGAAATTAGCCGTATTGCTGATTTTGCGCCGGATTACGGTGTAATTCTGGCGGATCTGTTGTCGCTGTTCCACCGGGTGACGATGGAGCAGGTGGTGCCTGGCAGTGCGGACAACGCCTTGGGCGACGCGCACCAGATTCATGCGCTGGCTAAGAAGCTGAGTGCCGAAGACGCCCAGTTGTTTTACCAAGTAGCGTTGATGGGGCGCAAAGATCTGGCGATAACGCCGGACGCGCGCATGGGATTCGAAATGACGCTGCTGCGTATGTTGGCATTCCGGCCCGGAACCGCTCGCCGGGAACCGCCCACGGCGATTGCTGCGGAGTCGGCACCGGCCGGAAACCGCGATGAACCAGACCCTGTTGCTGCTAGTTCGAATCAACCTGCAGCGCCAGTACCCGCAAAGCCGGAGCCTGTGGCCCCGGCAGCTTCGGCGGCGCCGCCAGCAGCAGCACGAATGCCGGTTGAGTCGATTCCACCTTGGGAGCCTCAGCCTGGCACAGACGTAGATTACCCTGACGACGGTGCCCTTTACGGCGCTGATGAGGCGTTTGAGGCTTCTGCCCCAGAGCAACAGCCGCTGCCCGCAGAGCCCGAGCATCAGCCAGCTCAGCAGAATCAGTCAGAGCCGCAATCTGCTGTTCAGCTAAAATCGCAGCCTGATGACCAGCCACTGCCATTGGCCAGTGAATCGCCAGCGCAGCCAGAGGTAGCGGAGGAGACATTACCGGCGGGTGAATTTGTTTGGCAGCGGGATTTTCGCAGCTTGAATATTGCGGGCATGCCGGGGAATCTGGCCAGCCACGGCTCTATGCTGCACCAAGGCAATGACGTGCTGCTGACCATTGACGAGGGCCACGCGCGGCTGCTGAACGCCCGCCACGAAGAAAAAATTCTGGCCGCCTTGAGAATTCGTTTCGGTGACGCCACTGAATTACGTATAGAAAGGGGGCAGCCAGACGACACGCCGGCTGCTTATGAAGAGCGCCAGCGCAAGGTTCGGCAGCAGGCGGCGGAGCAGGCCATTCGCACCGACCCGCTGGTACAATCGATTGTGGATCGATTTGCTGCCCGCGTGGTGGAAGACAGTATTCGACCGATTGAAGTCCCCAAAAAGCGCCCGGCCGACGACAAGAGTCAGGCCGATATAAAGAGCCCGGCCGGCTCAAACAGGAGATAACGTGATGACGGACAACATGGGCGAGCTGATGAAAAAAGCCCAAAAAATGCAAGAAAACATGCAAAAAGCCCAAGAAGAAATCGCCAAAGCAGAAGTGACTGGCGAATCCGGTGCGGGGCTTGTGAGGGTGGTAATGAACGGCCGCCACGACGTTTGTAAAGTGGAGATTGATCCGTCTTTGATGAGCGAAGAAAAAGACATTCTTGAAGACTTGCTGGCGGCGGCAGTGAATGACGCCGTGCGCCGTGTGGACGCCAATCAGAAAGACAAAATGTCTGGCATGATGTCGGGTATGGGTCTTCCTCCCGGCTTTAAGATGCCTTTCTAACTTATTGAATTTTAGGGAATATTATGGCGTTCAGTCCTCTGGTGGATGAGTTGGTTGAAAGCTTGCGGGTGCTACCCGGCGTAGGCCAGAAAACCGCCCAGCGTATGGCTTTTCATTTGCTGGAACGCGCTCGCAGTGGCGGTAGCCGCCTGGGTGATGCTTTGGGCCGGGCCATGTACGGCGTGCGCCGCTGTGATTGCTGCCAGAATTTTGCCGACACCGACGTCTGCGGTATTTGCGAAAACCCGGAGCGCAACACCGGTGTGCTGTGCGTGGTGGAAAGCCCGTCAGACCTGTTGGCCATCGAGCAGGCCGGTGACTACCGCGCCGGTTATTTTGTGCTGATGGGGCATTTATCCCCCATTGATGGCATTGGGCCGGAGCAGATTGGCATTGACCGGCTGGTTCACCGGGTGCGCGATGAAGGCGTGACCGAGTTAATACTGGCCACCAATCCCACCGTGGAAGGCGAAGCGACGGCGCACTACATTGCCGACCGCCTGGCCGACAACAACGTACTGATTACCCGGCTGGCCCACGGCATTCCGGTGGGTGGCGAGTTGGGTTATGTCGATGGTTTTACCCTGACCCACGCTTTCCGCGGCCGCAAACCTTTAGCTGGCTAAGCCATTTCCCGATCGGGCAATTTTATGAATGCGAATGAACTTCCCCGGCTGACAGCGCCGGCGCCATCCGAGCCGGTGCTATGGCTGGAGACCCCTGAGCAGCTGGACGACTGGCTGGCGGCGCAGCCCACAGAGCCTTTGACCCTCGATACCGAATTCGAGCGGGTGAGCACCTACTACCCGATACCGGGCCTGGTGCAGCTTGGGCTGGCCGATCAATTTCGCCTGGTGAACCCGGAAGTGGCTGAGGCCTCTGCCGGTTTTCGCGCGGCCTTGGAAGACGGGCAACGCCCGAAGCTGTTGTACGCGGTGAGTGAAGACCTGGAACTGTTTCGCCATTGGTTGGGCATTCCCATGCAGGGCGTGATTGATCTGCAGTTGGGCGTGGCCTTTGCCGGGCTCGGGTTTTCTATGGGTTACGCCAAATTGGTTGAAAGCCTGTTTGGTGAAAGCCTGGACAAAACGCTTACCCGCTCTAACTGGATTTCACGGCCTTTGAGCGATTTACAGCAGCGCTACGCCATTGATGACGTGCGCTTTTTAAAGCCGATTTATGACTGGCTGCAAAACGTTTTACCCAAGCGCGGGCTTCAGCAGGCCTTGGTGGAAGAATCCGCTCGCTTTGCTGCAGACCTGGCAAGCCAGGACGATCCCACCCGGCATTATTTAAAGCTGCGCGGCGGTTGGCCCTTAAGCGCCTCGCAGCAACAAGTGCTGCAGGCGTTGGTTAGCTGGCGCGAGCGCGAATGTCATCGCCAGGACAAGCCCCGTAACTGGGTAATGGCAGACCCTTTGTTGCTGGCAATGGCCGAGACGCAGCCCAAAACCCTGAACGCTCTGTCAGACATTCAGGGCCTGGCATCCGGCCAGGTTCGGCGCCACGGCGATGCTCTGCTGGCGCTGATCGCAAAAGCAGATGCGGCCGATGATGTGGCCATAGAGCCGATTCCGGCGTCGTTGACCCGAGACCAGCAGGGCGTTTACAAGCAGTTGAAAAAACATTTTGTGCGTGCTGCGGAATCGGCTGATATTCCTATAGAATTGCTGGCGCCGCGCAAACGCCTGGAAGCCGTTGTGCAGCAACAGCAGCTGGCGGGTAACCCGTTTTTTGAAGGCTGGCGCAGCCAGATACTGGCTCCGGTTCGGGGCACCATCGAGGAACTGCTTTCGTGACCAAAACCCGCGACTTTGTTTCCGTTTTTCGCAGCAGTAAAAAGCCCGATACCTATCTGTATGTGCGCCGAGGGCACCTTTGGGATGATTTGCCTGAAACCCTGCGCACCTTGTTTGGCAAGCCGGTACACGCCATGGATTTGGTGTTGACACCCGAGCGTAAACTGGCTCGCACCAGCGCCGAACGGGTTCTGGCGGGCATTGCGGACAAAGGCTTTTTACTGCAGATGCCGGAAGAGCAGGACATGGCGATTGTCGAGTTCAAGATGAAACTGGGGCAGCGCAACCGATGATTGCTCAGGTGCCATTCTGGCAGCGCAAACGCCTGCATGAGATGACACCGACCGAGTGGGAATCTCTGTGTGACGGTTGCGGGAAGTGTTGCCTGAACAAGCTGGAAGATGAAGACACCGGTGAGGTATACCACACGGATTTAGTGTGCCAGTACATGGATACTGACACCTGCGGTTGCACGGTTTACCCCGAGCGGTTGAAAAAAGTACCCGGATGCACGCTGATTACGCCGCAAACATTGCCGGATTATCACTGGCTGCCCTCTACCTGTGCCTATCGCACTCTGGCAGACGGTCGCCCATTGGCCGATTGGCACCCGCTGCGCAGTGGCGATCCGCAATCCGTGCACGATGCGGGTGTGTCGGTGCGCGGTAAGGTGGTGTCAGAGGCCGCCGTGGCCGAGCAAGACTGGGAAGAACATATTATTCACTGGGTAATGACATAATGGATGCGGAATTGCAGAACGTGTACTGGCTGTTTTGGGCCGCCTACGGTGTAGGCCTGGTGCTGTTTTTATGGATGATGCAGCGGTTGTTGCGATTTTTGCCGTTTTACGGTTTGCGCACACTGTTGCTGGCTGCGTTGGCGGCTATTCTGGTGGCCCCGGTGGAATCTGTAGACATAGCGGGTTGGTGGATTCCGGCATGGTTGTACGGCGGTTATGAGCTGATTCTGGGTGACAGCGTTGCGGCCAGCGCTGCCTTGTTAAATATTGCCTTGGCCGGCATGGTATTGCTGCTGGTGTGGATTTTGGACCTGGTGCGTTATCGGATGAAACGCTGAGCGTTGAACAATAAATCAGCGGCTGTTCATTTGATGGCCGTTTTACACAGGGAAAACGTGGTGGGACGTTTCATGAAACCAACTCTGGTAGCGCACAAAATACTGTGGCGCGCGCTTATTATTACGCTGGTGGCGGCGTTTGCGGGAATGGTCCAGGCTCAGGCCGAGCAGGGGGATAGCCCGCAGCTGCCGGGCGCGGTGGACGTGCGCATTATTGTTGATATTTCCGGCTCTATGAAGCAGAACGACCCGCAAAATCTACGCCGCCCGGCGGTGCGCTTGTTGGCCCGATTGCTGCCCGATGGCGCGACGTCCGGTGTGTGGACTTTCGGCCAATACGTGAACATGCTGGTGCCCCACCGCGAAGTCAGTGATGCCTGGCGCGATATGGCCATTGCGCAAAGCGACGCGATCAATTCCGTGGCCATGCGCACCAATTTGGGTGCGGCCATTGAAACCGCCAGTGATGGTTACTTTACCGGTGGCGTACTGAGTAACACTCACTTTATCGTGCTTACCGACGGCAAGGTGGACATTAGCCGAAACCCCAGCGCCAATAAAGCCGAAGCTAACCGCATTCTGGATACTTTGGTTCCGCCGTTGAAGCAACAGGGCGCGCGGTTTCACGCAGTAGCGCTGTCGGCCGAGGCAGACACCGAGTTTCTGCGTAAACTGGCCTCCGATTCAAACGGCAGCTTTCACGTGGCAGAAAATGCGGATGATTTGAGCCGCGCCTTCCTGGACGCTTTTAACGCCGCCGTGCCGCAAGAGCAGACGCCCATAGACGACGACGGCTTTATGGTAGACGCCGGTGTAACCGAATACACCGCGCTGATTTTCTGGGGCGACAATGAAACATCTGACAACCGCGCCTTGGCTTTGAAAGCGCCCGGTGCAGACGCGACCACCTTGCAGCAGCACCCGGACAATATTCGCTGGGCTCGCGAACCGGGTTATGACCTGATTACCGTAACCGACCCCGTAGCCGGCCGCTGGAGCCTGGACGGCCAGCTAGGCGAGGGCAGCCGTGTAAGCGTAGTGAGTGATTTGCGGATGATTGTGAGTCCCATTCCCGGCACCTTCTCCATTGAGAAACCGCTGGCGATTCGAGTCGGGCTGTTTGACGGTGATGAACCGATTACCAATGCCGATTTTCTGAGTGTGCTGACCGTTAACCTGACGCTGGCTAATGAAGATGGCCGTAGCGGTACCAAGGTGTTGTCAGAGCAGAGCCCGCCAGCAGATGGCGTGTATCGCTATAACATTGCCGAAATGCCGACCGCCGGCCAGTACCAGGTGATTGTGGAAGCGCGCAGCAGTACCTTTGCGCGCAAGTTCTCTGGAACTACGCGGTTTGAACCTGCTGCCGGTGCCGAAGCGTCCGCCGCAGACGCGCCACTGTTTGCACCTGAAATTGACGTCGCTAATCCGTTTAAGCCCGTTACCCCTGCGGAATCCCAGCTGCTGGTAGATGCAGCGCCTTCGGCTGCGGAGGCGCCCGCGTCTGAACTTGTCAACGAACCTGCTGCAGACGTTGAGCCTGTAGTCGAGCCTGTAACTGAGCCCGAGCCAGCCAAGGATCCTGAGCCAGCCCCTGAGCCGGAAGCAGCTATACCGCCAATAGACGTATCTGAGCTGGACAAGCCCGAGCTAGCAGAGTCCGAGAACGCGGATTCTGCAATAGCGCCTTGGATGATGGCCGCCGGTGCCGGTGTTCTTCTGGTGCTGGCCCTGTTGATCTGGCTGCTGCTGCGCAAACGCAAAAACATCGATGAAACCGATGCGGAAGCGGGCGCCGAAGCAAACGTGGAAGCAGAAGCGGCTGCGCCCGTTCCAGCCCCGGAAGTGGCTGCCGTGCCGGTGATTACCGACATCGACGAGCCGGAAAACGTACCGGAACTAAGCCCGGATGACCTGATTGAGCCAGAACCCGCCGCTGAGCCCGTGGTTGACGAAACCTCAGTGCCCACCATAGAGCCACTGCCCGAAGAAACCATACCGCTGATAGAGCCGGAAGAGGACGACCCTGAACCTTTGGCTTTTGATGACGATTTTGACCTGTCTGAATTTGACGACCTGCCAGACGCCGAAGTTGAAAAAGGCGCTGAAAAAGGCGCTGAAAAAGACACGGACCCTGAGCCAAAGAAAACGCCCGACAACGATCGCAAGAAGTAACTTACAGGACCCAGAACATGAAATTTACCGGCACCGATAAATACGTCGCCACCGACGACCTGCAAATGGCTGTGAACGCGGCTATAACGCTGCAACGCCCGTTGCTGATCAAAGGTGAGCCCGGCACCGGCAAAACCCTGCTGGCGGAAGAAATAGCGGCGGCCTTGGGCAAGCGTTTGATTCCCTGGCACATCAAGTCCACCACCAAAGCCCAGCAGGGTCTGTACGAATACGATGCGGTGTCGCGCCTGCGGGATTCCCAGTTGGGCGATGAGAAAGTGAAAGACATCAGCAACTACATTATTCCCGGCAAATTGTGGGAAGCCTTCGCATCCGAAGAGCAAGTGGTGTTGTTGATTGATGAAATCGACAAGGCCGACATTGAGTTCCCCAACGATCTGTTGCAAGAGCTCGACCGCATGGAGTTCTACGTTTACGAGACCCAGCAGTTCGTAAAGGCCAAGTATCGGCCGATCATTGTGATCACCAGTAACAACGAAAAAGAACTGCCCGACGCCTTCCTGCGCCGCTGCTTTTTTCACTACATCAGCTTTCCTGACCAGGGCACCATGCAAAGCATTGTTGACGTGCATTTCCCGGGTCTTCAGCAGCAGGTCGTACGCGATGCCCTGGAAGTGTTTTTTGACGTGCGCAAGGTGCCTGGCCTGAAGAAGAAGCCGTCTACCTCTGAGTTGATTGACTGGCTGAAGCTGCTGATGGCCGATGAGCTGTCTGCCAAGATGCTGCACCAGAAAGACAGCAGCAGTGCTTTGCCACCGCTGTACGGCGCTCTGGTGAAAAACGAGCAGGATGTACACCTGTTGCAGAAGCTGGCGTTTATGGCGCGCCGCCGCGGTTAGTCTTAAAGGTAGGGTTTTATGCTGATCAATTTTTTTCTGGAAGTGCGACGGGCGAAAGTGCCGGCCAGCCTGCGGGAGTTTCTCGACTTGCTGGAGGCCCTTCAGCAACGCCTGGCTTTCGCAGACATGGAAGAATTCTATTATCTGGCGCGCCTGTGCCTGGTCAAAGACGAGCGCCACTACGATAAATTCGACCGTGCTTTCAAGGTGTATTTTGAGGGCATCGAGCATCTGGACGAGTTGCTGCAATCGCTGATTCCCGACGATTGGCTGCGGGCCGAGTTTGAAAAGCACCTGAGCAATGAAGAAAAGGCGAAAATCGATTCCCTGGGCGGCCTGGAAGAACTGATCGAAACCTTCAAAAAGCGCATGGAAGAGCAGAAAGAGCGCCACGCCGGCGGTAATAAATGGATCGGCACCGGCGGCACATCGCCCTTTGGTGCGGATGGCTACAATCCGGAAGGCTTTCGTATCGGCCAGAAAACAGGCCGCCACGGTCGCGCGGTAAAAGTGTGGGAAAAACGCGAGTTTAAAGACCTGGATGACAGCGTTACCCTAGGCATTCGCAACATCAAAGTGGCGTTGCGCCGGTTGCGTAAATTTGCCCGCCAGGGCGCCGCTGACACCCTGGACATGGACGACACCATTCGCTCCACCGCCCGTAACGCCGGATACCTTGATCTGAAAATGGTGCCCGAGCGCCACAACGCTGTAAAAGTGCTGATCTTTTTTGATGTGGGCGGTTCTATGGACCCACACATTCGCGAATGTGAAGAGCTGTTTTCAGCGGCGCGGCTGGAATTCAAGCACATGGAGTATTTTTACTTTCACAACTTCATTTACGAGGGCGTGTGGACCCAGAACGTTCGGCGCACCAACGAGGTAACGCCGACCTGGGAACTGCTGAATAAATACAGCTCGGATTACAAGGTTATTTTTGTCGGGGACGCCACCATGGCGCCTTACGAAATCAGCCATCCGGGCGGCTCTATTGAACATTGGAATCAAGAATCCGGCGCCACCTGGTTTCAACGCATTACCGATCATTTCCGCAAAGTGGTTTGGCTGAACCCCTTGCCAGAGGCCTTTTGGGCGCAGGGCGGCTCTATGGCCATGGCCCGTCAGCTGGTGGATAACCAGATGTATCCGCTGACGGTGGAAGGCTTGGAAGGCGCGATGAAACAGCTGAGTAAATAGCGGTAATTTGCAGGAAAATGAATAAGGTGGTGGGTAGAAACTGCTATTTGCTTGAGCTCAAAACTGCTATTATTTCATCGACTCTGCGACTTAGACTTTCGTCGACTTGATTTCAGCGAAGAAACTCAGTCGCACAACTTGCCAGGCCTAATATTATAACTAGAAAAGCCCAGACAGGAGTTCGAGTAATGATGAGTTTCGAACAGTTTTACCAAGACAAGTACCCACAAGGTGTGTCGTTGGATGTCGATCTGGCAAAATACTCAAGCATGGTTGACGTGTTCAATCAGGCGGTAATCAAGTACGCGGACCGCCCTGCGGTGTCTGCTGTTGGCGTTACCCTCAGTTATAAAGATCTGGATGTTCAAAGCCGTAATTTTGCAGCTTGGTTGCAGAATAAAACCGACCTTAAGCCCGGTGACCGTATTGCCGTTCAAATGCCGAACGTGTGTCAGTATTTGGTGGTTACCTTTGGTGCCATGCGCGCCGGGCTGATTGTGGTGAACACCAACCCGCTGTACACCACCCGCGAAATGGAACACCAGTTTAACGACTCGGGCGCAAAAGCGCTGGTGGTGCTGGCTAATATGGCCGCCAACGCGGAAAAAGTGCTGCCCAATACCAGCATTGAACACGTGATTGTGACCGAAGTGGCGGATATGCATTCCACCGTTAAGCGCACGTTGATGAACACGGTGGTCAAGCACGTCAAGAAAATGGTGCCTGCGTACAATTTGCCCCAGGCCCACAAATTACCCGCGGTGCTGGCAGCCGGCGCGCGCGAGAAGTTCACTCCGGTTGAATGCAAACAGGACGACATCGCCGTGCTGCAGTACACCGGCGGCACGACCGGCGTGGCCAAAGGCGCCATGCTGACCCACGGCAATCTGGTGGCAAACCTGCTGCAGATTCGGCCGATGCTGGAAGACAATATTATTGAAGGCAGAGAAGTGGTGATTGCACCGCTGCCGCTGTATCACATCTACTCGTTCACTCTGAACTGCGGCACCATGTTGGAAGCCGGCGCCCACAACGTGCTGATTCCCAATCCGAGGGATATAAACGCTTTTGTGAAAGAGCTGCAAAATCATGAATTCACGGCGTTTCTGGGTCTGAACACGCTGTTTGTGGCGCTGTGTAATAACGAAGAATTCTGCAAGCTGGATTTTAGCCATCTGAAGCTGACCGCTTCCGGCGGCATGGCGCTCACGTCCACGGCGGCGAAAACCTGGAAGCGGGTGACCGGCTGCGACATTTGCGAAGGTTATGGCATGACTGAAACCTCGCCAGTGGTGAGTTTTAACCCGCGCAGCGCTATTCAGCTGGGCACCATTGGTTTGCCTCTGCCGGGTACTCTGCTGAAAACCGTGGATGACGATAACAATGAAACGCCCTTTGGCGAGCGCGGCGAGCTTTGTGTTAAGGGCCCGCAGGTCATGCGCGGATACTGGCAGCGCCCGGACGATACCCGTAAATCCCTGACCGACGACGGCTATTTGCGCACGGGTGACGTGGCTGTTATTCAGGAAGATGGCTACATTCGCATTGTGGATCGTAAGAAAGATATGATTATTGTGTCTGGCTTCAACGTATATCCCAATGAAGTCGAAGATGTGATCACCGGCCACCCTAGCGTGCTGGAATGCGCCGCGGTGGGCATACCTGACGAAAAAAGCGGTGAAGCCGTAAAAGTGTATCTGGTTGCTTCCAAAGACGGTGTGACCGCCGGTGAGCTGAAAGAGTTTTGCCGTGAACGCCTGACGGCCTACAAAGTGCCGCGGCATTTTGAATTCCGCACCGAGTTGCCAAAAACCAACGTTGGCAAAGTGCTGCGCCGCGAACTAAGGGAAGAAGCAAGCAATCAATAAATCTTCAACTGACACTGTTTCTGCAACGCCTCCTGAGCATGGCGCTCTTAATGGCATAACGGAGCAGCTTGGCGCCTGCGCGCAGCTAGAATCCGCCCGCATAAGTCGAACTCTTGCCCGCGCCAAAGGCCGCCCAGACACCAAAGAGCTGGAAAAAATTGGCCGCTGGCTGCAGGCCGGGCAGGAAAAAGTGCAGTCGCGCCAGCGCTTGCACAAACCGGCCAGCTTCCCTGAGGGCTTGCCGGTTTCGGAGCGGGTAGACGACATAGCCGCTGCTATTGCGGACAATCAGGTGGTGATTATTGCCGGTGAAACCGGCTCTGGTAAAACCACCCAGATTCCAAAGATTTGCATGAACGCCGGCTTGGGTATTCGTGGCTTGATTGGCCACACCCAGCCCCGGCGTATTGCCGCCCGCAGCGTGGCGGCGCGCATTGCCGAAGAGCTGGGCGAACAAACCGGCCGGCAAGTGGGTTACCAGATTCGTTTTACCGATACCACCTCCGAAGATTCCCGCCTGAAAGTGATGACGGACGGTATCCTGCTGGCGGAAGTCCAGCACGACCCGTTTTTAGACCGTTATGACACGCTGATTATCGACGAAGCCCACGAGCGCAGTCTGAACATCGACTTTTTGCTGGGGTATCTGAAACAGCTGCTGCCAAAGCGGCCCGACCTTAAAATCATTATTACCTCCGCCACCATCGAGCTTGGGCGCTTTAGTGAGTTCTTCAATAACGCCCCGGTGATTGAAGTCAGCGGCCGTACCTTTCCGGTAGAAGTGCGCTATCGCCCATTGGTCGGCGATGACGACGACCGGGATCAGGGCTGGACCGACGGCGTCTTGCAGGCGTTGGAAGAAATTGAGCAGCACGAGCGCAGCGCCAGCCAGCCGCCAGGTGATGTATTGGTGTTTATGCCCGGCGAGCGGGAAATTCGGGCCTTGAGCAACGTGTTGCGCCACGCCGAGCTGCGGCACACCGAAGTGCTGCCGCTGTATTCGCGGCTTAGCAATCAGGAACAGAACCGGGTGTTCCAGAGCCATCGCGGCCGTCGTTTGGTGTTGTCTACCAACGTGGCAGAAACCTCGCTAACGGTGCCGGGCATTCGTTACGTGGTGGATACCGGTGTGGCGCGCATCAGCCGCTACAGCGTGCGCTCGAAAATTCAGCGCTTGCCTATAGAGCCGATTTCCCAGGCCAGCGCTAACCAGCGCGCCGGCCGCTGTGGGCGAGTGGCACCGGGCATCTGTTTTCGCCTGTATGACGAAAACGATTTTATCAATCGCCCGGAATACACTGACCCCGAAATTCTGCGCACCAATCTGGCCTCGGTGATTTTGCAGATGGCCACCTCGGGCCTGGGTGATATTCGTCACTTTCCGTTTTTGGAATCGCCGGATAATCGCCAAATAAACGATGGCTACAAACTGCTTGAAGAGTTGGGTGCGGTCACCGACAAGCGCCGGGTAACCGCGGCTGGTCGCACCATGTCGCGCCTGCCGCTAGACCCGCGCCTTGCTCGCATGCTGGTGACCTCTGCGGAGCAGGGCAGCCTGAGTGAAGTGCTGATTATTATTGCCGGGCTGAGCGTGCAAGACCCCCGTGACAGGCCGCAAGACAAACAGCAGCAGGCAGACCAGGCCCATGCGCCGTTCAATGACAAAGAATCCGACTTTGTTACCCTGCTGAATATCTGGAATTTTTACGAAGAGCAGCGCCAGGAACTGTCGCTGAATCAGCTGAAAAAAGTCTGTCAGAAAAACTTTCTGAGCTGGATGCGCATGCGCGAATGGCGTGACGTGCACCGCCAGCTGACGCTGATTTGCCGCGAACAGAAGCTTAAGTTGAACCCCCAGGCTGCCAGCTATCAGTCGTTACACACCGCGGTGTTGTCGGGTTTGTTAGGACAGGTGGCAACAAAGTTTGAAAACCGCGAATACATGGCTACGCGCAATCGCAAGCTGCTGATATTCCCGGGCTCGAAGGTGGCGAAAACCGCGCCCAAGTGGATTGTGGCCACTGAAATTGTGGAAACCAGCCGGGTGTTCGGGCGCATGGTGGCGTCCATTCAGCCCCAGTGGATAGAGCCCTTGGCCGCCCACGTGGTAAAGCATCACTATTTTGAGCCGCACTGGGAGCAAAAACGCGCCCAAGTGATGGGTTTTGAAAAAATCACCCTGTACGGCTTAGACATTGTTCCGCGCCGTGCCATTGTTTACAGCGACATTGACCCGGCCGCCTGCCGCGACTTGTTTATTCGCCACGCCTTGGTAGACGGCGATTACCGCTCAGGGGCGCCGTTTATTGAACTTAACCGGCTAATGTTGGAATCGGTCGAAGACCTGGAAAAGAAAACCCGTCGCCGGGATTTGCTGGTAGACGACGAAACCCTGGTGGCCTTTTACGATCAGCGCTTGCCGGCAGACATCGTCAGCGGTCGCCATTTTGAGCACTGGTGGAAAAATCTGGAAGCCGCCGAGCTCAAAGCTCTGGAGCTGACCGAAGAAGACGTGCTGCAGCGCCCGCTGGACGCCCAGGCGGGTGCCCTCTACCCGGATTTTCTGGAGTGGGAGGGAGTGAAATACCCGCTGGATTACGAGTTTGAGCCCACCAGCGAGCGCGATGGCGTGACTCTGCGGGTGCCATTGATGGCACTGAAACAGATTCCGGCGCGTCGCCTGGAATGGCTGGTGCCCGGATTGCTGCGGGAAAAGTGTATTGCGCTGGTGAAAGGGCTGCCGAAATCCCTGAGGCGTAATTTTGTCCCGGTGCCGGATTTCGTCGACGCGGCTCTGGCCAACCTACAGCCTTCTAACGAGCCGCTGGCGTTGCAACTGGGCGCGCAACTGCGGCGCATGACCGGGGTGCAGATAGACCCGCAAGCCTGGCAGCAAAACGATCTGCCACGGCACCTGCGAATGAATCTGCGGGTGACCGGCGACAAAGGCGCGGTTATCGCGGAAAGCCGTGAAACCGTTGATTTGCAAAACCAGCTTGAGGCTAAAGCCGAGCAGGCCTTGGCGTCAATTACCGCCACCGACAGCAAAGACGAGACCACTACAGCGACTCATTCCAGCTGGCAGTTCGGCACCTTGGCCCAGCAGGTGCAAACCGAAAAAGGCGGTATGCAGGTGACGGTGTATCCGGCTCTGGAGGACCTGGGCAAAGACGTGCGGCAAACCCGCTGCCTGGACTCGTTAACGGCGGAAACCATTACCCGCAAGGCCATCGCCCGGCTAATTCTGAATCGTTTCGCCAACACCCTGGACGATCTGGAACGCAAGCTGCCGAAATTCAAACAGGCGGCGCTGATGTTCGCACCGGTAGGGCAGGCGCGCATTCTGCTGGACGACCTGCTGCTGTCGACCGCCATGCAGCACTTTCTGGGTGGTTCGTTACCGCGCAGCCCGGAGGCGTTCGACGTTTGTTTTAACCAGCATCGGGGCGACTTTATTCCCGCGCTCGAAACCGCGGTAGACCACCTTCATCAGGCCATGCACGGTTACCAACAGGTGGCAAAGCGGCTGAAGGGCAAGATTAATTTGGCCCTGGCCAATTCCATGGCCGACATTAAGTTCCAGATGCGGAACCTTGTTTACCCGGGGTTTTTGGTGAACACGCCGGCGCAGTCGCTGGCCCAGTTCGGGCGTTATTTTGAAGCGGCTCTGGTACGGTTTGAGAAGATGCCGCGGGAGATGGGCCGCGAGCGGGAGTTCCTGCATACCATTGAACCGCTGTGGGCGCGTTACGCCAGCAAGCTTGTAGAGCAGCAACGCCAGGGTGTTAAAGACCCGGAGCTTGAGCTTTACCGCTGGATGCTGGAAGAATACCGGGTGTCGTTTTTCGCCCAGCAGTTGGGCACGCAGATGACAGTGTCTATCAAGCGCCTTGATAAGCAATGGCAGGCTACCCGGGTGTAATGGGAACGCGGGCAAACGCCGGTGACTGTGGTAACCTTTTTCTCTTTAACCTTTCAGGTTTCAGATTTCAGATTTCAACCATAACATGGGGTTAGCGTGATGAAAGCCATCATCAGTGGAACCGGTTTGTACACACCACCGGCAACCATCAGCAATGACGAACTGGTTGCAACGTTCAATCAGTACGTAGACCTGCACAACGCCGAGCATGCCGATGCGATTGCCCGTGGTGAGCAGCTGGCCTTGGTGCATTCGTCTTCGGCCTTTATTGAAAAAGCGTCTGGTATAAAGCGCCGCCACGTGATTGATAAAGTGGGTATTCTGGACCCCACGCGGATGAAGCCGAATATTCCGGACCGCGCCAACGATCGGCCTTCGGTTCAGTGCGATATGGCGGTAGCGGCCTGTCGCGAAGCCCTGCAGCAGGCGGGTAAAACCGCGGATGACGTAGACGCGGTGATTGTGGCTTGCTCCAACTTACAGCGGGCCTACCCGGCGGTGTCGATTGAAGTTCAGAACGCGTTGGGCATTCAGGGTTTTGCTTACGATATGAACGTGGCGTGTAGCTCTGCCACGTTTGGTTTGCAGGCCGCAGTGAATTCGGTGGAAAACGGCACGGCCCGCGCGGTGCTGGTGGTTAGCCCGGAAATCTGTTCCGGCCACCTGAATTTTGGCGAACGCGACAGCCACTTTATATTTGGTGATGCCTGCACCGCCATTCTGGTTGAGCGGGAAGACGCGGTAGCGCCGGGCGCGGGGTTTGAAATTCTGGGTACCCGTCTGAAAACCCTGTTTTCCAACGCCATCCGCAACAATTTCGGGTTTTTGAATCGCGCCGACGACAGCGGTGTTGGTCAGCCTGACAAATTGTTTGTGCAGCAGGGCCGCAAGGTGTTCAAGGAAGTGTCACCTCTGGTGGGCGACACCATTCAGAACCATCTGCAGAGCCTTGGGCTGACGCCCGATCAACTGCGGCGCATGTGGTTGCATCAGGCCAACCTGAACATGAACCACCTGATTGCGCGCCGGGTTCTGGGCCGCGATGCCACCGAAGACGAGGCACCGGTGATTCTGGATGAATACGCCAACACCAGCTCCGCCGGTTCAATCATTGCCTTTCATCTGAATAAAGACGACCTGGTGTCCGGGGATGTTGGCGTAATATGCTCGTTTGGTGCCGGTTATTCTATTGGCAGCGTGGTTTTGCGCCGCCGCTGACAAAAAGCGACGGGTGATTTGCCCGCCGCTTTTTTCTTTCAAACCGTTCAGGCGTTTGTGGCAAGGGCCCGCAGAACGTCTGGTAAAGGGCAGGAACCGCGGGTGTTGTGATCAAACCACACGAGCTTTGCGTATCCTTCTGCGTAGAGTTGTCCGTTGTCTGCGTCTTTTATCTCGTGGTAGGTGTCGAGGCTGGTGTTGCCGGCTTTGTCGGCGTAGGTAGTAATCACCAAGTTGGCAGGGTGCTTCAATTCCTTTAGAAAGGTCGCGCTAGTCTTTATAATAATGGGTCCTGTGGGACCGCTCATGCCGATTTTCATGTCGGCCAGCCAGACAATTCGAGCTTCCTCAAAGAAGCGGAAGTACACTGTGTTGTTGGCGTGCCCGTAGGCGTCCATATCACCCCAGCGCAGGGGGGTCGTGATTGTGTTGACAAGATTTCCCGGTACCGACATCGATCTCTCCGTTTGTAAATATAGAATGTAAAGAGCTTAACATGACCCAAACTAATCTCCGGCCCTGCTCACTGTTTGAGCTTCCCCGTGGTGCCTCGGTGGCGTTGGCGTTGATGCTTTTATTCGCATCCGGCCAGGCCCAGCCCCAAGCATTGACACAGACAGCAGAGCAACGGGCAAACGCAGGGTTTACTGAATCTGCGGCCTTGACCACGAATTCCAGCAAGCACAAACGCGACCCTTATGAAAATTGGAACCGCAAGGTGTTTGCGTTTAACGAAAGCTTGGACCGTTGGGTTCTGAAGCCGATTGCCCAGAGTTACCGCGCGATTATGCCGGACTTTGCCGACCGTGGCGTTACCAATGTGTTCAGCAACTTGGGGGAACTTAGAAATTTCACCAACAGCGTGTTGCAGCTAAAGCTGGAGTCGGCCGTCGTGGCCGCAGGCCGTTTTACCTTTAATACGGTGTTCGGGCTAGCGGGCATGTTTGATGTGGCCACCGCCTGGGATTTGCCCGAGCGCCCGGAAGATTTTGGTCAAACCTTGGGCTATTGGGGTTCGGGCGCCGGCTCTTACTTAATGCTGCCCGTGCTGGGGCCATCCAACCCGCGGGATTTTGCAGGCTTTGGTGTCGATCGCTTTGTATTGCCATCCACCTGGGACGAAATTGAAAGCCCATACAATGAGTACGCCCGTGGCGTGCAGCTGGTGGACGTGCGGGCTGACCTGATTCCGGCTGAAAAGCTGATTTCCGGTGACCGTTATGTGTTTTTTCGCAATGCGTACATGCAGCGCCGCGACTTCCTGATTAATGACGGTAAGGTAAAGCGGGATCCGTTTGCCGCCGACGACAGTGACGAGCTGATGCTTGATGACTTTTAATTGGTTGATGACTCCTAATTCGTTGGGGAGCCTCTTGCTCAGCAGGTTCACGAATTAGCCAAACGGGATATTAGCGTAACCATGTATTACGACTTCTTCGGTTTTCGCGAGCCCCCCTTTTCCATAGCGCCTGACCCGCGCTATTTGTACCTCAGTGAGCGCCATAAAGAGGCCCTGGCGCACTTGATGTATGGCATTCCCGGGCAGGGCGGTTTTATTGTGATTACCGGGGAAGTGGGCACCGGGAAAACCACTATTTGCCGCTGTTTTATTGAAAACGCGCCGCAAAATGCCGACATTGCGTTGATTATCAACCCGCGCCTGTCTGTCGCTGAAATGCTGATGGTGATCTGCGACGAGTTGGAAATACTCCACCGCGACGACGCCAGCATCAAACAGCTGGTGGACCTGATTAATCACCACCTGCTGCAAGCTCACGCTGCCGGTCGGCACAAAGTTCTGATTATTGACGAGGCGCAGAATTTATCGGCGGATGTGCTGGAACAGCTGCGCCTGTTGACCAATCTGGAAACCGCCGAGAAAAAACTGTTGCAGATTGTGCTGCTGGGCCAGCCCGAGCTGCAAAACATTCTTGCGTTGCCGCAGCTGCGTCAGCTGAACCAGCGTATTACGGCGCGTTATCATCTTAAAGCGATCAATCGCCAGGAGTTGGCTGCGTATTTGCGTTATCGGCTCAGCGTGGCCGGTGTGCGCGGCGAGCTGTTCAGCCGTGCGGCCACGCGGCGTTTATTTCGTGAAAGCCAGGGCATACCGCGACTGATCAACCTGATCAGCGATCGCGCACTTTTGGGCGCTTACGCCGACGGCGAACACGAAATTACGGCGGTTCATATCCGCACTGCGGCGCGTGAAGTTCGTGGTAGCCATCCTTCCAGCGGGCAGGGAGCATTCAGGCTTCGCCGCCTCGGGTCACTTCTGGCGTCCCTGTTGATGGCCATCGTATTAACCCTGTGGGCCGTGCAGCGTTGGAATAATGGCGATTTTGACGGGTTTATGTCCGCCCCGGCTGCTGAAATTCCTGTAGCAGAGGTCGCACCCACGGATAATGAATCGACTCAACGCAGTGGGCGCATAACGCGCGATATTGCCACGCTGGCAACCGTCGCCAAAACAGCCGTCGGTGCTGGCGGGCTTACAACATTTGAACTGCAGGCGCACAGCTTGGAACTGCCAGCGGCATTTGTGGCGTTGTTTGGTGCTTGGCAGATTAACTACCAGCCTCAACAAGCGCCCATAGCCTGTGACTTTGCCCGGGCTGAGGGGCTTGGCTGCCTGGAGCGCACCGGAACCCGGCTAAGCCTGGAATTGCTTGACCGGCCGGCCATTTTAAAATTAAGGGGCGGATTAGAGGGCAGACTGCAGAACGATGTCGGCAATACCCGCGACCGCTACGTGGTGTTGCGGCGTTTGCACCAGCAGCAGGCTGACTTGCTGACGCAGCAGGGGCCGGTGAGCGTTGCCTTTGGCGATCTGGAACCGTTGTGGTTTGGGGATTATCGGGTGCTGTGGCAGTATCCGGAATACCTGCGCCCAGACAGCCCGTTTAGCGGCGCCAACGGCGAAAACCTATGGTTAAGCGCGCGCATGATGGAACTGGTGGACCGTTTAACCGCTGACGACCAAGCACTCAACGCCGAACTAAAGCGTCGCTCCAGCAAAGACCAAGTGCGCTGGTATCAGGGCCGGAAGGGTTTGGCTGAAGACGGTATCGCCGGCGCTATGACGGTGATTCAGATGCACAATGACCTGAACGCAGCGGTGCCGCGACTGCAAGACAAAGGCGACGTTCTGACCACTAATGCAGCGGCGCCCGTGCCGCCGGAGGGTTAGGCATGTCCTACATATTAGATGCGCTGCGTAAATCGGAGAGCGAGCGCCATCAAGGCAAAGTGCCGGATTTGGGGCGCCAGCTGCAGCTTATTCATCGGCCGCCAAAACGGCACTGGCCAATTCAGGTATTGTTGGCAGCGGGTTTGTTACTGAATGCCGGGGTATTGGCTTATGTGTTTTGGCCAGATCAAGACGACCCAATGGCGAACCTAATGAGTGCGCCTGAAGAGGCGCCGACTGCAGCTTCTGTAAATCCTGTGCCGGCAACGGCCGCGCAGAATTCAGCAGCAATGGGCGCGATTCCAGCGCCGCAGCCGTCAGACGTTCAATCAGCGTTCCCGTCAGAGTTTCAATCACCGACGGTGATTGTGCCGTCGGGCTACGGCAACAGCGGTGCGTTTGATCGCAATGGCAATCGTAATAACCCGATTGGCTCGCTGGTGTCCTCGGGCGCCGGGGTGTCTGCAAGTAGCGCAGATGGCGTGCGTGTTCCGCACTTGGTTGAGCTGCCGCTGTCGTTCCAGCGCAGCGTGCCGGATTTGACGGTAAACAGTCACATATTTGCCTCGGTGCCACAGGCCCGCAGGGTAATGATCAATAACCAGAATCTGCGGCCGGGCGATAGCTTTCAAGGCTTGCGGGTGGAAGAAATTACTGAGGATGGCGTGGTGTTAAGCAGGCAAGGGCAACAATTTCGACTGGGTATTGTACGCGACTGGATGAGCCCGCGCTGATGGCCCTGAGCGAACAGACCAAGCAGCAAATCCAGCAGGGTTACCGCGACATGTTGGCGGGTAAGCAGGTGCGCGCACGTTATGGCCAGCGCCTGATGATTGCCGAAATCGCCCGCTATATGGGCGACATCACCGACAACGATGGCCAGCGTACGTCACCGCCGTCGGCCTGTGTGGTGGAGGCCGGTACCGGTACCGGTAAAACCCTGGCCTATCTGATTGCCGCTATTCCGGTGGCCAAAGCCCTGAACAAAACCCTGGTGATTTCTACCGCCACGGTGGCGCTGCAAGACCAGATTGTTCTGAAAGACCTGCCAGACCTGAAAAAGCACAGCAAGATGGATATCAACTGGACCCTGGCCAAAGGCCGCGGCCGCTATTTGTGCATGTCGCGGTTGGAAGGCCGTCTGCACGACGAAGGCAACGGCGACAGTGACACCATGCCGCTGTTTTTGCTGGATGCGCCGGGTAAAGAAGAACCCGGCACCCGCGCGTTTTTCGAGGAAATGTTGGCCAGTTACGGCGCGCGCAAGTGGGACGGCGACCGCGACCACTGGCCGGAGCAGATTCCGGACGATATCTGGCGCCAGGTAACCACCGACCACCGGCAGTGCACCAACCGCCACTGCAGTTATTTTGACAGCTGCGCGTTTTTTGAAGCCCGCAAAGATCTGGACGCCGCCGATATAGTCGTAGCCAACCATGACCTGGTGCTGGCAGATCTGGCCCTGGGCGGTGGCGCGATACTGCCAGAGCCGGAAAACGCCCTGTTTATATTTGACGAAGCCCACCATCTGCCAGACAAAGCGCTGAATCACTTCGCCGCGTCTATTTCGCTGAACTCTACTCGCAGCTGGCTAAAACAGTTGTCGCAGATGCTGGTAAAAATGCAGCCGTACCTGAGTCCTGGCACCCAGGGGGCAAAAACCCTGGAGCGCATCAGCGAAGCCGCGCGGGAGGTCGATCTGGTGGTCACCCGGGTATACGAATATTGCGAACACAATATTACCTGGGAATTCAACGAAGAGCGCCGCTCGGCCCAGTGGCGCTATCCCGAAGGCCAGCTGCCCGATGCCATGGTGGCACTGGCGGCGGAAGCGCGCATTGCCAGCGCTAATTTTTCGCGCCATCTGGGTGCTCTGGCTGAAGAGCTTCAGGGTGCCTTTGACGAGCGCAAAACCCACGATATTGACCGTGAAACGGCAGAATCCTGGTACCCGGTGATTGGCTCGTTCCACAGCCGCTCTGAAGAGCAGCTGCGCCTTTGGGCGGCCTGGTGTGAGGAAACAAAAAGCCCGCCGCCGGCTCGCTGGACAGTGCGCCAGCGCTGGGACCACGCCGAGGACATCACCCTTTACAGTTCGCCGGTTTTAGCCGACAACCTGCTGTATACGCGGCTGTGGTCGCGGGCCTACGGTTCGGTATTAACCAGCGCTACGCTAACGGCTTTGGGTAAATTTGACCGCCTTCGCTCCCGTGCGGGGTTGCCCGAAGACGCCCGCTACCTGGTCGTGCCCAGCTCGTTTCGTTACCAGCAAATGGCTACGGTGGAAGTGCCGGCCATGAAGGCCATGCCCACCGACGACGGTTTTCTGGAAGAGCTGATTGAACGCCTGCCTACGCTGTGGCAAGGGGAAACCGCGACCCTGGTGTTGTTTACGTCGCGGCGCCAGATGCACCAGGTAAGGGATGCGCTAGCCAGTGACTACCCCGGGCTGATTATTACCCAGGACGACATGGCCAAAGGCGAAGTGCTGCGCCAACACTGCGCGCGGGTGGATGAAGGCCGGCCCAGCGTGTTGTTTGGGGTTGCCAGTTTTGCCGAGGGCATAGACCTGCCGGGTAAGTACCTGCACCACGTGGTGATTACCCGTTTGCCGTTTTCAGTACCCGATGACCCGATTGATGCCAGCCTGGCGGAGTGGGTGACCCAGCGCGGTGGTAATCCGTTTATGGAGATTACCGTGCCGGAAGCGTCTATTAAGTTGGTTCAGGCCGTAGGGCGCTTGCTGCGCACCGAAGAAGACACCGGGCGGGTGACGATTTTGGACCGGCGCATTGTGGCGCGGCGCTATGGCCAGCTGCTACTGGATTCGCTGCCACCGTTCAGGCGGGTAATTGAGCGCTGATGGGCGCTTTACGCTTCAGGTTTTAATTATTCGAAAAAAGAATGAAAAATAATTCTCTTATGCGTAAAATGCTGGTCTACATCCTTTAACTCAGTGAGTGCGAACCGGCCGTTGCGCCGGTCGCTCGGGGAGCAACCCAGCTAATGAAATTACAACAGCTACGTTACATCTGGGAGGTTGCGCATCACGACCTGAACGTGTCGGCTACAGCGCAGAGTCTGTTTACGTCGCAGCCGGGTATTTCCAAGCAGATTCGCCTGCTGGAAGACGAGCTGGGGCTGGAGATTTTTGCCCGCAGCGGCAAACATCTGACCCGTATTACCCCGGGCGGCGAAATTATTGTGCGCGAAGCCGGCGAAATTTTGCGCCGGGCCGAGGGCATCAAAAAGATTGCCCAGGAATTCAGTAACCAGCGCGCCGGTGACTTGAGCATAGCCACCACCCACACCCAGGCACGTTACGCCTTGCCGCCGGTGATTCGTGGGTTTCTGGACGCCTATCCAGACGTGTCTTTGCACATGAACCAGGGTACGCCCACCCAGATTTCAGAAATGGCCGCCACCGGCACGGCCGATTTCGCCATTGCCACCGAAGGCATGGAAGTGTTCAACGACCTAATCATGATGCCCTGTTACCGCTGGAATCGCAGCATCGTGGTGCCGAAAGACCACCCGTTGGCAGCGGAACCGGAGCTAACTCTTGCCAAGCTGGCGGAATATTCCCTGGTAACCTATGTGTTCGGCTTTACCGGTCGCTCGCGGCTTGATGAAGCCTTCAAAAGCGCAAGCCTGATTCCCAAGGTGGTGTTTACCGCCGCCGACGCCGACGTGATCAAAACTTACGTGCGCCTGGGGCTTGGCGTGGGCATTATTGCCAGCATGGCGTACGACCCGAAAGTAGACACTGACCTGGTGGCGCTAGATGCCAGCAAGCTCTTCGACAGCAGCATTACTCACATCGGCTTCCGCAAGGGCACCTTTTTACGGGGTTACATGTACGATTTCATCCAGCGCTTTGCTCCCCACCTGACCCGCGACGTAGTGGATCAGGTTGTGGCTAAACAAAGCAACCGCGCTGAGATTGAAGCGCTGTTCGAGAATGTAGAGCTTCCCGTGCTCTGACGGGCTGCGTGCAGAGCGATGCAATTTCGTGCGGTTTTTTCTATCATAGCGAACCGATGCGGGTGCGCAGCACTGTGATGGCAACCGAATCTTCCCTTATTGATGAAACAGGAGAGCACTGTGGAACTGGCATGCCTTGATCTTGAAGGAGTATTGATTCCAGAAATCTGGATTGCGTTTGCGGAGAAAACCGGCATTGAAGAACTCAAGGCAACCACTCGCGACATTCCTGATTACAACGTACTGATGAAGCAGCGCGTGAAGCTGTTAGACCAACACGGTTACGGTCTGCCGCAAATTCAGGAAGTCATTGGCGGGCTGGACCCGCTGCCCGGTGCCGCAGATTTTCTGGATTGGCTGCGCGAGCGCTTTCAGGTGGTGATTCTGTCAGACACGTTCTACGAGTTTGCCATGCCGCTGATGGCCAAGCTGGGCCATCCTGCGTTGCTGTGCCACAAACTGGAAGTAGCGGACAACGGTCAAATTACCGACTACCTGCTGCGTCAGCGTGACCCCAAGCGCCAGTCGGTTCGTGCTTTTCAGCTGCTGAATTACCGGGTGATTGCCGCCGGCGATTCTTACAACGACACCACCATGCTGGCGCAGGCTGAGGCCGGTATTTTGTTCCACGCGCCGCAAAACGTGATCAGCGAATTTCCGCAGTTCCCGGCGGTGCAGACGTTTGACGATTTAAAACAGGAATTCCTGAAGGCCAGCTTGGTGCACAGCGCCTGATTGCCTTTTAAATCTGGAACCGGAACGTGTGTTGTAAGAGGGTGGCCTATATATCTCTAATCTATATACGTCAAATCTATAGCCCGCCTTCTCGTTCCAGGCAGTCCATCAGCGGTTTTACCTTGGTCAGGGTTTCCTGGTATTCGCTCTCGGCTTCTGAATCCGTGACTATGCCGCCGCCGCCCCAGCAATGGATGGCGCCGGCGTTGTCGCACACCAGGGTGCGGATGGCGATGCTGCTGTCTAGCTGGCCGTCGAAGTTGCGGTGGAATACCGATCCGCAATAAGGGCCGCGCCAGTGCGGCTCCAACTCCTGAATAATTTCCATTGCGCGGATTTTTGGCGCGCCAGTAATCGAACCACCCGGAAAAGCATCGAAAAACGCCCGCAGCGGCGATACCCCGGGCGCCAGCGTCGCATGAATGTGGCTTACCAAGTGGTGCACGTTGCGATAAGACTCAAGCGCAAAAAGTTTATCCACACGCACAGACCCCGTGGCCGCGTTCAGGCCGAGATCGTTACGCAGCAGATCCACAATCATCAGATTTTCTGCACGGTCTTTTTCTGAATCCATCAGTTCCTGCGCCAGGGCGCGATCCTGCTCGGCATCTTTGCCCCGTGGCCGTGTGCCTTTGATAGGGCTGGTGCGCACGGTATCGCCGCTGATCTGAAGAAAACGCTCCGGCGAGGCCGAAACAATGGCCTGGTCGCCGAGCCGTAGAAAGGCGCCGTAGGGCGTAGGGTGCGCGCTGGCAAGCGCCTGATAGGCGCGCCAGGGATCGCCCCGGTACTGCCCGCTGAACTGCTGGGACAAATTGGCCTGATAGCAATCTCCCGCCAGAATGTACTCTTTCACCCGTTCAACGCCGGCCATGAAATCTGCTGCTGATTGCCGTGGCGTAAATGCTTGGGTCATGCGCCAGTGTTGTTCGGGCAGGGGCGAAGCTGCGTCTTCTTGTTGCCAGTCCGCCAGTTGCGCCCGAGTGGCAGTTGCGCACTGCGGATGAATCCACAGGTAATATTGTCCACTTTGCCGATCGCAGCTCGCCATCCACAGGTATAAACCGGCTTGCATGGCGGGCAATGGATTGCGGTCGGTACTGGATGAAGTGGTTGTTGCCGTATTCGCCGGAGCTTTCAAATGCCGATACCCCAACTCGTAACTGGCGAAACCCAGCCAGCCGCCGCTCAGCCAGGGTGTTGTTTGCGACGTCGGCTCGTCAACCTGCGAATGCTGACTTTTCATCTGCGCTAGCTGGTTTTCCATAAAGTGCGCGGTGCGGGCCAGCGCAGCTTTATCGGCGTATACATCGCTGCCTGCGAGCGCTACGGTCTCGGTTGCCAGTGCGGTGAAACCAAAGCGCTCACCGCGGCCAGCTTCCGCGCCGGGAGCACCCAGGCACATAAAGTCGCTGCACTGGCTGGCATGGGCCTGAAGCCGGGCAAATTGATCAGCGCTGATGGGGGTAGCCGCTATCAAGGGGAAAACCTCTCGTATTCTTTTTAAGGGAAATTAATTCGGCGATTTGTCTATACGCTGGCGATTCGCGAAAGGCTGTTACGTATACTGGATTAATGACGACTATGAAACCGACAACTGATGGTTTTTGGCAGCGCTGGGTGAATCGCCGCCTGCCCAGATCTGACCGCCAGACGTTCAGCCAGAAAAATCTGTTTATTCTGCCTACCGGTGCCGGCGTGATGTTCGGTGCGCTGCTATTGATCATGCTGATAACCGGCATCAACTATCAAAATAGCCTGATTTATATGCTGACCTTTGTCCTTGGCGGAGTGTTTGTGGGCGCCATGCACCAGACCCACCGTAACCTGGCCGGTTTGACTCTGGCCCTGAGCCGGGCGGGAGAGTCCGTTGCCGGTGACACAATGCCATTTAGCTTGCGCCTGACCGCGGGTAAAGATGACGCCATTGCGGTGCAGGTTAGCAGCGGAGATTCGTTGCCTGTGTGGGTGAGTGTGCCAGCAGGGCAAAGCCGTGATGTGTCTGTGCTGGTTTGGGCGCCGCGCCGTGGTTATGTGCGCCCGGACCGAATTCGAATAGAAACCCGTTACCCCTTTGGGCTGTTGAAAGCCTGGTCCTGGTTGCGGCCGGTGTCAGCCGGCCTGGCTTTCGCAAAACCCATCACGGCGCCCGAACTGCGCGCCACAGCCGAGGACGGCGAAAGCGAGGCAATGGCCAGTGCTCAGGCTGGTTCAGACAGCGCCGATTTACGGCCCTGGCGCGAGGGCGATTCCAGCCAGCGCGTGTTGTGGAAACGCTTTGCCCGTACCGGGAAGCTGGTGGTGGCAGACTGGCAAGGGCAGGCTGGAAATCCGCAATGGTTGGATTTTCAATCGTTTATAGGTGCAAGCAGTGAAATACGTTTAAGTTATTTAGCGTTTCTGGTGGATGACCGCCAACGTTTGGATGTGCGCTACGGGCTGAGTTTGCCAGGGCAGTTGATCGAACCAGGCAGCGGCGCTGCCCACGCATTGCGCTGCCAGCGCGCGCTGGCGGTGTGGGGGCTAGAGAAGCCCCGCGACCCCCAGCCCCGCCGCTTTGGCAGTCGTTTGAAATCCACTAGCGCCGACCCGGAGTCGCTGGATGTCGCCAGCAACGGGAGCCCGCAATGACCCTCCGCCGACGTAACAAGCAACCGTCGCCAACCCTCGGTTCAGGCATTCAAGTGCCAGCCGTGCAACTGCCTGGCAAGGCGCTGTTGTGGCTGGTGGCAGCTTTTACACTGTTGCTGGTGCCGCAATGGGACCGACTGCCGCCCTGGCTTTTGGCGGTGTGTGTTGCGCTGATGGGCTGGCGCTGGCTGGCGCGCCTGGGCCGTGTACGCTTACCTGGCCGATGGTGGCGAACGGGGCTGGTGTTGGTGTTGGGCGGATTTTACGTGGCGACCGTAAAAAGCCAGTTCACGGTAGACACTGCCGCGTCGTTTTTTGTGCTGTGCGTGGCGCTTAAGTGGCTTGAAACCCGCAGCGCCCGTGATTTTTACGTGCTGTTTTTCATTTTGTTGTACATGGCCGCGGTGAATTTTCTGTTTCATCAGGCCATACACTGGACCCTGTTTAATTTTACCGCGGTGGTGTTATTGCTGCTGGGTTTGCAGGTGCTGAACGCTCCTGAGTTGCCCGCGGGTGTGCGCTCTGGTGGTCGCCGCCTGGGTGGCTTGCTGCTGAAAATGCTGCCGGTGGTGATCGTATTGTTTGTGTTTTTTCCGCGCATGGCGCCGCTGTGGAGCGTACCGCTGGTGTCGGGCCAGGCCCGCAGCGGCATCAGCGATCAGATGACCCCGGGCGATATTTCCAGCCTGGCCCAGAGCAGCGAGCGTGCGTTTCGTGTGAGCTTCGGTGGGCCGGCACCACCCCAGGCGCAACGCTATTGGCGCGGCCTGACGCTGGATTATCTCGACGGCGCAACCTGGAAACAGTCTGCACAGCCAGCCTTTCAGCGCTTGGGGCGGGTTGAAATCGAAGGCGTATCCGGACCTATGGATGCAAACCAATACGAAATATTGCTGGAGCCTACCGATCAGATTTGGGCGTTCGCGCTGGAGGATTCGGTGGCGGCATCGCCCAATATTGAAGAAACAGACGAGGATTTGTTCCGCTTCCGCCGCCCCGCGGACACAAGCGTGCGTTATCGCCTGGCCTTGCAAACGCCTCCTGCTGATTCTGACGCTCAACTGTCACCGGCGCAGCGCCGAAACCTGTTGCAGCTACCTGCCAGCGGCAACCCTCGGGCCCGGGCTTTAGCGGACGAACTGCGCAGCCGTTATGACGACCGTGGGGTAGCTGCTGCGCTGCTACAGCGTTTCCGCGAGCAGCCCTATTTTTATACCCTGCGGCCGCCGGCCATGCCCGATGACGGCATTGATGCCTTATTGTTCGATGTGAAGCGGGGATTTTGTGCCCACTACGCCGGCGCTATGGCCTTTGTGCTGCGTTCGGCGGGTATTCCGGCGCGAATAGTTGTCGGGTATCAGGGCGGCGAATCCGGAGCAGGAGACGAATACCTGATTGTGCGCCAGTACGACGCACACGCCTGGGTAGAGGGCTGGTTTGAGGGTGCGGGTTGGATTCGGCTTGACCCGACCGCAGCGATTGCGCCGTCGCGCATCGAATCCGGCCTGCGAGAGGCGATGGCAGAAGAAGGTTCGTTTCTGGAAAACAGCTGGTTGTCGCCGCAAAAATACGGCAACTTGCCACTGTTGACTTGGGCCAGCCTGCAGCTGGATCGCGTCAATTATCAATGGCAGCGCTGGGTGGTGGGGTATCAGGGCCAGAGCCAGATGGACCTGCTGTCGCGCTTGCCCGGTGGCCTTACCATGCGCGACCTGGGCTATATTAGCGCCGGCACTGTGGCGGCCGCACTGCTGTTCGCCGGGTTGATCAGTGCCTGGCGCGGCCGGCAGGGCGGTCGCCATACCGGTGTGGCGCGTCAACTTCAGCGTTGGCAAAGGTTTTGCGAGGGTGTTGGTGTACCCGTACGCCGGGGTGAAACGCCCCTGGGACTGGCTGAACGGCTGGCACGGGCGGAACCGGCGCTGGCGGATTCTGCCAGAGTTTTTGCCGGTGTGGTCAATACTCATTACTATAGTCGCCAAACGGTTGATGCAGTTGCGCAGCCGGTGTCGGATATCCGCCTTCTGCGGCGCTTGCTGGCCCGTATAAAACGGCAGCGCCGGCAGGCGGGCGCGGGCTCAGGCAGGTCTCCCGCTCAATCGAGCGAATCATTCTAAGCGAGCAGCGAGGCAAAGGATTGATACACCAAGGCACCGATATTGCGACCGATATGCCCTGGCTGGCAAAAGCCTGGCACAGCGTGCAGAAACAGCTGACGGAGTCGCGGCTGCCCCACGCACTGATTATTAATGGCGAGCGCGGTGTTGGTAAGCGTGCGTGGGCCGATGCGGTTGCCGGTTTGTTGCTGTGTGATCAGCTGCAAACCGACCCACAGGGAATGCCACAAGCCTGTGGCCACTGCAAACAGTGCGAGTTGAAACGTGCCGGCAGCCATCCCGATGTGCGGATATACACCCCTGAAAAATCACGCATGGTGCGCATTGTTCAAATCAGGGAATTGATTAACTTTGCCTCTGCGTCACCTCAGGTCGGTCATCGTAAAATCGCGATTATTGATCGCGCCGACCAGCTTAATATAAACGCTGCCAACGCCTTGCTCAAAACCCTGGAAGAACCCAGCGGTGATACCGTGCTGTTGCTGTTACAGGAAAGCGGCCGGCCGTTGTTGCCGACGATTCGCTCACGCTGTCAGACTCATACGTTGCCGGTACCCGTGGCAGCTGACGCCGAACGCTGGCTGGTGGGCCAGCTGGCCCTGCTACCACCTGAAAAGCAGCCGGAAAGCACTTCCGTGGCGAAAGCGTTGATGTTGGCTGGCAATGCCCCGAGGCTGGCTTTGGATTATCTGAACAGCGGCTTTATAGCGCTGCACGACGCGGCCTTTTGCGGTTTTCGCGACTTTATGAAAAACCAGACGACCCTGGCCGATGCGGCCAAAGCCTTCAAAGCCCTGGGGCTGGATGAAACTCTGTGGCTGTTTGAAGGCTGGGCGGCAGACCTGGCCCGCCTGAGCGCCGGAGGTGAGCCGGCGCACCATGAAGCGGCGGATATGCTGCGCTTCCTGGCCGGCTGCAATCCGCCCTGGCGCGCCCATGAATTGCTGGACGCGGTGCGTGAAGGGCGTGAAGCCGTTGTATACAATGCCAGCCCGGAGCTGGAAGCCAGCCGGCTGCTGCTGGCGTGGCAGCAACTGATGCCAAAACGCCAGCGTGCCGGCTGAGATAGCCGCGCCGGCCAATGTTGATTGAAGAGCCGGCAAATACCCGCATCGGTCTCGCTACTGTTATGATTAACCGATATTTATTGATGCGTTTGCCGAAACGTTTATGGATGCATTTATTGACACACCACAGATAAGGTATTTGTTATGGGGTCCGGAGTCGGAAATCGCAGTGGCATATTAACCCTGACCATTAAAGACAAAGCAGTGCTCTACGCTGCGTATATGCCTTATATCCGCCAGGGTGGCCTGTTTATTCCCACCCAAAAGCAGTACCAGCTTGGTGACGAGGTGTTTTTGCTGCTCAACCTGATGGACGAACCGGAGAAGTTGCCGGTGTCTGGCAAGGTTATCTGGATTACACCAAAAGGCGCACAAGGGAACCGCGCGGCCGGTATTGGCGTACAGTTTAATGACGACGCTGAATTGGCCAAAACCAAAATCGAGTCGTATTTGGCGGGTTCGCTGAGTTCTGACCGCCCCACCCATACACTCTGAGGTACGCGATGACCGAAGTTGGTGCCGCATTGGCGGATACAGGCACAGAATTTGCCGCCGGGCGGGAAGCTCTCTGGCCACTGGAACACATTACGCTGGCGGGTTTGAACTGGTCCGCACAACCCGAAGCCGCGAACCTGCGGCCAATGTTGTTGCTGCACGGCTGGCTTGATAACAGCGATACATTTACCCATCTGGCACCGGAACTGACCTGTCTTGGCGACGTGTACGCG
Organism: Marinobacter sp. M3C; assembly: GCF_023311895.1. Taxonomy (GTDB): domain Bacteria; phylum Pseudomonadota; class Gammaproteobacteria; order Pseudomonadales; family Oleiphilaceae; genus Marinobacter. Next base: position 105,900 of record NZ_CP092284.1, read on the forward strand.
GTCGATTTTGCAGGCCACGGCCATTCCGGCCATCGCCCGCCGGGGCAACATTATGTGTTGATGGATTACGTAGCGGATCTGGCCGAACTGATCGAGCTTCACTTTGACGCTGACAAGACTCCGTTGGACCTGATTGGGCACTCCCTTGGCGGCATTGTTGCGGCGCTTTACGCTGCGGCGTTCCCCGAGCGGGTGCGCAAACTGGTGCTGATTGACAGCCTGGGTGCGCTCAGCCGCCACGAACACGACGTAATTCCCCAGTTGCGCCGTTCCATTAGCAAACGCCTTGCGGGCTCTGGCAAGCCGGCGTTGTATCCGGACCTGGCAACAGCGGCGAAGGTACGGGCTGGCGGCCTGAGTCCTTTGAGCCCCGAAGCTGCTCTGGCCCTTATACCTCGTAATATGCAAAAAGTGGAAAGCGGCTGGTTGTGGCGCACCGATTCGCGGTTGCGGTACCCCTCGGCGCTGACGCTGTCAGAACAGCAGGTGCTGGCGTCTTTGGCGGCGCTGAGCACGCCAACGTTATTTGTGCGGGCGCAATCCGGATTGTTAGCAGACAACGCCGACATTACCAAAATCCGCGCCCAAGTGATTAAAGATTTCCAGCAGGTTGATGTTCCCGGTGGCCACCACTGTCATCTGGATGGCGATACCCGTCCGGTGACCGAGGCTGTTAAACGATTTTTGAATCAATAGGTGATGCTGTGTTGCAAGGTCGATGTGCGAAAAATTTTGTTATTGGAGCTGCGTTAACACTTGGAGCGATGCTCGCTGTTGCCAGCAAACAGGCACTGGCTGTATTTCCGGAGACAGCTCCAGAGCCGTTCCCCGCGTCACAGCTGGAAGAAACCCGGCCGTTGGAGTCGGGCGGGCATCTTGTTCTGTTCAGCCCTGTGCGGGAGATCAACAATGAAATTCGTTCCGATGTGATGGCCCGGCTGCCGGTGTCCGGTAACAGCCTGCTGTATCGCATTAACACGGACTCCAGCCGGGTCAATGCGTTGAATTACTATCGCCAGGCGCTGTTGGACTCTGGCGCTAACATATTGTTTGAATGCTCGGGCGTGCGTTGCGGTCGCAGCAACGTGTGGGTCAATCAGATTTTTGACAAATCCATGCTGCTTGGCCGCGACACTGCACAGGATTACTTGGTGACGGGCACCGTCAGTGAAGACGGCCAGCGCTGGCTAACCCTGGTATACACGGTTACCCGCGGTAACCAGAGCGAATACGTCTGGGTAGAGCACTTCGAGGTTGGCTCGGGCGCCGTGGTGCCGGGCCTGGGGTCTCTGGAAAGTCGCATTCGCGGGCCTTTGACGGTGGCCTGGCGAGACGGCTTTATTGTGCGCTTTGACTGGCAATCACAGGACCGCCGCATGTTACTGGACTGGGCCGATGCCGACGGCAGCACCGTGATGCTGATCACCTACTCGGAACTGGAAGGCAGCGAGCCGCTGGAAGACGCCATGGCTCGCGCCCGCACGGCTGGTGAATCGATGTCTGATTTGCTGGTGCAAACCGGCATTGTAAAGGAACGCCAGCAGTTAGTGGTGGTGGGCCCGAGCATTATTCAGTCAGATCCGAACCGCAAAGGTAACCGTGTGGAAATTGTGGTGATTTCAAGGTGATGTCATGACATCTAAAAACGATGACAAGACGGTTGCTGACAAAAGCCTGACGGCAGGTTCTGTGAAAACCGCCGCGAGCAGCAGTTCCGTGGTGGTCGAAAGCGGCGGTCTGGCTTCTGCCGCTGCGTCGGAAACCGACAAAGACAAAAAGCTGGCGCCTCGGCAAAAGCGCGCTACCGTAGCGCTCGCCCTGGGCAGCGGCGGCGCCCGCGGTTATGCCCATATTGGCGCCATTGAAGTGCTTAACGAACGCGGCTATGAAATTATTGCGATATCCGGTTGCTCTATGGGAGCCCTGGTGGGCGGCATGTACGCTGCGGGAAAGCTGCAGCAGTACAAAGACTGGGTAACGGGATTAGGGCAGTTCGATGTGCTTAAGCTACTGGACGTAACCTTCAGTGCGGTGGGCGCTATTCGCGGTGAGAAAATCTTTTCTATCGTCAGCGACATTCTAGGCGATACGCGCATAGAAGACTTGCCCATTGCGTTTACGTCGGTAGCCACAGACCTTCTGGGCCATAAAGAAATCTGGTTTCAGGAAGGCCCGCTGGACCAGGCCATACGCGCGTCGGTGGCCATTCCCGGTGTGGTGACGCCGCTGGTACTGAACGGCCGGGTGCTGGTTGACGGCGCCACCCTGAACCCGCTGCCGATCATTCCGACCATTTCGGCCCATGCCGACCTGATTGTTGCGGTGAACCTGGCGGGTGAAGAAGAGCGCAGCCAGCGCCTGTCGGATGCGGCTTTTACCAGCCTCGACGATGATGACGACAGTGAAGAGTGGATGAGCGCAATGCGTGAAAAAGCCTCGCGCTGGTTTGACTGGGACACGCTGAAAGGGTTGGCCGGCGGTAAAGTCGACGGTGAGCCCGCGGAAGATAAAATCAGCCGCGAAGTGCAAAAGCAGAACGCCAAAAAACAGCGTAAGCAGGCCGAAGAAGAAGCGGCACAAAGCCTGAAATCAGCCGAGCCGACAAGCACCAGCAAAACTCAGGACGAAGGCCAAACCATTAACTGGGAAAAGCTGGGTATTGGCAAGTTCGAGGTGATGAACCTGGCCATTGAAACCATGCAGAGCGTGTTGGTACAGTACAAAATTGCCGGCTACCCGCCTGACCTGTTGGTAAATATTCCAAAAAACGTATGCCGCAGCTACGATTTTCACAAAGCACCAGAGCTGATTCAGCTGGGTCGCGAGCGCATGGCAGCGGCTTTGGACCGCTATGAGCAAGACCACAGCAGCTCAGGCCCGCTCGCGGTTTAAGCCGGTTTAGGCCGCGCGCAAGACAGCCAAAACACGTATACTATTTGCCCATTTTCCGTTCAGACAGGACTCTTTTGCCGTGACCAGCCCCGTTGATGATTTGGCCACCGTACGCGACTTTTTGCGTTACGCCTGCTCCCGTTTTGCCAAGTCGCCGCTGTACTTTGGCCATGGCACCGACAACGTTTGGGACGAAGCGGTACAGCTGGTTATGCGCAGCCTGCATTTGCCGCTGGAAAACAATAACCTGTTTCTGGATGCGCGCCTGGTGCGCGAAGAGCGCGAGCTGATTCTGGAGCGCATAGAGCGCCGGGTAGAAGAGCAGGTTCCGCTGGCCTATCTGTTGGGCGAAGCCTGGTTTATGGGACTGCCATTTAACGTAGACCCGCGGGTGCTGGTGCCGCGTTCACCGCTGGCAGAGCTGCTGGAAAATGGCTTGCAGCCCTGGCTGGGCGATGTTTATGTTGAGCGTATTCTGGATTTGTGTACCGGCAGCGGCTGCATTGGTATTGCCGCAGCCACGGTGTTTGACAGCGCCGAGGTTGACCTGGCGGATATTTCCACCGACGCGCTGGCGGTGGCCGATTCCAATATTGCTTTGCATCAATTGGGCGAGCGGGTGCGTACCGTGCAATCGGATGTGTTCAGCAATCTGAATGAACGTTACGATGTGATTCTGAGTAACCCGCCCTATGTCAATGCACGGGATCTGGCCGACATGCCTGTGGAGTTCGGCCATGAGCCAGTATTGGGCCTGGCGGCCGGTGAAGACGGCCTGGAGATTGCCCATCGCATATTGGCCGGAGCGGCTGATCGGCTGACCGACAACGGTCTGTTAATTGTGGAAGTCGGTAACAGCTGGCCAGAGCTGGATGCGGCCTACCCTCAGCTGCCGCTGACCTGGCTGGAGTTTGAAAACGGCGGCGACGGGGTGCTCGCTATTGTCGCTAAAGACTTGCGTAAATATCTGTCGAACAGCTGAAAAAATCTTTACACTTTTTTTATAACAACTTGATAAGATACTGAATTATGTCTGGAAACACATTTGGCAAGCTGTTCACGGTGACCACGTTTGGTGAAAGCCACGGGGCCGCTCTGGGGTGTGTGATTGATGGCTGTCCGCCGGGGCTGGAGCTGTGTGAAGAAGACATGCAGTACGATCTTGATCGCCGCAAACCGGGCACGTCGCGCTACACCACCCAGCGCCGCGAAGCCGATGAAGTGCGCATTCTTTCCGGCGTATTCGAAGGCCGCACCACCGGCACGCCTATTGGTCTGCTGATTGAAAATATCGATCAGCGCTCCAAAGATTATTCAAAAATCGCCACCCAGTTTCGCCCGGCCCACGCCGATTACACCTATCACCACAAATTCGGTGAGCGGGATTATCGCGGTGGTGGACGCTCTTCGGCCCGCGAGACCGCCATGCGGGTGGCCGCCGGCGCCGTAGCGCGGAAATTCCTGCTGCATCGCCTAGGCATTACCGTGCGTGGCTACCTGAGCCAATTAGGCCCGATAAAAGCCGAGACCCTGGATTGGGAGCAAGTGCACCAGAATCCGTTTTTCTGCCCGGATGCCAGCAAAGTGCCGGAAATGGAAGCCTACATGAAGGCGTTGGTCAAAGAAGGCAACTCTATTGGCGCCCGTATTAACGTGGTAGCCGAAGGCGTACCACCGGGGCTGGGCGAGCCGGTGTTTGACCGGCTAGACGCAGACCTTGCCCACGCTTTGATGAGCATTAACGCGGTAAAAGGCGTTGAAATTGGTGCCGGTTTTGGTTGTATTGACCAAAAAGGTACTCAACACCGTGACGAAATGACACCTGAAGGGTTTTTGTCGAATCAAGCTGGTGGCATTCTGGGGGGTATTTCCTCCGGCCAGCCTATTCTGGCAAGCATCGCGCTCAAGCCGACCTCCAGCCTGCGCTTGCCGGGCCGGAGTATTGATGTTGACGGCAACCCGGTCGAGATTATCACCACCGGCCGCCACGACCCCTGCGTGGGCATTCGCGCGACGCCCATCGCCGAGGCGATGATGGCCATTGTGCTAATGGACCACTATTTGCGCCATCGCGGCCAGAACGCTGATGTGCGAGTAACCACCCCGGTGCTGCCTCAGCTTTGATGCACCAGGGATGAGACACCGGGGACGGATTTGAAATCCGTCCCCACTCCTCGCTCATCAGGGACGGATTTCAAATCCGTCCCTACTGGCTTGAAAATGGTACTGAAAGGTAGCGGCGCGAATCAAAGGTAAGGGATAACAGTGACGCACTGGCGCCTGTCGAATTTGTATTTCTGGTTCTTCGCCCTGCTGGGCGGCATGCTGCCTTACTGGTCGCTTTACCTTGATGGCCGCGGCTTTTCTTATCTGCAAATCGCCAGTTTGATGGCGACCATCCAGCTTACCAAAATTGTGGCTCCCAGCGTGTGGGGCTATTTGGGCGATCGCACAGGGCAAAGAGTGCGCCTGGTACGCTTCGGAACCATCACCGGTTCTCTGTGTTTTGCTGGCGTGTTCTTAGAGCCCGGCTTCACTGGCCTGCTGCTGGTTATGTTGGCGTTCACTTTTTTCTGGAACGCGGTACTCCCTCTTTACGAAGTCATCACCCTTCAAGTTCTGGGTTCGCAGCGGAACCAATACGGCAAAATCCGTTTGTGGGGTTCGGTGGGTTTTATTGCCGCCGTGGCGTTGATTGGCGTACTGCTGGAATGGGTGGATATTCGCTATTTGCCGATGCTGCTGATTCCGCTGTTTGCCGGCATTGCGGTGTCGGCCTGGATGCTTCCGGTTGAAAAAATCGTTCGCACCCAGAAGTCCCCGCGGGGCAGCCTGAAGGCCATTTTGACTCATCCTGCGGTAATTGCGTTTTTTGTCATGAACTTTTTGCTGCAAGTGGCCCACGGCTCTTACTACACGTTTTTCAGTATTCACCTGCAGTTGCACGATTACGGCAAGCTGGCCATTGGTCTGTTGTGGTCACTGGGGGTTATCGCCGAAATTGTGCTGTTTATGGTAATGCATCGCCTGGGCGCGCGTTTCAGCGTGCGAAATATTGTGCTGGCGGCCTTACTGCTAAGCCTGCTGCGCTGGTTGCTGATTGCGGAAATGGCGTCGGTGCTGCCGGTGCTGATATTTGCCCAGCTGTTGCATGCGGCGTCTTACGGCGCGTTACATGCGGTGTCGGTGCAGTACATTCAAGGCTTTTTCGGCCGCCATCACCATGGCCAGGGGCAGGCACTTTATAGCGGTTTAACATTTGGTGCCGGAGGGGCTTTGGGTGCCTGGGGTGCGGGGTTCCTGGTAGACGGTATTGATACCTCCGCGGCCTTTCTGGGCAGCGCGGTTGTCACTGCCCTGGCGTTCGCCGCGGCCTGGCGCGGTTTGCGACCACCGCCCCCGCCGCCTGAGCTGGAGGAAAGTAGGGGACAGATTTGAAATCTGTCCCCGGTGTGCGGTGTCGTTAGAGGTAGGGGACAGATTTCAAATCCGTCCCCGTTTTGCCTCGGGTTCCTGTTGCTCCACAATCGCCAGCAGAGCCTGGGCGGCACCGCTCAAGTCTCTGCCTGACAGGCCAATAGCCCCCATCAACCGCGCCACTGAATGTGCTACCGGCAGAACCCGCAGGCTGCTGTCCAGCATGCGCACCGGCAGTACGCTCCAGCCAAGGCCCACACTGGTCATCATTTTCAGGGTTTCGAGGTAGTTTGTGGGCATCTGCGAGCTTAACGGCAGGTTGGCCTCCATAAACAGCCGGCTGACCAACCGATACGTTCCCGTACTGGTGTCTGGCAATAGCGCAGCGTGGCCAGACAAGTCCGCCAGAGTAGGCTGTTCTAGCGCTGCCAGCGGATGCTCCGGCCCGACCACAAACGCCATGGGGTCTGGCCACTGGGCGTACACCTTAAAGTTTGGGTCGATACCATCGCTCAGGGTAACAAAGGCAAGTTCGGCGCCGCGTTTGCGCATCTGGGCGTAGGCGGCGTCTGATTCCATAAATTGAAGATCAAGGGTGACCTGCGGATAATCGCGCTTGAAGCGCCGCAGCCAGCTTGGCAGGTGGTGCAGGCCAATGTGGTGACTGGCAATAATCTGTAGCTCGCCGGCCACTTCACGGGTCCTTGGCGACAGCGCAATGCGGGCGTTGTGAATTTCATCCAGAATCCGCCTGGCGTGGGGCAGCAGCCGTGCGCCGGCGTCGGTCAGTTTGAGCTGGCGTTGGCTGCGATCAACCAGCTCGGCACCGAGCTGGGCTTCCAGAGCGGCCAGCCGCTTGCTGATGGCCGGCTGGGTAATGTGCAGTTGCTCGGCGGCTTCAGAGAACGAGCCCTGGTCAACAATGGCCAGAAAAGCGCGCAACGTGTTGGAATCCATAGTTACCATGTCCGACGTCGAATAAAAGTGCTTTTTCCAGCACCCTGAAGCGTTTCATTCTATTCGATAGTATTCCAGACAGGAATACTATGCATAAAAAACATGAATTGAGGTTATTGGCCAGGCACTTTAAACTGTTCACACAATCAGAACTCCAAAGGGCGCAGCCGTATCAACGGTGATGAGCTTTTTTAAAAACCCCAAAACGATGAGAGAGCGATCATGGCGGGTAAAACCTTATACGACAAACTGTGGGACGATCATCTGGTAAAACAGCGTGATGACGGCTCTGCGCTTATTTATATTGACCGCCACCTGCTGCACGAAGTGACGTCGCCGCAGGCGTTTGAAGGTCTGCGCCTGGCCAACCGAAAGCCCTGGCGGATTGATGCCAATCTGGCAACGCCCGACCATAACGTGCCCACCACTGACCGCGCCATGGGCATCGACGGCATTGTAGACCCGATATCGCGCATTCAGGTGGAAACCCTGGACAGCAACTGCGACGAGTTCGGCATTCTTGAATTCAAGATTAAAGACCAGCGCCAGGGCATAGTGCACGTCATCGGGCCCGAGCAGGGTGCAACCTTGCCCGGTATGACCATTGTCTGCGGTGATTCCCATACCTCGACCCACGGCGCTTTTGGCTGCCTGGCCCACGGTATTGGCACCTCGGAAGTGGAACACGTGCTGGCTACCCAGTGCCTGGTGCAGCAGAAAATAAAAAACATGCTGGTAAAAGTGAATGGCCAGTTGGGTAAAGGCGTAACCGCCAAAGATGCAGTGCTGGCGATTATTGGCAAAATTGGTACCGCTGGCGGCTCCGGCCATGCTATCGAGTTTGGCGGCGAAGCCATACAAAGCCTGAGCATGGAAGGCCGGATGACGGTGTGCAATATGGCGATTGAAGCCGGCGCCCGCGTTGGCATGGTGGCGGTAGACGGCACCACTATTGATTACGTCAAGGGTCGGCCGTTTTCACCCAAGGGTGAAGCCTGGAATGCAGCCGTTGCTCATTGGAGCACCTTGCACAGTGACCTGAGCGCCGAATTCGACAAAGTGGTTGAGCTTGAGGGCGCGGATATTCAGCCTCAGGTGAGCTGGGGCACATCCCCGGAAATGGTGGCGAACGTGGCCGGCCAGGTGCCAGACCCGGCGAAAGAAACCGACTTGATAAAACGGGAAGGGCTTGAACGTGCGCTGAAATACATGGGTCTGCTGCCCAATCAGTTGATCACCGACATCAAGCTGGACCGGATATTTATTGGTTCCTGTACCAACAGCCGGATTGAAGATCTGCGCGAGGCGGCGCTGGTGGTTAAAGGCCGCAAGGTGGCGGGTAGTTTGAAGCAGGCGATGGTAGTGCCGGGCTCGGGTTTGGTGAAGTTACAGGCCGAAGCCGAAGGGCTAGACAAGATTTTCCTGGAAGCGGGCCTGGAGTGGCGCGACCCCGGTTGCTCTATGTGCTTGGCCATGAACGCCGATAAGTTGGGCCAGGGCGAGCATTGTGCGTCTACCTCTAACCGCAACTTTGAGGGGCGTCAGGGCTTTGGTGGGCGTACCCATCTGGTTAGCCCGGCCATGGCAGCGGCGGCAGCGATTGCCGGCCATTTTGTTGACGTTCGTGAAATGCTGAACTGAGCCACAGGAGATATTGACCATGCGCGCATTTACCCAACACCAGGGCCTGGTAGCCCCCATGGACCGTTCCAATGTGGACACGGACCTGATCATTCCCAAGCAATTTTTGAAGTCCATCAAACGCACCGGCTTCGGCCCCAACCTGTTTGATCCATTACGTTATCTGGACGAGGGCCAGCCTGGTCAGGACAATTCTCAACGCCCGTTAAACACGGATTTTGTGCTGAACCAAAAACGCTACAGCGGCGCCAGCGTGCTGCTGGCCCGCACCAATTTTGGTTGCGGTTCCAGCCGTGAACACGCACCTTGGGCGCTTGAAGATTTCGGCTTTCGGGTGATTATTGCCCCCACTTTTGCTGATATTTTTTACAATAACTGCTTTAAGAATGGGCTGTTGCCCATTGTTCTTGATGAAAAAATAGTTGATCAGCTGTTTATTGAAGCTGAGGCCAGCGAAGGCTATGAACTGACGGTGGATCTTGCAGCCAACACCGTTATCACGCCGTCTGGCGAATCTTTCAGCTTCGACGTAGACGGCTTCCGTCGCCATTGCCTGCTGAATGGCCTGGACGATATTGGTGTGACTTTGGAAGACGCTGATGTTATTCAGCATTACGAAGATGCGCGCCGCAAAACCGCGCCATGGCTGTTTGGTGCCGGCCAGTAATTTGGCTTTTAAACCAATGTCGAAACCAATATCAAGGAACCTGATATGTCACGAACCATATTACTACTGCCGGGCGACGGCATTGGCCCTGAAATCATGGGCGAGGCCGAAAAAATACTGCGCCGGGTGAATGAGTCGTTCAAGCTTGATTTGATCTTTCAGCACGGCCTGGTTGGCGGCGCTGCGCTGGACGATTCCGACACCCCGCTGCCGGATAAAACCCTGGAGTTGGCCACCAAGGCCGACGCGATTCTGCTGGGCGCCGTTGGCGGCCCGAAGTGGGACGACCTGCCGATGGCCAAACGCCCGGAAAAAGGTTTGCTGGGCCTGCGTTCCAACCTTGAGCTGTTTGCCAATTTTCGCCCTGCTATTCTTTATCCGCAGCTGGCGTCTGCTTCTTCGCTGAAGCCGGAAGTGGTGTCCGGGCTGGATATCATGATTATCCGTGAACTGACCGGCGGTATTTACTTCGGCCAGCCTCGCGGTGTGCGGCAATTGGAAAGCGGTGAGCGCCAGGGTTATAACACGTACGCTTACACAGAGACTGAAATTCGCCGTATTGGCCGGGTCGCATTTGAAACGGCCCAGCAGCGCGGCAAAAAACTGTGCTCGGTCGACAAGGCTAACGTGTTAGAAGTGACCGTGCTGTGGCGTGAGATCATGAACGAGTTAAAACTCGAGTATCCGGACGTAGAGCTGTCTCACATGTACGTGGATAACGCCGCGATGCAGCTGGTGCGCGCACCCAAACAGTTTGACGTGATTGTAACCGGCAATATGTTTGGTGATATTCTTTCTGACGAAGCCGCTATGCTGACAGGCTCCATCGGCATGCTGCCATCGGCTTCGATGAACTCGGCGAAGCAGGGCATGTACGAGCCTTGCCATGGTTCGGCGCCTGATATTGCCGGCAAAGGCATTGCAAACCCGCTGGCGACCATTCTTAGCGTTGCGATGATGTTACGCTATAGCTTGGATGAAGGTGCCGCCGCAGCAGCCATTGAAGACGCGGTTGGCAAGGTGCTGGACCAGGGCTTGCGCACAGCGGATATAATGTCGGAAGGCTGCAATCAGGTTTCTACCCGTGAAATGGGTGAAGCGGTACTGGCGCAGCTATAATCGGACAGCGCTCTGAAGTCGATCGTATTTTAAATCGACAGCATTCCAGTCCGGCAGCCTTCTAATTCGCAGTAATGCGACATTGTTGCTGCGGAAACATTCATTTTGTCTGTGCCAGAGACATCGGCGGCAGGCAGCTATAAAAGAGGTTCAAAAGCCGCATGAAGCGAGTTGGGCTTGTAGGTTGGCGTGGCATGGTGGGTTCTGTCCTCATGCAACGCATGCGTGAAGAAAACGATTTCGCGGATATCGAACCGGTATTCTTTTCCACGTCGCAAACCGGGCAACGGGCGCCGGATGTGGGCCGTGATGGCATTCTGCCGCTGCAGGACGCCTTCGATATCGACACTCTGAAAACCCTGGACGTGATTCTGACCTGCCAGGGCGGTGACTACACCTCAGCGGTGTATCAGAAGCTGCGCGACGCCGGCTGGAACGGCTACTGGATAGACGCTGCGTCTACCCTGCGCATGGTTGACCATTCTGTGATTGTGCTAGACCCGGTTAACCGCAACGTGATTGACGCTGCGCTCGACAAAGGCGTGAAAGACTACATCGGCGGCAACTGCACCGTAAGCCTGATGATGTTGGCCTTGGGCGGTTTGCTGGAGCAGGACTTGATTGAATGGGTATCGCCCATGACCTATCAGGCCGCTTCTGGTTCCGGCGCGCAGAACATGCGCGAGCTGCTGAACCAAATGGGCGAGCTGAACGGCAGCGTTAAAGCCGAGTTGGACAGCCCGTCATCGGCGATTCTAGAGATTGACCGCAGGGTGACCGACACCATGCGTAGTGACGATTTTCCCACCGAGCACTTTGGCGCGCCTCTGGCAGGCAGCTTGATTCCGTTTATCGACAAGCAACTCGAAAATGGTATGAGCAAGGAAGAGTGGAAAGCCGGTGTTGAAACCAACAAGATTCTGGGTCGCAGCGACAATCCGATTCCGATTGACGGTTTGTGCGTTCGAATTGGTGCCATGCGCTCACACAGCCAGGCGCTGACCATAAAGCTGCGCAAAGACCTTCCTGTTGCCGAAATCGAGAAGATTCTGGCCGCCGGTAACGATTGGGTGAAAGTTATTCCCAACGAGCGCGAGGCCAGCATACGTGAGCTGACACCGGCGAAAGTAACCGGCACCCTGAGTATTCCAGTGGGCCGTATACGCAAATTGACCATGGGGCCGGAGTACATTTCTGCGTTTACTGTGGGTGACCAACTGCTGTGGGGCGCGGCAGAACCGCTGAGGCGCATGCTGCGAATTCTTCAGAGTCGTTGATTTAATGCCAACTGCGTCCGGTTTCAACCAACCGGTGAGGGGCGAAGGCTGCTTTCAGCCTTCGCCCCTGTTATTTTTAGCACCATAAAAGCCGGTGTCTCCTCAGCGCCCGCAATGACTTTGTGTTTGTATTGGTTGTGTGTTTGCGATGAAAAGTTGGCAAAGTAGCGCAGCAGTGCACTGAAGAACGTTGATTCATTGATAAAATGATGCTTATCAACAATACTTGCCGAGTTGAGGATTAAAGTTCCGCCACACTTATACAACACCCAGACGGAAGTCATCCAACCTCGTCCGAAACTGCTTTAACGCCGCCGTGCGTCGAAGCAGTTACGAATAACGGAGACTGGAAAGGAAAAAGCATGAAGGTACGCAAGCTTGCGGTTGCTCTGGCACTGGCTGGAGGTCTTGGCTCTGGCGTTGCACAAGCCCTTGGATTGGGGGAGGTGGAGCTTCAGTCCTACTTGAATGAGCCTCTGGATGCACAAATTGTGCTGCGCCAGAGTCGCGGCGTCAGCCCTGGTGATGTTTTTGTCAATGTGGCTTCGGAATCCGCTTATCAGCGGGTGGGTCTTAATCGCGGCCAGTTTGCCAGTAAGCTGAAATTTCAGGTAGTTACCCGCAGCGATGGCAGCCTGGCGATAAGTGTGTCTTCCCGTGAACCGTTACGGGAGCCGTACCTTAATTTTCTGCTGGAACTAACCTGGCCCAGCGGCCGCTTGCTGCGTGAATACGCGGTGTTGGTAGACCCACCCGTGTATGCGGCAGAAACCGGCACCCGGGAACCGCTTGTAGCGGCATCGTCTGCTGGCCGCAGCAACTCGTCGCCCAGCGCAAATAGCGGCGCGATAAGTCGCTCTGCGTCAGCCGGCTCTGGCGCTGGTTCTGGTTCTGCACAGTCACTTGCGTCAGGCAGTGTTTACGGCCCTACAACGTCGTCTGACACCCTGTGGAGTATTGCCACCAGGATGCGCCCGAACAACAGCGTATCTGTGCAGCAGGTTATGCTCGCGATTCAAGACCTTAATCCTGATGCCTTCATCGGCGGCAATATCAATCGGCTGAAACGCGGTGAAGTTCTGCGCGCACCTACGCTGGCGCAGATTGAGCGACTTGGCCGGGGCCAGGCCACCCAGGCTGTGCGAGCGCAAAATCAGGACGTCATCGCAGCCCGTGCAACTATTGATGCCAGCGCAGCGGCTGCACCGTCTGCGCCCGCGGCAATCGACGGCGGGGATGCGGAACTGAAACTGATTGTGGCCGAGACTGAGGCGCCGCAAGCCGTTGATAACACCGAGCAGACCGGATCTGCCGGCACCGACGGTAACCAGGCCGATGGCGCAGATGCCGGTACCACGATAGCGCTCGAACAACTTGACAGTGCGCGCCGTGAAAACAGCGAGTTAAATACCCGTGTTGATTCGCTGCAAGAGCAGATGGAAACCCTGCAGCGGTTGTTGGAGCTGAAAAACAGCCAGTTGGCCGATATGCAGCAGGCTGGTATCAACGGCGAGCGCGCGGTTGCCAGCATGGACCAAAATGCAACCGATGACCCTGCGGTCGCTGATGGTAGCGCTAGTGCCAACGCGGCGTCAGAGCCGGTAGCTGATGCCAAGGCGGCCGATACAGCGAATGCTACCGACGCCCCTGCCGTTGCCGCAGAGGATGACGCCGAAACTCAGGCCGAAGCCGAACCGGCTGCTGCGGTTGCGGTGCAGCCTCAACAGGATGCACAACCACAGGCGGCACAGCCTGATCCGGTCAGAGAAAGCCTTACCCTGAACGGTTTGGTCAACAGCATTATGAGTAACCCTCTGTATCAGGTGGTTCTGGGCGGCGGCTTGCTTTTGCTGTTACTCGTGTTGCTTCTGGTGTCTCGCCGCAAATCTAAAAATCAGGATGTCGCCGAGAACGATACCGACGTTGAACAAACGCCTCTGGTTGAACCCGAACCAAGATCCGACTCGTTTGACCTGGATCTGGATCTGGATCTGGGCCTAGACGATCACGAACCGTCAGCGCCTGAAGCTGGGCCAGACGTTCTGGCAGAGGTTGACTCCTACTTGGCGTACGGTCAGCACGAGCAGGCGGTAAATACTCTGGAATCTGCGATTTCCCGCGAGCCTAGCCGCACCGAACTGCGCCTGAAGTTGCTGGCGGTCTACGCGGATGTTCAGAATAGAGTGGCTTTTGAACGTCAGTATGGCGAGCTCAGCGCTTTGGATGATGACGAGGCCATGGCAGAGGCTGATCGTTTGCTGACAGATCTTGAGCAGGCGGAAGCGGCACCCAGCATCGATGATCTTGAATCTGAATTGCGCTCCGGCTCCTTTTCCGGTTCTTTCGGGAGCTTCGATGAGGAATCAGAAGATGCCAAAGACAGCACTAAGTCAACGTCAGACGATCCTATAGAATACGATCTGACCAATATTGAAGGTCTGGGCGACAAGGAAGAGCCTCCAGAGTCTGAAGCTCCGGAAGATTTTGAGGACTCTGTGTTGTCTGACGGCTTCGCCCGGGAATTTGCCGGTGAAGATGCCGCGCCCTCGGCTAAAGCTGACGAAACCGTCAACACGGCCAGAAAGACGTCTGACGATGACGATCCAAGCCTGGATGAGGCCTTCCTGGACGAATTGGACGCCGAACTTGATAAAGACGATCCCAAGGCCGAACTCAAGCCTTTTGACCTGGAAAAATCGGATTTAGGCAAGCTGGAGCCGGATCTGGATAAATTGGACCTGGAGATTTCGGACGATGATCTGGCGCTGATGGGCGAATTTGCTGATAGCGCAGACAGCACCAATCACGCCAATGGTGATGAAACCGAAGCCGAAGTCGAAGAGCTGCCGGAAATGACCGACGCAGAGCTGTTGGCTTTGGAGTTGGGTGACGATCCGCAAGCCGAGGAAGAATTGGGCGTTAAGTTGGCCGAGAACCAAGACGACGAATATGACGAAGACGACGAAGACGACATCAGCCTGGACGATCTGGAGACGCTGGAGTTGCCCGAGGAAGACCTTCCGGCGTATGACCTCCCTGAGGACGACTTGTCAGAAGACGACCTTCCAGAATTCGACTTGTTGGAAGAGGATCTTTTAGAAGAAGACCTGCCCATTGTGGCTCCTGGCGCGCCTCGATCGATCGACGAGAGCGATCTGGGTGACGACGATGATTTCGACTTCCTGTCCGACACCGACGAGGCAGCAACCAAGCTGGATTTGGCGCAGGCATACGTTGAGATGGGCGATATTGACGGCGCCCGCGACATTTTGATGGAAGTGGAACTTGAAGGCACCGCTGAACAAAAGATAGAAGCAAAGGAACTGCTTAAAAATCTGTCCTGATTGGTTATAATCCTTTAAACAAAGCCGGTGTTCAGAGCCTTCTGACCGCCGGCTTTGTTTTTAACACCCAGACAATACATCGAGCTGACTTTTGTTTCTTGAACCCCAGGCGCTTACAGCGGATACATCCATTGGCAACGGCCGTGTGGCATTAGTCTTCGAATACGATGGCCGTGAATTCCACGGCTGGCAGCAACAAAAATCCGGTATTCGCGCGGTGCAGCAACAGTTGGCAAAAGCCGCCAGCAAAGTCGCCGATCACGATGTAGAACTGGTGTGTGCTGGCCGCACCGATGCCGGCGTTCACGCCAGTTATCAGCTGGTTCATTTTGATACGCCGTCACTACGCACGATGCGTTCTTGGGTGATGGGCATCAATACTGCCTTGCCTTTCGATATTTCCGTACGCTGGGCTGGCCAGTGCCAGGGTGACTTTCACGCCCGGTTTTCCGCGGTTTACCGTCGCTATCGCTACATTATCTATAACAACCCGGTGCGCCCGGGTATTCAACGCGGCCAGGTTAGTTGGAACTTTCGGCCTCTGAATGCTGCAAACATGCATCAGGCGGCCCAGGCGCTGGTTGGCGAACACGATTTTAGTGCTTTTCGTGCCGCTGGCTGTCAGTCTCGGAGCCCGATTCGATTTTTGCAGAGCATTAGCGTAACGCGTAGAGGCGATTATCTGGTGATTGACGTTCAGGCCAATGCTTTTTTGCACCACATGGTGCGCAATATTGCAGGGGCCTTGATGGCCGTAGGTTGCCAGGAGCAGGCGCCGGATTGGATTGGCCAGATTCTGGCGACGAAGGATCGCAGGCAAGCTGGCGTAACGGCGCCGCCTGATGGTTTGTACCTGGTAGACGTGGGCTACCCCGCCGAATTCGGAATACCCCAGCCCAGCTGTGGCCCGGCATTTGCCGGGCCATGGTTTAGCGCGGAGCAGAATCGGCCGGTTGCGGCCACCCATATCCACCGTAAACAAAGGCCGCCCAACTGTGACTAGCCGTGTAAAGATCTGTGGCCTGACCCGCCTAGAGGATATCGACGCCGCAGTGGCCGCTGGCGCTGACGCAATTGGCCTGGTGTTTTATGACCCAAGCCCGCGGGCCGTCAGTATTGATCTGGCGCGGCAGCTGGCCGCGCGGGTACCGGCGTTTGTTAGCGTAACGGGATTGTTTGTGAACCCGCAGGCGGATTTTGTAAGGCAGGTGTTGCAGCAGGTGGCTCTGGACCTGCTGCAATTTCACGGCGACGAAACCGCGGCTTTCTGTGAGCAGTTCCAGCGCCGCTGGATTAAGGCCATACGGGTGCGGCAACAAGGGCAGATTGAACAGGCCTTTGAGGAGTACCGGAATTCAGCCGGTTTGCTGGTCGATGCCTGGCACCCTGAGCAATACGGGGGCACTGGCCACGGATTTAACTGGTCACTGATTCCTGAACGACGGCCATTGCCACTGATACTGGCCGGCGGCTTGCAACCCGATAACGTTGCCGCGGCCGTGCATCAGGTCCGCCCTTGGGCGGTGGACGTCAGTGGTGGCGTGGAAACCGGCGGCATGAAAAGTGAGAAAGGCATCAAGTGCGCCAAAAAGATGGCAGACTTCGTGGCCGCGACCAGAAGCGCTGGGTCTTGGTAGACTTAAGGATCCGTTAAATAGAGCGCGGGGGCAGGGTGCGCGATTGGAAAAATTGGGCCAGCCCGGCATTATATGTACTATGTTTCATTGAATGAGACGTTTACACAGCATGGCATGCTGCCAGAATAGGGTAATCAAACACGCTGTCCGATGGTGTAATTGTTGGCCGGTAGCGGGTGTTTACAATAGAACGATCGAAACAGGTTCTACAGACGGGATTAAATCATGAGTAGTTGGCTAGATAAAATAATGCCGAGCAAGATCCGCTCGGAATCCAAGACGAGAACCGGTGTTCCGGAAGGCCTGTGGAAAAAGTGCCCGAAATGTGGTGCCTTCTTGTACAAGCCCGAGCTGGAAAAAAATCTAAACGTGTGCCTGAAGTGTAATCACCACTTGCGGGTGGCTGCCCGCCGCCGCCTTGATATTTTTCTGGATGCAGACGGCCGCGAAGAAATTGGCGTAGACCTGGAACCTTGGGACCGCCTTAAGTTCAAAGACACCAAACGTTATAAAGACCGCCTGGCCCAGGCCCAGAAAGCGACTGGCGAAAAAGACGCCTTGTTGGCCATGAAGGGCACCACCTTGGGGCTTCCGCTGGTGGCTTGCGCCTTCGAGTTCAATTTTCTGGGTGGCTCGATGGGCCAGACGGTTGGCGAAAAATTTGTACGGGCGGCCAATGTGGCGCTGGAAGAACGTATTCCTCTGGTGTGCTTCTCTGCCAGCGGCGGCGCGCGTATGCAGGAGGCCATTCTTTCGTTGATGCAGATGTCCAAAACCGCCGCTGTTCTTGAGCGTATGAGGCAGCAAGGCGTGCCGTATGTTTCGGTAATGACCGACCCGGTATTTGGCGGCGTGTCGGCCAGCCTGGCCATGTTGGGTGACCTGAATATCGCCGAACCTAACGCACTGATAGGCTTTGCCGGGCCGCGGGTGATTGAGCAGACCGTGCGTGAAAAACTGCCCGAAGGTTTTCAGCGCAGCGAGTTTTTGTTGGAGCATGGTGCTATTGATATGATTCTGCACCGTCACCAGATGCGCGAACGCATTGCACACCTGCTGGCAAAATTCGGCAATTTGGAAAAACCTGACACCGAAGCGCCCATTGAAATCGAAGTGACTGAAAAGCCGGATGAAGATGCCTCAGTCGCATAAGCCGGATCAGTACGCGCCGAAAATAACGGCCCCCGGCGCCGATGCCAGCCTGGGCCAATGGCTGAGCTACCTTGAGGCCATTCACCCGGTTGAAATTGAGCTGGGACTGGACCGGGTGATGGTGGTTTTGCAGAGACTGTTCCCGGGTAAGCCGAAGGCTCGCATTATTACCGTGGCCGGCACCAACGGCAAGGGCAGTACGGTTGCAGCTCTGGAAGCGCTGTTGCAAGAAGCGGGGCGCCGCACGGCGGCCTACACGTCGCCGCATCTTCAGGTGTATAACGAGCGGATACGCCTGCTCGGCGAGCAGATTTCGGATGCGCAAATGATCCACGCTTTTGAGCGGGTTCAGGAGGCCAGAGCAGAAGTGTCGTTGAGCTATTTCGAATTTGGCACTCTGGCGGCGTTTGTTGCCATGTCCGAAGCCGATGTAGACGACTGGGTTCTGGAAGTTGGTCTGGGTGGTCGTCTGGATGCTGTGAATGTACTAGACGCGGATTTTGTGATCCTTACATCGATTGATATCGATCATGCGAGCTTTTTGGGCAACGATCGTGAGTCTATCGGCTTTGAAAAAGCCGGAGTGTTGCGCCCCGGTATCCCTGCGGTTTACGCCGATTTTGATCCCCCGCGCTCGGTGTTGCAGCAAGCTTTGTCGCAAGAGGTAGATTTGGCGTTGCTGGGTCGTGATTATCAATTGGTGCAATGTTCAAGCCAACCGTCGATGGTGGCCCTGGAGTTGGGAGACGAAGAGTTCCGCCTGCCAGATTTTGCTTTGCCAGTGAAAAGCCTGGCTGCAGCAGTAGTTGCTTCTCGCACCTTGGCGCCCAACCTGGGTGTTCAGCAAATCGAGCGAGCCGTGGCTGGAGTGTCGGTGCCCGGGCGCTTTGAACAGGTAGCCACTTCGCCGCTGGTGATTCTGGATGTGGGGCACAACCCCCACGCTGCCTGCTGGTTGGCGAGCCGGTTGCGCCTGCTACAGCACCCGGAAACCCGCGTTCACGCGGTCTACGGTGCGCTTGCGGACAAAGACGTGCAAGGCGTTGCCAAAGCGATGGCCAGCGTGGTTCACAGCTGGTATCTGGCTGGCCTGCTGAAGGAAGCTCCCCGCGGCTACAGCGCCGAGGCTCTGAATGCGCAGTTTGAGCAGTGCGGCATTGAGCCTGCTGGTTATTGGCACTCGGTGCCGGAGGCCCTGGCTGAAGCCCGCGGCCAAGCCCGTGCTAATGACATTGTGATTGTATTTGGTTCGTTCTTTACTGTGGCGGCAGCCCGCAACCTTTTGTATCCAAACGCCGCCGTTACCAACTCGGGAGCATAATTGTGGACGGATTAAAGCAGAGGATCATCGGCGCCTTGGTGCTGATTTCACTGGCGGTTATTTTTGTGCCGATGATCTTTGACGAGCCCCATTCCGGGCGTGACTCCACCTCGATAAACATTCCCGAGGAACCGCCATTTCCGGAAGTGAGCATCGAGCCACCACCACAGACCGCCATGCCGGAATATCAGAGCGCCTCTGGGCCAGAAACTGCAGCAGCAGACCGTGCCAGCGGGTCTGGGGACTTTCAGCTATTAGAAGAAGTGACGCCTGAGGCGTCTGAGCCGACACAGCCGACTGCAGCGAGCAGCGCTGTTACGCCGCCACCGACGGCAGACTCTCAGCCGGCAAAGGTTAAGCCGGCAGCAGTATCGGCTCAGCCGGAGCCCAGTCGGCAAACCGAGGAAGAGTTCAGCCGCTCGCTGAAAGGCGCCTGGGTTGTGCAGTTGGGCAGCTTTGGCGATGCCGATAACGCCCGGCGTTTGCGTGATAACGCACGCGAAAAGGGCTTCAGCTCACACCTTCAAGAGCTCAGCCGTGGCGACACCCGGCTGACCCGGGTATTCAGTGGGCCTTTCGCCAGCAAATCCGAAGCCGAAGCGGCCAAAGCGGCCCTTGACAAGGCTTTCAGTCTCAACAGTTTGGTCACCAGCCCTGATTAATAAGCTGCCCAGCCAGGTTTTATCGCAACGGTGGTTTGGCGGAGGGCGGTTTCCTGATAGAATTCGCCCTCTCTATTTGCGTCGCCCGGGTGGTTCATGAATGCGTTGATCTGGATTGACTGGGTCATTATTGCGGTTATTACCATATCAACGCTGATCAGCCTGAGGCGCGGCTTTGTTCGCGAAGCCCTGTCGTTGGTTACGTGGGTAATGGCCTTCATTGTTGCTCGCACATTTCACCCCCAGATGCAGTCGCTACTGGCCAGCACCGTGGAAACGCCCATGGTGAGGTCGGTTGCGGCGTTCGCGATTCTGTTTATTGGTACGCTTATTGTGGGCGCCATCATTAACGGCATTATCGGACAGCTGGTGCGGGCCACAGGCTTATCCGGCACCGACAGAGTTCTGGGTATGGGCTTTGGCCTGTTGCGAGGGGTGGTGGTGGTGGTGGTAGGCATTGCTTTGTTGCGTTACACACCGGTGTCTCAAGATACCTGGTGGCAAGAATCGCTAATGATTGACCGGTTGTCGGTGTTAGAGGACTGGTCCCGTCGTACCTTTGGTGATGAGCTTTCCGGATTCCTTACTCCCCAAAGCGAGGGGCAAGACATCTAGTAAACTTGGTTATTCAAACGCCAGGCGCTATATCAGGCAATCTGTCTGGCGTGGCTTTCATTCAGTTTTAACACTCGGAGAATCTCTATTCCATGTGTGGCATCGTCGGTATCGTCAGCACTTCCCACGTGAACCAGCTACTTTATGATGCGCTGACCGTTCTTCAGCATCGGGGCCAGGACGCAGCAGGTATTGTTACCTTCGAAGACGACCGTTTTTACCTGCGTAAAGACAACGGTCTGGTGCGCGATGTATTCCATACCCGCCACATGCACCGGTTAGTGGGCAACGTCGGTATTGGTCACGTTCGCTACCCTACCGCCGGCAGCGCGAGCTCAGCCGAGGCTCAGCCGTTTTACGTCAACAGCCCCTACGGCATCACATTGGCCCACAATGGCAATCTGACAAATTCTGACGAGCTCAGCACCGACTTGTTTCGTACCGATCTGCGTCACATCAACACCAACTCCGATTCGGAAGTGCTGTTGAACGTGTTCGCTCACGAGCTTCAGAAACTGGGCAAGCTGGACCCGACCAAAGACGATATTTTTGCCGCTGTGCGTTCTGTACACGAACGCTGCCGCGGTGCCTACGCGGTTATCGCGATGGTTACGGGCTATGGCATTGTCGGTTTCCGCGACCCCAATGGCATTCGCCCCATCTGTTACGGCGTGCGCGTAGCCAGTGACGGCCGCAAAGAATATATGATTGCGTCTGAAAGCGTGGCCCTGGCCGCCTCCGGTTTCGCCCTGGTGCGTGACATTGCGCCGGGTGAAGCGGTATACATTGAAACCGATGGCACCTTTCACAGTGAGCAGTGCGCCAAAAAGCCAAAGCTCTATCCGTGTATTTTCGAGCATGTGTACTTCGCCCGCCCGGACTCCATCATGGACAAAGTCTCGGTTTATAAAGCGCGCTTGCGCATGGGTGAAACTCTGGCGGATAAAGTGCTGAAGGATTTCGCCGATCACGATATTGACGTGGTTATGCCGATACCAGACACCAGCCGCACCTCGGCTATGCAGATGGCTCACCGTCTGGGCGTGAAATTCCGCGAAGGCTTTATCAAAAACCGCTACATCGGCCGTACCTTTATCATGCCCGGCCAGACCATGCGCAAGAAATCGGTACGCCAGAAGCTAAACCCCATTGATCTGGAGTTCCGCGGCAAGAACGTGATGCTGGTTGACGATTCCATTGTGCGTGGTACCACCTGCAAGGAAATTGTGCAGATGGCCCGCGATGCCGGCGCCCGCAAAGTGTATTTCGCCTCGGCCGCGCCCCCGGTGCGTTATCCCAACGTGTACGGCATTGATATGCCGTCTGCTAAAGAACTGATTGCTCACGATCGCACGGTGGAAGAAATCCGGGAATTGATCGGCGCCGACTGGTTGCTGTATCAGAACCTGGAAGACCTGATCACTTCTGTTAGCGATGTTAATAGTGACATTGATGGCTGGGAATGTTCGGTGTTTACCGGTGAATACGTAACTGGCGATATTGATCGTGCCTATCTGGATCGCCTGGATGGCCAGCGTAACGATGCAACCCGCTCCGGCATCGTGAAGAACGATACCCAAAACGGCAGTATAGACATGCATAACGACGAAGACTGATGCTTTAGACCGCACAAGAATATTATTACCAGCAGAAAACCATGACCAGGAGAAAACGATGACATTTTGCCGCGAAGAATCGGTTTTGATCCCAGAATCAGACCTGGACGGCATGTCTGACGATACCCTGGCGGTGCGCGCGGGGCAGATTCGTACCGGCCAGCTGGAGCACAGCGACGCTATATTTCCTACGTCCAGCTTTGTTTACGCCAGCGCGGCGCAAGCGGCTGCGCGTTTTGCCGGTGAAGAGCCCGGTAATATTTATTCGCGTTTTACCAATCCCACGGTGACCGCCTTCGAAAATCGCATTGCGGCGATGGAAGGCGGCGAGCGGGCAGTGGCAATGGCTTCGGGTATGGCGGCCATTACCAGCACCTGTATGGCGTTGCTGAAGGCCGGTGACCATGTGGTGTGTTCTCGGGACGTATTCGGCACGGTGAATTCGCTGTTTCAGAAATACCTGAGCAAATTTGGTGTTGAAACCACCTTTGTAAAACTGACAGACGAAGCCGGCTGGGCAGCGGCTATTCGGCCCAATACCCGCCTGTTGTTTCTGGAAACGCCGTCTAATCCGTTGTGCGAAATTGCCGACATTCGAAAGATGGCCGATCTGGCCCACGCCCACGGTGCGCTGTTGGTCGTTGACAACTGTTTTTGCACCCCGGTGCTGCAACAACCGCTGGCGTTGGGCGCAGACCTGGTCACCCATTCCGCGACCAAGTATCTGGACGGCCAGGGCCGTTGCATAGGTGGCGTTGTTGTAGGCCCCCACGCGCTGCTGGAAGAAATATTCGTGTTTTTGCGGGCGACAGGCCCAACCATGAGCCCGTTCAACGCCTGGGTGTTCATGAAGGGCTTGGAAACCTTACCAATTCGTATGCGAGCCCACTGTGACAATGCGTTAGAGTTGGCCCAATGGCTGCAGCAGCAGAGCGCGGTGGAAACGGTTTTTTATACCGGCCTGCCGCAGCATCCGCATTATGAACTGGCCAAACGCCAGCAAAAGGCCTTTGGCGGCGTTTTGTCGTTTCGGGTAAAAGGGGGCAGGGAAGAGGCCTGGCGCTTTATTGACGCTACTCGGATGGTGTCTATCACCGCCAACCTCGGTGATGTGAAGACCACCATCACCCACCCTGCAACAACGACTCACGGGCGATTGTCGCCCGAAGACAAAGAGCAGGCCGGAATCAGTGAAAACTTGATTCGCCTGTCGGTAGGCATTGAAGCCATTGACGACCTGAAAACCGATCTTGACCGGGGTTTTCAGGCCCTTCAGAACCCCGGTCATGGCAACATCTGAGCATTCATGGCAGCAAGCGCAAAGGCAAAAGACACGTCGGCCCAGCCGCTGACTGATAAACAGCTGCGTTTTCGCAAGCTGCTGGCCCAAGGTGCCCGCGAGGGTGCCGTTATTGCGCTCATTGCGCTGGCGATTTATTTATGCATGGCGCTGTTCAGCTTTCACGCCAATGACCCCGGCTGGGCCAGTGTGGGCCATGACGCCCAAGTGCTCAATTACGCCGGCCGCAGCGGTGCCTGGCTGGCCAGCCTGCTGCGCAATTTCTTCGGTTACGTGGCCTGGTTGTTTCCAACCATGGTGGCAGGTTACGCGCTGCTGCTGATTCGCCTTCGCAATCGTTCCCAAGACGTCCACTGGCCCCTGTTAATGGTGCGTTTTGGCGGGTTTGTTCTGATTCTGCTGTCGGCCACCAGTCTGTTGTCGCTTTACTCTCTTTTTGGTCTGGGTGAATCTTCCGGCGGCGTGATGGGCGTAACTGTGGCCGATGCTATGGTGCGGTTTTTTAACCTGCCGGCCACGACCTTGGTATTGATTGCCATATTGTTGTTTGCGTTAACGGTTACCACCGGGCTTTCCTGGTTCTGGCTGATGGACCAGTTGGGTGGCCTGGCGCTGACGGTTGGCACACGGATACAAAATGGGTTAAGAAGCAGCCGTTCCGCAAAGGGCTATGCTGAAAAAACCGACGAAGAAACCACTGGAAACTATCAGCCACCGCTTTTGAATCATAGGGTTGAAGGCAAGTCTTCAGGCCAGTTTGATGACGAAATTCGCGCGGACAGAGCGCTTGAACGAGTGCGCTGGTGGCACCGTATTCCGGGGTTTGGCCGTCGTGGCCAATCTGAAACGGAATACAGCGATGACGCAAGCGACTACTTTGATCTGAGCGCCGATTCAGACGATGAGCCGGCGCGCATTGAAAGCTTTAGCGCCCATGACGAGAGCGCTCGCAGCGACTACAGCGATTCCAAAAGCAGTAGGCCCGCACCTGCGTCGCGGCCACCAGCGCGCAAAGCTACGCCTTCATCATCGACTTCCGCCGATAGCGCGGCAAAAGGCAGTTCTCAAGACACCGGCCGTTCATTCAAGATTGCGCCGTTTAAAAAAGACGATCAGGGCAAACCCGGTGACAGCAATGGGGCTGGCAAACAATCCTCGCTGCTGGAAGATATTGAAAGCCCGATTCCACCGATCACGCTGTTAGATCCGCCCGAGCAGCAGCAGGAGAAAGGTTACACCGAAGAATCCCTGCAACATATGTCGCGGTTGCTGGAAGAAAAGCTGGCCGACTTTGGGGTCACCGTAGAGGTGGTTGAGGTGAATCCCGGCCCGGTGATAACCCGTTTCGAGATCAAGCCGGCCGCGGGCGTTAAGGTCAGCAAAATATCCAACCTGGCGAAAGATCTGGCGCGCTCACTGGCGGTGCTGAGTGTGCGGGTAGTTGAGGTGATTCCCGGGAAATCCGTAGTGGGTATCGAAATTCCCAACGAATACCGCCAGATGGTGCGGTTGAGTGAAGTATTGAGTTCGCGGGTGTTTGCTGAATCTACCTCCGCGCTGACCATGGCGCTGGGCAACGACATAGGCGGCAACCCCATAGTGGCCAACCTTGCGAAAATGCCCCACCTGCTGGTGGCAGGTACCACCGGTTCCGGTAAATCGGTTGGGGTGAATGCCATGTTGCTGAGTATGCTGCTAAAAGCCGGGCCGGAAGAAGTGCGTTTTATTATGGTAGACCCGAAGATGCTGGAACTGAGCATATACGACGGTATTCCGCACCTGCTGGCACCCGTGGTCACAGACATGAAAGAAGCCGCCAATGCACTGCGCTGGTGTGTGGCTGAAATGGAACGGCGTTATCGCCTGCTGGCCACCTTGGGCGTGCGTAACCTGGCCGGTTACAACCGTAAGGTAAAAGAAGCTGCAGCCGCCGGCGAGCCTTTGCGGGATCCGTTCTGGAAGCCCGACGACCATCTGGACAACGACGAGCAGCAACGGCCGGAACTGGAACCATTGCCCTCTATTGTGGTGGTGATTGACGAATTTGCCGACATGATCATGATTGTTGGCAAAAAAGTGGAAGAGCTGATCGCGCGAATTGCCCAGAAAGCTCGCGCCGCCGGTATTCACCTGATTCTGGCTACCCAGCGGCCGTCGGTGGATGTCATCACCGGTTTGATAAAGGCCAATATTCCCACTCGCATATCGTTTCAGGTGTCGTCAAAAATTGACTCCCGTACCGTGCTCGACCAAGGGGGTGCGGAGCAGCTACTGGGCCACGGCGATATGCTGTATCTGCCACCGGGATCTGGCTTGCCTGTGCGGGTACACGGCGCCTTTGTCGACGACGATGAAGTGCACCGGGTGGTCAGTGCGTGGAAAGCCCGAGGCGTGCCGGTATACATAGACGACGTTCTTAATGGCGCCGAAGGCGAAAATCTGCCCGGCGTACCCAGCTTGAACGATGATGACAGCGAAATGGATACCTTGTTTGATGAAGCCGTGGCGTTCGTGACAGAAGGCCGCCGGGTGTCGATATCGTCGGTTCAACGTAAATTGAAGATTGGCTATAACCGTGCCGCCAACCTGGTCGAGGCAATGGAAGCTTCGGGGGTTGTCAGTTCGGCAGGCCACAACGGCGCGCGGGAAGTATTGGCTCCGCCGCCTCCACGGAACTAGTGTCCAGGAGCAGGTAGTATGGCGAATAAAAGCACAACGGGTGTTTTGAAACAGCTGGCTACAGCGCTGTTTGCAATGATTTTGACCAGCGCGGCAACGGCGGCTGTCAGTGAAGCGACCCTTCAGAAAGACGCGGCGACTCAACTGGCTGCGTTGTTGAGGGGTTACCAGACATACCAGGCTGATTTCATCCAGATTGTGGTGGGCGACGGTGGTGACCGTATTCAAGAAAGCCGCGGCACCATGAAAGCCAAACGCCCGGGGCTGTTTTATTGGGAAAGCAAAGCGCCTATGGCCCAACACATCGTTAGTAACGGTGATGAAGTGTCGGTGTACGACCCAGACCTTGAGCAGGTAACGGTACACAAGCTAAACAGCGATGTGCAAGCCACGCCGGCCTTGCTGCTGAGCGGCGAGGTAGATAACCTGGCGCAAACCTATGACGTCTCTACCCGCAATGTTGATAACAGTACCCGTGAATTCACACTAAAACCTAAAAGCCCGGATTCATTGTTTGTCGCGCTGAAAATGACTTTTTTTGACGGGCAGCTGCAGGAAATGCGAATGGAAGATTCCCTGTCGCAGATCAGTATTGTGAGCTTTGACCGCATTGTGCTGAACGCTGATATTGCGTCGTCGGTATTCGAGCCGGACTACCCGGCCGGTGTGGATATTATCCGTGACGGTAGCTGATGCAAGATAGCCTGTTCGCCAGTAGCGGCGGATTTCGCCCGCTGGCCGCACGCATGCGGCCAGCCCAGCTGGCAGACTATGTGGGTCAGCCCCACCTGGTTGGGCCCGGCAAACCGCTGCGTCGGGCGGTAGAGCAGGGCCAACTGCACTCAATGATCTTGTGGGGCCCGCCCGGGGTGGGCAAAACCACCTTCGCTCAATTACTGGCTAACGTGAGTGACCTGGCCTTCGAGAGCGTATCTGCGGTACTCAGCGGGGTAAAAGACATACGCGCGGCCGTTGAGCGTGCGCGGGCACGCAAGCAGGGCAGCGGCCAGGACACCTTGTTGTTTGTGGATGAAGTTCACCGCTTTAACAAAAGCCAGCAAGATGCCTTTTTACCGCACATTGAAGACGGCACCTTTATTTTTGTGGGTGCCACCACCGAAAACCCCTCTTTCGAGTTAAACAGCGCGCTGCTGTCTCGCACCCGCGTTTACGTACTGAGGAACCTGGAAGACGACGATATTCAGCGCCTGCTTATTCGCGCGCTAAGCGCCGAAGAAGGCTTTGGTGGGCGCCTGCGGGTAGCCGAGGACGTACTGGCGATGATTGCCAGCGCCGCCAGCGGCGATGCCCGCAGGGCACTTAATATTCTGGAAGTGGCCGCCGACCTGGCGGAGCCAGACGCTGATGGTATCGATAGCGTCAGCGAAGGCCAGCTTGAGCTGGTGATGCAAACCAGTCTGCGCCGTTTCGATAAAGGCGGCGATGTGTTCTATGACCAGATTTCGGCGTTGCACAAGTCGGTGAGGGGGTCTGATCCGGACGGCTCGCTTTATTGGATGTGCCGTATGCTTGACGGCGGCTGCGACCCGCTTTATGTGGCCCGCCGGCTGGTGCGCATCGCCAGTGAAGACATAGGCAACGCCGACCCAAGGGCGCTGCAGCTGACATTGGAAGCCTGGGATACCCAGGAGCGTCTGGGTTCGCCCGAAGGTGAACTGGCGCTGGCGCAAGCGGTGATATACCTCGCCATGGCGCCAAAAAGCAACGCTGTCTATAAGGCGTTCAACCAGTGTATGGCTGACATCCGCCACGATAAAGATTTCGAAGTACCGGTACATCTGCGCAACGCACCGACCCAATTGATGAAATCCATGGGTCACGGCGAATCCTATCGTTACGCTCATGACGAGCCCGACGCTTTTGCGGCCGGTGAAGCTTACTTGCCTGAAGCCATCAGCGCGCGCCGGTATTATCAGCCGGTGGCCCGCGGCCTGGAAATCAAACTCGCTGAAAAACGCCAGCGCCTGGACCAACTGAACGCCGCCAGCCCACGCAAACGCTATAGCTGAAGCACTGGCCACACACGGTGGTGACGGTATAATAGCGGCCTTACATAAAATCATTGTTAAACCGACCAGTCAGGATAATCATGCTCGACCCAAAACGCGTCCGCAGCCAAACCGAAGACATTGCCCGCCGTTTGGCCATCAAAAACTTCACCTTTGATACCGCCACCTTTGAGCAACTGGAAGAGCGCCGCCGTGGCCTTCAAGTGCGGACCGAAACCCTGCAAAGCGAACAGAATAAAAAATCCAAGTCCATCGGTAAAGCCAAAGCGTCGGGTGAAGACATACAGCCTTTGCTGGACGAAGTAGACGACTTGAAAGCGCGTAAATCCGAAGCTGAAGACCAGTTGCGCGAATTGCAGGAAGAACTGAATCACTTTCTTGCCGCTATCCCGAACGTGCCGGATGAAGGCGTACCCGTGGGTAAAGACGACGATGACAACGTTGAGCTTCGCACCTGGGGCACGCCCCGCGAGTTTTCGTTTGAGCCGCAAGACCACGTTGCTCTGGGCGAAGCCCTTCACGGTATGGACTTTGAAACCGCGACGAATCTGGCGCACTCGCGCTTTGTGGTGATGCGCGGCCAAGTAGCTCGCCTGCATCGGGCACTGGCTCAGTTTATGCTGGACCTTCATACCGAAGAGCACGGCTATACCGAAGCTTACGTACCTTATCTGGTGAACGCCGACGCGCTGTTTGGCACCGGTCAGCTGCCAAAATTTGAAGCAGACCTGTTTCGTGTAGAGAGTGAAAAGCCGCTTTACCTTATTCCCACCGCGGAAGTGCCGGTGACCAACCTGATCGCCGACAGCATTCTGGATGCGACCGAATTGCCGCTGAAAATGGTGTGCCATACGCCTTGCTTTCGCAGTGAAGCTGGCTCTTACGGCCGTGATACCCGCGGCATGATTCGCCAGCACCAGTTCGACAAGGTAGAGCTGGTTCAGGTCGTGCGGCCTGAAGATTCCGACGCGGCGCTGGACGCATTGACCGGCCACGCTGAAAAAGTATTGCAGCTGCTGGAACTGCCGTACCGCACCATGGCGTTGTGCGGTGGCGATATGGGCTTTTCCGCTGCTCGCACTTACGATCTGGAGGTATGGCTGCCGGGGCAGCGGAAGTTCCGTGAGATTTCTTCCTGTTCCAACACCCGGGACTTTCAAGCCCGCCGCATGCAGGCGCGCTGGCGTAACCCGGAAACCGGCAAACCCGAGCCGGTGCACACCCTCAACGGCTCAGGCCTGGCCGTTGGCCGTGCTTTGATTGCGGTGATGGAAAACTACCAGCGCGAAGACGGCAGCATTACAGTGCCGGATGTTCTGAAGCCGTATATGCGTGGCTTGGACAAGATCGGCTGACTCAAACCAAAAGCGGGGACACAGTAGGGACAGATTTTAAATCTGTCCCTATCTTGCTTTAAGCCTTGGCGCGTTTCTGCAGCACATCTTTGAGCTTGTTACGCATGTCGTGAACTGCTTTTTCGGTGGTTTCCCAGTCAATACAGGCATCGGTCACCGATACGCCGTACTTCAGGTCTGCCAGGTTCTGCGGAATTGACTGGTTACCCCAGTTGATGTTGCTTTCAATCATCAAGCTCTGGATGGAGGTGTTGCCGTCCAGAATCTGGTTACACACGTCATTCATCACCAGAGGCTGAATAGCCGGGTCTTTGCTGGAGTTGGCGTGGCTGCAGTCCACCATGATGGATTTTCGCAGGCCAGACTTCTCTAGAGCCTGTTCGCACAGGGCAACGTTGACCGAATCATAATTAGGTTTGCCACCACCGCCGCGCAGAACCACGTGGCCGTAGTTGTTACCTCTGGTACGAATAATGGCAACCTGGCCTTGCTGGTTTATGCCCAGAAAACTGTGGGAGTGAGACACGGATTTCATGGCGTTTACGGCAACGTCGAGATTGCCATCGGTGCCGTTTTTAAAGCCAATAGCCATAGACAAGCCACTGCTCATTTCCCGGTGAGTTTGCGATTCGGTGGTGCGAGCGCCAATGGCCGACCAGGAAATCGCATCTTGCAGATACTGTGGGGAAATAGGGTCTAGCGCCTCGGTGGCCGTGGGCAGGCCCAGTTCACTGATATCAATAAGCAGCTTTCGGCCGATGTGAAGGCCCTGCTGAATATCAAAGGTGTCGTCCAGCCGGGGATCGTTAATCAGGCCTTTCCAGCCCACGGTGGTGCGCGGTTTTTCAAAATAGACCCGCATTACAATCAACAGTGTATCGCTTACGTCGTCAGCCAGCTTTTTCAAGCGCCGGGCATAATCCAGGGCGGCATCAACATCGTGAATGGAGCAGGGGCCTAACACCAGAAACAGCCGGTGGTCAGTGCCGTCGATAATGTTGTATATATCCTGGCGACCTTTCGCCACGGTGGCGGCTGCTTTGTCTGTAAGCGGCAGATCATGCTTAAGTGTTTCAGGCGGCATCAGTGTTTCCTGGCTCGCCACGTTCAGGTTCTCTAATTTCGTGCCTGACATAGTTATGATTATTCCCTGATAAGAGCACCGGAGGTTTTCGGTAAAGCCTCGCCTAGTCCGTTATACTGCGTTATTTACCCGTTCTTTTCAACGCTCTTGCAAGCGGGAGATTCATGTCTTTAAAGCCGCCACAGCCACCGGCCAGTCAGGCCAAGGCTATAGATTACGGTGAAACGGAACAGGTGCTCAGCAGTATTCGAGTGCCGGATTTGCCGTATCCGGTAAGTGGCGACTGCGACACTCAGGCCGATGTGTGGCGCGCGTTGATGGCACAGTTCTGGCAGCAGCAAAGCGATGCCAGGGTGAACGACCTGATCGGTGCGGAAAGCGGCGTTTTCAGCGTACGGCAGGTTAATGCAGCCTACCTGGCTGATCGGTTGATGGATGTCTTTCTGACCAGCAGTGGTTTTCATCTGGAACTGGCCCGACGCCTGGCTCGCACGCGTTTTTATTTAGCCTGGCAGCTGGATGAAAAGGGTTCGGCGGCCTTCAGTGACAGCTTACTGGCTGCGTTTGACGGCTTGCAATATTGGCGTGGGTGGAGGCCCGGCGCCGGGCGCTCGGCGCGAATGCTGGCCGACCAGCTGGACGACATGACAGTCGCCATAACAGAGGCGTTTGCGCAGCAAAAGAGTGCCAATGCGGATGATTTTTTTCAGCGCTGGAACGAACTGACCCAGCGTCAGAAAGCTCAAACCAACCATTTTCATGATCGACTGCTGACCACGGAACAGGGTGCGGCCCGCCAGCGCTATGCCGACCAGACCGCACGGGCGCTGGTTAGCCGGGCGTTGCAAGGCCGAAGCTTGCCAGCCGCGTTCAATGACTTTATTGAAAAGCACTGGTTGCCGCTGTTAACCCGCGCACTGCGCGATGGCGGTATTGACGGCAGCGATTTTCGCCACGGCCGCAAGCTGTTGGAATGGCTGGTGTGGCTTGGTGACCCGGCGCTGTCTGATGGTCAGCGCGACCGCCTGTACCAGGTGGGCGAACAGATGACCGACCGGTTGTTGGAGGTGTGGCAGCGAATAATGGACTTAGCGCTGTCAGCCAACACCCTTTACGGTATTCAGTTGGCGATGATGGAACGTATGCGTGACAACAGCAACTGCGAGCTACGCTCTACGGATGCATGCATTAGTGCCATAGCGGCTGACCTGCGCTGGTTGAGCTTGAAAGTCCCGTCAGCCACCGAAATAAACGCAACCTCCGAGCGCTGGTACGAAATACATCAAGACAACGCCGAGCAACGTCGCTACTTTTTTGCTTTGCTGCCCGACACCGCCGAAATTCTGTGGACCAACGGTACCGGTGTGAAGTTGGGTTTTCAGGATTTCAGCGAGTTTTGTACTCAGCGGGAGTGCGGCCTGATTAAACCCTTGCAAGACAGTGTGGCGTTCAGCTGTGTACTAAAGCAGATAATCGCGGTTCTGGCGGCGGCAGCAGCGCAACAGAAACGCGATCGGGCGACCGCGGCAGCTGCAGCGAACGCTCGGGCAGAGGCGTTGCGCCGCGAGCGACAGCAGCGCGAAGAGCCGCATCGGCAACAATTGGAAGTGCGCAAAGTAGAATTGGAGCGCTTGCAGCTTCAGGCAGAAAATCAACGGCTTGCCAAGGCGAAGGCGCAAGAAGAAATGGCTTGGCAGCAACGGCTGCGGACGGCTGAAAAACAAGTTTTCGGGCTGAAACCCGGGCACTGGATTGTGATTCTGGACTCTGCTATTCGCGACGCCGGCGTTGAACGCATGAAACTGGCCATGCGCCTGAGTACCCGCTGTAAGATGGTGTTTGTAGACCGTTTGGGGCTGAATCAACGTGAGTTTCAGGAGCAGGAACTGGTTGAGTGCATTGCGGCCGAACAGATTCGCGTGCTGGACAGCGGTGTGAATTTTGAAGACACGCTGAGCGACGTTGTGGGTCGCATACGGGGAGGGCACTACAGTGGCTGACAAGGACTATACCTTCGGCCTGGCGAATGACGCTGGGGCTCCGGACAATCGTTTTGATTATCGCCTTAGCGCCCGGGCCAAAGCGGTGATTCATCTTGAAACCGGAGAGTCTGTGCAATACATCGACCGGCAACAGGTTCGGGCCTGCCCGGTGCGGGACCTTTCCGCATCTGGGCTGCGGTTATGGAGCGCTTGTTCGTTGCCTGTGGGGGCTTTTTTACCGGCTGTGATTCACTTGGTAGACGGCCAGCCAGATTACCATCTGATGCTGGAAATTGTCTGGTGCAAGCCTGAACTGGCGGATTTGGCAGATACTTCTGTGCCGCCCACCGGTTACCTGGCCGGCTGCCGGGTGCTTGAATCGGGCGGCACAGAGGAGGTGGAATGGCTGGAGGCGATTGCTATGGCCATGCTGAAAGCCTGAACGCACTTTATTAGCCTGCATCAACCCTTAGTCACTCTCTATTAGGCTCGTCAGGTTATCAGACTCGTCAGGAACGAAATAATGCAAAACGCCGGCATAAGCCGGCGTTTTGCATCACTGATCCCAATCGATCAATTTTCTAAATCTCTGCGTCTTCCAGTTCACCCATACCGGTGATGTTGAAGCCGGCATCGACATACATGATTTCGCCAGTGATACCACTGGACATGTCGGACCCCAAGAAAGCGGCGGCGTTGCCGACTTCATCGGTGGTTACGTTGCGGCGCAGCGGAGCGCGCCTTGCGTTTTCGGCCAACATTTTTCGGAAGCTCTTGATACCAGACGCCGCCAGAGTTCTGATCGGCCCGGCAGAAATACCGTTCACGCGAATGCCGTCGCGGCCCAGACTGGCGGCCATGTAGCGCACGTTAGCTTCCAACGAGGCCTTTGCCAGACCCATGACGTTGTAGTTCTGCAGCACTTTCTCTGCGCCCAGGTAGCTCAGGGTCAGCAGCGAGCTGCCTTCGTGCATCATGCCTCGAGCGCCTTTGGCCAGGGCCACAAAGCTGTAGGAGCTGATGTCGTGGGCAATGCGGAAACCTTCACGTGTGGTCACGTCGACGTAGTTGCCGTCAAGCTCGTGGCCCGGGGCGAAACCTACGGCGTGAACGATAATGTCGATGTTGTCCCAGTGCTTGCCAAGTTCGGTGAACACGTTGTTGATTTCGTCATCAC
The DNA here is from genome assembly GCF_023311895.1 of Marinobacter sp. M3C. GTDB lineage: Bacteria > Pseudomonadota > Gammaproteobacteria > Pseudomonadales > Oleiphilaceae > Marinobacter. Next base: position 139,824 of record NZ_CP092284.1, read on the forward strand.
TGGCGACATCGCAAGGGAAGGTTAGCGTGCTGCCCCATTGTGCGGCAAATTTCTCGACCCGCGGCTGCAGCTTTTCGTTCTGGTAAGTAAAGGCCAGTTCGGCGCCTTCGCGGGCGAAGGCTTCAGCGATGCCGTAGGCAATCGACAATTTGCTGGCAACGCCAACGATCAGGGCTCTTTTGCCACTAAGAATTCCCATGGGTGTTCTCCTTATATTAACGCGTTACGCTTTATTAACGAATGACGCTGTGTTCAAGATTTAGGGGCATTATCCCAGTTTAATGGCCGGGCGTAAGGCTCGTTTTAGTCGTCTAAAGGTTTCTGGTAAAAGAAGGCCGCATTCAGCAGCTCCCGTGTGTACGGCTGTTCAGGTGCGGCAAATATCTCGGTGGCTTTGCCGTATTCCACAATTCGGCCATGCTGCAACACCAACAGTTTGTGGCTCAGTGCCCGAACCACCGCCAGGTCATGACTGATAAAAATGTAGCTTAGCGCATATTTTCGCTGCAGCGATTGTAACAGCTCAATCACCTGCTTTTGTACGGTTCGGTCCAGAGCCGAGGTTGGCTCGTCCAGGATGATCAAATCCGGCTGCAATACCAGAGCCCGGGCAATGGCCACACGTTGGCGTTGACCGCCGGAAAATTCATGCGGGTAGCGGTGGCGGTCCTGCGGGTTTAAACCCACGTCCGCCAGCGCCTGCACCACCAGCGCGTCTTGGGCTTCAGGGGTGTCTGGCGTATGAATTTCAAGGCCTTCCTGAATAATCTCGGCAATCGACATGCGCGGGCTAAGGCTGCCGAACGGATCCTGAAACACAATCTGAATGCGTTTGCGAAAAGGGCGAAATTGCCTCTGGTTCAGGTTCGCTAAGGGCTGGCCATCCAGATCAATGTGACCGCTGGCCGCCGTCAGCTTCAGCAGGGCGTGGCCGATGGTGGTTTTGCCACTGCCGCTTTCGCCCACAATGCCCAGAGTCTGGCCCCGTTCCAGCTCAAAATTAACGTCTTGTACCGCATGGAAGCTCGACTTTACGCACCCTAGCAGGGTTTTGGCCGTGGTAAAACGCACATTCAAATCACGAACCCGCAGCAGCAGCGTTGCATTTCCAATGTCTGGTTTGGAGGGCGGTGATTTGGGTGGTTCGGCGTCTAGCAAACGTTTGGTATAAGGATGCTGTGGCTTGGTAAAGAGGGTTTCAACTTCAGCCTGTTCCACCAGTTGGCCTTGTTCCATCACCGCCACCCGGTCGGCGCAGCGGCGCACAATGGTCAAATTGTGGGTGATTAGCAAAATGGCCATGCCCAGCTTCTTCTGCAACTGTTGCAACAGCTCCAATACCTGCTTTTGCACGGTTACGTCCAGCGCGGTGGTGGGCTCGTCAGCGATCAGCAGTTCCGGCTCGTTGGCCAGCGCCATAGCGATCATTACCCGCTGTTTCTGCCCGCCCGACAACTGATGCGGGTAGCTGGCCAGGCGGCTTTGCGGATTGTCTATACCGACCAATTGCAGCAGCTCCAGGCAGCGGGCCCGAGCCTGGTCACCGCGCAGGCCTTTGTGTAAGGCCAGTGTTTCGCTAATTTGTTTTTCCACGGTGTGCAGCGGGTTCAGCGAGGTCATCGGCTCTTGGAAAATCATGCTGATCTGGCGCCCGCGCACCTGGCGCAGGCGGTTTTCCGGGGCTTTTAGCAGGTCTTCACCGTGGAACAGAATCTGGCCGCTGGGATAACTAACGTGGCGGGCGTCTAACAGGCGCAGCACAGACAACGCTGAAATGGATTTGCCAGAACCGCTTTCACCGACCAAAGCCAGGGTTTCTCCGGCGTGTACCTGAATATCGAGGCCTCGCACCAGCGGCGGCTGGCCGTTAAAGCTGATGGCCAGGTCATTAATGGATAATAACGGCTGTGTTTTTTGACCCGCCATATCAGTTTTTCCTCGGGTCAAAAGCATCGCGCACCGCTTCGCCGACAAACACCAGCAAAGTCAGCATCACCGACAGGGACACAAACGCCGAGATGCCCAGCCAGGGGGCATGAAGGTTGGCTTTGCCTTGGGCGATCAGTTCGCCCAGTGACGGCGAACCGGAAGGCAGGCCAAAGCCCAGAAAATCCAGCGAGGTCAGCCCGGTAATGGCGCCGGTTAATATAAACGGTAAAAAGGTGAGGGTGGCCACCATGGCATTGGGCAGAATATGGCGGAACATGATTTTCCGGTTATCCAGACCCAGTGCTCTTGCCGCCTTCACATATTCAAAATTACGAGCGCGCAAAAATTCGGCACGCACCACATCTACCAGCCCCATCCAACTGAACAGCAGCATAATGCCCAGCAGCCACCAAAAGTTTGGCTGCACAATGCCAGACAAGATAATCAGCAAGTAGAGCACCGGCAGGCCGGACCAGATTTCGATAAAACGCTGGCCGAACAGGTCCACTTTACCGCCGTAAAAACCTTGCAGTGCGCCAACGGTAACGCCCACTACGCAGCTGGCCAGGGTCAGAATTAGCCCGAACAGCACGGAAATGCGGAAGCCGTAAATAACCCTGGCGGCAACATCGCGGCCCTGGTCGTCTGTGCCTAGCCAGTTTTCGGCGCTGGGCGGCGCCGGCGAAGGCACGTCCAGATTGTAATTGATGGTGTTGTAACTGAAGCGGATGGGTGGCCACAGCATCCAGCCGTTAGCGTTGATTTCATCAGCGATAAACGGGTCGCGGTAATCTGCGGTGGTAGGTAGAAAGCCACCAAAGGTTTCCTCCGGAACATCCTGAACAACCGGGACGTACAACTGGCCCTGATACGACACCAGCAGCGGCGAATCGTTGGCAATCACCTCTGCCATCAGAGCCAGTCCGAACAGCAGCAAAAACAGCCACAGCGACCAAAAGCCGCGACCATTAGCGCGAAAGTTAGCGAGCCTGCGTTTCTGTATGGGGGTTGGCTTTGGGAATAATGCGGTCAAGGTTGCTGTCAAGTTTGACACGGGTCAGGCACCTTCCCGGCTTTCGAAATCGATCCGCGGGTCGACCAATACGTAGGTGATGTCGCTGATCAGCTTCAGCAACAGGCCCATCAGAGTGAATATGAACAGGGTACCAAATATCACCGGATAATCCCGGTTCAGGGCCGCTTCAAAACCCAGTAGCCCAAGACCGTCGAGGGAGAAGATAACCTCAATTAGCAAGGATCCGGTGAAAAACAACGACACCAGAACCGCGGGCAGACTGGCGATCACAATCAGCATGGCGTTGCGGAAAACGTGGCCGTAAAGCACCTGCTTTTCTTCCAGGCCTTTTGCACGGGCAGTGACCACGTAGTGCTTGCCGATTTCATCCATAAACGAGTTTTTGGTCAGCAAGGTGAGCGTGGCAAAACCGCCAATCACATTGGCCGTCACCGGCAGCGCCAGGTGCCAAAAATAGTCGCCCACCTGCTGATACCAGGTCATTTCGTCGAAATTGTTTGAAGTAAGCCCGCGCAGAGGAAACCAGTCATAGTAGCTGCCGCCGGCAAACAGTACGATCAGCAATATGGCAAACAGGAAGCCGGGAATGGCATAGCCAATCACAATCGCCGAACTGCTCCATACGTCAAAGCGTGAACCGTCACTGACCGCTTTGCGAATGCCCAGCGGAATAGAAATCAGATAGATAATCAACGTGGACCAGAGCCCGAGGGAAATGGACACCGGCATTTTGTCCAGAATCAGTTCCAGTACACTTTTGTCACGAAAAAACGAGTTGCCGAAATCGAGAGTGGCGTAATCCTTGAGCATTTTGAAAAAGCGCTCGTGGGCGGGCTTGTCGAAGCCGTACATCACTTCGATTTCCTTTAGTAATTCGTCTGGAATACCGCGACTGCCGCGGCTGTCAACGCTGGTAACCACTTCGCCGCTGCTGTCGCCGCCACCGGCGCGGGCCAGAGTGTTGCCACCGTGGCCCTGCATCTGAGAAATCATTTGTTCAATCGGACCGCCCGGGGCCGCCTGAACAATCGCGAAGTTGAGCAGCATAATGCCGATTAAGGTGGGAATAATCAGCGCCAGCCGACGAAGAATGTAAACGCCCATTTAGCGTTCGACCCACCAATCGTTGATGTCGATGCCGTTCTTGGCAGTGTGTCCGGGGTGCTTCAAATATGACCAGTAAGCCACACGATCACTGGCAAGATACCAGTGTGGCACCACGTAATACTCGTTTAACAAAACCCGGTCTAAGGCGCGGGTGCGATACACCAGTTCTTCGCGGTCGGGCGCTTGAATCACCTGTGCGACCAGTTCATCGACCACCGGGTTGTTCACGCCAACGTAATTGCGTGAGCCATTTACATCCACGTTGCTCGAATGCCAGTAGTCGCGCTGCTCGTTGCCGGGGGAGTCAGACTGGCCAAATACCTGGGTGGTCATGTCGTAATCAAACGAACGCACCCGTTGCACGTACTGGTTGCTGTCTACCAGGCGAACGGTGACATCTACTCCCAGGCGTGCCAGGTTGTTTTTGAACGGCAATACTACCCGCTCAAATGTTTTCTGAAACAGCAGCACTTCAAAGGCCAGGGTTTCACCTGTTTCGCTGTGTACCATTTTGCCGTTCTTGATGCTGTAGCCGGCAGCACGCAGTTCCTCCAGTGCAATCTTGAGATTGGCACGCAAACCTTGTTGGCCGTCGGTCACCGGAGGCTGATAAATTTGATTGAACACTCGTGGTGGTAATGAATCGCGGTAGGGTTCCAGAATTTCCAGTTCGCGGCCCTCGGGCAAACCGGAAGACGCCAGCTCACTGTTGGCGAAATAACTGTTGCTACGAGTGTACTGGTCATAAAACAGGTTTCGGTTGGCCCATTCAAAATCGAATGCGTAGGTCAGCGCTTTGCGCACTCGGGGATCACTGAAAATGGCCTTGCGGGTATTGAACACAAAGCCCTGCATGCCGGCTGGCCGCTGGTGGCCAATGGTTTCGGTGATAATTTCACCGCTTTCGAAGTGTTGCCCGGTGTAGGAGGTAGCCCAGTTTTTGGCTGAAGACTCCAGGCGGAAATCAAAATTACCGGCTTTGAACGCCTCCAGGGCGACGGTGTCGTCGTTATAATAGTCATAGCGGATCTGGTTGAAGTTGAAGCGGCCTTTGCGCACGCCCAAATCTTTTGCCCAGTAGTCCTTCACCCGTTCATAGGTCACTGACCGCCCGGCATCGAATTCGGCAATCCGATAGGGGCCGCTTCCCAGTGGAGGCGTTAAGCCGCTGTCGCCGAATTCGCGATCGGCCCAGTAGTGTGCCGGCAGTATCGGCAGCTGTCCCAGAATCATCGGTAATTCGCGGTTTTTGGTGGTGTCGAAATCAAATCGTATGCGCTGGGGACTCTCCACGGTTACGTTGCTGACATCGGCGTAGTAGTTGCGGAAAAACGGATGGCCTTCGGTAACCAGCGTGTTAAAGGAAAATGCGACGTCTTCGGCGGTAATCGGTTCGCCGTCTTGAAAGCGGGCTTCGGGGCGCAAGTTGAACACCACGTAGCTGCGGTCGGCGGGTGTTTCAATGGATTCGGCAATCAGGCCATAGGCCGAAAACGGCTCGTCGGCGGATGGCTCCATCAGGGTGTCGTAAAGATAACCACTGATGCCGGCCGCCGCCACTCCGCGCAAATGAAACGGGTTGAAGGTGTCAAAACCGTTGGCGACTACCGCAAGGCGTAAAGTGTCGCCTTTCGGCGCGCTCGGATTGACGTAGTCGAAATGGGGAAAATTCGGTGGGTATTTTGGTTTACCGTGCATGGCGATGCCATGCTGGGGGGTGTTAAAAGGCATGGCGTTTGCGGCCGGGAGCGCGTCGCTGTTTTGCGCCATCAGGGGCGTTGCGAGCATGGCCAAACCAATGGAAGCGGCGCAAAGTAAGTGGTTAAAAGACCGGGCCAATGATGTATTCGAGCGTTTTTTTATCATGGGTACCTTTGTTGTTTTAACCACTTTCTTAGTGATCCGGTTACGGGCTATTACGGATGTCCACGTAGAGTACCAGACTTTGTCCAGGTTGCAGATAATGCTCGGTATTTAGGTCATTCCAGCCAGCGATATCGGTGACATTCACCGAAAAGCGCCCAGCAATGGCCGCCAGTGAATCACCTTTGCGCACCCTGTAGCCGACTTTGCGCACCAGGGCTTTGATCCGCGCGCTGGCACTGGAATCGGAACTGGCCACCGTGGTTTCGGCGTTCTGCGACCAGATCACGAGCTTCTTTCCCGGGAATAGTGGGTCGCCCGGTGCCATGCTGTTCCAAGCAGTCAGTTCACGCACTTTCACCCGGTGTTCTCGGGCGATATCCCAGAAGGTGTCTCCGGGCCGAACGTGGTAGGTGACTTTGTCGCCATCACGCGGCCGCGACTGCTTCTTTTCCAGACGCTGGGAGGCGCTTAGTGCATAGGCTTCGCTGTCGCCGGTTGCGGATGGAATCATCAGGCGCTGGCCGACACGGATTGTGTCGCCGTTGAGTTTATTAAGCTTGCGGATGACCGGTGTGGTGGTTTCAAAACGCTGGGCTATGGTGCTTAGGCTATCCCCGGAGCGCACCCTGTAGTTGCGCCAGGACACACGTTGATTGACCGGGTAAGTTTTCAGTGCCTTGCGAAAGCGTTCCGCGCTGGCCACGGGCACCAACAGCCGGTGCGGGCCATCGGGGTTGGTGGCCCAGCGGTTAAAAGACGGGTTTAGCAGGTACATTTCGTCTATATCGGTCTCGGCCAGTTCGGCGGCTTTGGCCAAGTCTAACTGCGAGCCGGTTTCGACCACGGCGAAGTAAGGCTCGTTGGCCAATGCTGGCAAATCGATACCATAAGCTTGTGGATCGGCGAAGATTTTCGCCAGGGCCAGCAGTTTTGGTACGTAGTGGCGAGTTTCTTTCGGCAGTTTCAGCGACCAGAAATCCGTTGGTTTGTTAGCGTTTGTATTTCGGCGTATGGCGCTGGAAACCGTGCCGCCACCGCTGTTGTACGCAGCCAACGCAAGGGTGTAGTCGCCGTCAAAGCGCTTACTCAGACGTTCGAGGTAGGTCAAAGCAGCGTCGGTAGCAGCGATGATATCGCGGCGGTCATCGTGCCACCAGCTTTGGGTTAAGCCGAAGTATTTTCCGGTGGCCGGTACAAACTGCCAGAGCCCGGCGGCGCGGCCGTGGGAGTAGGCAAACGGGTCAAACGCACTTTCTACAATGGGCAGCAGGGCCAGTTCTGTGGGCAGGCCGCGGCGTTCGGTCTCGCTGACGATGTAGTGAAAGTAGCGGCTACCGCGCTCCATCACTCGTTCAATGTAGCGAGGGTGACTGGCAAACCAGGCCAGTTGCTGTTCCAGGCGCGGTTGGTCTACGTCGTGATCCAGCGCAAATCCATCCCGCAGGCGTTGCCACAAATCGTCGTTTTCGGTTTCGATCCCGCTTTTAAGAGCGTTATCGGCCAGCGTTTCGGGCTGTTCAATATTGGCGGTGTTTAGCCTGCCTCGGGCGGTTCTGGCCTGGACTTTTAGCTCTGGGGCAATGGCGTCGTCTAGCGGGTCGTCTTGGCTGGCATCGGCTTGTTCTCTGATGACCGCCTCTTTAAGGTCGTTATCACCGCTGGCGACGGCTACATGAGTGGAATCGAGAGGGTTATCAGCGCTGCTGAGGGAGCGTTCACTGGCGCAACCGGCAATAAGAGCCGCGCTAAACAGGCAAGTTAATAATCGGTTGGGCGACATAAACACACGTTCCGGGATAATAGTTGACCAAACCAGTGGCAAATTGTGCCCGGCGACTTTGGCTGTAAATAAAAAGGTATGCGGAGTTTATGGGTGTGGTTTACCAGTGGTCAAGAAACTGATTGTTACCGCTGCGAGAGGATCGCACAAATCAGGGACAGATTTTAAATCTGTCCCGAGTCTTGCCGAGTCAAGAACCACGAACCAGGGACAGATTTTAAATCTGTTCCTGTCTTGATCTGTTAGCCGCGAAAGTGATCCTTACTGTGGCGAATCGCGGCGAAGACGTCGTCTGGGCTGTCTATCGGTAGTTTGTGATCACTAGCATAGCTTTTTGCGATATTAATCACGTCGGGATCGTCCCAGCGCAGAAACAGGTTCAGACGTTTTTCCTCAGCCAGGGTGGACGGCACTGTTGCTTTGTTATTTGCCCGTGCCTGCTCGCATTGCTGTTCAAACTCGGCCAGGGCACTTGATTGCGGTAACCAGCTACGGGCAAACCTGAGATTCGCCAGGGTGTACTCGTGAGCGCAATAGACGGCCGTGTTGTTAGGTAATTGACGCAGGCTTTCCAAGGATTGGCGCATCTGCGCCGGTGTTCCTTCAAAGAGCCGGCCACAACCCGAAACAAACAGAGTATCGCCGGCGAACAGCAGCGGTCGCCCGGTTATGGCTGTGTCGTCGGTAAAAAAGGCGATATGGTCCAGCGTGTGGCCCGGGACCGCCATGCTGGTAAACGTAATGCCCTCCCACAGCGCAGTGTCGCCAGGATGGATAGGGTTTGTGCTGCCTTTGAACGGGCTATCGGCTGGGCCAATGACCCGGCAGTCGGGATATGCTTCGCGCAGCGCCTTTACGCCGCCAACGTGATCAGGGTGGTGATGGGTGATCAAGATGGCGGTGAGCGCCAGGCCCTGTTGCGCCAAGTGGTCCAGAACCGGTTGCGCCTGTCCCGGGTCCACAATCAGGGCGTTGTGCCGCTGCGGGTCAGCGATGCACCATATATAGTTGTCATTGAACGCCGGTATTGCAGAAATCGTCAACATAACCCACCCATGTGCTTAGCCAATGTGACTGCTATGATAAAGCATTCATCGATTTACCCCAAAACTTGCAGGCCCGGGTGGCATGCGTCGGCTTAGCTTTAGAGTTAAAAAGTGGGGTTAAAAAGCAGGGCTAACAGGAGCAGCAGTATCGTGAAACTCGAAGAGGATATTGATTACCAGGCACGCCATGACAGCTTCGAGCACTGGTTTCAGACTCCGCTTGGCCGGGCTCTGTTGGCAGACCAACGCCAGTACCTTGACCATAAATTGGCCAGCCACACCGGCGCCCGTCAGTTGCAGGTCGGCGTCAGCCATCGCCTGCCGCTGGCAACCGGCACCGACTTTTTGCAACGAATTATTGCCGTGCCTCAATGGCATTCTGATATTCCTGACGGGGTTGCGGTCTGCGACGCGGATGAGCTGCCATTTTCTGGTGATTCGATGGATCTGGTTATTTTGCCCCACACGGCGGATTTTTCCCGTTACCCCCATCAGGTTCTGCGGGAGTCGGCGAGGGTGTTAAGGGGGGAGGGCTGCATTGCTATCACCGGTTTTAATCCGTTCAGTGTTTGGGGGCTGCGCCGACTTTTGTCCGGGCGCTTTGGCAGGCCGTCGGGCGGCCCCTGGAGCGGGCGTTTTATGCCTGCGGGGCGAATGGAAGACTGGTTGCGGTTATTGGGCTTTCAAATAGAACATTCGGTGACCCGCTTTTACGGTTTACCGTTACAGCGCTGTGCACGCAATCCGGTAAAGCGGCAGCCTAGCGGGTTCATGCCGGGCGGCGCTTATTACTGTATCCTTGCGCGCAAACGCGAGCTGGCCCGCACGCCTGGCCGGCGTGCCTGGAGTAAAAGCAAGGTTATAAGCCTGGCAGGTAGCCGCCCGGTGGGAGTGGCGCATACGAGCCATCAGAATCATAGGAGAGTGAATGAGCGGTAACGTGATTATGTACACCGACGGCGCCTGCAAGGGCAACCCCGGGCGCGGCGGTTGGGGCGTGGTGCTGCGCTGGGGCGAGGTTTGCAAAACCTTGCACGGTGGCGAGCAGCACACCACTAATAACCGCATGGAATTGATGGCCGCGATTGAAGGGCTCAAAGCGCTAAAGCGTGATTGTGACGTAGAGTTATATACCGACTCTCAGTACGTGCGCAAAGGCATCACCGAGTGGCTGGCCGGCTGGAAACGCAACGGCTGGAAGACCGCGGCTAAAAAGCCGGTCAAAAATGACGATCTGTGGAAAGCCCTGGATGAACAAAGTGAGCGCCACCGGGTAAACTGGCACTGGGTGAAAGGGCACGCTGGCGTGCCGGATAACGAACTGGCCGACCAGCTGGCCAATCAAGGCGTTGAAGAGCTGACCGGTTAACCGGCTCGGCATAAAAAGGTAAAAGGTAACTGCATGCGACAAATTGTACTGGATACCGAAACCACCGGTATTGACCCCAACGAAGGCCACCGGATTATCGAGATTGGCTGCGTAGAGTTGGTTGAGCGGGCGTTAACCGGGCGTAACTACCATGTTTACGTGAACCCCGGCCGCGAAATAGAAGCCGAAGCCATTGCCATACACGGCATTACCAACGACTTTCTGGCCGACAAACCGCTGTTTGCGGTTGTTGCTGACGAATTTTTCGAGTTTATCCGCGGCGCGGAACTGGTGATCCACAACGCGGCATTTGACGTTGGCTTTATGGACGCCGAATTTGGCCGTCTTGACGGCGGCCGTAAAACCGCCGAACACTGTGGAATTGTTGATACTCTGGCCATTGCCCGCAAACGCCACCCCGGTCAAAAAAACAACCTGAACGCCCTGTGCAAACGCTACGGGGTAGACAACAGTAATCGCGAATTGCACGGCGCTCTGCTGGATGCGGAAATTCTAGCCGATGTGTACTTGCTGTTAACGGGCGGCCAAACTGCGCTGTTGCTGGATGCCGGCTCGGGTGAGGGTGGCCACGGCGACGGTATCCGCCGGGTGCAGGCCGCCCGCGAGGCACTGCAGGTGATTCGTGCCAGTGCCGATGAAGATCTGGCCCATCGCGAGTTTATGGCGATGATGGAAAAGAAAGCCGGCTCGACTGTGTGGAGCCAGGTTCTGGGTTCAAAATGAAAACTGGGTCGGGAGCTGCGTCAGGAACTGCGTAGCAAACTGGATAGAAAGAAATTAACTGACCCTGACGCCTTGGTTGAGTGGCGTGAAAATTGTGTTATAACTGACTAGCGTTACGACATTTTTTGATGTAACCGGTGAAACAGCGTGCGGTGCCACCGCAGAGTCAACAGGGAAGCGTAAGTTATGGTGCAATCGTCTCTGGCAACGAAATCGCAGTCATTCGATCTCGTTAAAGGTGAAATCGAGCAAACCATCCGGCAGGCTGAACACAGCCTTGCGCGCTTTCAGGAAAACCGGGAGAGTGACGAAGATCTGCAAAACTGCCTGGACTGTCTGAACCAGCTGCGGGGCATCTTCACGCTGGTGGAACTGCGTGGCGGAACCTTGCTGTGTGAGGAGGCGGTAAGTACCTGCAATAATGTTCCGGTTGGTGCAACCACCGACAAGAATATTCTGTTAACCACGCTCAATAAAGCTCTATTTGTGCTGCGCCGATATGTGGAATATCACCACCATCAGCGCCAGGACCATCCCAATCTGCTGTTACCGGTGATCAACGAACTGCGCGAAGCGCGCAACGAAGCTGCTTACCCGGAATCCTGGCATTTCAAGCTTGACCTTGCGCAACGCCCGGATTTTTGCAGAGGTATGAAGCTGCGGCCCGTCGCCGGCGACACCAACGATGTCGACATTATGGCCCGGCGCATGCGCTTGACCTATCAAGTGGCGCTGCTGGGTATTTTGCATGAACGCAACGACGCAGTCACAAAGAAGCTCATCAGCCGCGCTGCTCGTGGTTTTGCACGGCTGTGCAACGGCAAGCCCCAGGGGCAACTGTGGTGCCTGGTGGAAATTGTGGCCGACACCATGCTTGACCGGGCCATGATGTTTTCCAAGGCTCGCAAACGCCTGTTCATGGTGATTGAAAAATACGCCCGACAAATAGTTTACATGGGCGCTGATTCGGCGAATAAACCAATACCTGAAGAGTTGCTTACCGATCTGGTGTACCTGCTGCATTGCAGTGGCTCGGCCAATCCCGAAGTTGCGCAGGTGCTTCAGGCCTTTCGCCTGGTGCCTGCAGAATTTTCGGACGCCATTCTGGAAGCCCATTCCCGCAAACTTTACGGCCCGGGCAGTGACGTGCTCAAGTCCCTGTCAGAAGCAATGCAGGATGAACTGAACCAACTAAAAGACAAACTGGACATCATTGAGCGTGGTATCGAGCCGGACTTGGCTGAACTGGGATTGATTGCCAAAATTCTGGAAAAGTTGGCTAACACGCTGGTGATGTTGGATTTGATGCGTCTGGCTACAATCGCTAATAAGGAAGCCACTAAGCTGCGCCAGCTGGAGCAAGAATCGCGTCTGCCAGACGAAACCGAACTGCACAGTCTGGCGGATTCTGTGCTTGGTATCGAAGACGTTGTGTTGCAGATTGCCACTCATGGCATTACCAACGATGCAGATCTGGCAAGCGTTAACCCGTTTGATAGTCGCGAAGAATCATTGTGCCTGCGCGAAGCCGTATGGGTGGTGGCGGATGAAGCCCGTAACGCGCTGACTCTGGCCAAACGAGCGATCACAGCGTTCATTGAATCAGATTACGACAAACTGCACCTGGCTAACGTGCCCGCTACCCTGCACACCATTTGGGGTGGACTGGTGATGATTAACGACCCGGATGCCGCCGAAGTGCTGCAGCGTGTTGGTGGTGCCATACAGCACCAGCTTTTGGACAACAGCGAGCCGCCATCTGAACAGGTGCTGGAAGCCATGGCGGATGCTTTGACATCCCTCGAGTACTACATTGGTAACATTGGCAAGCACGAGCCAGGCAACGCCGACCTGTTGCGCCTGGCGAAAACGTCTTTGGACGACGTTCGTCTTTAAAACCGACGACCTGGCAAATCCGGAGCGAAAAAAAACCTGCCAAGATGGCAGGTTTTTTTAAACGCGGACAGACTCAGCCCATGTTAAACAGGTCGCCGAGTTTGGTGGCCAGCATCATGTCGCCTTCGGCGCGCAGTTGTCCCGCCATGAATGCCTGCATGCCGTCAGTTTCACCCGAAACGACGTCTTCCAGGGTTTCGGAGTTCATGATCAAGGTAACGGAAGGGTCGCCGTGGGCACCTTCGTGTAGCTTGCAGGTGCCGTCGTTAATCACCAGGTGGTAGGTTTTGTCGTCTTCGATATCAAACTGAAAAACCAGGTCCAGACCTTGCGCGGCTTCGGCGTTAAAACTCTGTTCCAGCTTTTCAAAGATTTGTTCTACGGACATAAATTGACCCTTTAAATGGTTGTGATGGCGGCGACACAGCCCGACTCCGTACCTGACTTTATGGCCGGTGGCGACAGCTGTCAAGTGCATTCAAACGATTGTTTTAATTTATGCCCGGGTTATCACCCGATGAGCTCTGGGTTACACTTGCTTGCTTATTTTAACCTACGGGAGAAACCCTTTGGAATTCCTTGCAGACTATGGTCTTTTCCTTGCTAAGGCCGTTACCTTGGTGCTGGCTTTGGTGGTGATTATTACCCTGATTATCTCCGCTGCCCAGCGAGAGAAAAGCAGTGAACACGAAGACGGTGAACTGCGCATCCGCAAACTTAATGACAACTATCGTAAATTGCGTGAGGGCATCGAAGCGCGTTTGATGACGGACCTCGATCGCAAAGCCTTCGCCAAATTGCGTAAAAAAGAAGAGAAAGCCGAGCGCAAAGCCGAAAAGGTAAAAGCCAAAGTGAAAAGCGCAAAAAGCGACACCGCCGAGACCGCGGACGACGCAGTCAAAACACGCGTGTTTGTGCTGGATTTCGATGGTGACATAAAGGCCAGTGACACCGAGGGCCTGCGCCGTGCCATTACCGCCGTACTCAGTGTGGCTAAGCCGGAGCATGACGAAGTGGTGGTGCGCCTGGAAAGTGGCGGCGGCATGGTGCATTCCTACGGCCTGGCGGCAGCACAGCTGGACCGCATTCGCGCCAAAGGCCTGAATTTGACCGTGTGTGTAGACAAAGTAGCCGCCAGCGGTGGCTATATGATGGCCTGCGTAGCTGACCGCATTGTGGCGTCGCCGTTTGCGATTCTGGGTTCCATCGGCGTGGTGGCGCAACTGCCCAACGTGCACCGGTTGCTGAAAAAGAACAACGTAGACTTTGAGGTATTGACTGCGGGTGAGCACAAACGCACATTGACCATGTTTGGTGAAAACACCGATAAGGGCCGTCAGAAATTTCTGGCAGACCTTGAAGACATCCATCAGCTGTTCAAAGATTATGTAGGCGAACGCCGGCCCCAGTTAGACATGGCGGCGGTTGCCAACGGTGATATCTGGTTTGGTCGCCGTGCGTTAGACGTAAAGCTGATTGACGTTATACAAACCTCAGACGAGTATTTGCTGGAAGCGGCAGAACGCGCAGAGGTGGTGTCGGTGTCGTATCAACGCAAACGCACATTACCGGAAAAACTCGGGCTGGCAGCCAGTGCCGCCGTTGAGCATACGGTTTGGCGCTTGCTAAGTGTGTTTCGCAATCAGAACTTGCATTAAAAAGGCTCTGTCGTTAATGCCCTGCAGTGCCCAAAACCAGGAGTCGTCAATGAGTGAATCTAAGAGCAACCCGCAGCAGAACGGACAGACTTATCAGGCCTGGCAGGTCAGCGAGCAGGATGGCGGTTATCGCGGCTGCGAAACGACGCTGAGTACAGCCGATTTGCCGGCTGGCGAAGTGCTGATCCGGGTCAGCCACTCATCACTTAACTACAAAGACGCGTTGTCTGCCTCCGGCAATAAAGGCGTTACCCGACAGTTCCCTCACACACCCGGTATTGATGCCGCGGGTGAAGTGGTTGAGTTAGCCGCTGGTGCGCCTGCGGGTGTACTGGGTGTAGGCAGCCAGGTGCTGGTGACCGGTTACGATTTGGGCATGAACACTTCTGGCGGATTTGGCGAATACATTTGCGTGCCAGCAGCGTGGTGTATTGCCATGCCTGAGGGCTGGATGGCAAAAACCGCCATGACCTATGGCACCGCAGGGCTTACGGCCGGCCTGAGCGTTCACAAGCTGCTAACCATGGGTGCTTCACCCGCGCAGGGCAAAGTTGCTGTTTCGGGCGCCAGCGGTGCTGTAGGCAGCGTGGCGGTGGAAATTCTATCGGTTCTGGGTTTTGACGTGGTGGCCATCAGCGGAAAAACCGAGCAGGAAGACACGTTACGTACCCTGGGTGCGTCTGAAATTTTGGGCCGTGAGGCACTGGAGTTGCAAAAAAAACCGATGTTAAAACCGGTGTTTGCCAATGCGGTGGACACCGTCGGTGGCGCGCCGTTGGCCGAACTTCTCAAGCAGGTAAAACCTGGCGGATCTGTCAGTTGTTGCGGCCTGGTGGCGGGTATTGAATTGCCCACCTCTGTGCTGCCGTTTATATTGCGCGGCGTGAACTTGTTGGGTGTCGACTCGGTAGAAATTCCGCTGGCGGACAAACAAGCCATTTGGGACAAACTGGCCGGCCCCTGGCGCTGCCTGCAAACGGAAAAGTCGGCCAGGGTAATTGGCCGCAATGATCTTGCCAGCGCACTGGAAGCGTTTTTGGCGGCTAAGTCTAGCGGTAAGATTGTGCTGCAGCACGGGTTGAATTAACCCGAAAATTGGCAGATTACGCAATTCGTGCTTAACTAAGCGCAATTGTTTTCAATTAAGCACGAGGAAGCGGGTATGAGTAAATCTGTACGTAGTGATGGTTTGGTAGACGCCGTTGCGGCTGTTGTGTTGATAACACTTGCGGTCACGTTAGCGGTCATCTGGGTTTCTGGCCAATAAAACGGGTGCTGGGTTTGGGCGGTCAGGCGCTAGCCAGCACCACATTTACCAGAAGTATTAAACCGCCAATAAAAAAGGTAGTAAATAAAAGCCCGCCAATAATGTAAGCCCAAGGGCTTGGGTTGGCAAAATCTTCCTCGTGGCGCTTAGTAGACTGAACCCCCAGCGCGCCCGCAAAAATGCTCTGCATTACTTTCAATAAGCCCATCCGTGGCCGCGTTTTGTTATCAGACTGAGCTATCTCATTGTTGCTTTTTTCGCTCATAACCGGTCTCCACCGTTCACATCAGAATGTCGCCAACACCAAAGCGGTAGCGCTGCCCGGCGTGCACAGGGAGCGCGCGTTGTAAAGAGTGTTATTCCGCTGGGTCGTACGCCAGGCTGGGTTGTAACCAGCGTTCGGCTTCCGCTTTTGTTTGGCCAGTACGGTCAGCATAGTCTTCAACTTGGTCTACGCCAATGCGGCCGACGGCAAAGTATTTGGACTGCGGGTGCGAAAAGTACCAGCCAGAGACCGCGGCGGCCGGGAACATGGCGAAGTGCTCGGTTAGGGTGATGCCAGTTTTGGCGGTGGCGTCCAGCAGGGTAAACAGCGTGGCCTTTTCAATGTGATCGGGGCAGGCAGGATAACCAGGCGCAGGGCGAATGCCCTGGTAGCGCTCCTTGATCAGCGCAGCGGTGTCCATGCTCTCGTCATTAGCATAGCCCCAGAATTCTTTGCGCACACGCTCATGCAGACGCTCAGCGAAGGCTTCGGCCAGACGATCTGCCAGAGCTTTCACCATAATGGCGTTGTAGTCGTCGTTGGCGTCTCTGTACTCATTAGACATTTCTTCCGCGCCAATACCGGTGGTCACCGCAAAGCCGCCGACGTAATCAGGGTGCTCATAGTCTTTAGGCGCTATAAAATCTGACAACGCCATCATCGGCTTTCCGGGTGCTTTTTCATCCTGCTGCCGCAGATGATGCAACACCGCCAACTCTTCTGTGCGGGTCTCGTCGGTATACACCACTACGTCATCACCACGACGATTTGCCGGCCAAAAACCGGCTATACCACAAGCGGTTACACGCTTTTCATCAATCATTTTGCGAAGAATAACCTGGGCTTCGTCGAACAGAGTTTTAGCGACCGCACCGCGCTTAGGGTCGTCAAAAATCTGCGGGTATTTGCCCGACATATCCCAGGAAATAAAGAACGGTGTCCAATCAATGTAAGGCACCAGCTCATTCAGGTCATATTCTTCAAACACACGCGCGCCCAAAAAAGCCGGCTTGGGCGGCACGTAGTTGTCAAAATCGATCTCGGGTGCTCGATCACGAGCTTCCTTCAAAGACACCAGCTTGGTGCGCTCGCTTCGACTTTTTCGGCGTTCGCGGATTTCGTCGTATTCCGCCCGGGCCGCTTTTACCAGGTCCGGTTTGGCGGTTTTACTCAGCAGTTTTGAGGCCACGTTAACGCAGCGCGAGGCGTCTGACACATACAGAGCGATGTCGTTTTTATAGTGCGGTTCAATTTTCACTGCGGTGTGGGCTTTAGAGGTAGTGGCGCCGCCAATCATCAGTGGCAGATGAAAATCCAGGCGTTGCATCTCCCGCGCCACGTGCACCATTTCATCCAATGACGGCGTGATCAGCCCGCTAAGGCCAATAATGTCCACATTGTGCTCTTTCGCCGCGGCTAAAATCTTGTCGCAGGGCACCATAACGCCCATGTCGATCACTTCGTAGTTGTTGCATTGCAGCACCACGCCCACAATGTTTTTTCCGATGTCGTGCACATCGCCCTTCACCGTGGCCATCAGGATTTTGCCTTTGGCCTGTTGGTCTTCGGATTTCTCCGCCTCAATAAATGGAATCAGGTGGGCCACGGCCTGCTTCATAACACGGGCGCTTTTGACCACCTGAGGCAGGAACATTTTACCGTCGCTGAACAGGTCGCCGACCACATTCATGCCGTCCATCAACGGGCCTTCAATCACGTGGATGGGGCGATCTGCTTCTTGCCGGCAGGCTTCGGTGTCTTCAATGATGTGGCTGGTGATGCCTTTCACCAAAGCGTGTTCAAGGCGTTTTTTGACCGGCAGATCACGCCAAGCCAGATCTTCTTCCGGGGTTTTTACGCCCTGGCCTTTGAAGCGCTCGGCAAGTTCCAGCAGGCGGTCGGTAGAATCTTCGCGGCGATTCAACACCACATCTTCTACGGCTTCTTTCAGTTCCGCCTCAATGTCGTCGTAAATCACCAGTTGTCCGGGGTTGACGATGCCCATATTCAGGCCGGCTTTAATAGCGTGGTACAAGAACACCGAATGGATGGTTTCGCGCACCACGTCGTTGCCGCGGAATGAGAAAGACACGTTACTGACGCCGCCGGAAATCGAGGCGTGGGGCAGGTTGGCGCGAATCCAGCGGCAGGCGTTGATGAAATCTACCGCGTAGTTGTTGTGCTCTTCAATGCCGGTGGCAATGGCAAAAATATTCGGGTCAAAAATGATGTCGCCGGGTTTAAAACCGATGCTTACGAGCGCGTCGTAAGAGCGTTTGCAGATGTCGGTTTTACGCTTGAAGGTATCAGCCTGGCCTTGTTCATCAAACGCCATAACCACCACCGCGGCGCCGTAACGCATGCAGTCTCGGGCGCGCTTGAGGAATTCTTCCTCGCCTTCTTTCAGGCTGATGGAGTTCACCACCGCCTTGCCCTGAATACAGCGCAAACCGGCTTCGATGACTTCCCACTTGGAGGAGTCAATCATGATGGGTACGCGGCAGATGTCGGGTTCTGAAGCCACCAGGTTCAAAAAAGTGACCATCACTTCTTTGGATTCCAACATGCCTTCGTCCATGTTGATATCAATGATTTGCGCGCCATTCTCAACCTGGTCTCGGGCCACGCTTAGAGCCTCTTCGTAGCGCTCTTCTTTGATCAGGCGTAAAAAACGCTTGGAACCGGTGACGTTGGTACGCTCACCCACATTGATGAACAGGGTGTGTTCATCACCAGTAAACGGTTCAAGGCCCGACAGGCGCAGTGCAGGTTTGGGCTGTGCGATTTTTCGCGGCGGATATTTAGCGACCGCGTTAGCGATGGCTTCAATATGGTCCGGGCGCGAACCGCAGCAACCGCCGATGATGTTAAGAAAACCGTCGCGGGCAAAACCTTCGATGATGTCTGCCATTTCCTCCGGGGTCTGGTCATACTCACCAAATTCGTTGGGCAGACCGGCGTTGGGGTGGGCGCTGACATAGGTATCCGCTTTCGCGGACAACTCTTCCACGTACGGCCGCAGGGCGTCGGCGCCCAGGGCGCAGTTCAGGCCGACCGAGATGGGCTTCGCATGGGCAATGGAGTTCCAGAAAGCCTCGGTGGTCTGACCGGAAAGAGTGCGCCCGGAGGCATCGGTAATAGTGCCGGAAATCATGATTGGCAGTTCAATACCGCTGTCTTCAAAATATTGCTGGGTGGCGTAAATGGCAGCTTTAGCGTTCAGGGTGTCGAAAATGGTCTCGATTAGAATCAGGTCGCAGCCGCCTTCAACCAACCCTTCTACCGCTTCATAGTAGTTGTCCACCAGGCCCTGGAAGTCCACGTTGCGATAGCCCGGGTTATTCACCTGCGGTGAAAGCGAGGCGGTGCGCGACGTAGGGCCCACAGCGCCGGCCACAAAGCGCGGTTTCGCGGGGTTTTTGGCAGTAAACTCGTCGGCGATTTCCCGCGCCATTCGCGCGCCAGCCACGTTCAGCTCTTTGGCGATGTCTTCTAAGCCATAATCCGCTTGCGACAGACGTGAAGAGTTGAATGTGTTGGTTTCAATGATGTCTGCGCCCGCATCCATGTAATCCGCGTGAATATTGCGCATAAGCGCGGGCTGGGTCAGGTTCAGCAGGTCGTTGTTGCCCTGCAGATCGCTCGCGTAATTGGCAAATCGTTCACCCCGAAATGCCGCTTCGTCCAACTTCAGTTGCTGGATCATGGTGCCCATGCCGCCGTCCAGAATTACAATGCGTTCTTTAAGGGCTTGGTGCAGTTGTTTCAGGCGGGTGGTGCGGTCAGTCATGGGTTTCTCTTTCGTCGATTGTTTTAAAACAGGCACGGGCATTACTGGCTACTGAGCGCTGTAAAAGTGGCGCTAAAGCGTTGTCGTTAATATTCGGCGGCAAATAATAGCAAATTCAGCGCCTCTGGCGTAGTTCATACGCTGGATAATCCACACTGGAGCAATAGCGGAAAGTCATTATACCGCATAAAGACCAACCAATTTGGTTGGTCTTTCATGTTGCCGTCATCTGCCGTAAAATAGTCTCAAATTCTAAAGCGAGTTAAGAATATGTCCGTGGTAACTGTGACCGATCCCGCGCGGGATTATCTTGCGGAACTGATTTCAAAACAGGACGTTAAAGGTATGGGTGTGCGCATTTTCGTCACCCAGCCCGGCACCAAAAATGCCGAAACCTGTCTTGCTTACTGTCCGCCTAATGAAATTGTGCCGACGGACGAGCAGTTCGATCTGGAAAAGTTCACTTTGTATCTGGACCATGCTTCTGTGCCATTTTTGGAAGAAGCTTACGTGGATTATTCCAAGGATCAAATGGGCGGTCAGCTGACAATCAAGGCGCCGAACGCCAAGGTTTCCAATGTCGATGAAAACGCGCCCCTGCCAGATCGGGTGAATTACATTCTTGCGTCGGAAATCAATCCCGGCCTGGCGTCCCACGGCGGTGAAGTGTCGCTGGTTGAAATAATCGACGACTCCATCGTGGTACTGCGTTTTGGCGGCGGCTGTCAGGGCTGCTCTGCGGTTAGCCTCACGCTGAAGCAGGGTGTTGAAACCACCTTGAAAGAGCGAGTGCCGGAAATATCCGCCGTGCGCGATGTGACTGATCACACCGTGACTGAAAACGCGTACTATCAATAACAGCGTTCGCCCAACATAGGGGACAGATTTCAAATCTGTCCCCGGCTTCATGTTCGCGGCCTCAAAAATCCGTCCTCAGTTTGTCTGCCCCGCTACAAACAATTAGTAGGCCTTGGCAAACCCGCAACGCGGCAAGCGCTTTTGGCCGGAGTGCCGGGGAACAGCAGCATCAGGTAAATGCTGTTGCCTTTGTCTTCACCCAGAGCTTCTTTTACCGCCTTTACAAATAGCCGGTTTGAAGGCGGTGACATGGCGTGCTGCTGATAAAAGTTCCGTAAAAACTGCACAATTTCCCAATGAGCTGGCGACAGTTCCAGACCGTTGTCCGCGGCTATTTGCTCAGCTATCTGCGATGTCCAGCTATGGGCATCTTCCAGAAAACCTTCATTGTTACGTGTTGGCATGTTTCCCATGTTCGTCATAATCTCACCAGCTGATGATGCGTGTGGCCAAAGCGCTCAATTGCACCATTTGCTCGTAGCCTATCTGTGGTGTAGCTCCCGTCGCTTCGGTGCCCGCCCCAGATTTGGGAACCAGGCCGCGGGCGCGGGCGTCGGCGGCCAGCATGAACACCGGGCAGGGCGCCACAGCAGCAACTTCAGGCGCGCTTAACACCGCGTTTTCAATCAGCAGTACCGTGTCTGAGATGTCCAACGTTGCAAGGCACTGCGCAGCCCTGGGATGCTCCGCCGTTTTATTCAGTATGTGCAGGGTGTGAATGTGGGTGGGTAAGTCTGCAACAGACTGGTTCATAAGGTGGTCCAATGGTTTTCGCCCTAACAGGCGGTTGATCACTTCGCGAATGGGGCAGGTGTTGGTCGCCGCCCGTCAGCCGGCGAAAGTCACTTTTTCGAAGCCCTTCATGAACGCCTGGTCAGGTGCTATCAGGGTTACGCCAGCAATTATAACGTCATCTGCCAGACCGTAACGTTGGCAAGCCTGGGTATCGGCATACAGAGCCTCAACGCCAAAAATGGCCGCCGCGCCCAGATTTTGTGCTACGGACTTTTGGCCAAGGCCGTCGGGTTGCTGCCCCGTGCGAAGCCAGTTTACACCGGCACCGCTGAACAACAGAGCGCAGCTTTGGTCAAAAGCCGCAAGTGAGAACGCCATGTCCAGGCCTTCGCGCCCGCTCCAGCTGCCATAAGGCGCTTGGTCAATCACAATTAACACAGTCATGATCAGGCCCCGCTGTGAAAGTAGATGACTTTACTGCAAGTGCCGGCTTCCACCCATTCGCCCAGCCCGGTGATTTCAAACGGTGCCCTTATGTTGTGTGCGGATAACTCGTAACGCTGTTGCTCGCCGCTGTCGATGAGGCCACGGCGTAGCGCCGAGGCGACACAGGCTACGGCTGGGATCCGGTGCTCCGCCAGGAACTCAGACCACAGGCGAGGCCAGTGGGGCTCGTCAGAGGGCGGGCATATCAGGGCCGAGGCAAGGTGAACGCCATCGCCGTAGAGAAAGACACGATCAATCTGGTGGCCTGCGGCGACGGCCGCACGGGCAAAGTCCAGCGCAGTTTGAGGGGCCTGGGATGAGTAGGGGGCTCCAGTTATAACCAGTGTGTAGGTTTGAAGAGAAATGTCAGTCATGTTGGGAATCTTGTCTGAAAACAAAAACCCCGGCAAGTGCCGGGGCTTCGGGTTACGTTAAAACCAGATTAAATCAGTCGTTACCACCGAATGCGCCCAGCAGGTGCAGCAAGGCCAAAAACAGGTTGTAGATGTTCAGGTACAGCCCGGTAGTTGCCATGATGTAGTTGGTTTCGCCACCGTTAACGATACGGCTTGTGTCGTACAGAATGAAGCCTGACATCAGCAGCACGATAGCAGCGCTAAGAGCGAGGCTGAAGGCCGTTATCTCAACGCCAAACATGCTGGCTACTATGCCACCTACCATCGCGATAAGTACCACAACCAAGCCCGCGACCAACATGCCACGCATGAAGCTGAAATCTTTTTTGGTGGTCAGAACGTAGCCAGAAAGAGCGAAGAACACCAGCGCGGTTCCGCCAAGAGCCTGGGTAACAATCTGCCCGCCATTAGAGAACTGGAGGTAGTACAGCAAAGTTGGGCCGAGTGAGAGGCCAAGCAACCCGGTGAAAGCGAATACGACCGCAATACCCGCAGAGCTGTTAGCGGTGCGTGGTAACACAAACCAAATCAGCCCCAGCGCGCCAAGGCTACACATAAGGCTTGCGCCCCGACCCAGACCGATCGACATTGCAACGGCTGCCATCACCGCACTGAACGCCAGCGTCATTGCCAGCAGCGTGTAAGTGTTGCGCAGAACCTTGGTCGCTGAAGCACTGATAGGTGCGGTCGCGGACCCACGGGCAATCTTGTCGCCAGTGCTCTGCTTAACGTTGTACTGTCTGTTTTCCATTGTCATCTCCGTTTAAAGCGACTGGGTGCTTTCCAAACCAACTGTGTTATTCAAAATGGTTAAGTGCTATGTCAAAAGATTGCATACTGTAGTCTATAATAATGTCGATTTCACAACTTTCAATCATTAAGCGGTTAATTTTGTCGGGTTTTTCGGTAACTACTGTGACAATCGCAAGCTTAAAAAATTTCATTAAGTTGACGTAACGCTTGTTTAACTAATTTCGTAAATCTGGTTTAAGTCTGTCGTAGCTTTGGTCTAACTTTGGAGCTGATTTTTTCAGTTTCTAGCGCTGAATTTTGTGCAGAGCGTTGACAGAGATAAGAATTCCGGTATCATTCCTCCGGCTGTCGTTAGGCAGCAGTGGAAGAATATGGTGGGTTGGCAGAGTGGTTTAATGCAGCGGTCTTGAAAACCGCCGAAGGTTAATAGCCTTCCCGGGGTTCGAATCCCTGACCCACCGCCACTTTCTTCCCAAGCCTATATTCCCCGAAAAAAGATTCCTTTGGTCCATAATTGCGACCTATCCTATAAATACGTTTGAATTTCTGCCCTGGTTTTCTTATTTTTTCGGCTGTCTTACAGCGATGCGGTTATACACTGGACGTGAACTGGACAGATCTATTAGCCCCTGCCAGGGTATTCCGCTTATGTTTCCGAAGGAGTCTGGCCGATGTCTGATAATCGAAATGTTGCCTTGGTGACCGGTGGAGCTCATGGCATTGGCCGGGGCATAGTGGCGTATCTGCTGAAACAGAATTGGCGCGTCGCTTTTTTCGATCTGGATGACACTGCCGCGAATGATATTTCCGCAGCGTTTGGGGATCCCACTAATCTGCTTTACGTGCGCTGCAATGTGGCAGATGAGGGCGACGTCAAGTTGGCGTTGCGTCAGCTTATAAGCTGGGGAAGTCGGCTGGATGCGCTGGTGAATAACGCCGGCCTGGCCGACCCTGTGACCGGCGCGGTGGAAGATCTGTCGTTGGCGGAATGGCAGAAACGACTGGATGTAAACCTGACCGGTCCCTTTCTAATGGCGAAACACTCAGTACCGCACCTGCGCCTTACCCGGGGAGCTATCATCAACATTGCCTCTACTAGGGCTGTGCAGTCTGAAGCCAATACCGAAGCTTACGCTGCCACCAAGGGCGGATTGGTGGCCCTGACCCACGCTCTTGCTGTCAGCCTGGGGCCGAAGGTGCGAGTCAACTGCATCAGCCCGGGGTGGATAGATACCCGCGAGCCAGAGGCAGGCAAGGAACCCGAGCCCCTGAGCGCACGGGACCACGCCCAGCATCCCGCAGGCAGAGTCGGTAAACCCGACGATATCGCGGCGATGGTGCATTATCTGATTTCCCCTCAAGCCGGGTTCATCACTGGGCAAAACATCGTGGTGGATGGCGGCATGGTGCGAAAGATGATTTACGAAGAGTAGGGGTGAGGGGACAGATTTAAAGAAAGGGGACAGATTTAAAATCTGTCCCCAAATTTAAAGAAAGAGGACGGATTTGAAATCCGTCCCCGGTGTCGATGTTTTCCTGAATCTATCCCCGTTTCATCAGGCCAGCCATTCCAATATCTGGTCATGCACGACTTTGTTGTCGAGCAACGCCAGATGATTCAATTTTTCAAACACCCGGCAGTCTTCGGGGTGTATTCGCAACTTCTTCAAATCATCAGAATGATGCCCCTTTGCGCTATCCAGCCGCACCAGAAGGTCTCCCACCATGATGCTGGAAAAGTCTGTTGGGTGATCGCCAATGGTGGCGGCCAGGAAATAGTGCCGGGCGCCCTTTAGAAGCGGAACTGGCTTGCGGATGTCTGGGTGAAACTCATCCTGATCGATACCTTCCCAGTCATCGTCAAGCAAATTTCCATAGCGCAGGTCTTTGATGCCGGCGCTGGTATGTTGCGCAAGCGCAAAGGGGCTGGCGTAGCGGAACTTATGCATGATGAAGGTGAGTAAATGCCCGGCTTTGGCCAGAGCGGCGCCGTGATGGGGTGAGCCGAGGTAAAGCGCTTTTTTGACCAGATTGGTCCAGGGTAATGTTAGTTCGCTGCCATACCAGCAGGCGCTGCGGATAACCAGCCCGCCCATGCTGTGGCCAATCAGAACCATCTCTTCAACTTCGACCGGCCAGGCATCTATTAATACCTGAAGATGTTCGCTTAACTCCCTGCCGTTACTGGAAATATGCCTGCCCGTGTTGTAGTTGAGGTACAGGGGCGTGAAGCCATGGGCTCGCTGCAGTTCGATACCCAAATCCGCTTTTTCGTCGCCTTTCCAGTACTCGTGCGACAGGCACAAGCCGTGAACCAGTACCACGATGCGCGGACTGGCGTCGGGAAACATGGCGCCGACGCTTTCTGAGTCAGGTTTTAGTCTAGCGCCCTGGCTACCTCTGAAATGCATGGTAATCGCGAGGGGATTGTTACTGGCTTCGAGGTGATCACCGCAGACACCATTCAACGCAGCTCCGACTTTCTCGCTTTGTGCCGAGTGTGAGGGCTCGTCATCCGCTGAGAACCCGTCAAGGGATCGATGCAAGCCTTGTTGCAATGAAGACATGGTTGACTGGATAAACTGATATGTGTGGCCCTCCCGTTCCTTAGAGGGCACTCCTGCAACGTCACGCAGCCGGTTTAACGGGTTTATCTCGCGGACTATGGTGCGATGTGTCCGTTCGGCTATGCGGGTAACGCCACCAGCCACATCCAGAAGCAGTTGGGCCGAGCCGTGTAGCGATTTGACGGATACCATGGTGTTGGTCTCTTAGCATATGCTGAAGATTCTGACACAGGTGAAATGACGGGGACAGTTGAATAGGAGTAAGGGGGCAGATTAATAAGGGGACAGATTTGAAATCTGTCCCCGGGTATAACGGAAGCCTAGCGCTACAAACTCTACAGTTTTGTCGTTTCGTGGGGGTACACAGCTGCCTGCTGCGCATCGGCCAGGGCCTGGCGCTGAGCCAGCTGTTCCGGATTGTTCTGCGGTATTTGCCAGCCTTGAATATTCTGCTCGATCAGGGCGACCAACGCATCAATGTGTCCCTGCGTTGCGTTCAATGCCGTAACGTAATTAAACGCTTCTCCGCCGGATTCCATAAAGTATTCGCGGTTTTCTTCGTCGATTTCTTCTACCGTTTCCAGACAATCTGAAGAAAACCCCGGGCAGAATACATCCACGGATTTGACACCCTGACCGGGAAGCGACTTCAGGGTTTCGTCGGTATAGGGCTTCAGCCACTCTTCACGGCCAAATCTTG
This sequence comes from Marinobacter sp. M3C, assembly GCF_023311895.1. Taxonomy (GTDB): domain Bacteria; phylum Pseudomonadota; class Gammaproteobacteria; order Pseudomonadales; family Oleiphilaceae; genus Marinobacter. Next base: position 166,092 of record NZ_CP092284.1, read on the forward strand.
ACTGGAAGGTGGTCATGTAGTCATCTTTTGCCAGGCCCAGACGCTCGGCCAGCAAGCGCGATGTTTTGTGGCATTCGCAGTGGTAAGGGTCGCCTTTGGTCAGGTATTTCTTCGGCACGCCGTGGTAAGACAGCATCAGCTTCTGTTTGCGCCCGTGCTCTGCCCAATGGGCTTCGATAAGCTCGGCCATGGCTTCAATATACGGCGGAAAATCGTGGTAGTGAGAGATAAAACGAAAATCTGGCAGCCAGCGGCGCTTGGCAAAATCTTGGGCGATGGCGTCAAAGGTGGAGGCTGACGTCGACGCGGAGTATTGCGGGTACAGGGGCAGTACCAGCATTTTGCGCACGCCTTGCCGTTGCATTTCGTCCAGTGCGCTGGCCACGGATGGGTTGCCATAGCGCATGGCAAACTCCACCACCACATTGTCGCCATAACGGGCTTTGAGCTCTTCGCTAATGGCGCTGGCCTGGTTGGCCGTGTGTATCATTAACGGCGAGCCTTCTGGCTGCCACACGCCGGCGTAGGCTTTGGCACTGCGTGACGGGCGAATGCGCAGGATAACGCCGTGCAAAATCAGCCACCATAAAGGACGGGGCACTTCCACTACGCGAGGGTCCCACAGAAATTCCCCCAGATAGCGCCGCAGCGCCGAGGGGGTTGGGGCATCGGGTGTTCCCAAATTGGTAACCAGCACGCCCAGGCGTTCCGGCTGGTTGTGGCGGAAGTTTTCGGAACCTTTAAATTGCATGAATGAATCCTGACTGATTGCCTGTGCGATTGGGGGTGTCGGCTTATTAGCGCTTTTTCTGAGCCTGCTGAGCCAGCCGCGGCGCAATTCCGCTGATGTCGTAGCCAGCGCTTCGGGCCTTTTCGAATATTTCCTTTGCCGGGGTCTCACCAGCCGAACTGAGCGCCCACAGAACAGTACAGCGAGTTCCGGAACGGCAGAAAGCCAGTACGGGGGCGTCGGCTGTGTGGATCATTTCGCCAAAGCGTTCCACGTCATCATCGCTGATGTCGCCAGAGGCTACCGGCATGTATACCCACTTTAGGCCATGTTCACTCGCGGCTTTTTCGATGTCCGCCATAAGCGGCTGGCCAGGTTCTTCGCCATCCGGGCGATTGGCGACCAGGGTTTTGAAACCCAGGCCAGCTATGGCGGGTAAGTCGGCTATCTGAATCTGAGGTGCTACCGAAATACGGTCATTAATTTTTCTGAGGTCCATCGCTTTATCTCCCGGAATCGAGTTTGGAAACAAGCCCACATAATCGCATACCGCGGCGAACATGCAAAAGAAAGCCTCCACTGCAATCGGGCGCCGGCTGTAATACAATGGGAGCCTTGCTGTAACTCGCGCTTCGGCGCCTGCCTGGAGGTTTTGCCATGACCGATGAACACGACAAAGATACGGACGCGGACGCCCAACTGCCGGACAAAATAAAGGATTCCGATGCCCAACTGCCGGGCAGAATAAAGGATTCGGCACGACAGATCTGGTTGGCAGGGTTAGGCGCCTTCAACAAGGCCGAAGAAGATACAGGTCGTTTTTTCGAACGCCTGGTGCAGGAAGGCGAACAGATGGAAAACCGCACCCGCGGTGTGGTCGAGAAACAACTGAAGTCGGTGGAAGACCGGGTAGAGGGCGTACGTGAGCGCGCCACAGGCACCTGGGATAAGCTCGAGCATTTGTTCGATCAGCGGGTATCTGGCGCTCTGCGTCGCCTGGGGATGTATCGGCAGGAAGACGTCATGACGTTGGAAAAGCGGGTTGAGCGTCTGGAAGCAGAACTCGATCGCCTGAAGAAATTAACGCCGGGCTATAATGAGGAAGAGTGACACTCTCACCAGAGCGCCACTGTTTTATAGAGAGCCCCACTGTTTTATAGATAGCTTCTGCTGATCAGCAAAGCCTGCTCTTTTTCTTCTTCGGCCAGGTAAGGCAACATCAGGCACATGGTCTGGTATACGCCGCGACCGGGGTCCACCGCATTACGATCATCAAGATGTGAAAGCGTATCAAAACTGCTCCAATAACATGTGGTTAGCGTTAACTGGTCACATAAAGTCGCTAACTCTTCGGTGCCGATGGTCATAAACCCCTGGGCGCTGAAGCTGGTGCAGATGGTGTGGAACGCGGTGTTTTTCAGCTTCAATATTTTGCGAAATTTCGGCTGTAGCCGGGGATGGCGCGACAGCACATTGACAAGATCCTGATACAGAAAACGGTAGCGGGCGACCGCTTCGAACAGCAGGTGCAAAAAGAAATTTTGCTGGTCCAGGCTTATGCTGACGTCTGCAGGCACCGCCAGCAGGTCGTGCATCTGAAGCTCGAAGCCGTCAAACAGTTCACTGACAATGTCGCTTTTGTTGTTGAAGTGGTAGTAAAGGTTGCCCGGGCTGATGTCCAGTTCATCGGATATCAGCAGCGTGGTTACATTCGGCTCACCCAAGGCGTTGAATAACGCCAGGCTGGTATCGAGAATGCGATCGCGAGTTTTGATCTTTGCCATAACGCGCGACCACCTCCTTGGTTGGCGAAGAAAGAATCAGAGCGTGAATCTAGCCCATACCGGAGCGTGATCAGAAGGGCGATCCATCGCCCGAACATCATAGCTGACGCCGGCGCTTTTCGCCTGGGGCAGCAAGTTGTCGCTGGCCATGATCAAATCAATGCGCAGCCCGCGTTTCGGCTCGCGATCGAAACCTTTGCTGCGGTAGTCAAACCAGCTGAACGTATCCGCTTCGTGGGGGTGAAGGTGGCGGAACACATCGGTATAGCCACGGCTTTCAACTTCACCCAGCCATTGGCGTTCCTCTGGCAGAAAACTGCACTTACCGCTACGCAGCCAGCGCTTGGCGTTATCTGCGCCGATGCCGATATCTTTGTCAGTCGGGGAGATGTTCACATCGCCCATCACCACCACTTTGGTGTTGCGCAGCTTCAATTCATCCAGGTAGCTCATCAGATCTGCATAGAACTTCTGCTTTGCTGGAAACTTCACCGGGTGATCGCGACTTTCGCCTTGGGGAAAGTAGCCGTTGATAATGGTCAAGGTTTCACCATTCACAGTGAAGTCTGCGGTAATCAGTCGGCGCTGGGCGTTGTCCAGGTCGTCAGGAAAGCCTTTGTATACCGCGTCGGGCTCTATTTTTGACATAAGCGCCACGCCGTAATGGGTTTTTTGGCCGTGAAAATGCACGTGGTAACCCAGCGCTTCAATGTCTGCCAGCGGAAAATCTTCATCGCTGACTTTTGTTTCCTGCAAGCCAATAAAATCCGGCTCCAGCTGCTCAATAACCGCGGCAAGTTGATGCAGGCGTGTACGAATGCTGTTGACGTTGAATGACACAAACATCATGGGGGACAGTTCTCCGGCACAAGTTTAATGGAAGTTTAACACATTGAAACCGCGAGGGAATGGCGCTTGGTTTTCGCTTGGGGAATGGCCTACGATGCCAGCAGCGGACAGGGGGGGTATTCCGTTACGTTATAGACGATATCCGCTTGAATATTTTCTTGCTGGTTGCGACGGATATTGGTCAGGCCGGAATAGTGGGTTAGGGCACCTTGCTGGTTATAGCCAAGCAAAATGGGTTCCACTAACAATCGTAGAAACAGGCTGGTCGGGCGAATCTGAATCAGATGATCGGCGCGAATGCGGTCGCTGTCGCTCTTATTATTGGTCGGCTCCATTACAAAACCATAGTAACTGCCGCGGGTTGGCGCCAGAAACTCGAAGTTTACAGAGCCGCCCTCAACCACGGTCTGCCAGTTTTGTCGGACCAGATTGTCAAAGCCAGCATCCACCACCAGGCTGTTACTACTGTCTAGGCGAAACTGTTCAATTTCTTGGGCGGGTGCTTGCCATTCGATAGCAACACTCCCTGAATCATAGCGGACTGTCAGGCGCTCGTTGAATCGGGGTTGAACGAACTCCATTTCAGGGCGCAACAGACTGGGCGGGTCGCCGCGGTCATAGCGAAGCTGCTTGGAAGCGAACGGGGTATCAGAGCTGGCGTCAAAATATTCAACGCTGTGGCTCTGCGGTTTGAACTGATTACCGAGGCAGACGCCCTGTATTGTATGTTGTTCGCGGTAAAGCTCGCTGCCAGCGTTTGTGCTGCCCAGGGGGCGAGCGCTGCCGGTGAAGCGGAACTCAGCGCTGGCGTCGGCCATAGCAGGCGCCCAGACCAACGTTGCAGCAAGGGCAGCCGTCGCACACAACCCAAGTTTTGACTTAGCTTGGCGGGCGTTCATGGCGCAAGCCTTGGGTATAGAAAGTCGCGCAGAGCCAGCAGAGCCGGAAACAGCACCAGCCATCCCACGGCCAGCGCCAGTAAAGACGGCAGCAAATTGGGTAGGGTCACGGCTCCTAGTGCGCTGGCGGACCAGTAAGCAAAAGGCCCGGCAATGGGCACTATCAGGAACATCAGTAGCCGGTTGCGGCCTAGCCACTTCAGGGAATGATTAAGCGAGGTCATAAAAATTGCCCAAAGCGCAATCAGCCAGGGCGGCGTTATGACAGCAGCGCCACTGGTGTCGGCAAGAATGCCGGTGCGCAGCCACAGGCCATCCAGTAAAGAACCTGCCAGAGTACCTATAACAATAAATTTCAGTTCGTCCATTTTGTACTGGCTGACCAGAACAAAATGCAGCGTCAAGAATATCGCCACAATGGCTAGCGCCCAGGCTTGCGACAGCATAACGCAAGCCAGCCAACCAAGCTCGAACATGATGAAATTCAGAATGTTACGATAGGTTTGTGAGGCAATCATACGCTATGAATCGGTGCATGTTTGTGGCCGGGTTTCGCCATCACAATTTGCGCTACGCCAATGGCCCGTTCACTGAACCCCGCTTCGCAATACGCAAAATAGAAATGCCAAAGGCGCTGAAATGCGTCGTCATAGCCCCGTTGGTGAAGATTTTGGCTGTGAGCCTGGAAGCGCTGACACCAGTCATTAAGAGTGCGGGCGTAGTGAAACCCTAAGTCTTCAACGTGGGCAAGCACCAGGTCCGTTTGCTCGCGCACGGCGCCCACCATGGCTCCGAACGATGGAATAAAGCTGCCGGGGAAGATGTAGCGCTGGATGAAATCAACGTTTTTTAAGGCTCGCTGATAACGCTGTTCAGGCATGTTGATGGCTTGTATAAGCGCAAGGCCTTCAGGTTTTAACAACTGGCTGATTTGGCCGAAGTAACTGGGCAGAAACTGTGGGCCAACGGCTTCAATCATTTCAATAGACACCAGTTTGTCGTACTGGCCGCTTAGGACGCGGTAGTCATCAAATAGCAATGTAATGCGGTCTTGCAGGCCTTCTGCTTCAACCCTTTGTTTTGCCAGCGCCAGTTGTTCAGCCGAAATGGTGGTGGTGGTCACGTGGCAGCCGTAATGCTTGGCAGCGTGGATAGCGAAACCGCCCCAACCAGTACCGATTTCAAGGACTTGGTCGCTAGGTTTGAGTTCCAGCTTGCGGCAGATAACATTGAGTTTATAGGCTGACGCTTCGTCCAGAGTACTTTCCGGCGCCTGATAGATGGCCGACGAATACATCAGGGAAGGGTCTAGAAACAGCTCGAACAGGTCATTGCCGAGATCGTAATGGGCACTGATATTTTTACGCGATCCTTCTGGCGTATTGCGATTAAGCCAATGCAGGCCTTTCAGGGTGGGCTTCGTTACCCAGCTGAAACGGTCTTCAAATCGATTCATCAAATCAATGTTGCGGCTGAAAAAACGCAGCAGGTACACCAGGTTCGGGGAGTTCCAGTCGCCGGCTACATAGGCTTCAGCTGCCCCTATGCTGCCGCCGGTGAGTAGATCGCGCCAGGTGCTGTGATTGTGGATGACCAACTCGGCAACAGGGTAAGCGCTGTTGCCGTCTCCTACGGTGACATCGCTGGCGCCGGCTTCACGAATAACCAGTGTGCCTTGTTGCAGGCGGGTCAGCTGCTGCATTACCAGTGAACGCGCCACCCGGCTCGCCATTGAAGAAGGCTGCCGCGCGGCTGTTATTTTCGCCGAAACCGCTGAGGACGTATTCATATTCTCCATGAGCTTACCTTTCCACTTTTTCCTTGAGATTGATCATTGGATTGCTCTGATACAAGATCCAAGCCGCAATCCTCTTGCCCCAGCCTGAACGCCGGGTCGTTGGGTTCCAACTTGTCCGGATGGGTGTAAAACGGTGCACCTTTCAGTTTCAGTTTCAGCGCATGCCAATATATTCTGGCGCTGACTTTTAATGCTTCCAGCGGAAACTGGCGCAAGCTGGTATGCAGTATCTTACGACTGAGCGGCTTCCGTTGGACCACTAGGGTGGCATCAAATTGACGGGCATTCTCTTCCATCACGCTCATGTGAACGCGCAATTGCGGCCCACGAAAGCTGAAGGTCCAGCGGTAACTCTGATGCATACCGTTGAACGGTGACACGTGGAAGCGTTTTTCGAACTCGAATTGCTCGCTGCGCCAGCCGGCTTTGTTGGCCGCGTGTCCAACGGTTTCAAGGCAGTATGCGTGGCGGTCATGCCAGGGGGTGTTGGTAATCTGCGCGATAATTACCCGCGGTACTGCGCCGGTTGCAGGGTTATCACCCTTGGTGTAACAGAAATAGAAGCTGACCGGATTGAACACATAACCAAAGTAGCGCGGGTGGGTGATCAGCTCGATTTTGCCATCGGGGGTCCAGCCTGTCGCCTCACAAACATAGTCCCGCAGTGCCTGGCCTAAACGGCCGTGGTCTGGCTTGAAGTAGTCTTTCCGATACAACGACAGCCAGTTAAACCGTTCCACCGAAAACAACGGGCTAACCGTGGTGGCCAACTGCCAGTTGTCAACATCCAGTGCCAGCATACCGGTGTGGTAGCTGAACTCATGGTGCACTGGGTTTTGGCGCCGGTGGCGTATGCTGCCTTCCAGCCAATCACTGCTCATGGCGATTACTCATGGTCAGAGCTCCACACCAAAGGCACGGGTTACCCGCAACGCGCTGTTTACGCCGTCTTCGTGGAAGCCATTAAACCAGTAGGCGCCGCAAAAGTGGCTACGGTTTTGGTTGCCAATATCATTGTAGCGTTTTTGCGCCGCAACAGCCTCCAGAGTGAACACCGGGTGGGCGTATTCGAACTTTTTGATAACCTTGTCGGGCGCTATGTCGTGGCTACGATTCAAGGTAACGCAAAAAGTCTCTTCCGCGCTGTGGAAATTCTGTAGAATATTCATGTTGTAGGTTACCGAAACCGGCTCGTGACTGCTCGCAGGAATCAGGTAATTCCACGCCGCCCACGCCCGGCGATTTGACGGCAGCACACTGGCGTCTGTATGCAACACCACATCGTTATTCTGGTACGCGATGGCGCCAAGGATCTGTTGTTCAGATTCGGTGGGCTGTGCCAGCATGGCCAGCGCCTGGTCGCTGTGGCAGGCAAATACAACCTGGTCAAAACGTTGCTCGTCGCCCGTGCACACCACGGTAACCCCGTCTGCGTCACGTTCCACTCGTTGTACCGGGCTATTCAATCGCAGCCGGCCGTCCAGGCGTTCCATCATTTTGCCCACGTATTGCGCAGAACCGCCGGTTATCACTCGCCAGGTTGGCCTGTCATCAACCGACAACATGCCGTGATTACTGAAAAATTGCAGAAAGAAACGTATTGGGAACTTCTCAAGTACCACTTCGGGCGCCGACCAAATGGCGGACCCCATAGGCACGATGTAGAAATGTCGGAAGTATGCCGAGTAGCCGTTACGGTCCAGGTAGCTACCCAGGGTTTCGCTGTCGTCGATGCTTTGATCGGCCAACTGCTGCTGGGTTTCCTTGTTGAAGCGCAAGATTTCGCGAATCATTTTGAGGAATCGAGGGTTTAGCAGGTTGCGGCGCTGGGCAAACAGGGTGTTGAGGTTCGTGCCGTTGTACTGCAGGCCCGTGCGGCGGCTGTCGACACTGAAACTCATGTTGCTAACTTCTGACGCAACGCCTAACCGATCCATCAGTTTGATGAAGTTCGGGTAGGTCCAGTCGTTGTATACAATAAATCCGGTGTTTACCGGCCAGAAACGACCTCCCAAGGAGACTCGCTCGGTATTGGTGTGACCTCCGGCGTAATCCGCTGCCTCGAAAACTTCGATGTCGTGGTGTTCTGCCAGCAGCCAGGCTGCTGTGAGGCCAGACACACCGGCACCAATGACAGCAATTCGCTGACGCTGAAAACTCATTAAATATTCGCCTTATGCCAAGATTATGTCAGATTATTTGGACGCTTTAGCGGCTGATTGCCGCGCCATGGCGGCTGCCATTCGGTCAATAACAGGTTGTGGCATTGCGCCCAAAACCTTCATTGCCCAAGTGAACCGTTTGGGAAAGGCAATATCGCGATGGCCTTTCTGCAAACCGCTGACAATGCGCTCTGCGGCTTGTTCGGCGGTTACAATAAAGGGCATAGGAAAGTCATTGAGGTCGGTCAGGGGCGTTTTCACAAAGCCGGGCGATACCACGACGACATCAATGCCTTCTGGTGCCAAATCGGCTCGCAGGCAATGGGCCAAATAGCTGAGGGCCGCCTTAGAAGCACCATAGCCTTCTGCCCGCGTGAACGGCAGCCACCAGGCTGACGAACTCACGATGACCAGAGTTGCCGGCTCGCCTTTGGCGCGAGCCCGGCGCAGCGCAGGTAATGCGATGTCCAGGCTGCGGGCGGTTCCCATCACATTCGTTATGATGTTGTTACCAATAACGTCGCTGCTGTAGTTGGCAATGTCGACGTAGTCACAGGTACCTGCGTTCAAAATAGCCATGTTTAGCGGACCGTGGCTTTCTAAAATCGGCGCAATTGTAACCAGATCATCGCTACTGGTGGTGTCGGCGGCAGCAACGCTGATGCGTTCTGAAGCCAATTGTTGCAGGCTTTGCAGTGGCTCCGGGCGGCGGCCGGTAAGCACCAGCTTGTGGCCGTCAGCCACAAGCGCACGGGTGAGCGCCTCACCAATGCCGGAGCTGGCGCCTGTGAGCCAGATATTACTGCTTTTTTGAAGCACGTTTTTCATCCGGCGTGCTCCTTGATTTTGCGAATAATACCGCCCAGCAGTGGCAAATTTTCATAGAGCATCTGGCCGGCATCAAAGTAATCGCGATGATAATTCACTTTGCCACCCTCAATGTGCAAGTGGCTAATGCCTTCCACTTGAATTTCTTTGCCCCCATTGATGCGCTTGTGGCGCAGGTACATAGTCCAGGGCAGGGTAACGGTGCCTTCGTCAACGGCTTCTTGACCAAATGCAAAGTGACAGGCGATGACGTTCTGGTAAGAGCCCGCAAAATAGCGAGTCAGAGCGTCCAGGCCATTGACTTCGCCCAGAGGATCTTTGAAGTGGATATGTTCGCCATAAACTCCGGCGAGCTTATTCAGGTTGCCTTTGTCTAATGTATTAAACAGCTCTCGAAAGCGATTAATAACGTGAGGCGTTGCCGCATGTTGTGAGCCGACCTCGACTGTTGACGCGATGGTCATGACTGCATCCTCCTAATGGAATCTAACTTGCGGGTTTCTTCCTGAACGTTTTTCGGAATTGGGTTCAAATCCCAGATAATGCCCAGTCGGGCCATTAACCACAGGCCATACCAGGTAATGTCAATTTCGTACCAGCGAAAACCCTGGCGTACAGACTGCGGCCAGCGATGGTGGTTGTTGTGCCAACCCTCACCTAAAGTAAGCAAGGCCAGCCAAAAGTTGTTGCGGCTGTCGTCGCCGGTTTCAAAACGCCGCTTGCCCCACACATGAGAGAGTGAGTTGATAGATACCGTGGCGTGAAACAACACCATCGTAGAAATGAAGAAGCCCCAAACCAACAACTGAAGGCCATTCGTTCCCAGCCCGGGCGCCCAAGCTGCCAAACCTTCACCAATGCCGTAAATAATCAGCGCTGCGATAGCCGGCACCAGAGCGTCAAACCGATTGATAAAAAGCAACTCGGGGAATTTCAACCAATCCCGTACTTTGCGTTCGTTCATCGCAAAACCGGCGTCACACGTAAACCACCCCGCATGGGCCCACCAAAAACCGCCTTGGTGGGGCGAGTGCAAGTCTTTCTCCTGGTCTGAATGCTGGTGATGATGGCGGTGATGTGCCGCCCACCAAAGGGGCCCGCGCTGTGCCGAACTGGCACCCAGTACCCCAAAAACAAATTGGGCTTTTCTACTTGTTTTGAACGTTTTGTGGGCGAAGTAGCGGTGATAAAACCCGGTAATCGCAAACATTCGCAGCCAGAAAAATGCCAGCGCGAACATCACAGCAAACGTGCTGGTGCCGGTAAAATATACCAGCAGGCATGCCAGATGCAGGGCAATAAATGGTATAACCCGAATCAGGTTGAACGCCCGTGAATCACTGTCGAGGTTGTCCGCGCCCGCGTCGGAATCAAACCATCGAACGATATTTAAGAACCAATGTCGAACTGGGGTCATACCCTTTAAGCCTTTAATTACTGATGGAAGCTGCAACACTATGTACCAGAACAACTCTTCTGACGGAACCGTAAGCGCTGTTAACGACACTATACGCTCTGTTGCCATTGTTGGTTCAGGCGTGGCGGGGTTGACCGCAGGCGTTTTGCTACAGGCTCAAGGTCACAATGTGACCCTGTTCGAGAAAAGCCGAGGCCCCGGTGGCCGACTATCTGCAAAACGGGTTGCCGGAACATCTGTGGACATGGGCGGCCAGTATTTTACAGTGCGGAATCCGAATTTTCTGCCGTTTCTACGCCAGCATGCCGGCGAGCAAACCGTTGTTCCCTGGCAAGGGCAGCTTGGCTATCAGCAGGATAACGGTGACTGGTCAGAATTTCCCGCCGAGCCGCGTTACGTAGGGGCGCCCAGAATGACCGCCATTAGCCGGGGTTTATCCAAAGGCTTGAATGTTCAGGCACACACCCGGGTAGCAAGGCTAAACCGTGACTCACAGGTTAAGAAATGGCATCTGCAGGACGCTGATGGCCAGAATCTGGGTGCATTTGACCAAGTTATCATCACCGCTCCGCCGGCCCAGGCCCGTGAGCTGCTGGCAGACAGCAGCGCGGCGCAACTTGCCACGGAACTGAACACGGCGGTGTCACAGATTTTGCCATGTTGGGCGGTAGCCGTGAAGTTCAGCACGAACCCCTGGCCGCGCTTCCAGGGTGCCCGAGTCGCTAATTCACCCCTGTTCTGGGTAGCGGATAACACCAGCAAGCCGGGTCGCGAGAACGTATCTGATGAACCTGCTACGGCGCATTGGTGGGTGCTGCATGCAACTCCCGAATGGACAAACGCCCACGTGGATGACGCCCCCCAGCAAGTGGTAGACGCTTTAATGGCGGCCTTTGCCGAGTTGAGTGGAAACGCTGAGCCGGCGCTTGAAACCTTAACCCACCGCTGGCTGTATGCCCGTTCGGATGCCGGTGGCGAACCTCAGCCTGGCCACCTCTGGTTCCCCAGCGAGCAATTGGGATTGGCCGGCGATTGGCTGTCAGGGGGGCGTATCGAAGGCGCTTATAACAGCGCCGTAGGCCTTGTGAATGCTATCGGTGGATCGGAGCAGGCGTAAACGGCCGTGTGTAAAAATGGGTGATGATGCCGTCGCCAAACTTACTGAAAAAGGCGCTGACGTCGGTGATTTTCTGCAGTGACCGGCGTCGGTTGACGGGGTTGCGCATAAGCACCTTTATGCCGTTGAAATTATCCTGAATATTGGAAAAACGTGCATACATCGAACAGGTCACTACATTGGCCGGGTTTAGCGCCAGCTGCCCAGCCAGCCAGTGGCTGTGTTGGGCGATGGCGTCTGGGTTCAGATCTTCCCGGGTATCCAGGTGTTGCAGCTTTACCCGGTTCACGATGCAGAATGAAAAGCTTTCCGGCTGGCGCCGCGCCACTTTACGAAACGCTTCCCAAAAAAAGTTGTCCGTTAGTTCGGCAAACCACTGCATATTGCTCAGGCACGTATCAATCCAGTGGAAACTTTCTTCGTCATCCAATACTTCGTTGATGGCCTCGCGCAGCAGCCAGTCAAAACCCAGCGCTGTTTTGTGGGCATACACCTTGCGGTACATCTGATAACGGCTGTAAACGAAATCCTCCAGCGCGCCCAGGCCTTTCTGGGTGATGGCCAGTCCCAGCCAGGGCTCGTGAGGGTTCCAGCCAAAGCGCAGGTTGCTCAACAGGTGGTCCAGATTGAAGCCGCCAATGGTGACAGACGAGTGAAAACCGTCTCGCAGCATGTAATCGGCCCTGTCAGCATCGATTTCGCCGGATACGATAGACGACAGCAGGTTCATGACCATCCCCGGAATATCGTCTTCCACAATCGCGCCGCCGTGAGCATCGGCCCCGGCGATAAATTCCCAGAAAGTCACTGCGTGCTTGCAGAAAGTGGGGCTTGGCTTTACCTCTGTGGTTTCCATAATGCCGATAACGTCGACCGCGTTCAGCCCGGCGGCGGCCAGATCTGTAGCCCACAGCACATCGTGGGCCACGCGCACAGAATAATGCTCGTGCTCCAGTTCCTCCGGTGGCTGCGGGTGGTACTGGGTAAAGTCCACATCGGCCCACAAATCCTCAAATCTTCCGGGCCGCGACATCAGTTCGCGAATGTGCCGGGCCTGGGTGAACTGGTGAGAAAAACTGGAGTGGCCGCTGTCGTGAAGTAGGCAGCCCAAGCGAATGGTCTTGGCCAGGTAGTCGATAGCGTCAAGTTGGCTTAGGGTCAGGTCGTTTTGTTCACTGAGTTGGCGCTCGCGCAGATAGGCGTCGATCATCGCACGAAACATGCGTGTGCCCACGTGCATCACGCCGATGCTGTGCAAAAATCGCGAGTGGGTGGCGCCGGGAAACACCAAGCTGAGAATGTCGTTCTGGCAGATATTGCGCAGGCGCTGGAACAGCGGGTGGTCTATAACCTGTATTTCATGGCGGTACAGGGGGATGGCCCCGTGAACCGGGTCCATAATCAGTTTGTCGTAGGCTCCGAGCAAGTCGTTTACGGCGCGCCTCATGATCGGCTTTCCCTAAAATTGATGATACTCTTGGTTACGTAATAGTTACGTAATAGTTACGTAATAGTTTCGTAATGGTTTTGTAATGATCTCATACCGGTTTTATACTGGTTGTTATATCACAGAGGAGTGCCAGAATAAGCCTTGTCCTCTCTGTTTTCCGCTTCTCGTCAGTCGTTTAGGGCAGCTGCTATGATTTCGCGTACTCAGCGCATTCTGATCATTGATTCCGACGCAAATGCGCGTGCTGAACTGTCCCGTTACCTGGAAGTTCGCGGCTTTTACGCGCTGGGGTATGCAGACCCGTCAGCGGCCAGTGCGCTTTACGAGGGGCAAGCACCAGACATTATATTTGCGGATTTGCCGCCAGACGCCATTCAGAAAGTGGCAAACCGGCTTGACGACAGCGAACATTTTATACCGATTGTGGCTTGTGCAGAACAGGCCACAGGTGCTGACGTTGTAGCGCTCATGCGAGCCGGTGCCTCAGATTTTCTGCTAAAACCCTGCATTTCAGACCGTAACGCTCTGGACGATGTGATTTCAAAGCTGCTTGAGCGAGCGCGGATCAACCGCTTGAATCAGCTATACCGTCAAGAACTGGAAGACGCCAACCGGGAACTGCGATCGGGCATGTCTGAGCTTAGCGCGGATCACCGGGCCGGCCGTAAAGTGCAGATGAAAATGCTGCCAGAGCACAACATGAAGGTGAACGGCGTGGTTATTGATCACCTGATCAAGCCATCATTGTTTCTGAGCGGCGATTTTCTGGACTATTTCAAGTTAAACGATGACAAAGTCATGGTGTACATCGCGGATGTGTCTGGCCACGGCGCCAGCTCTGCGTTTGTTACGGTATTACTGAAAAATCTGACCAGCAGGCTGCGGCGTGACTTAAGGCGGGGGTTTAATGATGAAATCATGCATCCTGAACTCTTTTTACAACGTATAAATTCAGAACTCCTAGACACCGGTTTGGGCAAGCACGTTACTATTTTCATGGGCATCATTGACGTGAAAAAACGAATCTTGAGCTACACGGTAGGCGCTCATTTGCCAATGCCTATTATCGCGTTTGACGATCAGCCCGCAGAGTTTTTGAAAGGCAGCGGGCCACCAGTCGGGTTGTTTGAAGAGCCGGAATGGCAAGTGTTTCAGTTGCCGTTGACGGCGCCGTTCCGGTTGCTGATGTTTTCAGACGGCATTCTGGAGGTCATACCGGCTAAAAAGCTGGATGAAAAGGAGCGAACACTACTTGAACTCGTATCAGGAGGTAGTCACACTATCGCCTCTTTGAGCGAGGCCTTGAATCTCGATGAGATGACGGAATTGCCCGACGATATCGCTATGGTGTCGGTCACTGACGCTTTACACGATTCAGAAAGCCCGTCGTCCTAAACAGTGGCAGTATGGAAAATGGTTGGTTACAAAATTCTGCAAGCGGAAGAAAAAGGCATTTATGTCTTAAAGTTTGTTGGTGAAATACGCCTGAATCTGTGCTCGACGCTGGACAACCTGGTTGAATCCATCACTCAGGATCCCAATTTCAGAACTGTGGTTATCGACCTGTCTGAAACTGAAGTCATTGATAGCACCACCCTGGGGCTCTTGGCAAAAATAGCACTGGCGGCCAAAAAACAGAGCGGCTGCACGCCCAGCCTGATTTCTACCCACCCGGATATCACACGCATCATCGGTTCGATGGGTTTCGACAGTATTTTTATTATTGTCAGCGAGCCGGTCTCCAGCATGGAGCGCCTGGAAGAAATTCCGGAGCTGAAAGCCAGTGAGCAACAGGTTCGCGACAAAGTGCTGGAAGCCCACAAAATACTGATGGGTATGAACAGCCGGAATCGGGAAGAATTCAAAAATCTGGTTCACGCCCTGGAATGCGAAGAAACCGGCTGAGCGAAAAACGGAATGACTATTCCTGAAAAGTGAAGACACTATGCCCGAAAATACAGCAGCGCCCGCGCAAGGTAACGCTTCCAATGTACCCGCCCGCCATGATGTGGCGGTGCTCGGCGGCGGCAGTTTTGGCACGGCTATGGTCAAGGTGCTGGCTGAAAATGGTCATCGCGTGCACTTTTGGATGCGTGACCAAGCTCAAGCCGACAGCATCCGTGAAACCGGTCAGAATGAGCGCTACATGCCCGGCATTATGCTGGCCGGTGATATAGAGCCCACCACAGATTTGCCTGGCGCCGTTGCCAACGCTGAAATTGTCTTTGTTGCCATTCCATCAAAAGCCTTCCGTGACGTAATTCACCAGCACGCAAACTGTTTTCGCGACGGCCAGATAGTCGTTAGCCTGACCAAAGGTATTGAAACGCAAGGTTTCAAGCTAATGAGCGAGATACTGCAGGAAGAAATTCCTCAATGCCGTATTGGTGTGCTCAGCGGCCCCAATTTGGCAGCGGAGATTGTAAATCGCGATCTGACCGCCACCGTCATTGCGTCAGAAGACCCGGAGGTGCGCACCAGCGTTCAAAACTTGCTGGGCTGTGAGTATTTTCGGGTTTACGCCAACGTGGATATGTACGGCGTGGAACTGGCGGGTGCATTGAAAAACATTTATGCCATCGTTGCAGGGTTGGGCTCGGCTCTGGGGATGGGTGAAAATGCCAAAGCCATGCTGATTACTCGGGGCATGGCGGAAATGAGCCGCTTTGCGGTCAGTTTGGGGGCGAATCCTATGACCTTCTTGGGGTTGGCCGGCGTTGGTGATTTGATTGTTACTTGTACATCGGCCAAAAGCCGGAATTTCCGTATTGGTTACGCGATTGGCAAAGGTAAGCTGCTTGATGAAGCTGCGGCAGAGCTGGGGCAGGTTGCAGAGGGTATTTACACCTTGAAACTGGTGCGCGACAAATCCGAGGCCATGGGTATTCAAATGCCGCTGGTGCGGGGCTTACACGACATTTTATACGGCAATGCGTCTGTAAAAGCGGTTATCAACGGTTTGATGACAGCCGCGCAGAACTCCGACGTGGAGTTCATTCTGCCGCGTACCATTGTTCAATAACGATTTCATAGCGGTTGCCTAGCGATTCTATCGCGACTTGTTTTTCAAGCTAATCATACGCTTAGAGGTTATTGATGAAGCTTTTTATAATGCGCCACGGCGAAGCAGGCCGGCACGCACAAGATGATCAGCGCGAGCTTACCGACGTGGGTCGGCAACAGGTTGCCCGAGTGGCCGCCCAGCTGGCGGAAAGTGATAGCCGCCCTGAGCTTATCTGGTGCAGCCCCCTGGTTCGTGCCCGTCAAACCGCTGCGATAGTGGCCGAAAGATTGAACTGTCCGGTTAAAGAAAAACTGTTCATTACGCCAGACGACGATCCGGCCCGCTGCCTGGACGCGTTATTGGCCAGTACGGCCTCACCTTTGTTGCTGGTATCGCACATGCCACTGGTCGGCGTGCTTACCAGCCTGCTGACAGACGGCCACCGGCGCGGCGCGGCGTTCATGACGGCCCAAGCCGTGCTGCTGAGCATGCCCATCGTCGGCCCCGGCTGCGCTGACTTGAAAAACCAGTTTTTTCCCTGACCTTCACCGTAGCTATCCATTAAGGGAGGCGTCTATGAGCAAACAGTCGACAGACCTGGAGCAGCTTGCAAAGTCTGTTCCTGCCAAAGGTTTACCGCCACTGCAAGACTGGCATCCGCCGCTCTCTGGCGATATGGAGATGCGCATAGATCGCGCCGGCGATTGGTGGTTTAAAGGCAATATTATTGGGCGCGAGGCGCTGGTGAAGCTGTTTTCCACCATATTGCGGCTAGAAGATGACGGCGAGTACTACCTGGTTTCACCGGTTGAGAAATGGCGAATTCAAGTGGAAGACACACCGCTACTGGCGCACTCACTAACGGTAAGCGGGCAGGGCGAACAACAGGTGATAACGCTAACCACCAATGTGGGAGAAATTCTCAATATTGGCGCCGACCACCCGCTGCAGATGGACACTTACCCTGGTACTGGTGAACCCCGGCCACTAATAACGGTACGCCATGGTGTGCAGGCACGATTGGTAACGGCAGCTTACTACGAATTGGCGGATTTGGCCGTTGAGCGTTTAATAGGCGGCGAAACCGTGGTTGGCGTGCTCAGCGAAGGAAATTTCTATAAATTGACCGGCAACGGTTGAAAACTCTGTCTGCGCCCCAAAAAATAATGGATATCGCGGTTTAGTCGTTGTTAAGCTGGGTATACACGAATTCAATACAGTCATTTTAGACACGCAAGGAGATCACATGGCACAACCCCGCGTTGTATCCATCCATTACACGCTCACCAATGACCAGGGAGAAGAACTGGATTCCTCCCGCGTAGAAGGTCGGGAGCCGCTGTCTTACCTGGAAGGCGCACAGAACATCGTCGTTGGGCTGGAAAGCGCACTGAATGAAAAAGTCGCCGGTGAAGCCATGAAAGTTTCAGTGGCTCCTGCTGAAGCGTATGGCGAAAAGAACGACGAGCTGGTTCAGCCGGTTCCTCTCAGCGCGTTCGAAGGCGTAGAGTCCATCGAACCGGGTATGCAGTTCCAGGCGGAGACGCCGAACGGCCCCCAAGTGGTGCGCGTTATTGAAGTAGGTGACGAGACCGTTACTATTGATGCGAACCATCCTCTGGCTGGCGAGACCCTGCACTTTGATGTTGAAGTTGTTGAAGTTCGCGACGCAACAGACGAAGAACAGGAACACGGGCACGCTCATTAAATGACTGTGGACTGCTCGTAAAAAAGGCTCCCTCGGGAGCCTTTTTTTTTGCCTGTTACTATTACATGTTGGGGTAGTTTGGACCGCCGCCGCCTTCTGGCGTTACCCAGGTAATATTCTGGGAAGGGTCTTTAATGTCGCAGGTTTTGCAGTGCACGCAGTTCTGCGCGTTAATCTGAAAGCGTTTGCCGCTGCCATCTTCCGCTTCAACCACCTCATACACACCCGCTGGGCAGTACCGCTGAGCCGCTTCGTTGTAAATCGGCAGGTTGTGCTCTATCGGAATGCTTGGATCTTTCAGCTGCAGGTGAACCGGCTGATCTTCTTCATGGTTGGTGTTAGAGATAAACACCGACGTTAGTTTGTCGAAGGTAAGCCGATTGTCTGGTTTCGGGTAGCTGATCTGCTTGCAGTCAGCCGCCGGTTTCATCGCATTGTGATCGGCCAGTGTGTCGTGCAGGGTGAAAGGCAGGCTGCGGCCCAGAATATTCTGTTCCAAATAAGCCAGACCACCACCAATGATTGGGCCAAACTTGTGAATGCTGGGCCCAAAGTTGCGGTCTTTGTACAGTTCTCTGTATAACCAGCTGTCTTTGAAATGGTCTTCAAAGCTGGTGATCTCTTCGCCAGTTTTACCCGCATTCAGCGCTTCAAATACTGCTTCTGCACCCATCATTCCAGATTTCATGGCAGTGTGGGTGCCCTTAATCTTGGAGAAGGTCAGAGTGCCGGCGTTACAGCCCAGCAGCAGTCCGCCCGGGAAACTCATTTTCGGCAAGCAGTTAAAGCCACCCTTGGTAATGGCACGGGCGCCGTAAGACACGCGCTTGCCGCCTTCCAGATGTTTTTTGATTTCCGGATGGTGCTTGAGCCGTTGCATTTCATCAAACGGGCTTAGGTGTGGATTGCTATAGCTCAAATCGGTAATCAGGCCTACATATACCTGTCCACCTTCAAGGTGATACAGGAACGAGCCACCGGTCGAGTTACTTTCGCTCAGCGGCCAGCCCGTGGTGTGCACAACCAGACCCGGTTCGTGTTTGGCTGGGTCAACGTCCCACAACTCTTTAATACCCAGGCCGTAATGCTGAGGGTCTTTACCCGCGTCCAGCTTGAATTCGTTGATCAGGCGCTTGCCCAGGTGGCCGCGGCTACCTTCTGTGAACAGAGTGTATTTGGCGCGCAGTTCCATGCCGGGCATGTAGCTATCTTTATGGCTGCCATCACGGGCTACGCCCATATCGCCGGTAATAATGCCTTTGACCTGGCCGTCTTCCACAATCGTTTCCGACGCTGCGAAACCGGGATAGACCTCGACACCGAGCTCTTCGGCACGCTCACCCAGCCAGCGGCAGAAATTACCCAGGCTGATAATGTAGTTGCCGTGGTTGTGCATGTTCTTTGGCACAAAAGCATTGGGTATTTTGGTCGCCTTTTCCTGATCTTTCAGCAGGAAAATATCATCACGGGTGACCGGAGTATTCAACGGTGCGCCCAGCTCTTTCCAATTTGGAAACAGCTCGTTCAAAGCGGTTGGCTCAAAAACGGTACCGGCCAAGATATGGGCGCCAATTTCGGAGCCTTTTTCCACCACACAAACCGTTAGTTCCTGGCTTGCATCCCGGGCAAGCTGCATCATGCGACAGGCTGCTGAAAGGCCGGCAGGACCACCACCGACGATCAGAACATCAAACTCCATCGATTCGCGTTCCACGTTAGTCTCCTCAACCATATTTTTTAAATGTTGGACAGCCACGGCTGAACCGGACCCGTCAAAATCTGTGCGCAATTATACGTGTAAAAAACGCTGCAGACGACTGTCTACGGCTAAAGTTAAGCTAGCTTTGTAACCATAGTAACTCTTCTTGCTTCTTCCTGACATGCCAAACAAACGTTTGTTTTAATTGATGTGTGGGGATTTTCTCCCTGTTCTCAAGCCGCTACGGCTGTACCGGCATGACCTAAACGGCGCCATTTGTATTGACCCGCTTTCGCTTTATCGGCAGTATTGGTGCACTCCCGCAGCAGATACTCCGATTGAATTTGCTGATACGTCTTTAAACACATCGTAGAAGAACGAGGAATCTATGAAGGTTCTGGTCGCTGTAAAACGAGTAGTTGACTATAACGTAAAAGTGCGCGTAAAGCCGGACAACTCCGGCGTTGATCTCGCTAACGTAAAAATGGCAATGAACCCATTCTGCGAAATCGCTGTTGAAGAAGCGGTTCGGCTGAAAGAAAAGGGCGTTGTGAGCGAAATTGTGGTGGTTTCTATTGGCCCCAAGGCCTGTCAGGAACAGATTCGCACCGCTCTGGCATTGGGCGCAGACCGTGGCATTCACATTGAAACAGACGCAGAGATTCAGTCTTTGCAGGTTGCCAAGCTGTTGAAAGCTGTGGTCGATAAAGAGCAACCCAATCTGGTTATTCTGGGCAAGCAGGCTATCGACTCAGACAACAACCAAACTGGCCAGATGTTGGCCGCGCTGGCAGGTATGAGCCTAGGCACATTCGCGTCTGAAGTTGTGATCGACGGTGACAAAGTAAACGTAACTCGTGAAGTAGATGGCGGCATGATGACCGTTTCACTGACGTTGCCCGCGGTTGTTACCACGGACTTGCGTTTGAACGAACCGCGTTACGCGTCGTTGCCTAACATTATGAAAGCGAAGAAAAAGCCTCTAGAGTCCATCAGCCCGGCTGATCTGGGTGTTGATGTCGCTCCGCGCCTGACAATCGTCAAAGTGGAAGCCCCGGCTTCACGCCAGGCAGGTGTCAAAGTTGCAGACGTGGCAGAGTTGGTTAACAAATTGAAGAACGAAGCGAAGGTGATCTGATGAGCATCCTTGTAATTGCTGAACATGACAACAGCAGCCTGAAGCAGGCGACCCTGAGTGTTATCGCAGCCGCCAAGGCTATCGGTGGCGACATCGATGTGTTGGTTGCCGGTGAAAACGTGGGTGCCATCGCGGAAGCTGCAGCAAAGGCTGACGGTGTTAACAAGGTGATGGTTGCTGATAACGCGGTTTATGGCCACTTTTTGGGTGAAAACCTGAGCCAGCTGATTGTTGAGCTGGCCGAGGGTTACACCCACATCCTGGCAGCGGCCGGCAGTACGGGCAAAGACACCATGCCCCGCGTAGCGGCATTGTTGGATGTGGCTCAGATTTCTGACATCATTCGTGTTGAAGCCCCAGACACCTTTGTTCGCCCGATTTATGCGGGTAACGCCATCGCCACTATAAAATCCAGCGATAGCGTTAAGGTGATCACCGTGCGCCCAACCGGCTTCGACCCGGTAGCAGCAGAAGGTGGCTCCGCATCGGTGGAACAGCTGGACGTGGTGAAAGATGCAGGTTTGTCCACGTTTGTCAGTGAGCAAAAAGCGAAATCGGACCGCCCTGATCTTGCCAGCGCCGGGATTGTCGTCTCTGGTGGCCGCGGCATGCAGAACGGCGAAAACTTCAAAATGCTGGAGCAGATCGCCGACTTGATGGGTGCCGCTGTTGGTGCATCCCGAGCCGCTGTTGACGCCGGCTTTGTGCCTAACGATATGCAGGTAGGTCAAACCGGAAAAATCGTTGCGCCACAGCTGTACATTGCCGTTGGTATCTCCGGTGCTATTCAGCATCTGGCGGGTATGTCTGACTCCAAAGTGATCGTTGCGATCAACAAGGACGAAGAAGCGCCTATCTTCCAGGTAGCCGACTACGGCCTGGTTGCGGATCTGTTTGAAGCGATACCGCAACTTGAAGAAGAACTTAAGAAAGCTTAATAAGCTTCTGGTTCTATTGAAAAAGGCACCTTCTTTGGTGCCTTTTTTTATGAAAAATACCATTGAAAACGCAGGCAGGGATAGTGATGAGTGCACGTAAAAAGCCCCCTTACGATCTGTTGGTGTTCGGTGCCACCAGTTTTGTCGGTCAGATTCTTACCCAGTATTTGTACGACACCCATGGCGTGGGCGGCGATGTGTCCTGGGCCATAGCCGGCCGCTCCCAGTCAAAGCTTGAAGCACTCAGAAGCAATCTGGGGTCAGGCGCTGCCGATTTGCCGCTATTGGTCGCCGATGCCACCGACGAGCCGGCACTGCAGGCACTGTGCATGCGCACCCGGGTTATTATTTCTACGGTTGGCCCTTACGCACTTTACGGCGAAGCATTGATCAAAGCCTGCGTTGAAACCGGTACAGACTACTGTGACCTTACCGGCGAGGTACAATGGATTGGTAAAATGGTGTCGCGCTATGAAGCGGGAGCGAAAGAATCCGGCGCACGCATCGTTCATTGCTGCGGTTTCGACTCTATACCTTCAGATATGGGTGTCTGGTTCCTTCAGCAACAGGCACAGAGCGCTTTTGGCAGCGTGTGCCAGGATGTCCGTATGCGAGTGAAAGCGGCCAAGGGAACACTCTCCGGCGGCACAGTCGCATCAATGATTAATATCGCCAAAGAAATGGCCGCCGATCCTGAGCTGCGCCGCTCTATGGCGAATCCGTTCTCCATCAGCCCAGCGGGCCACCGTTCAAAAACCCGCCAGCCTTCGCTGAAAGGCCCGCAGTTTGATAAAACCCTGAACAGCTGGCTGGCACCGTTTGTGATGGGCGCTATCAACACCCGTGTCATTCACCGTTCCAACGCTCTGCAAGATACCCGCTACGGCCAGGAATTTACTTACGACGAAGCGGTTATGACCGGCCGCGGTGTGAAGGGCCGGTTGGTTGCCTACGGTATCACTGCAGCATTGGCAGGATTTTTTATGGGTTCTGCGGTGAAACCCACGCGCTGGGCTATTGAAAAATTCGTGCCGCAGCCAGGCGAGGGTCCCAGCCCGGATGCCCAGAAAGCTGGTTTTTTTGACATCCGATTTGTCGGAAAAACAGCTGACGGGCGCACGATCATTACCCGAGTTAAAGGTGATCGCGACCCGGGTTACGGTGCTACTAGTCGCATGCTTGGCGAAGCAGCAAGCTGCCTGGCATTCGATATTCCGAAAAACCGGGACGGTGGTTTCTGGACCCCTGCATCGTTGCTAGGCCAGCCGTTGCTGGAGCGCTTGACCAGCCGTGCCGGTTTGAGCTTTGACGTGCTGGAAACCCGCTAAAACGGGGCTCCAGTCAACGGCATGTTGCCGGCTTACCAGAGTTTCTCGTAAAGCTCGGCAATCTGCTGTGCCGTTGGCACTCGCGGATTGTTGCCGGGGGACCCTGACGCAAGAGCCTGTTGAGCCATTGTTGGTATTAACTCAAAGAATTTGGCGCGATCAATACCAAAGCCGCCAGGGGTGGGTACCTGAAGCTCTTCATTCAGCGCATAGAGTTCTTTCAGCAGTTTCTGATTGGCGCTGTTGGTGTTGTCGGCCTCGTCAGCAACGCCCATTGCCCGAGCGCAGTCCGCGTAGCGTTCGGGCGCTGAGGGGATGGAGAACTCGGTAACGGCCGGCAACAGCATGGCGTTCGACAAACCGTGCGGCACATGAAACGCAGCGCCAATAGGGCGGCTCATGCCATGCACCAACGCCACGGACGCAGCGGAAAATGCGATACCCGCCAGGGTTGAACCCAGCATCATGGCCTCACGGGCTGGCTTGTTGGCTCCGTCTTTATAGCTGGTACGCAAGTTTGGCCCCAGCAAGCGCATGGCGGCCAGCGCCTGGGAGTCGCTGTACGGATTCGCTTTCTGACTGACGTAAGCCTCCATCGCGTGAGTCAGGGCGTCTATGCCGGTATCTGCGGTGGTTCGGGCAGGTACGGTGAGGGTCAGGTTGTAGTCCACCAGCGCCGCGACCGGCATAAAGCCAATGCCCACACAGAGCATTTTTTCATCACTGGTTTCATCCGTGATGATGGTAAAGCGGGTGGCTTCCGAACCTGTACCGGCGGTGGTTGGCACCGCAATCACCGGAATTCCGCTTTCATTGACGATGCGCGGAAATTTGTAATCGCTCATCACCCCACCGAAGCGGGCCAATATCGAAATCGCTTTGGCACTGTCAATCGGGCTGCCACCGCCAAGAGCGACAATACAATCGTAATCGCCGTTGCGAACCTGCTCAACGCCTGCCTGAATAGAGCCCACTGTGGGTTCCGGGACGGTATCGCTGAACACGTCAGCACCGATCGAATGCTTCAGAAGGCGCGCCTTGAGCGAGTCTGCATAGCCCAGTTCGACCATCATCTTATCGGTAATAATCAGCGGTCGGCTGCAATTCAGGCTGGCAAGTACATTGGGTAATTCTTCGCTAGCGCCGGCGCCAACCTGCAGGATGCGTGGAAGTATTATTTGCGAGGACATAGTAATTCCCGAAATTTTTGTATTTATATTAAAGCGCAATTGTAGCAGCGCCACCGGCCAGTGCATCCGTACTGTGAGCCAGGCTGATCACCGTACGGCCCACCAATCGTTGTGCTAAGCGACAGCGTATGCGGTCACGCAGGGCGTTGTCGACACCGGTGAATGGTTCGTCCAACACGAACACGGTCGCAGGACTTAGCAGCACTCGCGCTAATGCGATGCGACGGGCTTCGCCGCCAGACAGCACATTGCCGCCACTGCCCAGCCAAGTATCCAGCTGGGCTGGCTCATCGGCAAAGCGGTCTCCCATCTCGACCAGATCCAGCACTTGCCATAGATCGGCATCGCTGGCCTGCGGGTTGGCCATTTGCAGGTTCATTCTCAAGGTGTCGTCAAACAGATAGGTTTGCTGAGTCAGGTAAGCAACCGGAAGGCTGCTAACGCTGCCGCCTGATGGCTTTATCAGCCCGCTCAGAGCGTCTGCCAGGGACGATTTTCCGCTACCTGACCGGCCGGTAAAGCCTAGCCACTCCCCGGGCTTGAGTTTGAAGCTGAGAGAGCTGGCCAGCAAAGGCTGACTGTTGCCGTGGCGCAGCTGCAGATCATAAACCGCGACCGCAAAATCGCCGTTTTCAAGCGCTTCCAAGCCAGTCGTCTTCGCCAAGGTGACATTGCGGTGCTCGGCGCTTTCTGCTGTATCGCGGTTCAGGCGCCGGGCAGATGCCACAGTGCCGCCAAGGCGGGAAAATGCGTCGGGCAACATACCATACACCTCGCCCAATCCTAATAAAGCGATGGGCAGTAAGACCAGCACCGGGCCAGACAGCATTTGCTGCTGGTACAGGCTAAAACCCATCCACAGAGCCACCACTACTGCCAGGTTTATCAACAGGCTTGAGCCGGCAAGGTGCCAGCCAGCCCGAGTTTCGATAATGCATTGCTCGCTGGTTAACTGCTCGGCCTGCTGCATCAGCAAGGCGCTGTGGTTACGGGCACGGCCAGCGGCGGTAAGCTCTGCGTAACCTTCAATGTGCTGAACCAGCTGGCTTCGTAGCGTGTCCTGGCGCTCACTTTGGGCCTGAGCCAAGCTATGGGTGCGCATGTAGACAGCGCCCGTTGCCAGCACAAAGGAAAGGCCCAGGCAGGCAGCTACCAACGCGCCGGTTTGCACACTAAAAATCGCGGCGGACAAGATAATAACCCCAACACTTACCAGGGCCGCTAGGGCCGCAGGGGCAAGTAGGCGCAGATAAAGAGTATCCAGCGCGTCCACATCGGTGAGCAAGCGTGACAGCCATTGTGCGCCTGTCATTGGGGAGCGCTGGCTGCGGGGCACGAGTGCCAGGCGTTTAAACAGGGTTACCCGAATGTCGGCCAACAGTCGTAGCACGGTTTCGTGATTGTAAATTCGTTCCAGGTAGCGGAATACCGTACGCGAAACCGCAAACAGGCGAATGGCCGAGCCGGGCATATACAGCTCAATCGTGGCCTGAACTCCCATGGCGATCAACAGGCCAACCAAAGCGGTTTTGGTAATAAACCAGCCAGACACCGCCAACAAAGCAATACCTGCAAGCAGCGTTAGCAAAATCAGCAAAGCACCGATCAGCAAGCGGTTACGACGGTGAAAAATCAGCCGCAACCAAGGGCGCAGGGCATTAATCATCGTGACCTCCTTCAGGCGCGGCCTGTAACCTGCCATCCACCACCTGCAGCACCCGATCAGCCAGTGTGAGCAACGCCGTGTGATGGCTGGAAAATACCAGAGTTTTGCCTTGCTGCTTCAATTTGGACAGCGTTTGCACAATGTGTTGTTCGCTGTCGGCATCCAGCGCTGCGGTGGGCTCATCCAGTAAGATTAGGTCATAATCTGCCACCAGAATGCGCGCCAGGCTCAGGCGCCGTGACTGCCCACCCGACAGGCCCTGGCCATCCTCCATTACTTTGCTGTGAATGCCATCCGAACGCAGGGCAAGCAAGGGCCCCAGGCCAACCTGTTCCAGCGCTGCTGCTACATCGCTATCGCTGGCCTGTGGTGCGGTTAAACGCAGGTTGTCGGCCCAGGTGCCGTCAACCAAAAAGCCTTTTTGCCCTAACCAGCCAAACGCTTGCTGGCCGGGGGCCTTGTCAAAAATGGTAATGGCACCGCTTTGTGGGGCAATAAATCCCGCTATCATATTCAGTAAGGTGCTTTTACCCCCTCCAGAGGGCCCCGTTAGCGCAAGTGCTTGCCCGCGGCCGACGCTGAACGACACCCGGTCAAACAACAGCTTGTTTTTGCCAAAGCCAAAGCTGACATCGTGAACCATTATCCCGATGCTGTCCTGCGAGGGGGTAGGGCGAACCCGCGAGCCAATCGTGCCGGACGAGTTAAGCCGACTAAGGATTTCAGCGCCGGCACCCAGGGCGGATGCACGATCGTGATAGTGCTGTGACAGCGTGCGTAAGGGTTGAAAAAACTCTGGAGCCAGCAGTAACACCAGCAAACCGGAAAACAGCGTTAAATCCGGTGCCGGGCCAAAGGCGATGGAGCCCAGCAGGCCGAAGCCCACATACATGGCCACAACGGCGATGGCCACAGACGAAAAGAACTCCAGCACGGCTGACGACAAAAACGCCAACCGCAGGGTTTTCATGGTAATAAACCGGTATTGGTCCGAGCGCTGTTGCAGAACCTCGGCCGCAGGGCCGGTTTGCTGAAACAGTTGCAAAGTGGTCAGCCCGCGTACCTTATCCAGAAACTGGCCAGACAGGCGACTGACGGTTTGAAAGTGCTGTTGGTTCAATGATTCAGCGCCCATACCCACCAAAGCCATGAACAACGGAATCAGTGGCGCTGCAAACAGTAAGAAAAGTCCCGCCAGCCAATCTAGCCAGAAGACAAACGCCAGAATCATTAGCGGTAGCAGGGTGGCAATCAGCATTTGCGGAAGAAAACGTGCGAAGTAGCCGTGCAGGGCATCCACGTGGTCAAGCCATTCGCGGCTGTGCGTGCCAGCAGAGGACTGGTTCAGGTTCACCGGACCGGAAGCTTCCCAGCAATCGTTAAGTTGCTGACGCACCTGATGGCGCACCTGTTGGCTGCAACGTGACGCCAGAGTGGTTTGCCAACCTTGGGCCAGCGCCCGAATCCCTAACGTGGCCAACAAGCCCAAAAAATAGGGTGTTAGTGCAGCCAAGTCGACTTTTTCCACCAAACCCTGGTGAATAATCGTGGCCAACAAGGTCATCTGTACGATGGTGGCAAGGCCTGCAAGCAAACCTGCCACCGCCGTGCCGTTAACGCCTTTGTTGTGTGCTTTGGCTAAGCCTTTTAACCATTGCTTTACCTCTGAACCCGGTGGTACCGCCGATAAATCGCCGGTACCACCGTTATTCATGGCCTTGGCGTTTCGCGCTTCGGGCTCAGCCACCTAGTGGTATCCCTCGCCGGCGCGCACTTTGCCGCGGAATACCCAGTAGGTCCAAGCGGTGTACACCAGTACAAAGGGAATCACAATCAGCAGACCTATTAACAGGAACAGTTGTGAATTGTACGCCGATGCTGCGTCCCACAGGGTGTAGTTGGGCGGTATCACGTAGGGCCAGCGGCTAACAATCAGCCCAAAATACGTCGTGATGAAAAGTCCGATGGTCGCGACGAACGGCATGCCCTCGAGCCGGTTGCGCACGGAACGGAAAATCTGAAAGGCAAACAGCAAGGTCAGAACCGGCAACACCCAGATTATGCTCAGGTTGTCGAACCAGCGGTCACGTACCATGTCGTCAACGAAGGGCGTCCACACACCAATAATGCCGAACACCACTAAAACCGCTGTAAGCAGAGGCAGGCTGATCTTATACGCCCATTCCTGCAGCCGGCCTTCGGTTTTCATGATTAGCCAGGTGGAGCCCAAAAGCGCATAGCCGGCAATTAAGCCAAGGCCCGTCATTACGGTAAACGGAGTTAACCAATCCAGCGCGCCACCAACGTAAACCCGATTGGCGGTTTCATAGCCCTGAATGTAACTGCCAACCACCACACCCTGTGCAAACGCTGCCACGGTTGAGCCGCCGGCGAACGCCCAGTTCCACAAATAGCGCGAGGTGCGCGCCTTAAAACGGAACTCGAACGCAATGCCGCGAAAAATAAGCCCCGCCAGCATCAGGAACACCCCGATGTACAGAGCGGGCAGCAATATGGAGTAAACCAGAGGAAATGCGGCAAGCAGCCCGGCACCGCCAAGCACCAGCCAGGTTTCGTTACCGTCCCAAACCGGCGCCACCGAATTCATCATGGTGTCGCGATCCTGCTCCGAGGGCGCGAAGGGGAACAGAATCCCCACGCCCAGATCGAAGCCGTCCATCATCACATACATGATTATGCCGAAACCAATAATGAACGCCCAGACTAATGCTAGATCAATCATTCCCATAATCAGTGTCCTCCCTGGTTAGCTGGCTGCCCATTGGTTTTACCAATTTCAAATTTAGTGTGCGCCGCAGACAGGGGACGCTTCGGCCGTTCGGTTTGTGACTCAGGCTCTTCATAGTCCGCCTCAAGACCCTCAAACAAAACCCTCATCAGATAGTAAACACCGGCCGAGAACACCATCGAATACACCACCACATAACCAATCAGGGTGAACAGCGCCATGCCGCCGGTGAGTGACGGTGTAATGGCCGCCGAGTAATCGAGCATGCCATAGACCAGCCACGGTGAACGCCCAATTTCGGTCACAAACCAACCTGCCAATACCGCAATAAACGGCGTAATACTCATGACGCGCAGACCCTGCAGGAACCACTTGGTGCGCCAAAATTTGTCGCCACGGCGCAGGACTAAACCTGTCAGGGCAAACAGAATCATCAGCAAACCAAGGGCCACCATAACGCGGAAAGACCAGAACACAATCGCAACCGGTGGCTGTTCTTCGACAGCAACTTCGTTCAAGCCCAGGATTTCGCCATTCCAGTCGTGAGTGAGCACTAAGGACGCCAGGCCAGGGATACCAATTTCAAAATGGTTGGTCTGGTTTTCCTGATCTGGCATAGCAAACAGCAACAGAGGAACGTTGGTCCCGGTTTCCCAGTGGCCTTCCATAGCGGCCACTTTCATGGGCTGGTGTTCAAGCGTATTCAAACCGTGAAAATCACCAACCACCGCCTGAGTCGGCGCCACTATCAACAGCAGCCAAAGGCACATAGACAGCGCTTTCCGGTTGGCCTCTACTTCGCGGCCCTTGAGTAGATACCAAGCGCTCACGCCGGCCACAACAAAGCCACCTGTGAGGAATGATGCCAGCACCATGTGGGTAAAGCGGTAGGGGAAAGAAGGGTTGAAAATCGCTTCGGTCCAAGACGTCACGTAAAAAATGCCGTCACGCAGTTCGACGCCTGCCGGTGTGTGCATCCAGCTGTTGGCCGATAGAATCCAGAAGGTCGATATAAATGTTCCGGTAGCCACCATAATGGCGGCGAACAGATGCACACCGGGCGGAACTTTATTACGGCCAAACAGCAAAACGCCCAGAAACGCAGCTTCCAGGAAGAAGGCCGTTATCACCTCATAACTCAGCATTGGCCCTAGAAAGTTGGCAGTCGCTTGGGAAAAGTTGCTCCAGTTTGTACCAAACTGAAACGACATAACGATCCCGGAGACCACGCCCATGCCAAAAACCACGGCAAAAACTTTGGTCCAGAACGAGGACAGGCGAACCCATGATTGATTGCCAGTTTTAAAGGCCAGGCCTTCCAGCACAGCAATATAAGAAGCAAGACCCACAGTGAATACTGGGAAAATAGCGTGGAATGACACCACGAACGCGAACTGTATTCGCGACAACAAGACGGGATCGAGTTCCATAGAACCTCCGGTAACTTCTCACACAGAACCAAGAAGCTTATGCTCTTGGCGGCGGCTGCCTTTGGTATCTTTCGTGTTGTTATTACCAGCAGAAGATTGCATCCTACTATCTTATACAGCCGCGCGCCTCGGACAGATTGTCGCACTCTTGACATACATTAAGAGCCTGAGGTTGCGACTTACAAAAACTATAGCTTAGCGAGATAAATTAACAACTTACGAGCGTGTTACGAATGGGATTTTACCAAGAAAAAATACTGCCGCACCTGGTTGCCAAAGTGTGCGCCAGTAACGACCTGATGGCGTTGCG
This sequence comes from Marinobacter sp. M3C, assembly GCF_023311895.1. Classification (GTDB taxonomy): domain Bacteria; phylum Pseudomonadota; class Gammaproteobacteria; order Pseudomonadales; family Oleiphilaceae; genus Marinobacter. The sequence continues at coordinate 196,286 of NZ_CP092284.1, forward strand.
CCAGAGCCTGGTGCCCAGGGCCAAAGGTGTTGTGCTGGAAGTGGGAATGGGTTCGGGCATCAACCTGGCGCTTTATAAGCCCGGCGAGGTTACACAAGTATACGGCCTGGAGCCGTCGGCCGGTATGCGTCACAAAGCCATCGAAAATGCCAATCGATCACCAGTGCCCCTAGAGTGGCTGAATTTACCAGGCGAGGAAATTCCGCTGGCAGACGACAGCATAGACACAGTCGTGCTCACCTTTACGCTGTGCAGCATAGCCGGCTGGGAAAAAGCACTGATCCAAATGAAAAGAGTTTTGCGCGCCGATGGCAAATTGCTGTTTCTGGAGCACGGCGAATCACCGGATGCCAAGGTTCAGCGCTGGCAACACCGAATAACGCCGGCCTGGAAGCGCATTGGCGGCGGCTGCCACCTGAACCGACCCATTGCCGACCTGATCCGCAGCGCAGACTTTGAAATCGTTGAGCTAGACACCTTCTATCTAGCAAATGCGCCGCGCATTGCCGGCTACATTTATCGGGGTGTTGCGGTGCACTCAAAACAGATCGTTGAAAATAGAGGACAATCCGAATTGCGTTAGCGAACGCGGCCTTATACAATTCCTCGCTCAAAAACATCCCCTCGAAATGCTCCGATGGTGGAATAGGTAGACACAAGAGACTTAAAATCTCTCGACCTCACGGTCGTGCCGGTTCGATTCCGGCTCGGAGCACCATATTTTTCAATAGGTTACTGTATATTCCTGTTAGCAAAGCAAGTTCTTTTTCTTCATGTAGACAGTTGACTTCAAGCGCCTGGCATCGACCATCTACATGACTTGGTAATTTCTCTCGTCTTAAGTAGCTATTGGTTTTCATTGATTTTTAACTATACTCGGTCCAAGAACAAATTAACTTGAGCCTTTATGAACCAAGTAAAAACGACACAACGCCAAGCGGTTAGAGATGTCGCATTAGCGAGAATCTTCTCTCCGTCAATCTATAAAGAGCTGGCAGCCAAGGGAAGGTCGCCAGCCCTTTCTAGACTGGCTCGTCAGTGCACTTTATTTGATCAGGTTGGGTGCGGCAGTATCGGCGATTTGTTTGAATATGCCTTTTTAAGGCTGAAGCAGGGAAACAGATCCGAGTATGTATACAAGGCTGCTTTGGCGAAAAAGACGATTCTTGGTATTCACAATCTGAATACTGCAGCTCTACTTTCCGAGTATAGAGCAGGATCTTCAAAAGCTGATATCGTAGTAGTTAATGGTACTACGACGGTATATGAGGTTAAGTCTGAGCGGGATAAACTTTGTAGGTTATCGGGTCAAATTTCTGATTATTTACAAGTTTTCGGTAGAGTGAATGTTGTTCTTGCTGCAAAGCACATTGCAGACGCCGAGAACCTTTTACCTGAAATAGTTGGCATTCATTGTTTAACCAAGCGTAATCAAATTTCCGTAGTACGCGAAGGGCAAGATAACTCAAATAACATACTGTCATCTGCTCTCTTTAATTCGCTTTCACTGAGAGAAGCATCTGAAGTTTTAATTGAGCTTGGCATCAGAACTCCAAGTGTTCCCAATACCCAGCTATATACAGAACTGGCGAAAATTTTTGATAGTTTGCCTGGTAAAATTGTACATGAGGCATCTGTTAAGGTACTGAAAATCTCACGTTCACAAAGCTACTTGAAGGATTTTATTTCAGGGCTTCCCAGCTCTTTGAAGGTTAATGCGCTTACTACGCCCCTGAGAATAAAGGATAGGTCAAGGGTGCTGGAGACTTTAGGCCTGCCAATTGAAACTGCTAAAAAATGGATTTAAGCATGTATTTTCCTTTTTTCCGAGGCAAACAGTATGACCTGCTCACTATCAGAGAAACCACTGATGTGCTGGTGGGGTCTGGCTTTATTCCCATTATCGAACCTGTTAAAGAATCGCTCAGCAGTTTGAATAGGTGCTTGGCTTCATTAGATGAGGCAAAAGCCGAGTGCATTCTGATAGCGAACCCCCGGTACGGTGATCATGCCCATCAGCATGATAATTTGCAGGATTTTATTGCAGAAGATGTTAATGACTCCCCTTACATTACGATTGGGATTCTTTTGCTTGAGACCACCTCAATTGAAGAAGTTGCCCGCCTTTACAAGCTTTTCTCGGCAAAGAGGATTTCCTTTATACATAGCGGTTTTAAAAGACCAAAGGACCTCTCAGCGTGGTTGTCAGAAAATGAGTTGGATGCTCGGCAGATTTTCATCGAAAATAATTGCGGAAAGATCTATCGTCGAAATTTCAAAAAATATGATCGTGTACTGATTCGAGATGGCTTTAAAAAACGCACAAACAGCAAGCACCCCGAAGTGGAAGAGTTCTCAGACCTACACCTTACCTATACGGAAGAGGGAGTGGATGGTTTTGGCGATTTTCTTATAGTTGGGGATGACTATTCGGAGGGCGGTGGCCCAGCCTATGCGGTCGCCATACACTTAACGTATATTGATGAAGATGAAGACAGTATCATGTACGTCCATCATTTTAAGTCAATAAGGCAAGATTCGCCGACAGACCCTGCTGGAAAATTCTTAGAAGCTCTCAATAAGTTAATTGATGCAGTAAACGAGCCAAATACAAAAATCTGGAAGACTGATGCGGTTAAAGAGTTTATCCGCTTACATGAAAAAAAACATTTTCCTGGTCTAGGCACTGCAAAAAAACTCTCCATGAAACATCATCTTGAAACGATGGCAATCTTCGCAAAACGGGAGCAATAATGCGTTTCTGTTGTGGGAACTGCATAGGTGATCGGTATATCAAGCGTGAAGTAATACCCTCGATATCAGAAAACGAAGGTACTTGCTCATTTTGCAAGGCACATCATGTTCAGCTCGTTAAACCGGTCGCTCTGCGGGAGCGCTTTGAGTTGCTTCTCAGTATTTATTCACCAGATCCGGAGGGAAAGCTCCTTGTTGAGTGGCTTAAAGAGGACTGGGCAATTTTTGACCTACCTCAAATGGAAAAAGCACACGCTAAGGATTTACTTTCCGAAATATTGGATGATGGCGACATTGTTAGAAAACCATTCTCGCCTCTAAGGAGTTGCCATACCAATAGCCTAGAGGAGTGGGATGGTTTGAGAGAAGAGCTCAAACACAGAAATCGATTTTTTCCTGAAATGGGTTTGGATCTTGAGCGCCTCAGAGAGCTTTTCCCCCACTTAATATTCGATGAACTCACATCTGACAAGCTGTTTTACAGAGCTAGAATTCAGTCAGCTAGACCTTATGAGAAAAGCGAGATGGGTGCCCCTCCAGAGATTTCGTCCACTCATGGCCGCGCTAATCCCGCGGGCATACCTTATCTGTACCTTGCTTCAACAGTCCTAACTGCGATATCTGAGATTAGGCCACACACAGGGGAAAAAATTTCAGTAGGTGAGTTTCTTATCCCTGAGGGATTGAAGCTTGTAGATCTGAGAGAGCCCAAAAAGACAGTCTCGCCATTCATTCTTGACGACGAAAGTGATGTGGCGACCTTAAGAGGTGATGTAATGTTCCTTGAGCGTCTCGGTGAGGAGTTGACCCGCCCTGTACTCCCTAAGGCAGCGGCAATCGATTACATCCCTAGCCAATTTCTCTGTGAATTCGCTAAGAAATGTGGTTTTGACGGCGTTGTTTATCGCAGCTCTGTTAGTGATGGTATGAATATAGCTCTTTTCAACCCCATGATGACGTCGTGTCGACAGGTTTGCGAATACAACGTTTCGAAAGTTTCTGTGGAGGCGGAGCCTCAGTGAGCTCCAATTAGCTGTCCGAACAGTTATTGACAGAACTTCAAGGCGGTCGGCTTTTTCCGCCGCTTCGATAAACGTTTTTTACCCTGGTTTCATAGAATAAGTGCACCACCGGCCTCCCGTAAACGTCGCCAGCGTGGCTTCTCGGATACACTGCTGCGTGAGCGCATCGAACTGACCCTCAGCGACGAAGAGAAGGTCGGCGCCAGCAAGACCTTCTTCACCAAGGTTAAAGAAGAGCTTCAGTTCATCCCGGCCCAACTCAAAGTTCTGGAATACTGGCAGGAAAAAGCCGTGTTCGAGCAAGATGGTGAAGAGCGTATCCTGGCAGCCACCCGTCCGGTTCATCCGCTGGGCAAGTGCACGGCCACCACGTCTTTGCTGGCTTACATCATTACCTCAAAATACGCCGATGGCCTGCCTCTGTATCGTCTGGAGCACATGCTCAAACGCCTGGGCCATGAGATCAGCCGCACCAGCATGGCACACTGGGTTATCCGCCTGGATGACGTGTTCAAACCGCTCATCAATCTGATGCGCGAAGTGCAAAACAGCAGTGACTACCTGCAAGCCGATGAATCCCGAATGTACGTTCTGAAAGAAGACGGCAAAACGGCGCAGTCTGATAAGTGGATGTGGGTCACCCGCGGTGGCCCGCCAGGGCAACCGTCGGTTCTGTTTGAATACGACCCATCACGGGCGGGCAAAGTGCCGGTGCGTCTGCTCGACGACTTTAAGGGTATTCTGCAAGCCGACGGTTACTCTGGCTATGGCAAAGTGTGCCGAGACAACAACATCACTCGAATTGGTTGCTGGGACCACGCGAGACGTAAGTTCGTGGAAGCTATCAAAGGGTCCAAACCTCAAGGTAAAGGCAAACCCACAAAGGTCTCCAAGGCCGACGTGGCTCTAAGCCACATCAACAAACTCTACGCCATCGAGCGCCAGATCAAAGAGCTGAGTGACAATGAGCGTTACCGCATTCGTCAGGAGCTGAGCGTTCCCAGGCTGGAAGCCCTTAAGATCTGGCTGGAGGCTAATGCTGGCAAGGTCGCAAAAGGCACTATGACTCGCAAGGCCATGGATTATACGCTGAACCAATGGCCTACCCTGATCGGTTACTGCGAACGAGGCGACCTACAGATCAGCAACGTGCTGGCCGAAAACGCTATCCGTCCGTTCGCTCTAGGTCGAAAGGCTTGGCTGTTCGCAGATACTTCACGGGGCGCCCGTGCCAGTGCAACCTGCTATTCCCTGGTCGAGACCGCTAAGGCAAACCGTCTGGAGCCCTCGGCGTATATCCAATATGTGCTGGACCGCATTGCCGAAGCAGACACGCTGGAAAAGCTGGAAGCATTGCTGCCGTGGGGTGTAGATCTGGAGCGGACTTCAAAAAAAGTGCCGCAGATCGACTGAAGGCAAGTGGGTCGATTTATTGGCGCTTACTGTGTAGCACATCATTAGATTGCTTGGTTAGCGCTTCAGGCGTTGGCGTTACTGGCGTAATGGCCAGAATCGTGTAACGTAAAGGGCTGTCCGCTAACCGGACCACGATTCCAGGAGCGCATTTGTGTCTCAGTCTGAGCAGTTTGCCAGCGACAATTACAGTGGTATTTGCCCGCAGGCCTGGGCCGCCATGGCCGAGGCCAACCGGTCGGACGAGCCAGCCTATGGTGAGGACGTCTGGACCCAGCGGGCTTCTGATGGCCTGCGCGAGCTTTTCGATACCGACTGCGATGTCTTCTTCGTCTTCAACGGCACCGCCGCCAATTCGCTGGCGCTGGCCTCTATCGGCCAGTCGTTCCACAGTGTGATCTGCCATGAGATGGCGCACATCGAGACCGACGAGTGCGGTGGGCCGGAGTATGCGTCCAATGGTGCCAAGCTGTTGCTAGGGCATGGGCCCGACGGCAAGCTGACGCCAGCAAGCATCGAGCAGCTGGTGACCAAGCGCAGCGACATCCACTTTCCCAAACCCAAAGCCCTGAGCCTCACCCAGGCGACGGAGCTGGGTACCGTTTACACGCCCGAAGAACTGCGTGCCATCCGGGCAGTGGCCGACCGCCATAAGCTCAGTATTCATATGGATGGCGCCCGCTTTGCCAACGCGGTGGCGGCGCTGGACATACATCCTTCGGAGATTACTTGGAAGGTGGGCGTCGATGTGCTGTGTTTCTCCGGCACCAAGAACGGCCTGGCGCTGGGTGAAGCGGTTGTGTTCTTCAATCGGAAACTGGCGGAAGATTTCGAGTGGCGGTGCAAGCAAGCCGGACAGCTGGCGTCGAAAATGCGCTTTATCTCTGCGCCCTGGTGCGGTTTGCTGGAGGGCAATGTCTGGCTGGACAACGCCCGCCATGCCAATGCCTGTGCAAAAAGATTAGCCGATGGGCTCGCGGGGTTGCCGGGTATTGAGTTGCGCTACCCGCGCCAGGTGAACGGTGTGTTCGTGGAGTTGCCGGAATTGGTCCAGGCTGCGCTCCGTGCAAAGGGTTGGCGGTTCTATAATTTTATTGGTGGCTGCTCCCGTCTGGTGTGTTCCTGGTCCACCACCGAGGCCCAGGTGGACAAGTTCCTGGCGGACTTGCGCGCACTGGTGTTATAAATCCGCCCCGCTCCTCACCGGCAAGGGTGCTTTCACCCTTCCATGTGAAGCGCGGGACGCTCCTGTCCCGAAAGGCCTTAGACGGTGTTCATCACTCCGGCTTCCTGCCGTATCAGCCACCAGGCCGCCACGAGTCCCCAAACTGCGTTGAAGATCAGTACCAGTAACGGTGTCAGGGTGCCTAGGTCCTGACCCAGAACACCGACGCCCAATTTCATCGGGAACACTATCAGACATTGCACGATGGTGGGCCCAAGACTCAACAGCAACCCGCGCGCGAACATGTTCATGCTACCGAGGGGCAACAGGAACGCAAACCCCCAGATGCCGCCCCATATCATAAATGAATAGATCATAGACGGTGTGAGCGGGGGCGCGAGTGCAACACCCAACGCCGCGGAAATTCCCAGCATTCCGAACAGCCAGAGCGTGAGTACGGTGGCGAGGCCACCGAGGCATCCTGCGGCGAATAAGCCAGAGAGGCGTGTAGCCATTTCGTATTCCTTTTTCTATAGAGGCCAGCGGAGTTGGGTTGCACCCGGCGGATAAGTTCTAAACTTATAGACCCCGCCTGATGGCGTCAAGTGTCGTCTAAATGCTTGCCCAGCATCGCGTTATAGCTCCCGGTCGCCGCTTTGTACTCAGCCCTGGTTCGAGCTATCAGGTCGCAGACAATGCAGAGCTTCACCGTTCATCGACGGAGCAGGGAGCCAAGCTGTTCGTTGTCGACTAAACTCACATAACCAGGCCATCATTGATGACAAAATCTGCGCGTCACTGCGGCTTTGTCATCAATGATGGCGGACGTTATGTACGGCACTTTGAGGTCATCAAGCATCAGTTTCGGTAGAATGTTGGCGGTAAACGGGTGCAATTGCTTTGTAATCAGCCATCCAAATTCGTTAACGATCTGGCGGACGCCCAAGTGGGGCGCCGGTTGATTTTGGCGTTATGTTTTTATTCAACTAAAGGAGTTTATCAATAAATGGAAATTATTTACCCAATGTTTGCACTTGTAGTTCTTACATTTGTTATTGGATTTAGTACGGGAATATCTCGCTTAATTAGTGCGAAAAAAGGATTAGTGGATCGCAGGTATTTTAAGTTATTCGCTGGATATACTCCACCCGATAACATAGTTAAACTAGGTCGTAATTTTTCCAATTTACTTGAAGTTCCAATTTTGTTTTATGCGGTTGGTATTATCCTGCTAACTTTAGATATTAACAACCAACTAATGCTAGGTTTTGCTTGGGCTTTTGTTGCCTTTCGTATAATTCACTCAGTTATTCATGTTACATATAACAATCCAATTCATAGGTTTTTAGCATTTTTATTATCAAGTAGCATTGTACTAGTCATGTGGGTGCAGTTGGTGATAATTATCAGCTAAAAAAAATAACAATAAATTAAACAGGGACAAAATAAAGTTGGCTGTTTTCACTTCGTTCAACATTTCAGCCAACATTATTTTGCCCGTTAATTGGGCATTGAACTAAACCGCTTCGCGGTAGCGAATGGGCCTGGGAGTTTTCCCCCGAACACAAGGTAATCCTCCCATTTTAAGCAGCAGTTATTTATAGAAATTCTTTATAAGTGCGACGATTTCCAATGCGCCACTAATTCCAGTAAGCCGGGGAAGCGTGCATTGAGGTCTTCTGTCCTCAGCCGGCTGCGGCGCTCCAGCCCGTACTGTCGCTGGCGGATCAAGCCAGCTTCACGTAAAGCCTTGAAGTGATGGGTCAGCGAAGACTTAGGACGATCTAAACCGAACCACCCGCAGGGATGATCATAGGCCACCGATTCGAGCATGAGCTTGTGGACGATGGTCAACCGCAACGGATCTGCGAGTGCTCCCATGACCTTCTCAAGACGAAGTAAACTGATTGCCGGTTCAGGTAGCGGCTTCGGTAAGTCGGATGGCAACTCGGGGTCGCAAGCTGGGGTACGGGGAATATTCACAGGCGGATAATAGCACATGTACGAGTTTTGTCGAACTTGTGCTACTGTACGATAAAACTCGTATAAGGAAATGCCATGCCTACCCTCGACACGTCGCCTGCTACCGTCCTACCGCCTTCTGCCTGCAGCGATACCCAGCTATCACAACCATCGCCCTGGCGGATGTGGGCGGCTGCCTGGATGGTGACAGCCGTTTTTATGCTCTCGAATTCTCCCACCCCGCTGTATGTGCATTGGCAACAGCAGCTTGGTTTTTCTGCCGGGACTTTGACAGTGATTTTCGCCGCCTACATCGCCGGTTTGTTGGTTACTCTGCTGGTCGCAGGGCAACTTTCCGACCGGCTGGGCCGTAAACCTATACTCATTCCTGGCCTGCTTGCAGCCATCGTGGCGTGCGTTCTCTTCGCGACCGCCTCATCCATCGTCATGTTGGGTATTGCACGACTGCTAACTGGTATTGCCGTTGGCGTCATCGTCTCAGCTGGCATGGCGGCAGTCGTCGACACGGGCGGATCTGAGCGCAAGCGGCGTGCGACCCTGGCGGCATCAGTCGCCATGGTGTTCGGTGCAGGTCTTGGGCCGTTGCTGGGTGGAGCTATGGCACAGATTCTTCCGCAGCCCGTAATTCCCATCTTCTCCATTGAATTGATTATACTGGTCAGCGCCTTAATAGTTGCCACCACGCTTCCAGGCCATGAGGGATTTAGACGTGTCAGGGGGGGCAGTCATCCTCATACAAAACTTCACCTGCCTACGGTGCCAAAGCCAAACCGTCGCCACCTTATATTGGGCATCGTGGTTTTTGCCCCGGGTATTACGGCTACATCGTTCGTGCTTTCGCTTGGGCCATCAGTGTTAACAGAGTTGTTGGAAGTTCGTAGCCCGTTGATCGCCGGAGGTATGGCTTGCGCGATGTTCCTGGCTGCAACGGGTGTGCAATTCAGTGTTAGCCGTTTGCACATTCGCACGATCTTACTGCTAGGATCGATCTCGACAATTCTGGCGATGGTTAGCCTTACGATCGCTATTCACGCCTCGCTAGTAGTGCTGCTCATCGTGGCGGCGTTGCTGGCTGGAGCGGGACAAGGCCTAGGACAGCTCGGCGGGTTGATGCTGATTGCAATCCATGTGCCTGATAACCATCGGGCTGAAGCCAATTCAGTACTCAATATCGGCGGCTATGTCCCAGCAGGCTTGCTACCAGTTGCTACGGGATATTTTATCGATGCCGCTGGCCTTGAAACGGGCAGCACTGTATTTACCACTGCTCTCGCCATCGCCGCGACGCTGGGAGGTGTGTTTGTTTTTAAGAATCTTCAACGAGGGCAGCCTCCAACTCCAAGTGCAACACTCGGTTAATGAACCCCGGTCGGGGCGCTCTGGGTTCGCTCGAGCAGATCCATAAAGACTTCCAACGGCGCCCTGAAACCTTGACCGACAATAGACAGGCACACATGACCAACAAAACGGGCTGTCATTCGGCACTGCCTATCGCAGCCACCCCAGCCACAAGACGTCAAGATGGGCCTGGAGTCTCAACGTTGCTGGCCATGCCCGCGCTGTGAGGATGGTCTTGTACGCATGATTCGTCAGATCCCACGGTTCAAATGCGCAGCGGTGCCGACGGGCTAGAGATTCCGTTCGTCTTGATCCGGTGGGTGAAAACTGACAGTTCGTTGTGAACCGGGCTTCTCTGCGGTCGAAGGCTGGAAAAAGTAGTATCTGAGAGGTAGTCTGAGGAAAATCACAACAAGGAACCGCCTCGTGACGGATTTACTGAGACCAAAACCGGCCGGTATTGATTCGCATCTGGCACCAGACCTACCGTTCCGGCTCCTGCCCGAAAATTACTTTATCCTTATACGCAGCCCGATGGCTCTGTTCCTGGGGCTTAGTCCAACAGACATTCAAAAGTCATGCTGCGACGGCCATTAAATGCTTAGGTGTTAGGCAGCCGACAGGGAGCCGTTTCCATTAAGCTAAATGTGGTTTGTTACTTGATTCAAGAAGGCATCACTGAAGAAGATGCCTTAGATAAAAATAAAATATTCAAGCGAACTCCAATAGAAATCAAAGGAGCCGTCGCTTTAGGGCTGAAAATTATAAAATCGAACAAAAAATAAAAGCCAAAGACTAAAACCTTTTTACGCATTAACTGTTTTATTGGCATTCGCTGCTGCGATTTGGGCGATGTACAATGGAAAGCAGATCTGATAACCATATTAACGGGCGATGTTTCAGCTTTTCTAGCATGCCAATCATTTGAGGCAACCGTTGAGCCGAATGCACTTCAAATTGAAGAGCAAAATGCAGTAAATGAAATATAAAAAATTCTCAAACAGCGTAGAGTTGAGTAAATAAAACGCTAAAAAGTTTTTTAAGTACACTCTTTACGGTCGCCGGGCGCTCGTTTCTCGCGCCGTTTATTGCAGGCGTTAAATCAGTAATGATACCGGAACTGAACGGTAAGTAGAGCGTCATCCGTGACCTTGTAGACCATGTGATCTTCTTTATTGATTCGGCGAGACCAGTAGCCAGTCAGACTATGCTTTAGGGGCTCTGGTTTACCAATACCTTCGAACGGTTCGCGCTTGGTTTCCTTAATCAACTTGCTGATTCGGTTAAGCGCCTTTTTGTCGGTTTTTTGCCAGTACAGATAGTCTTCACAGACCTTATCCATGGTTTTTGCTAAATTGGTTCTTGCAGCTGTGTAGCTAATTGCATCCATAAGATAGCTCCTGTACGGAATACTGTTATTGTACGGGATACCGTACACATAAAGATTTAACAATCAGCTGCACAACGACCGATTTTACGCCGTTCCGCGGCTTCAGACCGGCGTGTGAGCCGGGCGTTATATTTCAACGAGTGAACTTTGGAGCTCGTAATAGGGAATAAAAATTACTCGTCATGGTCGTTAAGGCCATGGCTGTTTTTGTCGGTTCACGGTCTAGCTTTTAAGGAAGTGCGGATTCCACTGGACCAGGACGATACTTACACCGCTATTGCCCAGCACACTGATGCAGGGAAAGTCCCTGTGCTTAAGGACGGTGATCTGACCGTATGTGATTCGCTGCAATTTGCGAATACATTTCAGAGCAGTATCTGGATGGCGGTGGATGGCCGAGCTCTGTTCGTGCACGAGCAGACGCAAGATCCTGCAGTGCTGAAATGCACTCGGGCTTCCCGGAGATTCGAGGCCAATTGCCAATGAATTGCCGCGCGGTCGGGCGCAAAGTCCCTCTCAATGCAACTCTTGAACGGGAGGTGGCTCGGATAGATCAAATCTGGTCACAGTACCGAGAAACCTATTCGAGTGTTGGTCCGTGGTTGTTCGGTGAGTTCTCTATTGCGGATTGCATGTTCGCTCCGGTTGCGTCGCGATTTAAAACCTACGGGATCAATGTTTCGACTGCGTCTGCAGAATACATGCACTTCATTCTCGACCATGAACAAATGGGGGCGTGGATTAGGCAAGCTCACGCTGAGCCTGAAACCATAGACGTGGCCGAGGTAGGAATATAAAAATCACAGGCACGGCGACGGCGACGGCTACTGCATTGCGGCTTCGTTCCACAGCCGTGCGTGCAGATACATCGACAGTGCTCTGGTACACATCGCGGATATTCACCATGCATCATTGAGTAAGTCAGATAACAAGGCAATGCACGCGACAAGCGCGTGATTGCGGCGTTGAGGCTGTAGAAAAACCCCAAACCGAACGGTTTTTGGTAGTATTGAGAAAACAGACAGGGAGCCGTCGGAATGCCTCGTTTTAAGCACTACAACTACGATCAGGATACGATGGTGGTCATCAACTACCGAGAGCAGCTCCAGCCCGGCACCTTCGAGCACGCGGTTCACTACCTGATTGAGCACAAGCTGGACCTGACGGTTTTTCACCCGAAATATCGCAACGACGACACCGGCCGCCTGGCCTACGATCCGGTCATTCTGTTGAAGATCATTCTGTTTGCTTACTCCAAAGGCATCACCTCCAGCCGCGAGATCCAGTGGTGCTGCGAGACCAACATCATTTTTAAAGCTTTATCCTGCGATACCGTCCCGCACTTCACCACCTTGGCCAAGTTTGTCGGTCAGCACGCCGATGAGATTGAAGAACTGTTCGAACAAATACTGCTGGTGTGCCATGAACAGGGCCTTCTGGGTAACGAGCTGTTTGCTATCGACGGCTGCAGAATGTCGTCGGACGCCGCGAAGGAATGGTCTGGCACCTTTAAAGAGCTGGACGAAAAACGGGACAAGGTGAAACGGTTGATTCGCCACCATTTGCATGGGCATCACGAACGGGATGAGGCTGAAACAGAAGCGGAATTGGATCGAGATATTCGACGCGCGAAAACCGTGCTCTCTCTGGATGAGTCGATGAAGGAAGCTATTAAAGATTGATCTGCTAACGAAGAATGCTATGGGCCATATTTAAAATCGGGATGATTAAATGAAGTATACAAAGGACTGGACAAAGGTTTCTTACCCAACTGCAAAAATAGAAAGGATGGAGGCTTTCTTTTCCAGTCATGGATTTTCGCCTCACAGACACGATACATATGCCTTAGGAATTACCCTCAACGGTGTGCATAGTTTTAGCTACCAGAAGTCCATGCGACATAGTATGCCGGGAAATGCGGTCGTTATACATCCAGATGAGTTGCACGATGGAGAAGCGGGAACTGTAGAGGGTTTTCACTATAAAATCCTCTACATTCCGCCAGAGGTAATTCAGCAAGTACTCGGGGGTAAGCCGCTGCCTTTTATTCCGGGAGGCATTTCATCAGATCAACGAATCGTATCCGCCATCTCCAACATGCTCACCAATCTTGACTTTCAGTTAGATAGCCTGGAAGAGGATGATGGGATCTATGATATCGCGCAGGCTCTTAATGACGCATCCGGGAAAAAGGAGCAGCGCAAAAAATTAAATTACAAAGCCGCCGAGTCGGCCAGACAGTTCATACTCGACGCCACCAACGAAGCGGTCACCATGGATCGCCTTGAACAAGTCTCCGATACTGATCGATGGTGTCTCTCGAGGGATTTCCGTGCTTTGTTTGGAACAAGCCCCTATCGGTATCTGAGCATGCGGCGCCTTGATAAGGCCAAGAGCATGATTAGCACTGGGATGGCTTTGGTTGACGTCGCTGCAGCCTGTGGCTTCACAGATCAAAGTCACATGACGCACCATTTTTCGAAAGCTTACGGATTGCCTCCCGGCCGGTGGGCTGATCTCATACTTCGCAAGTAGACCCCAAATCTGCACGATCATACAAGACCCCTTTCCGTCCTTATAACTAGAATCTCTTTGGACTCTAAAAAGATCCCGAGTGTTTTTTTGCACGCTCCGGTTAAATTTTGGGATTCAGGACGAGGCCTTCTTGTCTTTGTAAAGAGGCAAAGGCTTCCTGCTTAAAAATACTTAAAGGGAAATACTATGAAATTTGACAGCAAAGTTAATCCAGTTGCAGGCACAGTTGGCGGTACCGTTGGCGGTACCGTTGGCGGCACAGTCGGTGGAACTGTGGGCGGCACACTAGGACAGAAAGGTGTTCAGTTAGCTACTCGTTTGACCAAGTAGTTTACCAGGCCACCCGAAAGGGTGGCCGTTGATACATCTAAAGGATGAGGGTTGCTTCGTGATAACTGCAGTAGAAACAAAAAAATTTACTTTATCTAAAGATATTATCCAGCAACGGGTTGGGGATAGGACAGCAACCTACCACAGACTCTTGGGAGGTCTTTTCTTCTTGGATGATGCCGGCCAAGAGGTTCTGCAATCCTTTAAAAGAAGTAAATCTGTGCCGGAATCTGTTTTGAAAGGGCAGGCCAGAAATCGAAAAGAAGAATTGGTTCAGCAATTGATTGCCAGGCGTATATTGCTAGAAAGCACGGCTTCAAAAGTACAGCACTCGACGCCTCAAATAGAGAAAAAAGTAAATATCATCCAGCTGATTTTGGCCAATGCCTGTAATTTTGGCTGCACTTACTGCTTTGAAGGCGTTCAGGGCAAAGAGATGTCGGTTGAGGATGAGGTCAATAAGGTCGAAGAGTCTAGAATCATTGCTAAGGACAGTATCAAAGTAAACATTGAAAACTCGATGTATGCTTCCAAAGAGCGGTTCGAACACCAGTACAGTCCCCAGAATCGCTCAATGAAGCCGGAAGACGGCGTTGCTTATGTTGAATCCGCATTAAGAGTTGCGAGATCGGAAGGTGTTCAAGAGATCATGGTTCAGTTTTTTGGGGGGGAACCCTTGTTGAACTGGCGCACGATAAAGGCGGTTCTGGAGAGGTTTGGTCGCGGTGATAAGGATGAAATGATCATCCACTACTCGACGGTGACCAATGGTTCTTTGATCACCGATGAGGTGTCCAAGACTTTCCGCGAGCACGAAGTGGCCGTGTGCGTCAGTGTGGACTCGCCGAACAGTCCTAACCGTCCGCTCAAAAACGGGGATGACAGCATGCCAGTTGTCATGAGAGGGCTAAGAAAACTGCAGCAATATAATAATAGGGTGGCCCTAAACGCGGCGCTGACGTCAGCAACATGGGACGACTTTGATGAAGGGATAGTAGATTTGGCAGTCGAGGTTGACGCCAAGGAGATTGGCGTCGTCGTTGATTTTGACCCCACTTTTTATTCCGAGTATGGCGCCGGGAACATCGTTGATCGACTATGGCGTGTTGTTCAGTACGGCCGCGAAAAAGGCGTGGTGTTGACTGGCTATTGGCATCAGATTTTCCAAGTCATGCTGGGCTTTGATGCGGTCAGCTACCGGGGATTCAAGAACTGCTCGGCTAAGGGCGCTCAGTTCAGTATCGAGCCTAATGGATCAGTCTTCTCCTGCAAGGCAGGATCAACTTTGCTGGGGGATATTCGCGATGAGACTAAAATTCTGAACGAAAAACCCTACTTGGAACACGCGAAGTTACGGCGGGAGAATCCGAATTTCTGCAATGGCTGTGAAATTGAGGGCTTTTGTGGCGGACTTTGCCTAGGTCCTCTTGAAAAGAAGTTCGACTCAATAAAAGCGGTAGAAGAATCGGCCTGCGATTTCTATCGAGGCATCACCAAAAAGCACATTGAAGCTATACAGCCTTACGAAGTTGCCACTTTTGATCTTGAACCTGCCAAATAAGGGATAAATATATGACAGCTTTAGCCGAACAAATCGCCCTTAAGAATAGCGCCAATAGTGACTATTTGGAGAATGGATACTGCGTAATCGATATGCCTGAGATCCCCCAAAGCCTATTGGGTTCATTCGACAGTATGCCGCGAGATATGCACAGTCTGGGTAGGCACAGAGAGCTTCGCTTGACTCAGTACATTGGATACTGGGAAGAAGGGGAGTGGGTTTTTGCACCCCTTCCAAAGAGAAATTATGTTCAATCTGCCGACTACATAAAGTTGGCCGAGGCCGGCGGCGTACCAAGGCACCGCGAACAAATTGTCGGGGATCTAACGGCCTTGGTTGCAGCGGTATTGAATCAGTTGCCCGTTGAGCTCAATGAAATGTTCCAGATCAACGTCAACCAGATCCGGGTAACCGCGAATGTTGAATACAAGGGCGTCACGGTACCAGAAGGACCGCACAGGGATGGCCACGAGTTCAGCGTTATCGCCGTAGCAAGGAGAAACAATGTTAAGGGCGGGGAAACCCATGTGATCGATCCAACAACCCGGGAAATCTTGTTCCGAACCATCTTGGATGAAAACCAGGCCATTCTGATCGATGACGAGCGTTTCATTCATTACGCCAGCAACATCGAGCCGGAGGAAGGTGATGTGGGTTACCGGGATATATGGGTGATTGAAATCAACCGCTGGCACAACCGAGCATACGGGCCCGCTCACGAACGAACATCTATGGCCTAACCGTATGCGCGATTCTACAAGCCTTGAAAGAACTTTAGACCGGGACCGAGGGAAGGCGTCGCCCATAAGACGGCCTTTCCTCAGGGTACTCCCATCCGCTATTGCCATTATCCCAGTGAGCATGCTTTTCGGAGTGCTGGCGCACCGAGCAGGCTGGAGCATTCTTGAAATTCTGGCCGCCGGACTTCTCGGCTTTACAGGTAGCGGCCAGTTTGCATTGCTACCGCTAGCAGAGGCCAATGCCAGCTTCCTAACAATGCTGATTATCTGCACATCCATTAACAGTCGGTACTTTCCAATTGCATTCACCACAACCGAAAGGCTGCCAAAGACATTTTTTGCCAGAACTTTTGTTTCACACATGCTCGGTGATGAAGCTTACGCAACGGAAAGAAACAGCGATACGGTTAAAGATACTCTCAGCATTCGATTGACTATCTTCGTATTTTGGGTGGTCTCCGGGGTGATAGGCGCGATGATTTCCAAGATCATTCCCAATGCTTGGCTCAGTACAGATATACACCTAGGATTTCCGGCCAGCGTTGTGCTTATTCACCTTTCTGTCTCACAAATAAAGATGCGGGTATCCGGTATTTATCTCATGCAGTTGGTGATGATGGCTACCTGCTTGTTATTGGCCGCTGCTTTCTACTCGTTGTTAGGGCCAACTTATTTCTGGATCCCAAGCGTAATCATTACGGCTGTCATTTTGGACAAATGGGAAAAACATGAATGAAGGCATAATCACTGCCATCGCGGCACTTCTTTTTACGAGCCTACTGGTCCGAATATTGCCGGTGGTCTACGACTTTCAGTTTCCCGCGGGGCTAGTAAAGTGGATGGAGACGATTCTACCCTCGGCTGTTTTTCTAAATTTTATCGTGTATATTTTTTTGCAGGAAATGCAGATCTCAATTGTCGCTACACTGGTTTCCCTAGGCATCACAGCCATTCTGGCCTATTTGAATCTCGGAGGGCTTTTTGTGGGCGTACTTGGCGGTTGCATGTCGTACTACCTATTGACTATATCGTGATTGCTACATCGCCTGAAATATTTTTCGTACTTCCGAATTTCCCTTTTTATCTAATCAATTTTTCAACGATATTTAGGGCAGGAAATTCAGCGCAACAAATAGGCGGCTTAGGTGCAGCTATTTGGACAACTGGGTTGAAAATCACCGTAACGATTGGCATCAGAAATCTCTGGCAAAGTATTATTTTCTATGCTGAATCAGAATAGTGGGTGGCCATCCTGCAATATCTAACATGCGCACGAATTTACTGACCTTACTTGCTAAGAAAGCAAGCCTCAGCTACTCTGAAAATGTAAAAAAAGGCAAACCCGTCGAAAGGCGGGGACGCAAAGTCACCGGTCTAACGGACTTAACAGTTCTATGACAGCGGGATCGCCGACATTTCATGTGGTTCTTCCGGGTATGGGTTCACCGTATCCACCATCTCTGTTGTGTTTTCGAATCCCCCGACTGGTATTAAATCAAGCGATTGCTAACGGTCATAATCCGGCGGCATGGCTTAACAGGGGAATTACAATGAACTCATCCATTTTTCAGAGCAAGATTTTCCGTCGTGCGGCGCTGGCTTCGATCGTCGCTCTAGGCGCTTTCGGGGCATCCAACAGCTTTGCCGCCGCAAAGTCAACCGCGTCGACCGCCACCGTAATCGCGCCAATCGGGATCACAAAAACGGCGGATCTGGTCTTCGGTAAATTTGCGCCTGACGCCGTCGTTGTTGGTACCGTGACCGTTGACACCAGTGGTGCCCGTACAGCGACCGGAGGGGCTATCCTGTCTACCATAGGTTCCACTCCAACCGCCGCCCAATTCGACGTCACGGGTGATAATAACGCGACCTATACCATTACCTGGTCCGGCGCTGCCTCGCTGTCTGATGGCGCTGGTACGCCTAACACCATGGTTTTGACCAAGATCAGTGACCTTACCGCGGGCGGCGCAGTAACGGGTGAAGTCACAGGCGGTACGCTGGGCACCGGTGGCACCCAGTCCATTTATCTGGGTGGAGTGCTGGACGTGGGTATAGCCCAGGCTGCGGGTACTTATACGGGCGACGTGACAGCGACTGTAGAGTACAACTGAGAGCTCGCCGAGCTCGACAAAAGCGAGTGCTAGTCTGATGAGGCCAAGGGTGGGGTATCAACGATTTTTCAGGTGCGCCGCCCTTGAATTGGCGCTGATGACGACAATCGCCGTTATCAGTGCCAGTGCATCCGCAGGCAGCGTCAAAACTTCGGTCAGTGCTGTTGTAATTGCTCCCGCCAATGTCAGTGATACGGTTTTGATACACGCCTCAAGCGCTCTTGCCAGCGACGTGACGGCCAACTTGACCATACGTCTTCCGGGGGCTGGCTTACCCGGCCCGGACAATAGACATCTCCACTCCGCCTCAGCCACATCATTGGCGGTCTTGAGTAATGACTGCCTTCAAACTATCAGGATCTTGGCCAGTTGTGTTAAGCGCATGCATAAGGATGGAATGCTCAACGGAGATCCGGTGAGCAACATCCTGTTAAATGCCGCCGTTGATACCCGGTTCGCCAGAAACGATGTCGGCGTTACCGTGACGTACAACTAGTATGCCCATTCCAAAAAGAAGCGCCGCAATGAAATCATGCTTGCCGAGAATACTGGCCTGCGTCGCCTTGGCGTCCATGGTGGCTCCCACCAGTTGGGCACTAGTAAACATTGCGATCGAGAATGTCCAGAATTTGTCCTTTGGCAGTTTTGTGGCCGGTAACGGGGGTTCCGTGACGGTCAGCGCCAATGGCAACCGCAGCGCCGGCGGCGGCGTCGTGCTGATACCGTCGAGCCTGGGTACCGCTGCACAATTTACGGTCAGTGGCGACCCTAACGCGACCTATACCATTCAACTGCCTGTTAATGACGTCGTCAGCTTGACGGGGCCGGGCAACGGTATGTTCGTCAACACCTTTACCAGTACCCCCTCAGGCGCGGGTGGGAACCTCGGAGCCGGAGGTTCACAGGCTCTGTCTGTCGGAGGAACGCTCAACGTGGGCAGCGACCAAGCCCCCGGCAGCTACTCCAGCACCTTCTCCGTGACAGTGAGCTACAATTAAACGGAAGTCGCCCGCCTCGGGGCCCGCCCGGATTAAGCTAATAAGGATCCCGAACGATGCCGCATGCCTTGAACCGAAAAAAGAGAACTATGAATTTCTTTCACCGAATCACCCTGTTCGTCCTCCTCCTTTTCTTACCCGTGAGCCATGCATTGGCTGATCTGATGTTATATCCGACCAGGATCGTCTTTGCAGGAAACCAGCGCGCGGCGCAACTCGAACTGATCAATAATGGCACCGAGAGCGCAACCTATCGCATTTCCCTGGTCAATCGCCGCATGAGCGAAACGGGCGCATTCTCCGAGATAGACGTTCCACTGCCTGGCGAACAGTTCGCAGAGGACCTGCTGAGGTACTCCCCCCGCCAAGTTACGCTTGCGCCCGGGGCCGGACAGGCCGTCCGGATTATGGTCCGCAAACCCGCTAATCTGGCAACCGGCGAGTACCGCTCGCATATGCTGTTCGCCAAGCAGCCGGATCCCAGGGGCAGAACCAGCGTCGAGAGCAGCGATGCCGCGGCCGATAACGAGATCGGCATCATGCTGACCGCCCTGGTCGGCGCGTCCATTCCAGTGATTGTGCGTCATGGCAACACCGATGCCAGTGTTGCACTGACGCATCTCGACCTGCGGCTGCCGGCTGACAAAGCACCGGTCCTGGCGTTTGTTATGGAGCGTAGTGGCAACCAGTCTGTCTATGGCGATCTAACCATCAGCTTTACTCCGCATAGCGGTAGCAAGCAGGTGATTGCCCGCGCCAACGGCGTTGCAGTCTATACACCCAACCCTTTACGCCGCGCGAGCATTACGCTGGGCCAGCTAAACGGCTCGCAACTCACCAACGGAGCCCTACGGGTCACCTATCGAGAACAGGCGGAGGACGGCGGCGCGCTGCTGGCCGAGGCGGTTCTGCAACTGCCCTGATGTGTGTTACCTGAAGTGGTCTTCGCGTTGACTCGCCCCGGGGCTCGCCTATGGGCGGTGGCAATGTTGATGCTCGCGTCGATTGTGCATCCCCAGCATCTCCTTGCCCAATACCAGAGTACAGAGCGGGAATTTCTTCTGCTTGAGGTCCGCCTGGATCAGTCGGTGCTTTCCGATGCCATCCCTGCCTATGGCCTGGGAGAGCATACGCTGCTGCCTCTGGGCGAGTTAGCCCGGCTGCTCACCCTCGCCATAAAGACTCAGCCCGGACAAGCAATCGCCAGCGGCTTTATTCTCACCGAGGACCGAGGGTTCAGTCTCAATCTGGACGAAGCCCGCGTTACCCGCGCCGGAGTGACGGAAAGCTTTGATCCAGCCCTTGTTTTAACGGAGCCGGATGATATTTACGTTGCCAAGTCTCTGCTTGAACGCTGGCTGCCGGTGGAACTTGAGATCAACCGCTCCAGCCTGTCTCTGCGCGTTCACGCCCTCGAAGCATTGCCATTACAGGCCCGACTCAAACGTGAGCGCCTAGGGGAACAGGCCGGTATGCGAGGGGGCTACGAAGACCCGGGTTATCCCCATTATGAGCAGCCTTACCGGTTGCTAAGCACGCCTTTTATCGACCAGACGTTCGCCACCGAACTACGGAGAAACGACGGTAATACCCAAACCGACGCGCGCTATACGGCCTTCCTTACCGGCGATTTTCTGGGCATGGAGTCGTCCCTGTATTTATCGAGTCGCAAACAGGACCCAACACCGGATGTGCGCGCCACGCTTGGTCGTCACGACCCCGGCGGGAACTTGCTCGGCCCGCTCCGAGCTCGGTCTTTCCAGCTCGGCAGTATCTCGGCGCCCAGTGTCGACAACGTTACTCGAGGCAGTAGCGGTGAAGGGGTAACGTTAAGCAATCGCCCGTTGACGCAACCTACCAGCTTTGATCGGCAGGTCTTTGAAGGCAACCTGCCGCCTGGCTGGGACGTGGAGCTTTATTACAACGATGCCCTTGTAGGCTTTCAACTAGCCGACTCTGAGGGCCGGTATCGGTTCGAAGATCAACCCCTGAGTTATGGGCGTAATGAATTCCAGTTGATCTTCAATGGGCCTCTGGGGCAGACCCGGGTGGAACAATATAGTTTCTCTCTGGCCCAATCCATGGTGCGCCCCGGCGAGTTCCAGTACAGCATTACCGAACATCGCGACGATGAAGGACAGCCCCGGTCCGTCGCTCAGTTCGACTTTGGCCTTTCCCGCTACCTTTCTGCATCAGCTGGATTCATCCGGGCGCCGGTAGATGATACCGAAAAGCAGTACACCAATCTGGGGCTGCGCACGTTCTGGCAATCCATGAGCATCAGCGGCGATTTTATCCAGTCCGAGGACGGTGGTTCGCTTGCCGAGCTCGGGATGCAAACCCGTGTCGGCGGCGTAGCGGTGGACGCGAGCCGCATACACTTGAGCGATTTCAACAGCGACGTATTTCCCGCCTATAGCGACCCTCTTCGCACTCGGGATGAGCTTAGGCTTAGCGGTTCCATTCCGGTGGGGGAGCGTTCAAGTTTACCGGTGACCATTGAGGCAAGGCGAGACGAGCGGGAATCCGGCGTTGCCAACACGGATGTCAGCGCACGGGTATCCGCGTATGCCTACGGTACCGCCCTTACTAACACGCTGAACTGGCGGGCATCCGGTGATACTGAACGTACATTGGGCACGCTGCGTATCAGTCGCCGGGTTCGCGACATGAGTTTACGCAGCCAACTGAATTACACTCTGGGCGCTGAGAGCGATATATCAACGCTGGCGTTCACGGCGGACAAACCTCTGGGTGAAGGCTACCGCATGACCTTGGGAGTAGCGCATACCTTTGCTTCACCGCAAACCCGCTATACTGCCGGTTTTACAAAGAGTCTGGGCCGTTATGGGCTGGGCGTTAATGCCAGCTATGTCGACACGGGAGAGATTGCGCTCGGCGTCCAGCTGTTTGTTGCCATGGGGCGAGACCCGCGACAGGCAGACTGGCTATTCGACGCTCGGCCGATGGCCAACAGCGGCGCCGCTTCGGTAAAGATGTTTCTGGATGACAACAATAACGGCGTCATGGATGACCATGAGCTGCCACTTTCCGGTGCCGGTTTCACGGTCAACGGCGGCCGGCACAGGGCGCGAACGAACGCCGCGGGCATCGCCCATATTGATCATCTTCCCGTTAAACAGTCCGTCGACATCGGGGTGGATATGGCAACGCTGGAGGACCCTCAGTGGTCGCCTCAGCTTGCCGGGCTCAACCTGGTGCCACGGCCCGGCACCGTGGCCGAGCTCGAATTTCCCGTGAGCCTGACTACGGAAATTGATGGCACCGTATACTTGCTGGAGAATGACGTCGAGCGCGGGATAGGCGACCTCGAGTTGGAACTGTTAAACGATCAGCATGAGGTAGTGGGTGAAACGACAAGCAGCTGGGACGGCTTTTACATAGTCCCTCAAGTGGTAGCGGGTGAATACTGGCTAAGGATCTCACCTCAGCAGTTAAGGCGTTTAGGGCTGACAGATACCGGCGGACACAAGCTTACCGTTTCGGGCGATGGCTCGTTTATCAGCGGAGTGGATTTTATAATAATGCCGGATGGCAGACAAAGCGATAGTCGTTCAGGTCCTTTGGATGCTGAGGAGTCAGAGCGGTACGATCAGACTTATTTCCGGACGGAATCTTGGGTACAAGATCAACCCTCTGACTATTTTACTATTCAATTGATAGCGGCCAGTTCGGAGGTAGCCATAAAGCAGTACATTGAGCGTCATAAAATAAAACACACGGCAGCTTATGTGCGTACTTCGCGTCGAGGTTTGCCTTGGTATTCCGTTATCTACGGCAGTTTTACGAGCTATCAGGAAGCTCGGGCCACACTAGAGCGACTGCCACCGACTTTGACAGAGGCAAAGCCTTGGGTACGACGTTTTGATGATGTTCAAGCCGCTTTACGCCAGTAATGTCGCATTCTTGGATTATGAAATCGTTCATGGTAGTTGCACACACCAGGGCAGTGCTTACTGCAAGCAACAGTCGCTGGTTTATCATCAATTCGTTTATTGGCGCCGGAAGCTGGTCCTGACTGAAGACTGTCTGAAGCAAAAGCAAACGGTCACCGGGTTTGCTCGGGTCGTTTCTGTTCCTGGCGCTGGCATCGGCGGAGCCGATGGCCTGACCGTTTCACTGCCCGGCGGTGTTTCCATCACCGGTTTGCACGCCGGCAACATCGAGTTGCTAGGCGCTGTTTTGAGACAGCTGTGATGCCCCACCGATCTTTACGCCTTCACCAATAAACATCGAAACAAGATCAAATGCCTGATGTGGGAAGACAACGGCTCCGCTTCGCGGCAGCGAATGGGCCTGGGAATTTCCCGCGAGATCAGGTGATTTGACGGACACTACGTCAGACCATGACCCAGGCCATGTGCCAACATGGCTTTTCCCCCGAAACCAGCACAGTTGTCTTTATGGAGTCTGTCAACGCCAGTTTAAAAGTGATCCACGTATCGGCGTTCGCCCGACCAGTTGAAGGTTGAATACTTACAAGTCTGTTTCAGCCATCTGGTTCAAGAGCGCTTGCTGTCACCGGCCAGTCGCCGTGTTTACCTCCACGGCATCCGGTTTCTGTATTTGCAGGTGCTGCGCTATAGCGGGCGTTGTCCCTGCGGCCGATTCCCCGGATCATTTCAAGTGGTAGAAGGGAAAGCCGTGCTTTCAATCCTTTTGGCCGTGTCAAACGTCATTCTGGGCTGGCAGTGGCACGGCCATGCAGATCGATGTTCAAAACGCTCCTACGGCGCAGGCTCTTAGAACGAGGCTGCGCGCACTCGTGCCTACGACTTCTCAACGCCGGCGCAGCAGTTTTTCCAAGCGTCGTATCATCGCCCGGACAACCTCGCGCCGGGCCTGGAGCTGATCCCGCCTCACTTGCTCAAGATCAATACCTCCCACCCCATCCCGGTACCTGAGCGGGATAGTTCCCTCAAGCGAGTCGTCGACACTCCTGTCTGCCACTTCACCGTCTTCCCGGCGAGTAAACGGGTCGCCACCCTGAAAATACCGTACCTCTTCTGAAATCATCATGCCTCTGATCTCCATAACATCGCCCCTGGAAACAGGAGCATTGGTTTTCTCATGGGTTCAGGTACATGCTACTGTTGTTTTAAAATGCAAACTATTCCATAAAAATGAGCACAGACTTTGCAAAAAAAAACAGGTAAGCCGGGCCGAAAGTCCTCTACCGTTACCCATAAAACACGGAGTCTTCTGGCATGGAATGACTTTGAGATCATCCTTGCAATCGGAAACGCAGGTTCTCTATCTGGCGCGTCACGCGCCCTGGGTGTAAGTCACGCGACTATTTTTCGGCGGTTGGGTGATATTGAACAGCGCTTGGGCGTTACGCTCTTTGAGAGGAGCCGTACCGGTTACCGGCCAACTCTTGCAGGGGAAGAACTCGCCGACACGGCCAGAATTATGGATGAGGCCGCCTTGGCAGCCGAACGTAAAGTCGCCGGTCGGGACCTGGAGCCCAGTGGAGAAATCTGGGCGACCACAACGGACTCCCTGTTGATGGGATTGCTGGCGCCTTTGTTCACGCAATTCCGGCATAAATATCCAAGCATCGTGCTGGATGTTGCCATCTCCAACGAGTTGTTCAACCTGACACGCAGGGAAGCGGACGTCGCCATTCGCCCGTCCAACCGTCCCCCTGAAAATCTGATCGGCCGACCGCTGACCACCATTGGCCAGGCCGTCTACGGACACCGAAGCTTTGGTCTGACACCGGGGGCTTCCGTCGAGACGCTTGGCAGCCAACCCTGGATTGGTGCGGGGCCAAGACTAAAGGATTCAGCATTGGATCAGTGGATGGACAATAACGAGCTGAAGGCAGCCTGTGTCTACCGTGTTGATACTCTGGTCAGCATACTCAGCGCTATTCGCTCTGGCATGGGGCTGGCCGTTCTGCCCTGTTATCTGGCGGACGAAAACCCGGACATTATCCAGCTTACAAATCCCATCCCTGAGCTGGAATATGGCTTGTGGTTTCTGATGCACCCGGACCTGCGAGGCGTAGCGAGGATTCATGCCTTGATGGACTTTCTGACAGAAGCTGTCCGGGCACAAAAACAGCGTCTGGCCGGGCCATTATTACGCTAGCCTGTTTCGTTGTTACGAAACCTGAACTGCCCCGGCCCCTAAACTTTCCTTGGCGAAATTGACAAATGCTCTGACCAACGGTGAAATATATCGTGATTGTGGGTATTGCAGATTTACCTGTCCTTGGTATTTTCCAACAACCGACCAATTCGCCAGAATCTGAATCATAACCCCTGTTTCAATTTTATCAGTTACTGAAAAGTCGGGAAATCGTACCCTCAGTGTAATGCAATCGGTGCAGTTCATTCTCTAGACGATGAGTCAACTCATCAAATGTAAGCACGGACATAGTTACTGACTCCTGCGTTAATGGGAGTCTCCATTCTCACCACAGCAGTCAGGTTTTATGCAAAGTCAATCGGACGAGAATACAGCTACCTGCTGCTCTCCAGTGCAATACTTTGCATAACGAGTAGATGTACATAAGGCGCCGTAATTTCGCCGTTGCTGGCGAACATCTATCTCCACTATTGTATGGATCTCTGGATCAACCCTTGGCGCAAGCGGCAGACCCCGGGCGATGTTATCGTCGTGAGGTACGCGGATGACGCGGTACTGGGCTTTCAGAGAAAAGACGATGCGGAGGCGTTCCTGAGTCAGCTGCACCAGAGGTTGGATCGCTTTGGACGCTTTGCCCGGAGGGACTGCGCGACTGCAGGGCTACCAAAGCCTGAGTCGTTCGATTTTCTGGGGTTTACGCACAGCTGCGCAGTCCTGCGTGATAGACGGACGTTCATGTTGCTGCGGCAAACATCTGTGAGCCGCATGCGACGAACGCTGCACAGCGTCAAGGACGGGTTATACCGAAACAGGCATCGGCCGGTTGGCGAGCAGAAACGCGGGTTGGCTGCGGTGATGCGGGGTCACCTGAACGACTTTGCCGTTCCAGGCAATGTCATCAGGGTGAGCCGCTTTTACACGGAACTTGGAAAGCTCTGGATGAAGGCGTTACGGCGCCGCAGCCAGCGCTACCGTCTCGTGTGGGCGCGCTTCGGTCAGTTCTTGCGAGACGCGCTGCCACAACCCAGAGTTGTGCATCCTTGGCCAAACAAACGATTTGACGGTATACACTCAAGATAGGAGCCGTATGCGTTAGTAGCGCACGTACGGCTCTGTGCAGGGGGTGTCGGGTGACCGGCATTCCTACTGCGACCCTTTCAGCGACTGTTTTGAAATCCGGAAGCGTTACGTAAGGTGCGTTCCATGATGGCCAGCCAAGGCGGTTCCCTCGCGGCCGGAATTATTGTCGCGGATAGCCGGATTTGGTTCAATCGCAGATTTGGTGTCGGCAGCAGTGGGCGCCAAACTCAAAGCCAAGGAATTAAAGGGCAGGATTCAGATCGTGATGAATGGGTGTATGGTGTAACCGCCGCTTATCGAAGAGATGAGGTTAGTTCGTAGGTGCTGTAATCAATACGAAACTTCGGCAGCGATGCCCGGGGTTTATATTTGCTACAAAGTGTCGAATGTTCTCTTTATCTCATATGCCCCAGTAGTTGGAGAGACTGTAAATGACCTTGAAACCAGAAACCGCTTTGTCGTTAGGGGCCCAGCTTGCCCAAGGCTCTCTGGACCCGGTGGAGCTGACCGAACGAACACTCATTCAAGCAGGTGAGCACGACAGCATCTTTATCTCACTGACGCCAGAAAGGGCTCGGGCGGAAGCCTTGGCGGCTAGGGAGCGCATCCGCTTAGGGCTGAATCGAAGCGTTCTGGACGGTGTTCCTCTGGCGTGGAAGGATCTATTTGATCTCGCTGGCTCTATAACCACAGCTGGCAGTCGAATCTTTTCCAGCATTCCCGCACAAAGGGACGCATTCGCAGTATACAACGCTGCGGCAGCTGGAATGGTTAGCGTTGGAAAAACCAACATGACCGAATTTGCCTACTCCAGCCTTGGGCTAAATCCGCATTACGGAACGCCATCCTGCATTACGGGGAAAGACGCTCCAAGAGTGCCCGGAGGGTCCAGTTCTGGCTCAGCTATCGCGGTCGCCAAAGGTATCGTCTCAGCAGCTATTGGCACAGACACTGCCGGATCATTGAGGGTGCCCGCCGCATTTAATGGGCTGGTTTCTTATAAGCCTTCGCAATCAAGGCACAACCGCATAGGTGTGGCTCCCCTTGCGCGCTCCCTGGATACTATGGGGGTTATTAGTCATTCACTGGCCGATTGCGTTGCGATTGACGACATTATGAGATGTGGACACATCCAGGACAGGCAGCCCATAAGGCCTGCAGCGAGCTTGTTTGTCATGGACACATCCCTTGCAGATGATCCTTTAATCGAGCCGGCCGTCTGGGAGAATTTGAAGAAGACTGCAGCGCGACTAAGGCAGGCCGGTTGCCGAGTCGAAGAGCGCCCCATCGAGGCGGTTAAAGAGACTTTAGAAACTATTAAGTCACTTGGATGGCTAGGAGCAATCGAAGCCTACGCAGAATTCCGAGAAATTCTGGAAGGCAGCAATGCCAGTGCCTTGGACTCACGCGTTCGCAAGCGCCTTCTGGATGCTCGGGATTTTCCCGCGGATCGGGCTGTTGTACTTTATGCGAAGCGCGCCGAGTTGATACGGAAACTTAGAATGGAGCTTCAGGGTGCGATTCTATTGAGCCCCACGGTCGCCCATTGCGCACCATTACTGGAACCAGTCGAAAAAGATGCTGACGTGTTTGCCAGAGTTAACCTTCAAACCTTGCGACTTCCAATGATTGGCAGCTTTCTTGATATGCCGGCAATCGTTTTTCCCAGCGGACTGGATCCGGAGGGCAACTTCACCAGTATTCAGATTAGTGCACCCTGCGGTGAAGATGAAAAATTACTGTGCACGGCGAACGGAAACAGCGTTGTCTTCATGGCGGAGAAACAACGATTTGAATAAAGAGGTCGGTAACCGGGGCACCGGACGTTACGTTTATCAGTGCGTCATATTTTCCCATGGTCTACAGCTTCTTTGAAAGCTGGCTGACTAACTGCTTTGCGGGTAACGGAAGTTTGTCGTAACTTTGTATGCCTATGACCAGCTTTCTGGCTGCCCAGGAATCCTCTAAAGGGATGCTTTTCAATCCGAGCTCTGAAAGTTCTGTGTGGATAGTCATCAACGGCAGGATGCCGATCCCCATCCCGTAGTGAACCATCCTGCAAATTGCATCAAAGCTTCTGACCTGGATCCGCATTCGAAGATCTTTCCCTGCGAGTGCTGTTTGCTCCTGGAGTAATATCTGTAACGAAGTGTCAGTTTGCAGACCCACAAAGTCCTGGTCGGCTGCCTCCTTGAAAGAGATAGAGCTGCGCTGGGCCAAGCTGTGATCATCAGGGACCACAAGTACGAGTCTGTCACTGCGGTAGGGCATTATCTCCAAACCATCGGGGTCGACGTGACTGGCGAAGATTCCGATGTCGGTGAGGCCATTTCTGACTGCATCGATAACCTCGGTGCTGATCCGCTCTTGCAGGTCAATCTTTATTTGCGGGTAAATTTTTGCGAAGACGCTGAGGTCTTGGGGCAAGAAGGCGATGACTGCCGATGTATTTGCGTGAATCCTGACGTGACCTTTTATGCCTTCGCCGTATTCACTTAAGTCCGCGTGTAATCGTTTGATGGCGTCGAGAATATTAAATGCATGGTGAAGGAGTGCGTGACCTGCTGGGGTGAGTTCGACGCCACGGGATCTGCGGTAAAGTAACTTGCTCCCGATTCTGGCCTCCAAGTCACTGATACGCTTACTAACGGCAGCCAGCGCAATGTGTTCTCGTTCGGCGACGGCGGATAGCTTCCCCTCTTCGTGAATTGCGATAAAGAGCTTTAGCGTAACAAGGTCGATTTGATTCATGTTCATCTCGGGGTTCAGGTGTGAAATTCTACTTTATCAGTGATTTCGCAATCCGCGAACCCAAGATTGCCGTTTCCCTAATTGTCCGATCACCACTTCTTGCCTAGTCTGATTAGAAATAAGATCAAGGGAGTCGAAAATGACCGATGAAAAGCAACGAGTGTTGCCCCTGTCCGGAATCAAGGTTTTGGAAATGGGCCAATTAATCGCCGGGCCATTCGCGACTAAGTTGCTCGGAGAATTTGGCGCCGACGTAATCAAGGTCGAACCTCCCAATACCGGCGATCCGCTTCGAAAATGGCGCATTGTTCAGGACGGAACTTCTCTATGGTGGCATGTTCAATCGCGCAATAAGCGCTCCATTACTTTGGATCTCAAAAGTGAGGCTGGGCAGAGTGTTGCGCGGCAGTTGGCAGCCGAAGCCGACATCGTGGTAGAAAACTTCAGTCCGGGAACGATGGAAAAGTGGGGGCTCGGTTACGAAGAGCTTTCTCGCAATAACTCCGGCCTTATCATGGTTCGAGTTTCAGGGTATGGGCAGACTGGCCCCTACCGGGACAAGCCCGGGTTCGGCGTGATCGGTGAGGCGATGGGAGGTCTACGCTATCTGACGGGCAATCCTGAGGAGCGATCGGTGCGAGTGGGCGTCAGTATTGGCGATTCATTGTCTGCGCTGTATGCCATTATCGGCTCTTTGCTGGCTCTTCAGGAGCGTAGTCGGAGTGGCTTGGGCCAGGTGATCGATGTCGCCCTTTACGAATCCGTGTTTGCGATGATGGAAAGCCTGGTTCCCGAATTTGATGCGACAGGCCATGTGCGGCAGCCTAGTGGCAGTGCGCTGCCCGGTATCACTCCATCCAACGCGTATAAGTGCCTGGACGGCAACTACGTGCTGATTGCGGGCAATGGTGATGCCATCTTCAAGCGACTTATGAATTTGATTGGACGAGTCGATATGGCTGAGAATCCGGCCCTTGAGCATAACGACGGTCGTTCGAAGCACTCCAAAGAAATAGACGAGGCAATCGGCGCCTGGACGGGTGCCAGAGTTCGAAAGGATGTGCTCGGAAAACTCGATGCCGAAAGAGTGCCTGCCGGTTACCCCTACACGGCAGAAGACATTTTGAAAGACCCACACTACCTGGCGCGCGGAATGATTGAAACGATCGCGTTGCCTGGCGGTAGCACGCTGAAAGTACCAGGCGTTTTGCCAAGGCTTAGCGCGACACCTGGCAAGGTTGGTGGAGGGGGGCCGTCGCTTGGCGAGCACACCGCCGAAGTTCTTTCAGAATTAGCCATTGATGACGCTGTTCGGTCACAAATCCTTGGGTCATAAAAGCGATAGTGCGAGGTAAAAATGAGTAGGGTCGAAATTAATGAGGTTGCTCCGCGGGATGGGCTTCAAATCGAAAGCGTGTTTGTCAGCACCGAAGACAAAGTTCGATTGATTAATGCTCTTTCTGTAACAGGGGTCAAGCGAATAGAGGCTAGCTCGTTCACCTCGCCGAAGGCGATTCCTAATTTGCGTGATGCGTCAGAAGTGATCAGCATGATAGACCGCCACGCGGGTGTGCTTATAACAGCCCTTGTGCCCAACGAGAAGGGCTGTGAGCGGGCGCTGCTATGCGGTGTCGACGAGATCAATATGGTGATGTCGGCGAGCCTGTCCCATAGCAAGGTCAATTTAAGGATGACGCCAGAGCAGTCACTCGAGCAGTTGCAGCGCATCGTCAGAATGATCAAGGGTACGGGGGTTTTTTGCAACGCCTCAATATCGACGGTTTTTGGTTGCCCATTTGAAGGATTCTTGCCGGAGAATCAGGTTCTATCCATTATTGAGCGCCTCCTGGATGTCGGCGTGGACGGTATCACGCTTTGCGACACAACCGGTATGGCGAACCCGGCGCAGGTGAAGCATCTGTGTCAGACCATACTTGGCAAATGGCCAGAAGTACCTTTTACCTTGCACTTTCATAATACACGAGGCATGGGGCTAGCGAATGCACTGGCAGCGTGGGAGGCCGGAATTGTTCGTTTCGACGGTGCGTTGGGGGGGGTTGGTGGTTGCCCCTATGCACCGGGAGCGACAGGCAATGTCTGCACAGAGGATTTAGTGCATATGTTCGAGCAAATGGGGGTAAACACCGGAGTCGACCTGGACGCCCTTTTGATGGTGTCAAAGACGCTTCCCGTCATCCTGGAGCATGATGTACCGGGGCAAGTTGTCAAGGCGGGTAAAGCGGACAGGCGTTATGCCATGCCGGATCGATGATCTTTATCCGACAGCACTGTGAAGTAGCGATCCGCTTAACTCATTTAAAGCTTAACTAGAGGTCGGTTCATGAAAACAATCTTGATAAACGGCATTTGGCAGGAATCAGCAGACCAGAGCCGAATCGAAGTCCTGGCGCCTGCTACAGGGCAAAAGTTCACCGAGCTAAGCCGGGGTAAGCAGGAAGATATTGATCTGGCTGTCCGCTCTGCGAGACATGCGTTCGAAAACGACTGGGGAAAATATTCGGCGACCGAGCGTGGTCGCCTTCTGATAAAAATCGGCACAAAGATCATGGAGAATGCTGAGGAGATTGCCAGGGTTGAATCCCAGGATACTGGCAAGCCTTTACATCTGGCTCGGAATGATATCGCAGCGCTGGCGCGCTACTTTGAATTTTACGGTGGCGCTTCAGATAAGCATCATGGCGAGACCATTCCGTACCTGAATGACTACAGCGTTACCGTCGTTCGTGAACCGCTAGGCGTGACTGGGCACATTATCCCATGGAACTACCCTTCGCAGTTATTTGGCAGAACGGCTTGCTCGGCTTTGGCTGCAGGAAATGCCGTTGTCGTCAAACCTTCTGAAGAGGCCTGTCAATCGGTCCTGTTGATTTCCAGGATTGCCAGTGAGGCGGGGCTTCCGAACGGGGCGCTGAATATCGTTACTGGATACGGGGACGAGGCTGGCCATGCGTTGGCCAGTCATCCGGATATTAACCTTCTTACATTCACCGGCTCACCCTGTGTGGGAACGTTGGTGCAGCAAGCAGCTGCGAAAAATCACGTGCGTTGTGTTCTGGAACTGGGTGGCAAGTCGCCGCAGGTCGTTTTTGACGACGCTAATTTGGAAAAAGCGGTGCCTGCGGTTATTTCGGGCTTCATCCAGAATACCGGGCAAACCTGCTCAGCTGGAACACGGCTGCTGGTTCAGGAAAGTATTTACTCGGAAGTGGTTGAAATGGTCGCGGCCGGTGTCAAGAAAATAAGGACCGGCATGCCCGACCGTGACGTTGAGTGCGGACCTATCATCACCAAGGCCCAATTTAAGCGCGTTCAAGACTTCATCGAAAGGATTAAGGCTACCGGTATTAAACTGATTGCCCAAGGAGAGTTGGATACAGTCGAGAAGGGCGGTTTTTTCGTCCCCCCAATGGTTTTTGGCCCAGTGCCGAGTGACCATGAACTGGCCAGGGAGGAGGTCTTTGGGCCGGTTCTGGCGGTGATTCCCTTCAAGGATGAGGCGCATGCGGTGGCGCTTGCAAATGATACCGACTACGGCCTGGTTGCTGGCGTCTGGACCGAAAATGGATCGCGTCAACATCGGATGGCCCGCGCTATTGCAGCCGGACAGGTCTTTATCAATTGCTACGGCGCGGGCGGTGGCGTAGAGCTGCCTTTTGGCGGGGTCAAGAAGAGTGGCTATGGTCGGGAAAAAGGCTTATTGGCGCTGGACGAGTTCACCACGACCAAAACAATAGTCAATCATTATCAATAAGCTTCAGGCACTAAACGTCAGAAGTGATCTCTGGCGTACAACAATAATGGTTAGGGTTAATAGAGGACTTGCTGTTTCGAATCTCCCAGTAACCCGCTTTTCGGTGTTCGATTATGACAAAAAATAAAACAAGAACAGATTTTGACTATATTGTCGTCGGAAGTGGCGCTGCAGGTGCAATCGTTGCCAGTAGGCTTAGTGAAAATTCAGATAATAATGTTTGTTTGCTTGAGGCAGGACAAAGTGACCGCCATCCTTTTATCCATATCCCGGCAGGCTTTATTAAAACAATTTTCAACCCTAAACTCGCGTGGCAGTTTCATACCGAAGGTGACGAAAAAACGAACGACAGGAGCATCCCCATACCCCAAGGGAAAACGCTTGGTGGGTCCACTGCAATCAACGGCCTTGTGTTCAATCGCGGTCAGCAGGAGGATTACGACAGGTGGGCTGATCTAGGCAATACAGACTGGGATTACGAAAGTGTACTGCCTTATTTCAAGCGCATTGAAAAATGCGAGTTTTCCGTTGATCAACGTTACCGAAGTCAGGATGGTGTTGTTCCAATTAGCCGCGTGAGCTGGAAAAACCCGGTCTGCGAAGCTTTTCTGAAGAGCGCGCAGGAGCGTGGGATTCCGCTGAATGAAGATTATAACGGCGCCTCCCAAGCGGGTGTGGGATATTTCCAGCGAACCATTTCCAATGGCTTCAGGGTGAGTACAGCCAGTACTTATTTGAAGCGCGCCAGGTCTCGACCAAACCTCCATATACAGACTCGGTCCCAAGCGACAAGGATCATACTGGATGGAAAGAAGGCTGTAGGCGTCGAGTTTTATAATGCCCGCAAAAAAAAGTATGAGTCTCTATTCGCCAAAAAAGAAGTGATCATCAGTGCGGGTGCGATTAATACACCGAAGCTACTGCAGCTGTCTGGCATCGGTGACCCTGACCTTTTGAAATCCCTGGATATAGCCACACAACACCCGCTGCCAGGCGTGGGTAAGAACTTGATGGACCACTATTCAGTAAGAGTTGCTTACGGTGTTAAAAATAGCTCAACAATTAATGAAGAAGCTCGGGGCTGGCGCTTGGGACGGCAGATTGTCCGTTGGTTGCTGAAACGGCCAAGCGTCCTCAGTTTGAGTCCGTCTCTCGTGCACATTTTCTGGAAATCGGATGACACTCTAGATTCTCCTGATCTACAAGGAGTCTTCACTCCGGCGAGCTACAAAAAAGGTTATGTCGGCGTCCTCGACGACTATCCGGGTATGACCTGTGGATTCTGGCAACACAAACCGCAAAGCCGCGGGGTCGTGAAAATTCGTTCGAAGGATCCTATGGTTGCCCCGATCGTTCAGCCCAATTACTTATCGCACCCGGACGATCTCGAAGTCCTGATAAAAGGTATCAAGTTGGCTCGCTCTATAGTGGCAGCCTCGGGATTGGATCACTATCGCCAGGAAGAAACGTTTCCCGGTGCCAGCGTGCGAAGCGATGAAGAGCTCAGGGATTTTGCTCGAGAGTACGGAGTGTCTTCCTACCACCTGAATGGCACCGCCAAAATGGGCCCGGCAACGGATCCGGATGCCGTTGTAGATCATCAGCTCAAAGTACATGGAATAAGGGGGCTACGCATTGTCGATTCGTCGATTATGCCCGAGATTACTTCTTCCAATATTTGTGCTCCCTCGATGATGATAGGTGAGAAAGGTGCTGACATGATAATGAACGGCCAGTAAGCCGAACGAAGCTGTAAAACGTTGCCGAACAAAAATTTTGTGATCACATATATATAATTTGATAAGGAGTGAGGGTGAGTCTAATGTAAAGGTAATGACGTGCCCGTGAGGTGTATGTCAGTTCAGAAAAGGCACAAAAACAACAAGTAACTTACTGAAGAGAATCCAAAATGAAGAAGTTATTCACTACTGCTGCACTTGCTTTGGCTGTCGCTTCACCTGTGATGGCTGCAACTGTCGATGTTGCCAGCACATTCCCCAAGGACATGCTGTACTTAGGTGATTCCTTAAAAGAATTTGCAAAGTCTGTCGAGGCCATAACCGACGGTGAGATCACCTTCAAAATTCATGGTGCTGGAGAGTTAGTCCCGGCTCTCGAAGTGTTCTCTGCAGTTAGTCAGGGGGCGGTAGACGCGGGCTTTGACTGGAGTGGCTACTGGGGTGGAAGAGTTCCGATTTCAAACCTTGCCGGGGCTATGCCCTTCGGACCCGATCCCGTCGTGCTTGCTGACTGGGTGTGGGAAGGCGGCGGCCGTGAAATCATTCAGAGTGAATACGACAAGCACAATATTAAGTTCCTACCATGCGTCATTGTGCCTTCGGAGCCGGCTGGTTGGTTTCGTAAAGAAATCAACTCTCCTGAAGACTTCAAGGGGCTGAAATTCCGCATCGGTGGTCTTGGTGGTCGTGTTGTAGCCAAGCTCGGTGCCAGCCCTCAGCTGATTCCTGGCGGAGAAGTATATGTAGCACTCGATCGTGGGCGTATAGATGCCGCCGAGTTCTCGCTGCCCGCTATTGATAAAACCCTTCAATTAAACAAAACAGCCCCTTATTACTACTTCCCCGGCTGGCACCAGCCCTCCAGTATCAACTCGGTCTTGATCAACATGAATCGTTGGAACAAGTTCTCTGAAACCGAGCAGGGCCAACTGATGGAGGCCTGTCGGTCGACCGCATTCTGGTCGCTTACCAATGGCGTTCAGGAACAGGCAGAGACCCTTGAGCAGTTGGAGGCCGAGGGCACTGAGATTCGTCGTTTCCCGGATAGCGTAATTGATGCGCTGCGGAAGGCGACTGAGGAAGTGATTGCCGAGGAGTCCAAGAAAGACAAGGCGTTTCGCGAAGCGAATGAGTCACTCCAGGTTCACGTTGAGCGTGCTCGTCGCTGGAATGAACTGCAGGCTAGATAAGAGGGAATCCTAATGGCTAAGAATCCTTTCGCCACTCGGGCAATATCTGCTGGCGACATGTGTCAAAGTGTCTTCGCGGTTCTGGGACGCTACTCTGCAGGGCTGGTATTGGTCATCATTGCGGTGGTTCTGCTCTCTGTCGTCGGTTCCTCCTTTGGATGGAGTGACCTCGGGTCTTGGGAGACCAGTCTGCCGTTGTTCGGGAATCACCTGAACATGGTGAGCATTGCAGAGTTGCAGTGGCATCTGTTTGCCTTGCTCGTGATGGTGTCTGGATCTTATGTCCTTCAACAAGATCGGCACATACGCGTGGATTTATTGTCCGCGCGTATGTCGCCGAAAGGTCGTGTCACAGTGGATCTGGTGGGCGACCTTCTATTCTTGCTGCCGTTTTTCGGGTGTCTGGCTTGGTTTTCTTTTGGTTATGTTGAGAATTCATTCTTGATGGGTGAGCAGTCCAATAGCGGTGGCCTGATAGACCGTTACCTGGTGAAAGCCACCATGCCTCTGGGTGCCTTTTTGTTACTCGGGTGTGGGTTGGGACGAATTTTAAAAAACATAGGCATTCTATTTCAGACGGATGAATGCGCTAGCAACAAAGCGAGGATGCCGTCGTGATTTATCTTCTACCCTCTCTGATGCTTTTAATGTTGATGATGGGAATACTCTCCGGGTATCCGGTCGCCCTTCTGCTGGGTGGCCTGGCTATTGTCTTCACGTTCGTCGGAGACCTTCCCCTCGCAGGCTTTGGTCTGATTGTTAGTCGAATTTATGGGGGCGTGTTGTCCAACTGGATTCTGGCGGCGATTCCCTTATTTGTTTTCATGGGAATCATGCTGGACAAGTCTGATATTGCCAAGAAAATCCTCCAGGAACTGGAGGCGTTGTTCGCCGGAAAGTCGGGCGGACTGGCATTGTCTGTCATTGTGATTGGAATCGTAATGGCGGCGAGCACCGGTATTGTTGGCGCTTCAGTTGTGCTGATGGGGACGTTGGCGTTGCCGGTAATGCTCAAGCAGGGCTATGACAAGTCTTTGGCGATGGGGACGATTCTTGGATCCGGCACCCTCGGTATTCTGATACCTCCGAGTATTATGCTGGTTGTATTTGGTGACATATTGCAGGTTTCCATTGGTGGATTGTTTGCCGCAGCGCTGATTCCCGGCGCGATGCTCGGGCTCTTGTATGCTCTGTATGTGATCATAACGGCGATTGTTTCACCGGAAAAAGCGCCTGCCAGACGAGGCGAAGAGACCGCTGGCTTAGTGCCATTGCTCCTGAGGCTTGCCACGAACCTTGTTATTCCCGCTTTGTTGATCACCAGTGTGTTGGGGTCGATCATCACCGGAGTTGCAACACCGACCGAAGGAGCTGCGATCGGCGCTGCCGGGGCTCTATTGCTCACCCTGCTGTCGGGAAAGCTGTCATGGTCGGTACTCAGCGGTGCGTGCAAGGAGACGACTCTGACGACGGGTATGATCCTCTTCCTCTCAATAGGCGCGACTGCCTACGGCGTAGTGTTTAGCCGCTTGGGGGGTAGCGATATGATCTATGCGTTGGTGGGCCTACTGGGGGGTGAGCCCTATGTGATTCTCATGGGAGCCATGCTGTTGATCTTCGTGCTTGGGTTCTTTCTCGAGTGGATCGAGATCAGTTTCCTAGTGCTGCCATTGTTAGCGCCAGTTATTGGACAGCTTGACTTCGCGCCGGCAATAGACTCCAGCCATGATGTACTCATCTGGTTCGCAGTGTTAGTTGCAGTCAACCTGCAGACGTCATTCTTGACGCCTCCCTTCGGTTACGCGTTGTTCTATTTGAAAGGTATTGCTCCGAAAGGAATTTCTACTGTTGATATATACCGCAGCGTGAAGCCGTTCGTTCTCATTCAGCTGGCCGGTCTCGTTCTGATCATTTTGTTTCCTGCTATTGCGCTTTGGCTCCCGGGCATACTTTGACTCCAGGTGGAAAGCCGTCAAGTAATTTAAAAGAGGTTGGATGTGAAACTATTTAACATGAGCGGGCGAGTTGCATTAATAACCGGAGCAGGGCGAGGAATCGGTGCGGCAATTGCGGAAGGCTTGGTGGATGCAGGCGCGAGCGTGGTGCTGGCCGACCTTAAAGTCGAGCACTGCGAAGAGGTTGCTGAGCAATTGCGCGCCAAGGGAGGCGCGGTCAGCGTGGTCGCCGTGGATGTCAGGCATCGAGATGCATGCAACGCCGCAGTGGAATCGGCAGTCAGCGCGTTCGGCAGGCTGGACGTTCTGATTAACTGCGCAGGCATAAATACTCGCAAAAAACTCGAGGATTATTCGGAAGAGCTCTGGGACGACATATTGGACACCAACCTGAAAGGGACGTTTCTCATGTGTCAGGCGGCCTTTCTCGCCCTGAAGGCCGCTGGCGGCGGCAAGATCATCAATGTTGGTTCTATTTTGTCATTGGTCGCTAATGAGGTGACCGGGCCATATGCTGCGAGCAAAGGCGGAATCCTGCAGATCACAAGGGCATTAGCGTGCTCTTGGGCGGAGCACAACATCACAGCGAATGTCATTCTGCCAGGGTGGATTGATACCCCGCTGTCTCGCCAGGCGCGCATTGATATACCAGGCCACACTGAACGCGTTGTGGCTACTACGCCGCTCCGGCGCTGGGGAGAACCCGCAGATTTGGCCGGTGCTGCGCTGTTCTTTGCCAGCTCGGCGTCCGATTTCGTTACTGGGGCGAGTCTCGTGGTTGACGGTGGGGTTACGGCACACGTGTAGCAACTAGGGGAAGCTGTGGTCTGGTGGTTCGGCTCGTAATAGTGAACGTATGCCGCAGCGACAGACTGACTTCAGATACGTGCGACCTGCGGGGATGGTTACGCCAGGCGCGATGGAGAAGATGATGAAAATCAAGAATATTAGCATTGATACGCCGATGTTGGAGATGGAACTGGAATCTGGCGACTGGTCGGGGTTCAGCGCCGATAACGCCAAGCGCATGGCAACACTTTTTTTGTCTGCGCGCCGCTTCGAAGAAAGCATTCTGAAGCTCGACAAGCTCAGTTTGGTTCATGGGCCCGCGCATTCCAGTATCGGCCAAGAGGGTGGCGCTGCTGGTTGTCTCGCGGCTTTGCCACGGCAGACTATGATCAACGGTACTCATAGAGCACATCACCAGTGTGTTGCCAAAGCTGTTCATGCGAGGTACCCGGATGACTTTGATCCCGCTACCGCTGATGCGCTGCCTGCTGAAATGAGCGCAGAGATCTCGCAGATGATGGCAGAGATCCTCGGGCTAAGTACAGGCTGGACTGGTGGACGCGGTGGCTCCATGCACCTGCGCCGAGAAGAGGTCGGCATCATGGGGACGAATGCTATCGTTGCGGGAGGACTGCCGCTCGCGTGCGGGCACGCGTTTGCGGAAAAGGTTCGCGGTGGAGATTCCGTGATGGTGTCCTTCTTCGGTGATGGTGCAATACACCAGGGAGCGGCCCAGGAGGCGATGGCTCTCGCTGCTTTGTACCAGTTGCCGCTGATCTTTTTCCTGGAGAATAACCGTTACGCTGTCTCCACCAGTGTGGAACAGTCGTGTCACCAGACTGACCTTTTGACGCGGCCTTTCGCGCATGGAATTCCGTCTATGCGGGTAGACGGCATGAATCCGTTGGCCGTGTGGCATGCAACGAAGTGGGCTCATAAGTGTGTGCGTGAGCAAGGCGGTCCTGCATTCATTCAAGCCGATGTTTATCGGTATTTTCATCAAAGCTCGGCTATCCCCGGAAGCGCCTTCGGTTATCGTTCCAAAGAAGAGGAAGAAATTTGGCGCGCGCGCGACCCTTATGATTTTCTCAGAACTGAATTCGCAAACCGTGAGTTGCTCTCCCATGATGACTTCGATGCGATCGACTTGATCGTGAGTAAGGCTGTAAACGCAGCTTACGATCACTGCATCGAAGGCAAAGGATCAGCAAGCCGCATTCGAGCGGAGCTTTGGCCCGATCCCCACACGGTAGACCATGAATTGACTGGCGACTTGGCGGAATTTCAGGACGTTAGTTTTTCAGAAGTGACGGATTTCGCTGCCGAAGAACTTCAAGAGATGACCCTTATTCAGGCGATGTCTCAGGTTGTCGGCGCGCGCATGCGGGAAGATGACAGCATTTATGTATTTGGGGAAGATGTTGCGAATATGGGTGGCGGTACGGTCGGAGCTACGAAAGGCCTTCCTGCGGAGTTTCCCGATCGCATAATAAATACGCCGATTACTGAGAACGGCTTCTGCGGACTGGCTGCAGGAGCAGCAGTGTCCGGGCTGAAACCTATCGTTGAGCTGATGTACAGTGACTTTATCCTCGTCGCAGGCGATCAACTTTTGAATCAAGCCGGTAAAATGCGTCACTTGTTCGGAGGAAGACTGTCGGTGCCTTTGGTGCTGCGCAGTCGGGTGCCGGGGCTCGAAGGATACGGGTCGCAGCATTCGATGGATCCTGCCGGCTTGTTTGCTCTATTTCCGGGTTGGCGGATACTGGCACCTTCGAATCCTTACGACTATGTCGGATTGATGAATTCGGCCCTGCGCTGCCAAGACCCTGTCTTGATTATCGAGGCTCAGGAGTTGCACAAGAAAAGTGCCCTGGTGCCGAAAAGCCTGGATTACTACATCCCCATTGGCAGAGCGCACAAGGTGGCGGAAGGCGACCAGATTACCCTTCTCGCCACGCTCACGATGGTCGAAATGTGTCAAAAAATAGCCACGAAAATGGGTGTGCGGGCGGACATTATTGACCTTCGCACCCTCTCCCTCCGCGATATCGACTACGACACAATTGGCGACTCCGTGCGTAAGACTGGCAAGGTAGCCATTGTTGAGCAAACTACTCGAGGGGCCAGTATCGGTGCGCACATCGCCGATGAAATCCAACGAAAATTCTTCGACTATCTGGATCAGCCAGTCAAGCGCGTGACTGGTCGCTGGAGTCCTCCCACGGTTTCCAAGGTGCTGGAAGAGGCTGCATTGGCGAATGGGCACGACGTCGAGGCTGGAATTAGTGACTTGCTGGCGGACAGTGGGCTGTCAGCGTAATCATCAAGGAAGAAGTTTATGCCGTTTTCACTTCAAAACAAAAAAGTTCTGATTACCGGTGCAGCTGGCGGGATCGGCGCCGAGACCGCTCGCGTCTGCGCCGAGTTGGGCGCATCACTCGTGTTGGCTGACATCGTCGAACCGGTGGCACTTGCCGAGGAACTCAGAAGAGCTGGAGCAACCGTTGTAACTTACGCCTTCGACGTTGCGGATCGTGTCGCTACAGAACGAGTTGTAGCAGACATAGGTGAGCTCGATGCAGTCGTGGCCAATGCCGGATTCTGCCCATGGGACGATTGGGAAGACGAGAGCTGGGACGAGGTGTTCGGGCGAGTCATCGACATTAATCTGCTCGGTGTCATCCATCTGGTCCGTGCGTGCTTGCCACGAATGTGCGAACGCGGTGCCGGCAATATAGTGCTGGTCAGCTCAGTGGCTGGGCGAATGGGCGGGCTCAAGGCTAGCCCACATTACGTGGCGGCGAAAGGGGGTATTATGGCGATGACCAAGTGGTTGGCGCGTAAAGCTGCCCCTCATGGTGTCGTGGTAAATTCAGTGGCGCCGGGAGCGACCGCCACCGGTATGACAGCGAGCCAGGCTCTGGATTGTTCCAGAATCCCATTACAGCGCTTGGCGGAACCAAGAGAGATAGCGCTTCCTATCAGTTTTCTGTGTTCAGACGCTGCGAGCTACATCTGTGGCACGACATTAGATGTTAATGGCGGTGTTCATATGAGTTGAATAGCTGAGAGTGGGGACTTTTTTTGGAACTGTTGAACTGGAACGACACAGGGTGCAGAACGCGATTGCTATGGATAACGGAGTTGAAGTGGGCCTCAGTCTGTATAAGCGTACAACCTTGGCGGATCAGGTTTATACAGATCTAAAGCGGTTACTACTATCGGGCGCAGTCGCGCCCGGT
This sequence comes from Marinobacter sp. M3C, assembly GCF_023311895.1. Lineage (GTDB taxonomy): Bacteria > Pseudomonadota > Gammaproteobacteria > Pseudomonadales > Oleiphilaceae > Marinobacter. The sequence continues at coordinate 238,267 of NZ_CP092284.1, forward strand.
GAGAAAATTACGCTGCGAGGGTTGTCGGAGATCATGGGGATCAGTCCTATGCCGATTAGGGATGCAGTGCGAAGGCTCGTTACCGAACACGCACTAGAGATGTTGCCCAATCGCACTGTTCGAGTTTCAAAGCCCTCGGTGGAGCAGTTTCGGGAGATCGTTGAAATCCGTTGCCATCTGGAAGGGCTGGCTGCGAAAAAGGCTACCGAGAAGATGGGTGCAGCGGCGCTGAAACGCATCGTCAAAGCCGCTGATCGTTTTGACGACGTGGCCAAGCCGGAGACTGCGAACATGCTGGATATGGTCGAGGCTAACCGACTACTGCATTTCAGTTTATATGAGCAGTCCCAGATGCCGCTGTTGATGTCGATGATTGAAGGTTTGTGGGTGCAGGTTGCCCCCGTATTTGCTCTCAGCATGAGCACGCAGTTGCGTGAAATCGGCAATATGGAAGCGTTTGATCATCACCGTGACCTGGTCAAAGCTCTGCGGCAACGTGATGGCCTGCAGGCGAGGCAGGCGATCGAAGACGATATTAGAGATGCAGCTACATATATTGAGCGCTCTGGTGCACTCGGTACTTAAAAGCATTGTACCAATAGACCACATGATCGTCGTACCGTTTGATGATCGCGGCTTGCTGTGAATCGTCGGTCGCTATGCGCAAGTTGGTAAAGGAGATGAACTGATGGCAATTGAGATAAAAATGCCGGCACCGACGCCCGGAATGACGGAAGGCGCGTTGATACGATGGCTCAAGCACGAGGGAGATAGTGTTGAGTCTGGCGATGTAATCGTCGAGGTTGAAACCAATAAAGCTACGCTGGAAGTTGAAGTCTTTGACGAAGGTATCCTCAGTAAAATACTGGTGCCGGCAGGCAGTGAGCAGGTGCCTGTGGGTACCGTTATCGCCATTTTGACCGAGCATGGAGAAGAACTGGCGGCTGAGCCTGCTACCGAAATATCTGCGCCAGAAGAAACGCTGGTGACAGCCGCAGGCTTCGGAAACAGCATGCCCCGGCCACACGAAGACCGGGTGTTCGCAAGCCCATTGGCGCGGCGCTTGGCTTGTCAATATGACCTTGATATTGCATCCCTTCCCGGGAGTGGCCCACGAGGCAGGGTGGTCCGTGTTGACGTCGAAAGCGCTCGTGATTCAAGGGCGTTAGCCAAGGTGGAAGAGCCGGTCGATAGCGGCGTGTTTTCGCAGCAGAATGATCAGCAAGTCGAATACATATCGAATAACAGTATGAGGCGCACCATTGCTGCAAGGCTTTCCGAGTCGAAGCGTGAGATCCCGCACTTTTACTTGACGCTGGACTGCGACGTCTCCGGTCTTTTGATCCTGCGCGCCCAACTCAATGTCAAGGGAGCAAAAGCATCGCCGACTTATAAATTGTCAGTCAACGACATTGTTGTTTGTGCAGTGGCAAGAGCACTGCGCACAGTTCCCGAAGTTAATGCCAGTTGGACGGATGCGGCTATTAAACGCTACCTCAGCGTCGACGTCAGCGTCGCTGTTGCCACTGAGGGAGGTTTGATTACGCCGGTTATTCGTGAGGCGGATCGCAAAGGCTTGGCGGAGATCGCTAGTGAAGTGCGGGAACTTGCGGAGAAGGCGCGCACAGGGTCCCTTAAGCCAGCAGAGTATCAGGGAGGCGGCTTCACCATCTCAAACCTGGGGATGTATGGCATCCGGGAATTCTCAGCGATCATCAATCCGCCACAGGCTGCCATCCTTGCAGTCGGCAGTATCGAGAAGCGCCCAGTCGTTCGCGATAATGAGTTAGCAGTCGGCGAGCTCATGACTCTGACCTTGTCCGTTGACCACAGAGTGGTCGACGGAGCCGTTGCTGCGCGTTTTCTTGCGGTACTGCGTGGACTCTTGGAAGACCCGGTAACGATGCTGGTGTAGGAAATCTGCTATGAAGACAAATAAGTACGAACTTTTGATCATCGGTGCTGGCCCGGGAGGCTATGTCGCCGCCATACGGGCTGCCCAGCTGGGGTTGCGCGTAGCGGTCGTTGAGCGGGCAGAGCTGGGAGGTGTATGTCTTAACTGGGGCTGCATTCCCACCAAGACGCTACTACGGTCCGCCGAGATTCTACGCATAGCACGGGAGGGGGCGGCGTATGGCTTGGTGCTAGATGCCCCGCCACGCTTTGACTTGAGTGTTGCGGTCGCGCGCTCGCGCGCAGTCGCTGATCAGCTCAATCAGGGCATTGGCGCGCTCCTCAAGAAGCACAAGGTGACTGTAATCAAAGGCCATGCACGACTGCTAGGTGGCAGTGCAGTGGAAGTTGAAGACGGCAACGGCCAGTCTGACCGCTTGCAGGCCGAACACATTATTATTGCTACAGGCGCGAGTGCTCGTGAATTGCCCGGTTTTGAGTTCGATCGAGACCGAATATGGACTGCACGCGAGGCGATGACGCCGACAATAGTGCCAAAGACGCTGGCTGTAATTGGAGCAGGAGCTATCGGTGTCGAGTTCGCCAGTTTCTTTTCGGCTGTCGGTAGCCGGGTCACCGTGTTTGAAAGTGCAAATTGTATTTTGCCCCACGAGGATGCGGAGATATCTGCGGCACTCGCCGGCAGCCTTAAGCGTCAGGGGCTGGATCTGCGCACTGAAGTACGCTTGGTGGATGCCCGCAATACTGCGGATGGCGTCTCCATACGTTACCACGAGAAGGGCGTTGAGCAGGAGTTGACAGTTGAGCGCGTCATTGTCGCTGTAGGCATTGTTGGTAACACAGAAAACCTCGGTCTCGAGAACACTAGTGCGAAAGTGGATAAGGGGCATTTGATCGTGGATCAATGGTCCCGTACTGAGGAGCCGGGCCTCTATGCCATTGGCGATGTTGCTGGCCCCCCGTGGCTTGCTCATAAAGCGTCCCATGAGGCGATTGCTTGTGTCGATCACATTGCCGGCTTGGCGGAGGCGCATCCACTGGACCCCGCCTCGGTTCCCAGCTGCACATACAGCCATCCGCAGGTAGCAAGCATCGGCTTGACGGAAGAGCAGGCACGGGAGAAGGGGCACGCATTGGCCGTCGGCCGGTTTCCGTTACTAGGCAATGGTAAGGCGTTGACCCTGGGTGACAACGAAGGGCTCGTCAAGACGGTTTTCAATGAGAGTACTGGAGAGTTTCTGGGAGCTCATATGATTGGGCCAGACGTCACCGAACTGATTGGTGCTTACGCCATCGCGCGGACATTGGAAACCACCGAGCGGGAACTGATGCGAACGGTGTTTCCTCACCCTACGTTAAGTGAGAGTCTGCACGAGTCCGTGTTGGCTGCCTTTAATCGCGGGTTGCACGTCTGAACCTTCCATATCGGCCAATCGAGGTTTACTAAAACTATATTGAATCAAGTGGTTCGCAGCTTGAAAAATATAGCTGGTTAGCCTCTGGCCGAAAATGACTCTTGATCCTCGTTCGCAATCTACTCAACTCCATCAGAAAGACGCAAGAGCTAGGCTTATGTCTACGTAAGCGCCAATCGATTATAGGGGTAAGAATAAGCGTGCAAGAATCATAAAAGATTGAAGCTGTCGGACGATCTGTCAAGCGTGACGTTGATTAGCAAATTCTGGGATTTACTGAAGCACCGTGGTCTTGATATGCATTTGGAGAAAATGGTGCATATTTCGGACCATCATGAACACCGATTCCGGACCAACGTGAACAGCCATTACGGCTGAAGATGAATACTTTTGGTGATTTACCGAATCGGTATTCACCATGTCAGATTCGGTGTTCACGTTCAGCCGGAATCCTTCTTAACGCATTGCTATGTCAAACGTTTGCTACTCTGATTTCCCTTTTTTGGGGATCAGGGCCATGCCAGCTACGAGAATGGCAATGCGCAAAATCAGAGAAGTACTTCGTCTGCGGCTGGAAGCGGGGCTCTCGATCCGGCAGATCAGCGCCAGCACCAAGACCAGTGTCGGAGCCATCCAGAAGCTCTTGTCTCGGGCCGATGCCTTAGAGATCCTCTGGCCATTGCCAGACGATCTGGACGATGGCCGCCTGGCGGCCATGTTCTATCCCGGCTCCGATCTCACCTCATCTTCACGCTATTAGATGCCTGACTGGACGACGGTTTACCAGGAACTCAAGCGCAAAGACGTCACCAAGCAGTTGCTGTGGGAGGAGTACACCGCCCGGTACCTCAACCGGTGTTACAGCTACTCTTACAGTACTGCGTCGCTACCCCCACTGGCTGAAGCAGCAAAAGCGCTCCATGCGCCAGGCCCATAAGGCCGGCGAGAAACGCTTCATTGACCCACCGCCCCCTCCCAGAGAAAAAATTTAATTGCACACTCATTTTATTTTCTATTAGTGAGCATTATTTTACCGTTTCCAGTAGCTACAAGTTCAGATTTTTGGTTAAAACACTCGCCCTTTAATACGGCTATTCCACCATTAATCTTTGGCTTAGCCAAAAGCTCACTAATTGTCCATTTTACAGTCAAAGTATCTTCCGCAAAAACGGGTGCTAAAAATTGGCAGTTATGCTCTAGGTAAGCGACTGCTGAGCCATAAAAATACATACCAATGCAAGCGGACATATAGGCACCTGTCATCGGCCCATGTAAGATTCGTTTCCCAAACCGAGTTTTAGCACAAAACTCCGCATCACTGTGCAAAGGGTTAAAATCACCAAACATTCCGCAAGCTTGACTTATATGCGCATCAGTAATCGTAAGACTTTGACCAAACGTGCCATTTTCACTCAATTCATCAAATGCCTTGCCAACAAAATCCATAACTAATCCCCTAATTGCTGAGTTTCAAGTTCTCGCAGAGTTCTGCGAACTACTTTTCCTGTCGTCGTCATCGGCATCTCTTCAATAAATTGAATTTCTCGCGGGTATTCATGGGCAGATAATCGGATCTGAACATGCCGCTGTAATTCTTTGAGCAACTCCGTACTCTCACCATAATCGTCCTGTAATACGATATAAGCCTTTACAATCTCACCGCGTACTGGGTCTTTTTTACCAATTACGGCAACCAGCTTGACTGCTGGATGCTTAAGCAAACAGTCTTCAATCGGTGCTGGCCCTATTCGATAACCACCACTCGTAATTATATCGTCATCCCGACCAATGAAGTAAATATAACCATCCTCATCCATTCGTCCATTATCACCAGTAATTAACCACTGCTCTATATATTTTTCTACTGTGGCTGTTGAGTTCTCCCAATAACACAGCATTTGAGAGGGGTTGGGGCTAGCTACTGCAATATTGCCTGGCTCACCTATAGGAACCGGATTGCCATCGTTATCCACAATAGCTACTTCAAAACCAGGTACGGCCTTACCTATAGCGCCAACTTTTTGTATCCCTTTACTGGCACAAGAAGATAGCACCAAATTGCACTCAGTTTGTCCATAGATTTCATTCATCCGTACCCCGAGTACTTTTTCCCCCCATTCCAGTAACTCAGCACCTAGTGGCTCTCCACCACTAGCAACTGAACGTAACTGCAACTGCCAATTTTCAGGACTTTTCACATTGCGTAATAACTTAAGCGCAGTTGGTGGAAAAAACACATTGCGAATTTTTAAATCTTGTAATAGCTGGAAGACGTCGTCAGCACAAAACTTCTCAGCTCGGTAGGCAACTACCGGCACACCAAAGTATAGTGATGGCAATAATACATCTAACAAACCACCAATCCATGCCCAATCGGCTGGCGTCCACATCCGGTCGTTTTCTCGCGGAAACATATCATGAGACACTTGAACCCCTGGCAGGTGACCTAACAGAACTCGTTGAGAATGCAATGCTCCTTTGGGGTGACCTGTCGTTCCTGAGGTATAAATAATGATTGCTGGATCTTCCATCCGGGTCTCGTAATTAGTGAATTCGCAACTCTGTGCTGCTAACTCATTTTGATATGACAGAGCACCTGATTGACCTTTACTAAATCCAACGACATAACAGCTGGTTAAACTCTGACAGTTCTCCGTTAGGGAAGTAATTTTTTCAAAGCCCTCAATATCAGTGATCAGACTACACATACCACTATTGCGGACACGGTGCTCAATAGCATCAAACCCGAAGAGCTTGAATAAAGGTACTGCGATGGCTCCCAGCTTATAAATGGCCATGTGCGTGCTTGCTGACTCAATACCTTGGGGCAACATAATTCCCACCCGGTCACCAAATCCAACGCCTTGCTCTTGAAAACTATTGGCCAAACGATTTGCCTGCTCTTGTAAATAACTAAAGCTGTACTCAACCACACTGCCGTCATGATTTTTCTGAATTATAGCAGTTTTTTCACACGTATCTTTCACCCAGCGATCACAACACACCTCTGCAATATTAAAAAAACCTTTTGAATTCTTCCATTGATAAATATTTTCAACTTGTATTGTCAGCATAATCGTATCTCTGTAGTTAATTTTTATATGTAGTAAGTGAGCGGTCGGCACAATACGATAATAGTCACCAATGGCGATGCTATGAATCAGCCCTGTTATCCCAATTTTGAAGGGGGCGTATTCAGTTGGTCAAAGCAACACTTCGGTTAGCCTATCGGTTGGACTGTGAAAGGCCAACGTTTTTCTGGGCCGGTTGTTTAGCTTTTCCGCCACCTAATTCAGGTCATGCTGAGAATCTCTTGATAGGCAACTGCCTTTTGGGAGGTACTGTCTCAAGAGGCCATTGGTATTTTCATTCGCTCCGCGTTGCCATGGATTGGGTGCTGCCCCACTTCCAGAGTCGAGCTGAATAGTTACTGCAGATTTACCTGTCCTTGGTATTTTCCAACAACCGACCAATCCGCCAGAATCTGAATCATAACCCCTGTTTCAATTTCATCAGTTACTGAAAAGTCGGGAAACAAGCCCACTCCGAATCCGTTTAGAACCGCGTCTTTGCGAATTTCGGTGTGGTTGGCGATATAGCGACCAGAGGTCGTGACGCTCGCTGCCTCGCACCCTTTAGGAGCACTTGGGAACCAAAAGCCTTGGGTACGCCGATTTTCAGCCGCCCTTGAGGCTCACCACAAATCTGATCCGCTACGTCCAGCACATCACGTGCAGAGTCTAGAGTTACCCTGCATTGCGCGAAAACTCGCTCACCTGCAGAGTTAAGACGAAGGTTTCGAGTGGTCCGCTCCAGCAGCTTGACCGAAATCCAGTCCGGCGTTGTCGCCGCAGGCGCTCTGGTAGCGCGTGCGGCGACTGAGCCCGACTTCCTGATGCGACTCCCGACTTCCGCGGAGTATCAGGCCTCAACAACCCTCAGGTCAGCGTTATGTTTATAACAGCAAGGAGAACGAGCGCCAATGCCGCTGGCCATGGGCTTCGCAACACAACGCCAAACATCGTCAGCGGGATCAGAACGGTTAGTGCCGCCAGTATGTGGGGCAATTCCGCCACGGCGCTTACTGACATACTGACTACGTGGATAAGCCCTAAAGCTCCAAGCAGCAGTCCAAACCAGACATTCCAATTACGACGTTGTGACGACAATTTCCTTTTCCCTTCTAGTGTCTCGGTGGTTATCGCTAAACATTAACGGTCAAAATGCACTTGTAAAAAAGCGTTTTATCTTTTTCAATATACGTTCGCGAATGGGTTAAAGGAAAACCGGCATCAGGCGACCTTCGCCAGTGTGCAGTCTGTATCAGCAGACTGGGACTGGCGGAATCTGCCTCGTGCTGCGGGTATAAAATTGAGCCGATGACAGAAGCACCTAAATGATAAAGGCACCTAAATGACAGGAGCACCTACATGACGGGCCCACTCAACGGCATCCGAATTATTGACCTGACCGCCATGGTGTCTGGCCCTCTGGCTACTATGATGCTGGCAGACCAGGGCGCTGAGGTGATCAAGGTCGAAAATCCTTCCGGCGGCGATTTCACCCGCTCTGCCGCCAATCGGCAGGGCAATGTGTCAGCGTCTTTTCTCAATAACAACCGCAATAAGAAATCGGTCGCGCTCAATCTGAAAGAGCCGGCGGGTCGCGAAGCGCTGTTAAAGCTGGTGGCCACCGCCGATGTGTTTGTGCAGAATTTCCGCCCCGGTGTGATCGACAGGATGGGCCTGGGCGAGGACGAATTGCGCAAGGTGGCTCCGAACCTGATTATGGTGTCCATCAGTGGGTTTGGTGACACCGGTCCCTTTGCCCAGCGGCCGGTTTACGATCCGCTGATCCAGGCCCTGTCTGGTTTGGCCACGGTGCAGGCCGGCACTGACGAACGTCGTCCGCAACTGGTCAGAACCATTCTGCCTGACAAACTCACTGGCGTTGTTGCTGCCCAGGCCATCACCGCGGCCCTGTTTGCCCGCGAGCGCACCGGTGAGGGTCAACATGTCCGGCTGTCCATGCTGGACGCCATCATCGCGTTTCTGTGGAGTTCTGACATGGGCAGCCAAACATTTGTGCAAGGCGAATTGCCACAGCAGGCCGCTGCCAGCTTTCAGGATTTGATCTACGAGACCACCACTGGCTATATCACCATTGCGGTGCAGAATGACCGCGAGTGGCAGGCACTGATCCGTGCGGTGAATCGGCCGGAATGGGCCGAGGACCCGAGTTTCCTGACGGCAGAGCTACGGCAGAAAAACATCGACGCCCGGCTCGATCTGATCCAGTCCGTAATCAGGACAGACTCTGCCGAGCATTGGCTGGCGCGACTGGAAGAAGAGTCGGTGCCTTGCGCGCCGGTACTGACCCGCACGCAGGTGCTCGACCATCCACAGGTTCAGGCCAATGACTTACTGGTGGAGTATGACCACCCGCAGGCGGGTCACATTCGCCAGACCCGCGCTCCGGCCCGATTCTCAGCCACGCCAATGCAACCCTGGCAAGGCGCACCGGCCCTGGGTCAGGACACAGTGGCTTCGCTGGCAGGCTGTGGCTATTCCAGTGACGACATACAAACGATGGTCGATTCAGGCGTGGCAGGCCTGCCAGAGTAAGAGCCGCCACGATGGATTTCAGTATTACTCTTCAACCCCTCCAACCCAGACCTTGTAAATAAAGTAGGGCGGCTTGCCTTGATCTTTACCACCTGTGAACGGTGGCGCTTTGTGCAGCTGATTGACCGCAACGTAGAGCCAGCCCTGCGGGCCCATGCGAACACTGTCAGGCCAGCTGAGACGCTCGTCTCGCACCAGGGGTTCCAGATTACCTCCGGGTGGCAGTACATCAATGCCGTTGTGATTGAGGTTAGTGAAGAAGTGTCGGCCTGTGGCGTCCGTATCGGCACCGTCGGACACGGGTTTGGGCCCAACCCGGACAATCGCATCCGCAATTTTCTGTTCACTGGCGTGCTCGCGCAACAGTTTGGCAGGCACGCTGAACCAGTCCAGACCATTCATGGCGCCAAAGTAGACGATGCTGCGGTCATCCGACAGGGTGATGGGATTGGACCCGACGTTCGCGGGTGCGCCGCCAAACTGTATGGCCTCGCCATTGATCACCATGCGCGCATCAGCCTGTGGTTGAAGCGATGCGTGACCTTGGAAGCGCCAGGTCTCGCCACTTGCCAGGTTGACCGTCAGCAGGCCGGGATTGGCGATATCCGCCAAATAGGCAAAGCCCCGGTCGCGGTCAACCACCAAGTCCTGAATAAAACTGCCTTTCGGCGCCACATCTGCTGGCACCCACCTTTAATAGCAATCTACGGTATTGTCAGCGGCTTATTAGTGGTAAAAACTGCAGGAATAGTCATAAAACCAGTGTTATTAGAATCCTGATGACTCTAGCAAAGTGCTGTGTTCTGCTAAGGGTTCTCGGCCTCATCCGCGACGGCTGCCAGAGGCTCGCCATCTTCGTCCAGGAGCTGGTTATTGTACGCCGCCTGAAGGCCGGTTTGGTCTTCAATCTCCTCCTCGGGCTCATGGTCGATGTAGCGCGGGTAAAGTGGCGACAACATTGCTACCAGGATGCCGATCGCGGAGAAAGTAGCAAATGCATTGGCGTAGCCGAATTCGCTCACTAGCATGCCGACAACGGGCGAGCCGGTTGCCTGCCCGAGCGAGACAGCCATGAATGGTAGTACCGGCCCCATTGACAATCGGCCCGGCAACAGGCGGATGCCGGTCATCAGATAGAGCCCTGTCAGGCTCATATAGGCCAAACCGAAGACCAACGCGGAGAATGCCGCGAGCACCAGCTGATCAGGGCTGGCAGCAAGTAGTGCCAAACTCGCGGACAACATCACCAGCATCAGTGAATGTGTGATGGGTGGGTTGTTGCGATCGGCCAGGTCGGCCACCACGGCACCTCCGATGCCGGCGATACCAACCGCTAGCCACAGCCACCCGGTTGCAGAGGGTGGTAGGCCGCCGAGGGTGATCATTAAATCGGGTGCGAAGATCCAGTACGCAGAGGAAACGAAGCCCATCACGAATGCAAACAGCGAAAGCCTGAACAGACGCGACCACTGCAGGGCGCTGATCGGAGTTGGTGGCGCAGAATTCGCGGGAATGACCCGAGACACGGAAGGGATAAAGTACCACGCGGCAACGGCGCCAATCCCCGCCAGAATGGCGAAGGACAGGTACGCGGAGCGCCAAGCGCTAGACAGGAACAGAACCACCGGTACGGCAACGGCCACGCCAATGCTGGTGCCCGCATTCATGACTGAACTGACACGGCCGTGCACCGCGCGGCTCACCATAGCCTGCATGGCGGCCGTGAGCGCCGGCATCATAAGGCCCGTGCAGATGCCGCACGCGAACACGCCCACTCCGAGCGACAGAGCACCAGACGCCTGGCTGATAAGCGCCAGACCGACGACGCCAATACCACACGACAGGACGGCTGTGTTGCGGGCACCGAGACGATCAGCGGAGAGCGGTGCCACCAACGTCGCCAGAAGGAAACTGATAAGCGGCAGCGCGCCGATGATACCGATTACTTCAGGCGTAAGACCCAGCTCGGCCCGGATAGGGGGTACAAATAGACCAAAGGCGAAGCGCGCTAGCCCGTAACTGATCGCGATCAGCGCTGCACCAAAGAGCGCAAACCCTGTGTTCGAGAGAGACTTCATGCCACCTCCGCCAGTAAGGCATTGAGGATTCCCGGAAACAGAAGCGTGGAAACCGGAAGTCGGGTTAGATTTTTAGATGTAATTTGGGCTTTAGTTGTACCAGAGATAGTGTTTAAAAATAAACCTGTCTCAGTTTTTCCTTTCACAAAACCGGGAAAGATCTATTTCGTTTGGTGTCATGCTGATTTCTCAGAAAGTGGGCGAGCACCAGCGTCTAGAAAGTAAATGGTTACATTCGAGTAGTATGTAAGGGACAGTGATCTAACTGCTTGGTGAACCACGTAATTATAGGTGCCGCGTACGTCCCCCACATCGGCAGTATTTTTTCTGGGGTCTTGGTACGCTTAATTTGGAGATCGTCGACATGAACGAAGCATTGGGGTCTTTTTCAACGGCACACAACAGTGATCCGCTGAGCAAACATCATACCCCTTCGGGCTTTTCTGACCGCGTGGCCTTTCGCTTAACCAGGCTTCTACGTTTTTTTGCGGATCTTTTTTTTGCCAAGCGTTATGGACACCGTGCGGTGGTGTTGGAAACCGTAGCAGCCGTACCGGGGATGGTCGGCGGGATGGTCGGGCACATGCGCTCGCTTCGTCGGATGGAAGACAATCGGGAATGGATCCACACGTTGCTGGAGGAGGCTGAAAACGAACGCATGCACCTGATGACGTTTGTACAAATTGCTCAGCCCAGCTTTTTGGAACGGGTGCTGATTTTGCTTGCGCAGGGGGTTTTCTTTACCAGCTTTTTGTTTCTCTATGTTATTTCTGGCCGCACCGCACATCGGCTAGTGGGTTATTTCGAAGAAGAGGCGGTATATAGCTATGGTGAATACCTGGCCGAGGTAGACAGTGGTCGTTTGGAAAACGTGGCCGCGCCGCAGATTGCAATTGACTATTGGAAATTGCCCGCCGATGCGACTTTGCGCGATGTCATTATAGTGGTCAGGCTTGATGAAGCGGGTCATCGGGATGTTAACCACCGCTTTGCCGATAGTTTTGATCATTGATCACGTGTTTTGGTCTTCAGGCCAGGCTCTTAATTAAATATTTGGCGTGAATGTGCAGTGCCAGTGCCGCCGCCTCTTACGTTATGGAATCTTAGGGGCGCGGCGACTTCTGTGGAGGAACCTTAGGCGTGCTGGCATTTTTTTTACGCCCAAGCCCGAAAAAAACAGTCTTCGATTTTTGTCCTAAAGAACCAAAACTCTTTTTCGAGGCTTGAATTCCAGCCGCTATGCCCGATAGAGCAGATTGCCGTTGACGATTCAGGCCTTCCATTCCTGCCTTCGCACCTTCAGATACAGTGGTAGAGAAAGAGTTTACGGTCAGGAAAATTGTGCTGACACGTTCTATGGCCATCTCCTCGCGCTCGTCAATGGCTCCGTCGGCTTCTGCTACACCGGTAAGAAACGAGATGATCTCGTTAGACATGGATTTGTAGTTGAAGCGACCAGCGACGACTGTGCAACGGCAACGCCCGTTGTTGCGCCGGTAGCTGCATCTACACTGTCGATGAGGTGCTTCTTGAGCTTTAGCGACGTGTAAGCGTCCTCGCCGATGTCAAGTTTCAGCTTGAATCGAAGGGGGTCCTGAATCACCTTTTCGACGCTTTGCATCACGTCTTCTGTCTGAGAATCGATCATCGAATTTGGTCTGCCGCTACAGGAAGGTTGAGAGTAATGAACATTCGAAGATCACTAGGAAAGGTGACAATCGGTTCGGGTTAGAAGTTGCAGTTATGGTAAAATATTGTGTTCTAAAAGACGGTTTTAACTGAGCTGGATTCACCAAAGACTAGGAATTACATTTTGACCAATAATGATGTTTTACGCCGTGTACGTTATATCTTTGATTTAAACGATAGTACGATGATTGAAATCTTTGCTTTGGCCGATTTTACCGTAACCGAAGAGCAAGTTTCTGCCTGGTTGAAAAAAGACGAGGACGATACTTTTCTCAAGCTAAATGACACAGCTCTAGCCGTTTTTCTTAATGGCTTCATTATCTATAAGCGTGGCAAACGCGATGGTGAGCAACCAGAGCCAGAAAAACAGCTCAATAATAATATTGTATTCCAGAAGCTGCGAATTGCTTTAAATTTAAAGACTGACGATATTCTAGCTATTTTTCAGTTGGTAGAGCTTCAATTAAGTAACCATGAATTAAGTGCGCTTTTCCGCAAACCAGGTAATAAGAATTACCGGGAGTGCAAAGACCAGATTCTTCGAAACTTTTTGCTGGGCTTGCAGCGCCAGGTACGGCCAAACCATAGTGATTCAGCTTCGGAACTTTGACATCCTCCCCGCCCTGAAGGGCGGGGATTCCTACTGCGCTCAGGCGTGGCATTGAGCCATCCTTGAGTCGCTTCGGTGGGTTCCTGTTGCTGACGGCATTACCGCACCGTTCACTTCACAGGTTAACCGGGCATGACCTGCCCTTAAAATATTGATGGCGGCGTTGAGGTCTGCATTTTCAGCATACCCACATTCGACACATTCGAATTGCGATTGAGTCTTGCGATTCTCTGCGGAAATATGACCGCAGGCCGGACACGTCCGGCTGGTGTTACGAGGGTTGACGGCAAACACTTCACCGCCCAGCCACGCCTGTTTGTATTCCAACTGGCGGCGGAACTCGCCCCAGCCCTGATCGAGAATCGACTTATTAAGGCCGGATTTGGCGTTTACGTTTCGTCCTGGTGCCTCAAGTGTGCCGCTTGCTGACTTGCTCATATTCGTGACTTTCAGATCTTCGATGACGACCATCGCGTGGTTTTTGCTGATGATGTTCGAGGTCTTGTGGAGAAAGTCATTGCGGGTATGAGCAACCCGTTGATGCAACTTGGTGATACGGGCCTTCGCCTTTTTCCAATTGCTGCTGAATTTGACCTTGCGGCTCATGCGCCGCTGATACTTTGCCATCTTCGCAGCGCTGGTACGCAGCGCATTGACCGGCTCGAACATCGTGCCGTCAGAGAGCGTCGCGAATAGCGTGATACCCGCATCGAGGCCGACTATCGACGTTGATGGATGTAGTGGCTGCCCAACTTCGCGCTCGGTCTGAATGCTGGCGTACCACTTGCCAGCCACACAGGAAACGGTGATGTTCTTTGCCAGTCCGATGATGCCACGGCTCTTGCGGTAGCGAATCCAGCCTAGCTTTGGGAGTCGAATACGTCGATTGGCTTCGTCAATCTCGAAACCTTGCGGAAAGCGAAAGCTGTCTGACGACCTACCTTTTTTCTTGAATTGTGGAAAATCGGCACGCTTCTCAAAGAAGTTCTTGTACGCAGCGGCCAGGTCTTTTGTGACTTGTTGTAGTGTTTGTGAGGGAGAGTCGCACAAGTACGAGAATTCCTGCTTCCATGCTGGCAGCCAATTATTCATGCCAAAGCTATTGGTGAATTTTTCACCGGCAGTCTGTAGCTCTTGCTGACGATTCAAAGCCAAATTCCAAATCTTGCGAGCATTACCAGCGTACTGACGCATGGCGCGGATTTGCTCACCGTTTGGCTCAATCTGAAATTTGAATGCTTGAAGGCGTTTCATAGCTCAACCATAGTTAGTCTATGGAAAAAAACAATGATATTAGGCACGGGCGGCATTGCGTTTTTAGGATGCACGTTCACTTGGTATTTGTGACGAAATATCGTCGCGGCGCAGCAGCAAACGCCGGAATGAGAATGTTGCTAACGAGAGGGACACCTGCGGTGTCCGCGCTATTCATCCCCGGCCTGAAAGCCGAGGTTTTCCGCGCATTCCGATAAAATATTCACAAGCACCGTTCCGGGTTACTGCTCCGGCAAGGGCTCAATCCGGTTGATGTCTCCCGTGGGCGGCTGTGGATTGTCTTCCAGTATCACCAGCACACCCCCGATGATGATCGCCAGCCCGACTACGGCTTTCAGAATATTGGATTTATTCATGGGTATATCCCCGTCAGGTTTTCAGTCGCTGTGTATTTTTGATGATTCAGAGTAGGTTGTCGGTCAAGCAAGAGAATCTCAAGCTCTGGCGCATGAATTTTCCGTCATGCTGCGAATGTCGCGTCGACATGATTGTCAGGCTATTCAATACTTGAAGGCGCAACCTAACGTTCTGAATAAAAATTGTAAATAAGAGGATAGCATCATGACGTCTGAATCGGATTCCCTGCTGTTAGTCGATAATACGGACGGCGTAACCACGCTGACGCTGAACAATCCGACCGGTCGTAACAGTTTGTCGATGACGATGCTGCAGGCGCTGCATGACCAATTGATGATATTGACCGATGACGCCGCAACGCGGGTTGTAGTTTTGGCAGCGAGTGGCAAGGTGTTTTGTGCCGGTCACGATTTGAAGGAGGTGCAGGGTCAGCTCGGCAGCACGCCGTTTATGCTGTCGCTGTTTGAGTTGTGCAGCAAGGTGATGCAGCAGATTGTGAATTTGCCGAAACCGGTGATCGCCCGGGTTGATGGCGTAGCCACAGCGGCGGGCTGCCAGCTGGTGGCCAGTTGCGATCTGGCGGTTGCCGGTGAAACGGCGCGTTTCGCGACGCCCGGGGTAAATATTGGTTTGTTCTGTTCCACGCCAATGGTGGCGCTGTCTCGTAACGTATCACCAAAACACGCGATGGAAATGTTGCTCACCGGCGAGATGATCAATGCGGCGCGAGCCGAGCAAATCGGGCTGGTGAATCGGGTGGTTGCCGATAGCGAGCTGAAGAATGCGGTTGCCCAGCTGGCGGCTACGATCGCCAGTAAATCTGGCCACACTCTGAAAATTGGCAAACAGGCGTTTTACACTCAGCTGGAAATGCCCCTGCACGAGGCTTATGCCTACACCTCAGAGGTGATGGCGAAGAACCTGGAAGCTGAGGATGCGGAAGAGGGCATTTGCGCGTTTCTGGCGAAGCGGCCGGCTAAGTGGCTGGATCGCTAAGATCCATTGGCGCAAAGCGCCGGATTTGTCTGTAAGCGATCGCCCAGAGTTAACTGATAACGGCTAAAAAAACCGGCGTTCATCTCGATAGCCTGGACATATTCGGCGCCCGCGGGGTAAGTCGGGCAATTGAACGCCGCCACAGATTCGCAAGGCTCCATCCGATTAATGGCCACAATGACGCCCTGCTCGTTTACGTAGGCGATGTCTAACGCTATCAGTGTGTTGCGCATCCAGAAGCTGTTTTCGGCAGACTGTAGGCTGTCGTAGTCAAACAGCATGCCGCTGCGCTCTTTCAATTTTCCCCGCCCCATCAGGCCGATGCGCCGCTGTTCTGCCGTTTCAGCCCACTCCAGGCTAACGGTAACGCTCTGTTCTTCACTGACAAAGCACGCTGCTCGCGCCGGTAACACCTGAGACTCAATAGCACTGGCGCTCGTGGTGCACGCCGCCATCAGCAGCGATGCACTCAGGGCGATCACTCTTGGTTTGAGCGCTACCAGGTTCATGGGCGCAGTTTGTATCCGGTTTTGAAAATCCAGCTGATGGTCACCAAACAGGCGGTCAGAAAGCCCAGCGTCATCAGTAGGCTAACGCCAATATGCACGTCTGACACGCCGAAAAACGCCCAGCGAAATCCACTGATCAGATACACCACGGGATTGAACAGGCTGACGGTTTGCCAAATGTCGGGCAGCATGTCGATGGAATAAAAGGTGCCGCCCAGAAATGTCAGGGGAGTCACAATCATCATTGGAACAACTTGTAACTTTTCGAAATTGTCAGCCCAGATACCGATAATAAAGCCAAACAGGCTGAAAGTGACGGAAGTCAGAACCAAAAAAGACACCATCCAGAAGGGGTGCAAAATGCTGTAGTCGACAAAAAATTTCGATGTAATCAGAATAATTAAGCCCAGTATCACCGATTTTGTGGCCGCAGCACCTACGTAACCTAATATTACCTCTATATAGGATATGGGCGCCGAAAGCACCTCGTAAACGGTACCTGAAAATTTTGGCATGTAGATGCCGAAAGATGCGTTGGAAATGCTGTGCATCAACAGTGACAGCATTACCAAACCCGGGACGATGAATGCGCCGTAAGGCACATCGCCAATATCGCCCATGCGAGAGCCTATGGCCGAGCCGAAGACCACGAAATACAAGCACGTGGAAATTACCGGCGAGAGTATGCTTTGCATAAGGGTCCGCTTCATGCGGGCCATTTCAAATTTGTAAATGGCGCTTACGCCGTAAAAATTCATGCCGTTCTCCATAGGGTGTTCACTGGTGCACCAGCCCAACAAATATGTCTTCAAGAGAGCTTTCCCGGGTTTTCAGGTCGCGGTATTCAATGCCCAGATCGCCTAGCGTTCGCAGTAAGTGGGAAATGCCAGTCTGCTCGTGCTGGGTGTTAAAGGTGTAAATCAGTTCATGGCCAGACTCTGACAGCTCCAGGGCTTCCGCCGCCAGTTCGGGGGGTAAGGACTCGAGTTTGTTCTGCAGTTGCAGGCGCAGTTCTTTTTTCCCCAACTTGCTCATCAGCCGGTTTTTATCTTCCACCAATATGATTTCACCTTGGCGGATAACCCCAATACGATCCGCCATTTCTTCGGCTTCTTCGATGTAGTGGGTGGTCAGAATGATGGTGACGCCACTTTCCCGTAGCTGCCGAACCAGCGCCCACATGTCCCGACGCAGTTCTACGTCTACACCGGCGGTGGGTTCGTCCAGAAACAGGATACGTGGCTCATGGGAGAGGGCTTTGGCAATCATCACTCGGCGTTTCATGCCGCCAGACAACGTCATTATGTGGTTGTTGCGCTTGTCCCACAGCGACAGTGCCTTCAGTATTTTTTCAATGTGAGCCGGATTTGCCGGTTTACCGAACAACCCACGGCTGAAAGAGACAGCGGCCCAAACGGTTTCAAACGAATCGGTGGCGAGCTCTTGCGGCACTAGGCCTATGGCCTGCCGCGCTTTACGATAGTCGCGAATGATATCGTTACCCCCCGCCAGAACTTGACCCGACGACATGTTCACCAGCCCGCAGATAATACTGATCAGCGTGGTTTTGCCTGCGCCGTTGGGGCCTAACAGCGCAAAAATTTCGCCGCGGCTGATGTCCAGATTGATGTCCTTCAGGGCCTGAAAGCCGCCTTCGTAGGATTTGTTGAGATTTTTTACGGAAATTTCCGGTTGCACGACATAATCCTATTTTAAAATAAGTAAATACTGGCCTGTTTTCAAATGAGTAAGCATTGACTGAACAGTAGCAAGCGATCATTTTGTCATGACTTTGATCGCCTTAGAAACCTTTGAATGGGCGGGAACAATGTCCATAATGCCATTTTCTGCAACAAGGCGTGCCAATGATACGTGGGATAAGGGCTTCGGGTTTGAAAATAGGGTTGATTGTAGGGGTTATTGCCGTCGCCGTTCTGGCGTTGCGCTGGCTCGATGGCTCAAACAGTGAAAAGACCGGGCAACAAACCAGCACTTGTAACCTTCAGCAGAGCGACTGTGACTGGCAACAACAGGGCCAAAGCTGGCGGGTAAGCCTGTCTGACATCACCACGAATAACGACACCGAGAACAATTATCGCTTGGATATTGTAGCCCCTGGCGCGCCTCAGCCGCTATTAGTGGTGTTACGCGGCGAGTCTATGTACATGGGCGAATACCCGGTGCCACTGGTGCGCGAAGGCAATGACTATTACGCAGAATTTTCCGCGCCTTTTTGCACCACCGGCGACGCTATGATCTGGCGCGTAGACTTGCAAAAGGGCATGACGCCGCTGGGCGATCAACCGCCGTTCAGACTGGTGTTTCAGGCCGATTGATCCACCAAGGTTATGTTGGCATTGGCAAGGGTTTCTTTAACAACGCCGACCACCGCGGCGTGAGAATAGCCACACTGGCGTAATGCCAACAAACAGTCTTCAACATTGCTCGCAGGCACGCTTGCTAGCAAGCCTCCTGCGGTTTGCGGGTCAAACAGCAGCGGATAAACCGGATGATTTTGCCACTGGCCGACCTGCTCAATACGGCTGGCTGCGCCGCTGTTGGCCATGTGTAGCGAGCTTAGAATGCCCTGGCTGCTGGTTTCTAATGCGCCGTCCAGTAGCGGTATGGCAGCAAGATTAAGCTCTGCAGCGCAACTCGAGGGGCGCAGCATTTCTGCCAGGTGCCCAAGCAGACCAAAGCCGGTAACGTCGGTGCACGCTGTGGCGCCGTGTTGCTGAAAACACTCGGCAGCGCTGGCGCTGGACTGCACCATGCAGCGCAGGGCTGCGTCAATCCAACGGCCTTTGGCAATAAGCTTCGCATGTGCGGCCAGCAGAGTACCGGTGCCTATGGGCTTGGTGAGAATAATGGCGTCACCGGGTTGCATTCCGCCCTTGCTCATCAGCACATCGGGATCGATCAGGCCGTTCACCGCAAACCCCAGAGCCAGTTCCTGGCCTTCGCCGGTATGCCCACCCACCAAAGCGCAATCGGCGTTATTCAGCACGGATACAGCCCCCGCCATCATCTGGTAGATTTGCTCTTCCACTTTGCTTTCGATGCCGTAGGGCACGGTGGCGATAGCCGTTGCGCTTTGCGGTATTGCACCCATGGCAAAAATATCCCCCAGGCTGTGATTGGCGGCAATCTGACCAAACAGGTAGGGATCGTCAATAAAGGCACGGAAGAAGTCCACCGTTTGTACAATGGCTTTGCCCGGAGGAATGCGCAATACGGCTGCATCGTCCGGAGCGTGAAGGCCGACAATGACATCATCGCGGTTCACCGGCTGAAGCTTTGACAGCGCGCGGGACAATACCGTGCTTCCGACCTTAGCGCCGCAACCTCCGCAGCGCATGGTGGCCAAAGACAGCGCTTGGGCGGCATCGTCGGCGGAGCGTGCAGCGCCTGTATCCGGTTTAACCTGATTATCAGGCATGGCCGGCAGCTCTTTGAATTTCTTCATAAAGCGACGGTCGATCTGGTCTTTCCAGCGCCACACCAACGCGCCGGATACGCTCAGTTTACCGCGCGAGGCCACCGCGTAGCGGTCACCGGTAGAAATTAACGCCAGCCATTTTTTCTGAGGGTGATAGTTCAACGGCGTTTTGCCAAGGGCCATTCGGCGCAGATTATCGGCCAGCGGTTTGCCTTGGCGTACCGCAAATACCCCGGCTTTTTCGCGCGGGTGGTGAATCATGTTGGCAATATCACCAACCGCAAAAATGCGATCGTCGTTTTCAACCTGAAGCGTATCGCGAACTCGAATAAACAAGCCGTTGTCCAGCGCCAGTCCGGTTTGGGTCAACCATTTCGGACCGCCGGCGCGGGTTACCCAGAGCACTTCGTCCGCCATTAAGGGCGATTTTTCGCCTTCAATGTGTAAGGTTCGGGCGGTTACCTCGGTTACTGCCGCACCCAAGTGAACATTCACACCCCGCTCAGCCAGGGTGCGTTCAAACACGGCACGTACTTTAGGGCTGTGGGTGGGCAATATCGTGTCAGCGGCATCCAGTATGTGCACATGGAGTTCTACCGCCTGGCTGGCAATGTTGCGTAGTTCATTCTGCAAGCGGTATTGCATGGCCATAGCCATCTCAACGCCGCCAGCGCCTGCACCTACCACCGCCAGTGTGAACGGGCCCTGGTGTTGTTTTATGCGGTCAAGCAAGTCAAGCCAGTGCCGATTAAAGCGGTTAATAGGTTTCACGGGTACGGCGTGTTCGGCGGCACCTTTTACATCGGCAGTACGTGGTGAAGAGCCAATGTTGATAGAGAGCAAATCGTAGCTGACGGGCGGGCGATCACGGCAGATAACATGCTGGGTAGCGGTATCGATGCCGATGGCTTCGTCCCGGTAAAAGCGCGCTCCAGAAAATTCAGCCAGTCGGCTTAAATCGATATGGACGTCGTCATGGCTGTAGTGGCCGGCAATGTAACCGGGCAGCATGCCAGAGTAGGGCGTGTCGGTGTCGCGGCAAATCAGCGTTAAACGCACACCAGCTACGGGGTTCATGGCGAACTGCCGCAGAACCCCGACGTGGCTGTGCCCGCCGCCAATCAGGACAATGTCCTGTAATACAGGCTGGTCAGGCTTTTGCATTAAACGATTTTCTTGGCTTCAGCCGCCAGCTGGTCAAAGCCCTTGATGCTGGCAAACGCTTTCAGCTTTTCCTGGTCTTCGGCGCTGGGGTAGGCAATCTGGCCGATCGTGGTCAACCCGGCTTCGTTCATTTTTTTCTGGGTAGCGGGGCCAATGCCTTTGACTCGGGTCAGGTCGGAGGGATCTGCCAGTTGAGTTGATTTTGCCTTGGTCTTTGCTGGAGCTTGAGCGGGTGCCTTTGCCGGTGCTTCAGCAGATGTAGGCGCAGTTGTAGAAGTAGGTGCTGGCGCAGGTGCGGCTTTGGCCTTGGCTTTTTTGGGCGCTTTAGATTTCGGTGCTTTTGATTTTGATGGCGCGGATTCCGGGGGTGCTACAGACTCAGACTTTGCCTTTTTTTTCTTGGATACTGCAGGAGTCGGCAACATCGGTTTCTTTTTGCTTGGCTTACCTTCGTCGGCGTGTCCTATGCCCAATCGTTCCAGCAGGCTGTTTTGCATTTCTTGAAACTCTTGAAGCCGACGCTCGAATTCGTCGTTGAAGCGCTTCATTTCGCGATCGCGCAGCTCGTCTATGTCTTTACGCAGCTTGTGCACAGGTTGTTTTATCTGGTTTTGCAGATTGTCGAACTGCTTCAGAGCATCATTAAACAGACTTTCAATGTGTGACGTTGTTTTAGCGAACTTCTTGTTTACTTTTTTTACTATCTTTTCGACGTTTTTTGGCTTTTCTTTCTTGGCCATGATGGTGTCCTCAGGCGGGTTGGGGCAATACATTTGCTGTGAATGGCACAACTGAATAGCTGAAAATCACTACAGAGTTGGTTCAGGCCGTCTTATGTAACGCTGCGCCGGGGCCTGATGAGCGGCGGGATTGAATGGACTGCTTTCTGTTTAACACACTGCGAATACGACTTAAGCGATCATTCAAATGGGGATTTTTTTGTGGGTCTGGATCCACAAACTCAACGGAGTAAAAAAAATTGCTACAGTGTTTTCGACGCTGGATAATTACGCCGCTTATGCCTTGGGCGCAGATTTCGTCTACCGGCATGGTCATCACCAGGTCCAGAATAATGGCGTCGCCCGGTTCGAACACTTTGTCACTTTTCAATACGCAGCCGTAAGTGTCCAACTCAAACACTGGAACATTAACACGTTCTTTACGAAACAGTCCGCGCCGAAAACGGAAGCGGGCGCGTAAATCGGGCAATGCCTCATTCATCAGTAAAGATTCCTGCCGTCATGTCAGCTTTTAACGAACCTTGTTGCTTACTCCCTAAAGTACAAGGTTCGACCGGTTTTTCAACCCACTGTTAGAAAGGACGTGTTTTTAGCTGATAGAGATCAACCCGGCGATCTTTCAGGTTGGTCACCGAACCTTCATTACGCACCAACGTTAATTTTGCCAGATCCAAATCAGAGAACATGATCATTTCAGTGTTTGGTGTAGTTTCTGCCATTACCGCATCGTGGGGGAAGGCAAAATCCGAGGGTGAGAACACCGAAGACTGCGCGTACTGCACGTCCAGGTTTTCTACCTTCGGTAAGTTACCAACACTGCCGGTGATCACCACGTAGCACTCGTTTTCGATCGCGCGTGCCTGGGCGCAGTGGCGTACCCGTAGATAGCTGTTTTTGGTATCAGTCCAGAAGGGTACGCAAATGATGTCTACTTCTTGCTCAGCTGCCATGCGCCCCAGTTCCGGGAACTCAATGTCATAGCAGATCAGAATAGCAACGCGGCCGGCGTCTGTTTCGAACACCTTGAACTCGTTGCCGCCTTCAATCACCCAGTCACGGCGTTCGTGCGGCGTTATGTGAATTTTTCGTTGTTCATCAACACGGCCATCGCGGTGGCACAAGTACGAGACGTTGTAGACCCGGTCGTTTTCAAGCAGCGGCATGGAGCCGGTGATGATATTGATGTTGTAACTGACCGCCATGTCAGACATTTCGTTACGAAACTGCTCGGTAAAGCCAGCCAGGAAACGTACTGCACGAGTTTGGTCAACCTGATCCGTCAGGCCCATCAAAGGCGCATTGAAAAACTCAGGGAATAGAGCGAAGTCGCTTTTGTAATCCGACAAGGCATCCACAAAATACTCAACCTGCGTCAACACTTCCTCAACCGATGCGAATTCACGCATTTGCCACTGCACCGCACCCATACGAACTTGGGTTTTGCGTGTGTTGAGCACAGAAGAGGGGGGAACGTACAAAATGTTCCGCCATTCCAGCAGGGTGGCATAGCCCAGGGATTTTTCATCTTCCGGCAAATACTTGTGCAATAACCGGGTAACTTGAAAGTCATTGGAAAGCTGAAAGCTCAGAATCGGATCATAAATATCTTTACGGCTTACCCGCTCGATGTATTCGGCCGGTGTGCAGTGGTCTTTGTATTTATGATAAAAAGGAATGCGCCCGCCCGCTAGAATGGCCCGTAAGTTCATAGAGCGGCACAGTTCTTTGCGAGCCTCATAAAGCCGTCGGCCGAGGCGATAACCGCGGTATTCCGGGTGAATGAACACATCCAACCCGTACAAAGAATCGCCTTTTGCATCGTGCCGAAGCTTCTCATCACGCATGATAAGATCGTCATAGGTGTGCGGATTGCTGAACCGTTCGTACTGCACGGCAACTGTCAGCGCCACGGCTACCAATTCGCCGCTTTCTTCAATGCAGATCTGGCCGTCTGGAAACTGGTCTACCAGGGCTTTGATGGTGTCGCGGGGCCAGGCACCTCCAATGTCATGGTACACCCGGTCCATTAGTATTTGCAGTTGGTCGTAATCATTCAACGTCAAGTTGCGAAGGTTCAAGTGCAGTTCTTCATGGGCCATAAACAGCGGCTCCCGCAGGCGTTAAGTCAATTGGTGGCGCGGTAAAAACACGCGCCCTCAGAGAGTAAAAGACGATAGAGTTTAACAGAAGCTGAAAACCCGGGCATGACGTTCCGTTTAGCTGCGCAAGCTGTTCAGCGTTTGTAAAAACAGATCTCCGTATTTTTCCAGCTTTGCAGCGCCCACACCGCTAACGTCGGCAAGCTCCTCCAGAGTGGCTGGCCGGCGCTCCAGCATGTCGAACAGCGTGGTGTCGTGAAAAATAACGTAGGGCGGCACGCCCTGCTTATCGGCCAACTGTTTACGGCATGCGCGCAGCGCTTCCCAACCGTCGTGATCGGTAATCTGCTCCCGCACCGATGCAGCGGATCTGGAGCTGCCTTTCGCTGAGCTTTTTGGCGGCTCCGGATCTTTGCGTAATTGAACGCTGGCTTCGCCTTTCAACAGGGGGCGGCACTGTTCGGTCAGTTGCAAAGCACCGTAACCGTCTGGATCTGCTCTCAGATAGCCGTTTGCCACCAGTTGGCGAAACACCGATTTCCACTCGTTGGCGGTTAAGTCTTTGCCGATTCCGTAAGTGGATACCTGCTGGTGACCCATTTGAACGAGGCGATCGTTTTCAGATCCGCGCAGCACATCAATCAGGTAGGTCACACCAAAACGCTGACCGGTGCGGAATACGCAAGACAGAGCTTTTTGTACGGCAACTGTGCCATCCCAGGTCTCCGGCGGTGTCAGGCAGGTATCGCAATTGCCGCAGGGTTGGTCCAGTTCGTCGCCGAAGTAGTTCAGCAGTACCTTGCGCCTGCAACCGGTAACCTCACAAAGGCCCAGCATGGCGTCAAGCTTTTGTCGCTCAACCCGTTTGAAGTGATCGTTACCCTGCGATGTTTCCAGCATTTGCCGCAGTTTGATAACATCCTGCAAACCGTAAACCATCCATGCGGTAGAAGGTTTGCCGTCGCGGCCAGCACGGCCTGTTTCCTGATAATAAGCCTCAAGGCTTTTGGGCAAATCCAGGTGGGCAACAAAGCGCACATCGGGTTTGTCTATGCCCATACCAAACGCGATGGTAGCCACAATAATAACGCTGTCTTCACGCAGGAAACGATCCTGGTTTGATGCTCGCTCATCCGTGGCCAAGCCAGCGTGATAGGGAAGAGCGTTGTAACCTTTGCCTTGCAACAGCTTTGCGGTGGCGTCTACTTTTTTGCGCGAAAGGCAGTAAACGATGCCGCAATCGCCTTCATGTTCCGTCTTGATAAAGTCCAGTAACTGTTTGTTAGCATTTATTTTTGGCGTAATTCTGTACTGAATATTAGGGCGATCAAAACCGCTGATAAAATGCCGAGCTTGGGTTAACGACAGGCGCTCGGCAATCTCTTTGCGGGTGCGCTCATCGGCGGTGGCAGTCAAAGCGATACGTGGTATGTTCGGAAAAGTTTGCGCCAACATGCTCAGCTGCAAGTAATCCGAACGAAAGTCGTGACCCCATTGGGAAACACAATGAGCCTCGTCGATTGCAAACAGAGCGATGGAGGTATTGTGTAACAGTTCTATAGTGCGGGGCTGAATCAGCCGTTCCGGGGCGCAATACAGCAAATCCAGCTCACCTGACATCAGAGCGTATTCAGTCGCTCTGGCTTGCTCGAAGTCCATGGTGGAATTCAAAAAAGCGGCTCTAACTCCCAGTTCTTTCAGGGCAGTTACTTGGTCTTGCATCAGAGCTATCAACGGCGACACCACGATGCCGGTGCCCGGGCGTACCAGGGCCGGAACCTGATAACACAGGGATTTACCGCCGCCGGTGGGCATAAGCACCAGTGCGTCGCCACCGGCGCACAGTTCTTTTACTATGTCCTCCTGTAACGGGCGGAAGCTGTCATAGCCAAACACTTCATGCAACACCTGTTCGGGAGTCTGCACGGCTGTGGGCCGTTCGCTTGAGAGCTGATCGAAGTCCTGATGGGAGTACATAATGAGCCGGTTTACCCGCAAGCAGCCTGAATGAAGCAGCGCCGACAGAGCGGCACTGTGTATTTCTGCGGCAGAATCATAGCAGATTTCAGGGTGGGTGTTTTGCCCAGTGGGATTATCAATATAAGCCTGAGCGCTGTTGTTATACGTCAGCGTCGTCATTTAAGAGCAAAGGAGCAGCGGAAATTCGTGCAGCTTCATTAACGTTTAAGGAAAATTGGCTTTTAAAACGATACAATAGCGTTAAAAATTTATTGCCTCTGCAAAAGCGTGATTCTTACCGAGGCTCGCGGCTCTCGACTAACACAAGGTTTTACTATTAATGCAGAAATTTGATGCCATCCGTCCTTACTCGGACGAGGAGACTTCCGCCGTAATACAACGATTAGTACATGATCGGGAATTTCTGAACTTGATTGGCCGCATCAAATCGCCTGGGGCTGCACGCTGGGCGCCGGCGATGCTGCGGGGGATTGTGAGTTATTGGTTGCGCCGCCGTTTTGGTGGTTTCACCCGTATAGACGATTTGCAAGCATCGTTGTCGGGCTACGTTGGTGAACTGGTTGGAAATACCACCACTCGGGTTACCGAGAGCGGGTTACAGAATTTGAAGCAGGAATCTACCCACCTGTTCATCTGCAATCATCGCGACATTGTTTTTGACCCAATGATTGTAAATTTTTTGTTGTATAACCAAGGGCTAAAAACCACTCGCATCGCCATTGGTGACAATTTGCTCGAAAATCGCGTCTTTGCTGAAATGATGCGATTAAACAAGAGCTTTGTAGTGCGGCGCAGCATGACCAGCCCACGGGAAATACGTGACGCCTACCTTATGCTGTCCGATTTTATCAATCACAGCATCGAGACCCACAACGGGGTGTGGATTGCGCAACGTGAAGGGCGGGCCAAAGACGGTATAGACCGCACAGATCCCGCTATTGTGAAGATGTTCCACATGAGCCCGAAAAAATCCGGACTGGATTTCCAAACGGCGATAAACCGGCTGAGTATTGTGCCAGTATCGATTGCTTATGAATTTGACCCCTGTGATCTGGATAAAGCCAATGAGCTGGAAACCCGGGCCCGCACCGGTGCTTACCTGAAAGCAGAAGGCGAAGATACCAGCCAGATTATGCGCGGACTAACCGGCTTTAAAGGCCACGTGCACGTGCACTTCGGCGCACCCATCGAAGACGCAGAAGCCGACCCAAAAGCCTTGACGGCGCGAATTGACCGGGAAATTCACAGCCATTACCACTTGCACCCCTCCAATCTGGTGGCGTATCAGATGCGTGAAGTTGCTGCGGGCAGGGGGCCAGTAGAGGCCGGACTGTTTGCTTCGCTGGCTGCAGCCGCAAGTTGCACACGCCAGGCTTTGGAAGCGGCTGAGAAAGAGTTACAAAAACGCCTCAATGCGTGTGACGCAGCAGCGCGGCCTTACCTGCTGGACATGTACGCTAACCCGGTAACGAGTGCGTTGAATGCTCTGAATACAGCAGACGCCAGTGCTTGATAGAAGACTAAAACTTGATTAAGGGTGACTGACTTGCCGCGCTGAAATGCGGCAAGTCTAACTGCGCCAGAAAGCTGGTGACAGTACCACTACTACGCTTAATATTTCCAAACGCCCCATCAGCATGCCCACGCCCAACATCCATTTAGCGGCATCTGGCAGCGGCCCAAAATTTCCGGCAGGGCCAATGATGTCACCCAAGCCCGGGCCAACGTTGGTTAGAGCCGTCAATGCGCCGGACAAAGAAGTGATGAAATCCAGCTGCATAGCGGCCAGCGACACCGTCAAAACCAGCAGGCACAGTAAGAAGATGAAGGTATAGGCGATCATCGAGGAAATGATATCGTCGCTAACCGCGCGACCGTTGTAATTGCGGGTTAGCACCGCCCGTGGATGAAGCAGGCGCATCAAATTCTCACGGAGAACAATGACTGACAATTGGAAGCGGAATATCTTCATGCCGCCAGCGGTGGAGCCGGAACAGCCGCCTACAAACATCAAAAAGAAAAAAACCACGAAAGCCAGCGGTCCCCACGCAGTATAGTCTTCCGACGCGTAACCAGTGGTAGTAACAACAGAGGTAACGTTAAACAGCGTGGATATGTAATTGCTAACCGGATCGAAGGGAACAGCAGAAACCGCCCAGCGATACAGCGTTAAGAGCGCGGGCACAATCAGCAGGAGAGTCAAAAACAACCGCACCTGCTGGTCACGAAACAATACGCCGCGCTGACCGTGCAACTCCCGCACAAACAAAAAGAACGGAATACTGCCCAAAATCATGAAGAGTGTGGTTTCCAGCAGTATCACGTCGTTGAACTTGCCCATGGACAAATCCGAGGTAGAAAAACCGCCGGTCGAAATGCTGCTCAGGCCGTGGTTGAAGGCATCAAACAATGTCATGCCTGATACCCAATACGTCATCACAGCCAACACGGAGAAGCTCAGGTAAACCCCTAAAAGTCCGCGACTCAGGGTTTTCATCCGGGGCAGTGCTTTGTCGGTCCACTCGGACGACTCGGTAGCAAACAGGCGCATGCCGCCGACTCGTAGAAACGGCAATACAGCAACGAACATGCCGATAATGCCAATACCACCAATCCAGTGCAAAAGAGAGCGCCAGATCAGCAAATCGCGGTCCATGGAGTCCAGGCCGCTGAATACCGTTGCGCCTGTGGTGGTGATACCTGATGCGCTCTCAAAAAATGCGTTCGCCGCCGATATATTATTGTCACTAAGGTAAAATGGCAGAGCCGAAAAAATGGCAATGAAGAACCAACTCGACACTGTGAGCACGAACATGAAACGCGGTTTCAAGTCTCTGGACCGGCGATAGGTTGCGAGTATACCCAGCATCCCCAATACGCACACAATGCCCGCTGATTCCATAAACGCAGCGCTGTTAGGAGCGTCAGAACCCATTAGAATAAGTGGCGGTAAGATCATGAAAATACTCAAAAGTATAAACATGACGCTAATGATAAATACAACGGGTGTGAGGTTTCTCAAACGGTGCTCGAATCGAGGTTATACAAAGACGGCCAAGGATACTCCCGAGGTGCCAGCTGCGCAACTTGGCGGGCCGCGAGCGGGGCTGAACAAGGCCCTGATTACCGGTCAATTACATCGCCGTAAAAGCATGGCCAGGTGCTTTTATCATTCTTTATCGGAGGTTATCTTGGGCACCTTTTACTGCTTGTACACATTATTTCTCTTAAAACAGGACGCATTATGATTCACGCACGTTTCTTGCTCATCACGGCGATTGTCACTGCGCTTTCTTGGGCTCCTCTGGCCAGTGCCCAAGACAAACGCGATGACAGTGATAAACGCCCCGGCGAAACTCTTGGATTTGTGGAATGGGTGGTAATGCAAGACACCGGAGTGCGGCTAAAGGCGAGGCTGGATACGGGCGCCAAAACGTCATCGCTGCACGCAGTGAATGTTGAAGAATTCGACAAAGGCGATGACCGCTGGGTTAACTTTCAGTTGCCCTTGGGCGACCACGAAGACCAGCCCAGCGATGGGAAGATAAGCCATGACGACGTGGTGCTGGAATTTGAACTGCCGGTGGAGCGGGTAGTGCTAGTCAAGCGTAAGGGAGCACCATCGCAGCGGCGCTATGTGGTGAACATGGACTTCTGCGTGTCGGGCGAAGTGCATACAACCCAGTTTTCATTGGCCGACCGCGCAAGATTTTCCTACCCGGTACTGTTGGGCCGTCGTTTTATGAGCGACGACAACATTCTGGTGGACTCCGCCAACGGCTTTATTGCTGTTAAACAATGTGAGTTTCTCAGCCTGGAGAAAATTGCTGAAAACAATAAGACTCAATCGTAAACCTGCACCGCGATGGTTGCGGCTAAACGTAGCCATCACGCTTAACGGCATTAGTTAGGATTGTAGATAAATGGGCAACAAATCACTCACTCTCTCATAGTGCCCGCGGTCTTTGAGGCGCTGCCGACCGCTTCGCGTTTGCACATCGTAGTTTTTCAGAGCCCCGAGTTTAATCGGCCTGCTAGGATTCAGGATCAGAATAGGCGTATGGGCTTCGCGCATGTAGGTTTCTGCCGGTTCGCCATCAATCGCGTGATAGCGAAGATTTGCCAACGGGCGAACACGAAGTACGCGGCGTGACCGCAGTTGTGCGGATGCTGGCAATGAGCGAATGGACATGATTTCTCGATCAATCTTGATGTCCCAGGGAACGTCGTCAATCGTTGAGCGCGGGCGCTGCCGGAATGATTCCAGCCTTTCGCACACCTGATCCGCAGTCATCTTTTTAATCTCTGTTTTTATGCCCCAGGTAAAGGTGCAAGACTGCAGTGGGGGAGAGCAGGGTAACACCTGCAAACGTCGGGTCAGTTGGGCCAGAATCAGCCAAGGATAATGCCTGTGCAGCAGTTCGAAACGATCATCCCGGTTGCCAAGGCCTGGGATTAGAGACTCTATAGCGGCCTTGCTGCGATTGATTTCAGCGATTCGATCCAGAATCTGACTTTCGTCGACGTTGGCTAACACCAACGCACCGGGAACCCGGTTGACAACTTTGGTGCTGTATTGTGGATCGCCGTACCAATCAGTCAGGGCATGAAGAGCTGCATTAAAGGCTTCTGTTCCTAAAAGAGCAGTGGGCTTTATATCGGTAACAGGCTGGCTCTCGTTTTCACGAACAGTGCGCGGGATTTGATAGACGCGGCACTGAATCGGGGTAGCGTGTGCCAGCAAGAGTTTGGTGTCAGCACAGAAGTGTTCCAGACTTTCAACCGTCTGGACAATTTTTTGAATGGTTTCCAGTTGCAAAGGAGAATAAGCCATTTGAACTCCGTGTCTCGTTAAAACTATACCAACATGCAAAAATACTACGACATTATGGCGCGTCTGGAACAATTTTTCACACCTAAAATAAGGTGATATCCGAACGGTTCTACCTTAGTCAAACCGCTTTTAATGCGCAGGCGATATCTTGATCCGCCAGATTGCGCAAATTCCTTTCGATTAAACACGGTTTCGTGCTTAAAACAGGCTAGAATATTCGCCGGAAATTTACTGATCAGGCATTAAAGCGAGGAGAAAGACGGTGGCTGCGACAGAGCAAAATTATGGGCTGGAAAGCATTATTCTGCACCACTCATTTACCCAGGTGAAGGGCCGGACCATTCGCATCGACTGCCGCGAGCGCACCCATGTCGGCGGCGTTAACGGCGCCGGAAAAACTTCGATTCTGTCACTGATTCCGGCGTTTTACGGCGAAGAACCCGAACGCATTGTCAGCAAGGGTTCCGGTCGCCTGTCGTTTCTGGACTATTACTTGCCGAGCCTGCAAAGCCTGGTGATTTTCGAGTACAGCCGCCACCGCGGTACCTGTTGCTCCGTCATGTTTCGGCACCACTCAGGCAAACTGTGCTACCGCTTCGTGGAAGGCTCCGCTGCTGACACTTTCTTTGCGCCAGAAGTCATTGAACTGTTAAAAGCTGGCGCCACTGCCGACGCCGTTTTTGAAAAGCTTCGCGATTTAAAGTGCAATGTGTCTCGAATAATCGACACCATCACCAACTACCGCGCCATTATCCAGCGCAACCCCCGCCTATTGAAACGTTCCGCCGCCGATGCCCGCAAACTTCGCGGCCTTGCAGCGGACTTCGGCCTGGGCAGCGCCGACACGCACATGAGCCATATTGAACGCCTGACCCATGTGGTGCTGAATAAGAACCGCTTGATGTCCAGCTTTAAGGCGATGATTTGCGAAACCCAGTTCGAGAATATTCACATCCATAGTCGGCCCAAAACCATCGATGAAAGCGGCCTGGTGAGTGACATTCGCAGCATCAAGGCCTTTGAAAAAGAAGAAGCTAAAATTCGCGAGTGCCTACAGCAAGAAAATGAGCGCCAGGCGATTCTGGCTGCCAGCCGGCGCACTGTCGCCAGCCTGACGGCGACAGTCGACGAGGCTAATGACAGTAAAGCCGACATTGCCCGCGACATTGCCAAACTGAAAGAACGTATTAACGAGGAAAGCGAACAGCAGCGCCAGGCCGACGACGAGATTGCGGGGGTTCTGGCGGATAAAACCTACGAATTGAAAGTGAAAGAAGGTGACCTTGACGGCATCTATAAAAAGCGTGAGTACTACGATACCGAAAGAGCGCCTGAGCTGAGCCAGGATCTGCAGAATATTGGCGAATACCGCCGACAAAAAGCCGATGCTGATTCGGATCTGACTGGCCTGACCAGCAAAGTGACTCAGGTAGAAAGCGAGTTCAGGCACGAGATCAGCGAACTGAAAAGTGCATTTTCCCGCGAGCAGGGCGATCGCGAACGGAAGGTCAGCGACGCGGAGACCGCCCGCAAAGACGCGGCTTACCAACATGACAAAGCCATCGGCGCTCTGGATCACGAAAAAACCCGTGAAATAGGCCAGCAGCGCGAAGAACGCAGTCAGGAACGTTCCGCCATTCAAAGCCAGTTGGCCCGCGCCGAAACCCTGCGCGATAACCAAAGCTATAACGATGACGAAACCGGCCAGATAGCCGCTGCCGAAGCGGCCGTGCAAAATGCCGAAGAACAGGCGCAGCATGTTTCTGGCGAGCTGATCGACGCCAACCGTAAAAAAGACCAGGCCCGCGAAGACCGCGATACCGGCCAGAAACACCTTCTCCACGCTCAAGAGCAGATCGATACGTTAACGGCGGCGTTTGAAGATTTACAGCAGCAGATTTCGCCAGACAGCGACACCTGGCTCTGGGCTTTGCGCAAACAAGATCCGGAATGGGCCCAAGGCCTGGCAAAAGTCATTCATCCCGACCTGCTGATGCGAACCGACCTCAACCCGTTAATGCACAGCACCGCGGCGGCTAACCGCCGACAAGTCATGGGTTGGGTGCTGAACACCGATGCGATATCCGCCCCGGAATTTGCGGCCTCGGAAGAAGAGCTGCAAGCGCGCCTGCGCGACATTGATCAAAAACGCCAAGCGGCCCGAAAAACCCGTGATGACACAGAAAAAGCCGCGCGTAATCGCAACGAGGCCTACCAGTCCCGATGTTCCGCTGTAGAACACATGAACACCGAGAAAAAGCTTACCGATGACTCGCTCACTCGGCAGCGTGAGTACCTGAAGGCCATGCGGGAACAAATTCGCCAGGCGCTGAATGAACGTAAGCGAGCCCAAGGCGCGAAAGTGACCGAACTGCAGAGCCTCCTGGAGCAGTTCAACAAAGACAGTGAAATGGGCGAAACCGCCACCATCAGCCAGTTTGCCAAACGCTTAATGGATTTGCGCGGCCAGTGGGCCGAGCGCGAATCCCAGCTGCAGCTAAACATCGACCACGCCCAACAGCTGGTTCAGCAAGCCCGAAGCGAACACGTACAACGCCTGGAACTGAAACAAACGGCGTTTAACCAGAAATTAGAAGATGAAGGCATAGATCCGAAAGTGGTGCAGCAGACACGTGCCAAGGCTGAAAGCCTGAAAAACCGGGTGCAGGAAATTGAGCAAGCAGAGCCTTTGGTGCGCGAATACAAAAACTGGATCGACAAGGACTGGTCACGTAAAGACGGCCTGACCGGGGACTGCAATCTGCTGGAAAAACAGGTCGCAGACATAAAAACCCGGCGCGGCGAACGTCAGCGCAAGCACCAGGAAAGTGTTAAACAGGTGAATGTAAACATCACTCAGCATCAGCAGAAAATCGGCGTGCTGGGCAAACAGATCGAGGAAGCCGAAGGCATCCTGAAGAAGTTCGACGTCGCCCCCGATGACATGGCGATGCCGGGCAACATGGTTAATCTGACCGGCGAACTGCAGGATGCCTACGAGCGTCTGGACAAACTGCGCCGCGAGGTGATGGCTACCTTCAAACGCGCGCTCACAGTACTGAACCAGTACAACGGCACCCAAATCCAGAGCGCGTGGCAAAAGCTGAGTGAATTCCGCAGGCAGCGGCTGACAGACCCGGCCCAGGAATACGATGAAGCTTTCCAGCTCATGCAAGTGCAAGACTTGCGCTCACTGCTGGACACCGACATTCCGCAGCTGCGCTCTACCTTGGTGGATCAGTTTACCTCTGAAGCTAACACCTTGTGCCGTTACTTCGACAGCCTGGAAACCATGGCCCGGGAAGTGAAAGCCGTGTCCCGCACTCTGCGCCAGAAAATCAACACCGATCAGCGCATTGAATCCCTAAGCGATATTCAAGTGGTGCTAAGGCCGCGAATTGAAGACGATGAAAGCTGGCAGCCCCTGAAGAGTTTTGTGGTGCAGTGGCGCGACTGGCACGCAGTGCACCGCCGCGAAATGCCTGATGACAGCATCACCATGGCGTTCCAGCTGGTCAGCGACACTTTGAAATCGGCCAGTCTGGGCGAAAGCGTGGAATCCATGGTGGATATGCACCTGACCATGAAAGAAAACGGCCGTGAAGCGGTAATCCGTAACGACAACGACTTCCTGACCGCCAGTTCTCAAGGCCTGACGTATCTGGCCATTATGGCGGTGTTCATGGGTCTGACCCGCTACCTGTGCCCGGACAAAAACACACGCATTACCTGGCCCATCGATGAGTTGGGCACCCTCAGCCCCAACAACATTGCACGCATGGCGGAAATGCTGGAACACAACAACCTGACCATGATTTCGGCGTGTCCTAAACTGGACCGGCCGCTGCGCAAGTTCTTCGAAAACAAAATCAGCCTTCAGCACGGCCGCGTACACAACTTTGAAAGCGCCACACCGGGTGCGCCAAAAAGAGATTTGCTAGCGAGTGTGACCCGCCCACGCCCAGAGGCCGATTTACCAGACGATCTGTTTACCAGCGCCACCGAAGGAGGCAACCATGCAAACTAACCCACTGTTCGAACGCACGGTAAGCGCCTTACTGGCCGGTGAAATTATCTGCGAATACAGTCACGATGAATTGTATAACTATTTACTGACGCAACCGGTGCAGCAAAAAGTTTCGGATTTCCTACAACAGATGAATCGAACCCTGCGCCAAACCAGCAGCCACGATGCCTGGCTATGTTCTTACCAGGATCTGTCACGCCCCGACGCCAAAGACGCCGTGCGCCAGCAATTTCGAGAGGTAGCCAACCACCTGGAAGCCCTGGTGCAGTTTCTACGGCTGGTGATGATGGTGGAAGCCGCACAACGCCCCATTTCCGCCGGCGAACACCTGCGTGAAGGCAAATTGCTGGAACGCATTTCCACCGCGCCGTCGCTGGAAGCCAAACTGCGTTCGCTGTGTGAAAAAGACCTGTTCCGCACCAAGCGCAGCGACAGCGCGGGCCAATTGCGAGTGGTACTGGAGAACCTTACCAAAGCCGGCTACCTGAAACCCATCGGCACCAGCGGCAGCGTGTTTCTGGCGACGGCAAAGTGGAGTTGGTTGTACGACGTGATGACCTTCATTCAAACCCACGAAGGCATCCGCGAAGACAGCGCCGAAGACGACCCGCAGCTGAGGATTGTCTGATGGCCAGAACCCACGATGCGCAATCCACCCTGCGGGCGCTGGCCACCTACGGTGACGTGATTCTGGAAGCCCATCTAAACCGTGGCAACCGGATTGCCCTGAACGACGACAACGTTGGCGTACTGGAAACCCTGGAACACCACCGCCTGGTGTGGCGCCTGGGGGACACCGAAGACCTGCAGCTGAAAAATGTTCTGGTGCGATTGCTAGACCACATCACCGAATCGGAACGCCGGCGTTTTGCCAGCGCCCAGGTTGACCGCCTTTGGAGCGACCTGAATCGACTGTTTGTGGATTATCGCGAAGCCAAAAAACGCGCAGCGTTTACGGACAAATCGCGAATTGAGAGTGAAATCAAAGAATGCCTTTCAGAAATCATTGAAGACATCCGCAACGCCACCGATACCTTCTCGTCTTACATCAGCAGCGGTTTCAGCTACATCACCGATATGGATCTACGAATTCGCAAGAACCACGAAGTGATTGAGCGAGCAGGGCAACTAAACAGCCTGTTTGAAAGCTTTAACACCCAGGACCTAGCCGATCAGGCCGGCAACGATCCGTTCCTGAAACGGTTGCTGCTGAAATATCTGCCGGCTGCGCTGGAACAAGGCCAGAAAAACCTCAGTTATGCCCTCAACCAGCTGCGCCTGACGCTGGTGCGCCTGCGCGAAGATCAGCGCCTGAGTAAATTGGTCGGTGGCTTTGAAAGCTATTTTGCTAACAATCGCGGTTACATCCCATCGATTGATGATCTGGACCTAAGCCACTGCCCGGCGCCGCTGAACAATGTCGTGTCCTTCGCGATCGTCGCTCGTGGTGATATTTATGACCCGGCAGACGACGAAGACCTGATTACTCTGGCGCAAACCGCCCGCACCTTGGGCGCCGACCAGCAAGGCACTGAACCTGCAGCTGCTCTGCAACCCGTCGAGTTTGACGTTGACGGAGCTTCTGATCTCGAAGAAGAAGATCCGGTGGATGAGCTGATTGAACAGCTGGTGCAGTTCGTGGTGGATGGTGATATTGGCGATGGCGAAATTGATGCCCTAGAGGCCCTCAGCGCCAGCGGTCTGGCATTGGATGCAGCCACCTGGCTGTCCACGCTGGAAGCACAGATCGACTCGCTGGCGCCTAACGACCAGAGCCAGATAACGGTGGAATATAAAAGCCAGCTGGATCCGCTTTATAAAGACAACCTCTACATAACCGGCATGACTTTGCGAAGAAGCAATGAAAGCCGAATTTAAGGCCATTACCAAGCTGCTGCAGGCCGGGAAGCGAGAAGTCGCCCGCAGCAGTAGCGTCTGGAAAAGAATTCACGAGGAAACCGGATTAGGCGCCGTTCGTGGCAATAAATTCCTGTTCTCGGAGGACGAACTGGACAAGTTGCGTCAGTTTGGCCGCGCCCTGACCGGCGGTGAGCTGGACCCTCTGTTTTACCAGCCTGCTGGCCCGCGTATGGACATGGCGGAGCTTCACAGCAATGAAAAATTCACCAGCCAGTCGGTATTCGGCAGCCTGCTACTGCTGGCAACCGCCGGTAACGCCAGTGTGTTCATTAACGGCCAACCAAGCGCCACACAACCAGGCTCCGTACTCGCCGTGAAGCCAAGTGTTGTTAACCGCGAGGCGCTGACCCAACAAAACCTGATCGTGATTGAAAACGGCTCGTTGATGCCAGACTGGCACCGCATTGTTCTGCCACCGGCGTGGCAGCACGCCGTATTGCTGTATCGCGGCCACGGCGAAAACGCCCGTGATGTTAACCAGCTGGCGCAGGCACAGCCGTCCGATAGACTGGCTTTATATTACGATTTTGACCCGGCGGGCATGGCGATGGCACTGAATTGGGGCAAGGGGAATATCCTGGTACCGCAAGACTGGCCGGGGCTGGATTGCAGCGCGGCAGGCGGCCTGAGTCAACGCGGCACCTATCGCCAACAACACGCAGCACTTAACATGGCGCAGGCCGCGGCCCGCACCGACCAGCAGCGCAGTATTATGGCCTTCATGGCTGATCATGAGTGTGCGATCATGCAGGAACATATTACTACGCGGGCTTTGCCCCTGGTTGCAATTACAGGTTCCAAATAAACGAGGTATAAGGTGCAGGATCTACAGACTATTGAGGTTGAAACCCAAGCTAACCCCACGGCCGCCGTTATCTGGCTGCACGGACTGGGCGCCAATGGACACGATTTTGAACCCGTAGTACCCGAACTCGGTTTACCGGAAGGCGCCGCCGTGCGCTTTATATTCCCAAACGCGCCCAATCTGCCGGTCACCATTAACGGCGGCATGTCTATGCCGGCCTGGTATGACATCAAAGCCATGGATCTTGATCGTATTATTGATACCGAACAACTGATGGCGTCAGCCCGCGCCGTTGGCAAGCTGGTGGACCGGGAGATCGAACGCGGCATCGCCTCCGAACATATCGTAATTGCCGGTTTCTCCCAGGGTGGCGCGGTTGCCTATGAGTTAGGCCTGACGTATCCGAAGCGCCTCGCCGGTATTCTTGCGCTTTCAACCTATTTTGCCACCGCAAAGTCGGTCAAGCCCTCACAGGCCAATGCCGGTATTCCAATCAATATTTATCATGGAACCGCTGATCCGATGGTTCAGGAAGCGCTGGGCCTTCGCAGTTTGAAAGCACTCAAGGAAATGGGCTATCAGCCGGCCTATATGACCTTCCCTATGGAACACAGCGTGTGCCTTGAGGAAATTAAAGAAATCGGCAAGTTCATCCGCAAATACGCCCTTTAGTGACTGGTTGCAGTCTTAGAGGCATACACTGATAAGAAACCTGACAGGACTCATTCCTTGAACCATCTTGCCCACGTTTTTCTGGCCCCGGATTCTGCTGAATGTCGTGTTGGTAGCATTCTGGGTGACTTCAGCCGCGGCGTTGACCTGTTGGCGTTACCGGGCAAGGTGCAGGAAGGGGTTCGCCACCATATAGCCGTTGACGTGTTCACGGACAGCCATGCCGAGGTGCTTGCCAGCAAACGCTTGTTTTCGCCCCAACGCAGGCGCTTTGCCGGGGTAGCCCTGGACGTACTTTACGATCACTACCTGTTGCGTCACTGGCAGAGTTTCAGCCCGGCGCCACGGGATGCGTTTGTGCATCGCGTGTACCAAGAGCTTCAGCATAACGAACACCTGATGCCAGCACCCATGGTGAGAGTGATGCGCCACATGGTTCGCCATGACTGGTTTGGTGCTTACCAGAATCTGAGCAATATTGGCGACGCCTTGGACAGGGTAGCCGAGCGTATCCGTTTCCCCAATCAGTTCGCCAGTATTATTGATGAAATTCGCGATCACGACGTTCAGTTGGAACAACATTTTCTGAACTTTTTCCCGGAACTACAGAGCTTTGCCAAGCAAACCTAATGTAGCTTCAACTACTAGAATTGGATTCCCACCGCAATGAGCAGACTCGAAACCCGACAAGCGGTACTCTCGTTTATCGGTCTGATGCTGGTCGCCCTTAACCTGCGCCCAGCCCTTAGCAGTATCGGCCCTGTATTGAGCACAATCGGTGGCAGTTTTACCTTGTCGGCTACAGCACTGGGCATCTTGACGACTCTTCCGGTACTGTTTTTAGGACTGGCGGCACCGCTGGCGCCTAAGCTGGCAAGCCGTTTGGGTATTGAAAGAACGATTCTAGTTGTTCTGGTGGTGTTAGCGCTGGCGCTGCTCGTGCGGCCTTATTCCGGCTTAACCGGGCTGTTTACCGGTACTGCTATAGCCGGGGGCTGCATCGGTATTATCGGTGTGTTGCTGCCGGGTATTGTAAAACGGGATTTCCCCAACCACGCCAGTTTGATGACAGGCATTTATACCGCAATGCTTTGCACAGGTGCAGCCATTGCAGCGGGCACAACCGAACCCCTGCGGGAGCTGTTTGATCAGCAATGGCGTCCGGCACTGGCTTTCTGGCTGGTGCCAGCTGTTCTGGCGTTTGTGGCCTGGTGGGTTCAGTTAAGTGATAAAAAGCTGGGCGTCGAACTGGGGGAAACCCGTGGAAAATCCATTTACCGTGACCGACTGGCGTGGCAGATAGCTCTGTACATGGGTTTGCAGTCGTCATTGGCGTATACCGTATTCGGCTGGCTGCCCACCATTTTGCAAGATCGCGGCATCAGCGCCGTTGAAGCAGGGCTGGCGCTGTCGGTGTCTATTTTAGTGCAAGTGGTTAGCGCCATCGCCGCGCCTTTAATTGCCAGCCAAATGCGCGATTATCGGGCGATGATTTTTCTGGTGATGTTGCTGGTTATCGCGGGCCTCGCCGGCTGTATTTACGGGCCAATGGATCAGATGTGGTTGTGGGTTGTGTTGTTGGGTCTTGGTCAGGGCGGCAGTTTTAGCCTGGCGCTGACTTTACTGGCGGTGCGAGCGCGGGACGCAGAAGGTGCTGGGCGCCTTTCCGGCATGGCTCAAAGTCTTGGGTATATCATGGCGGCCTTTGGGCCACTGTTGGTTGGCGTGCTGCGCGATCTGTTCGGCGGCTGGCAGGCCGCCGGCGGATTTCTCATTGCAATCGGCATAGGTGCAGTGCTGGCAGGTCTGAAAGCTGGCCGCAATGCGTATGTTTTTGACGACTAGGGCGCTTTACCTAGCAACAAGCTGCCTGACCTAGATCGATATTTCTACGAGCACCCTCAAGCCTCCTTTCGACCCGGATGAAAAGGAGGCGTGCCCGCTATACCTGTCAACAATATCGCAGACAATAGCAAGACCCAGCCCGTGCCCCGGGGTTTGTTCATCCAGCCGTCGCCCTCTCTGACCCAGGTGCACCTGATCACCTTCTGACACCCCAGACCCATCATCTGTTACGACAATCTGCGCTAAGCCATTGCGCTGTTCTAAAGAAAGTTCAACGCATTCTTTAGACCATTTTCCGGCATTATCGAGTAAATTTCCCAATATTTCGTTTAGATCATGCTCCTCAATCGGCCAGCGAAATTCCTCGGTGAGTGAAGTGGACAGTTCGAATGACTTTTCGGGATAAAGCCGGCCCAGCATCCACAAAAGATCCCGGGCTTGCTTAACAGGGTAAGCACTCTTACCAACCTGGGGCCCGGCAAACCGACTGCGCCGCATCTCCGCCTCTAATTGCCTGTCAATATCGCTCAGGCGTAATCCCATCTCATGTCTCAGGCTGTTATCCAACGGCCGACTGGTATCTTCGAGAACCTGTCTGACGGCCGCAATGGGCGTTTTAACGCTGTGAGACAGGTTCGCCAGCGCTTCCCGGGAGCGCTCAAGCCTTTGATCCAGGGAATCAAGCAGTTGATTGAGCTGTTGCACCAGTGGTTGAAACTCTTCTGGAGCCTCTGCGTCGATCCGCGATATTTCGCCACTCTGTAGTCGTTTGAGAGCGGCCTGAAGCGAGACAACGGGGCGCATTGACAGGTTAATACCAAACCAGATAATTCCCGCAAGCAAAATGATCAGCAAGATCGACACGATCGCCGTCCACGCATGCAGTTCTGCCTGGCTTTTTTTCAGCGCTCCCATGTCTTCCGAAACGATAACCTTTATAGGAACGCCGTTTACAACAAATGATTTCCGATAGGCCAGAATGTCGGAGGGGGCGTTGGCGATCGTCGCATCCTGTACTCTGATACTTTCGTTGGCATCAGATTGCAGCAATGGCATTAATAGCGGTTTCCAGGATAGCGGAGATATGACCGTTTGATCTGGGGATTGGATGGCAAAGGCATGATGAAATACCTCCTCAAAATAATCACCGGTCTGAAGCCTGTCGATTTGCCCGTCGGCTTGACGAATGTGGAGTTCAAGAAAGGCCACTTCGCCTTTCAGTCGGCTTTCAAGAAACTCTCGCGACATCCTTTCCAGGAGTAAACCGTGTATTAGCCATGCGATGGCCATCAAACCAATGCCGGCCGGCAAAAGCAGGGTAAGAAGGGTGCCTTTTATGGATACCCGTTTTCTAAAAAGCGTCATTAAACAAATACCCCTGACCGCGCCGCGTTTCAATGGTCTCCGCTCCGACCAGCTTTCTCAGGCGCCGGATATAGGCTTCGATGACGTTTTCATTGGGACTTTCATTAAGATTGTAGAGCTGCTCCATGAGTTGTTCTTTGGAAAAAATATGCCCGGGGCGGCTCATCAAACACCTTAGCAGTCGGAATTCGGTGCCGGTTAAGCTGTGTTCGGTATCGTCGTCGATTTTCAGGCACTGCCGGTTTTCGTCAAGCTCAAAATGTCCCACTTTTACTGAGGAGAGAACCCGACCCTCGCTGCGGCGCACGATGGCGCTCAGCCTCGCAATCAGTTCCTCAGCCTGAAAGGGTTTGGCGAGATAATCGTCTGCGCCGGCTTTCAGGCCGCTGACTTTGTCTTGCCAGTCGCCTCGCGCCGTTAGAATCAATACCGCAAAGTTTGCGTTGTCCTGCCGCCATTTCCGTAACACGTCTAAACCATTTCCGTCGGGCAGTCCGAGATCCAACACAGCTGCCCGGTAGTCTTCCTGCACGCCCAAAAGCATCGCTTCTTTGGCCGTGCCGGTGACATCGACACTGAAGCCGGCCTTCTCAAGTTGGCTGGCGAGCCCTTCGGCCAACAAACGGTCATCCTCTACAAGCAGTAATCTCATCTTTCGTTCCTTTCCTCAGGCTAAACCGGCTGATGCAGTGTCCGCTATTAACCTGAATTCAGCCTGAACTAAAAATATTTCAGCATTTTCAGAAAGAATTCAGGTTGATGAGCGATGGTAGCAAGCGTTTTAGCCAAATGCTCACGTTGCCGGATAAACCCAGTGGGTTTTGAACGCACGCCATGACATATCACAGGAGAAAGTTTGATGAGCGTATCAAAGTTCGTAGTCGCAGCATTAGCCATGTCAGTTTCAGCAGTAGCTCTTGGGGCGGGTGCTCACGGAGACGGGCACGGGCACGGTCAAGGTGCAAAGAGCGGTGAACCGGGTAAAGCCTCGGAAGCCGGGCGCAGCATTACTGTGCAGATGTACGACAACTACTACGAGCCTGAGTCTTTTGATGTCAAACCAGGGGAGACGGTGCGCTTTGTGGTTGAAAACAAAGGCAGCCTGGTGCACGAATTCAATATTGGCACGCCTGCCATGCATGAATCCCATCAGAAGGAAATGACGATGATGGTCGAGCACGGGGTTATTCAGGGTGGCAAGCTGAATCGCGACATGATGGAAATGGACATGGGAAATGGCATGTCCATGAAACATGACGACCCCAACAGCGTGCTGTTAGAGCCGGGCGAGAGCAAAGAGGTTGTTTGGAAATTCTCGGAAAAGAGCAGCATTGAATTTGCCTGCAACGTTCCGGGGCACTATCAGGCTGGCATGTATGGCGAAGTGAATTTTAACTCCGGCGACTCTCGCGTTCGCTCACTCGCCGACGCATCAAAACCTTTGAATACTGCAAAATAGTTTTGGAGTAGTTGACCATGAAGACAACCCTTCTCGCAGGCGCTTTAAGCTTGCTTCTACCGGTTATTGGCCTAGCGGGTGAATACAACCTGACGGTCGACCGGGTTCAGATCGACACCGGCGACTTTGTCAAAGAGGGTATCGGCTACAATGGCGCGTCCCCCGGGCCGGTTCTACGTTTTAAGGAAGGCGAAGAGGTCTCGATTAACGTGACCAACAACCTGAATGAAATGACGTCCATTCACTGGCATGGCATGATCCTGCCTTTTACTCAGGACGGCGTGCCCGGCATCAGCTTTCCGGGTATCAAGCCCGGGGAGACCTTCACCTATAAGTTTCCCATCACTCAGTCGGGCACCTTCTGGTATCACAGTCACGCTGGTTTTCAGGAGCCCGATGGCGCCTACGGTGCCATTGTGATTGAACCCGAAGGCCGCGAACCGTTTCGTTACGATCGCGATTACGTGGTTCAGCTGACCGACAAGCATCCCCATTCCGGCGATCGCATCATGCGTAACCTCAAAATAATGGCGGATTATTACAACCGCGAGCAACAAACCGTCGGAGATTTCTTTTCGGAAGCTTCTGACAACGGTCTGATGGCCACCATCAAGGATCGGATGGCCTGGGGCGACATGCGCATGATGAAAGCCGATGTTGAAGACTTGCAAGGATTCACCGGCTTGATGAATGGAAAAGGCCCTGACCAGAACTGGACCGGCATTTTCGAGCCCGGCGAGCGGATTCGGCTGCGTTTTATTAACTCGTCTGCCATGACCTATTTTGATATCCGCATTCCAGGCCTTGAAATGACCGTTGTTCAAGCGGATGGCAACAATGTTCAGCCGGTGACTGTGGATGAGTTCCGCATTGGTGTGGCGGAAACTTACGACGTGATTGTGCGGCCCAAAGAGGAACAGGCTTATACGATTTTTGCCGAATCCATGGGGCGTTCGGGGTATGCGAGGGGAACGCTGGCCCCTGAGGCGGGAATGGTCGCGGCTGTGCCAGAACTGCGCGAAGCGGCCCGATTGACCATGGCCGACATGAGCGGTATGGAAGGCATGTCCGGCATGGACCACTCCGGCATGAAGGGAATGGAAGGGATGGATCACTCCAAAATGGCCGGTATGAATCAGTCTGACATGAAGGGAATGGAGGGCATGGATCACTCCAAAATGGCTGGTATGGATCAGTCTGACATGAAGGGGATGGAAGGGATGGATCATTCCAAAATGGCCGGTATGGACCATTCCGGCATGGAAGGCATGGAGG
This sequence comes from Marinobacter sp. M3C, assembly GCF_023311895.1. Classification (GTDB taxonomy): domain Bacteria; phylum Pseudomonadota; class Gammaproteobacteria; order Pseudomonadales; family Oleiphilaceae; genus Marinobacter. The sequence continues at coordinate 282,358 of NZ_CP092284.1, forward strand.
GTATGGATCATTCTGCGATGGGCCAGGGTTCAATGGCATCCGCGGGTGGCGCAAGCGATCCCTTTTATGCGGCGGGCAGCGGCCTGATTCCAACGGCGGCCAATGGTGGCAAGTTTCTGTCTTATTCCGACCTGAGAGCGCAAAAACCGCTCTATGACGAACGCGAACCAACCCGGGAAATCGAACTGAAACTGACGGGCAACATGGAGCGTTACACCTGGAGTATTAACGGCGTCAAATATGAGGACGCGGATCCGATCCGCCTTCAGTATGGCGAGCGGGTGCGGTTCAAGTTTGTTAATACAACCATGATGACCCATCCCATGCATCTGCACGGCATGTGGTCCATTCTGGATGTCGGCGCTGGCCAGTTGAACCCCATTAAGCATACGGTCAGCGTTCAGCCGGGTACCACGGTCTATATGGAAACCGAGGTGGATGCGCCGGGACAGTGGGCCTTTCATTGTCATCTGTCCTACCACGCAGCGGCTGGAATGTTCCGCAAGATCATTGTTGAGGGCGGGCCGGAGTCCACGCAAGCGGCGTCCGATGGCCAGCCAGGCGATGTTGGAGGTGACGCATGAAACTATGGACACCTTTAATAGTAGGTACAGTTTTAGGTCTGAGTGTTCTGCCAACTCTGGCCTTTGCTCAAGAGCGGATGCGTGACACCACTGAACGGAAGGCGCCGTTAAAAGTGTGGGGCGTTCAATTTGAGGAGTTAGAGTACCGCTACAGTGATGACGACGAAGAACTTGGGGTATGGGGCGGCGATTTTTTCTATGGCACGGACGAGCTGAAATTTCGCTGGATAACAAAAGGCGAGTACGTCATCGAAGAACAATCCTACGGAAAGCTGGAAAACCAGCTGGTGGGTCAAGTGCCCATCTCTGACTTCTTCGATGCCAAAGCGGGGATAAGGTTTGACACGCCCGAAGGCCCTGATCGCACATACGCCGTTCTGGGTGTCGCGGGCCTTGCGCCACAGTGGTTCGGAATCGATGCGAACTTTTACGTAAGCAAAGATGGCGACACGTCCGCCGCTCTGGATGCAGAATATGAACTGCTCTTCACCAACTACTGGATACTCACGGCCACTCTGGATGCGACTGTGGCGTTCAGTGAAGACAGAGAAATTGGGGTTGGAACGGGCCTGGTATCGACAGAAACCGGGTTGCGGCTGAGCTATGACCTTATCGACCGGGCTTTCTCGCCCTACGTGGGTGTTGTTCACGAACGCAAGTACGGCGACACAGCTGACTTCGCCAGAGCCGATGGCGGCGGCACAGAAGACTGGTTTGCGGTGATTGGAGCACGGCTTACCTTCTGATACTCAGGAAAGGCCCTGGACATCCGTCCTCGGCCTTTTTTTCTGCACAATTTGATGTAACTCAAGCTTTGGTCTAACAGACCGTTTATCCCTGCCTTTTTCAGTTGGAGTTCAGCCTGGCGTGTTGTGATAGAGGCTGAGAACACCGGCTGACAGGGGAAATTCATGACGAAAGCTCATAAAGCAACAAACCAGGCTCAATTTCTGCTTCGACGCAAACTCACAGTTCAGGGCCTTACTGAACCTCAGTGGGAGGACTTCATTGACGAGCTGAATCATCATCCGTGCGTCGATTTTGCCGAGCGAAAATCGGAAAATCAGTTGATTGTCACTTTTGATGCCACCCATTGGTCGACCGATGCTCTGATTGAACTGGTTGGATCGCACGGCGGCCATCTGACGGGCGGTTGGTGGGAGCGCAGAAAACTAGCAGGGTACCGATTCGGCGATGAAAACCTCCGAGCCAACGCCAACCTTGATCCCTTTTGCTGTTCAAAAATCCCACCGATGAAAAAATAAAAGGAAGTTGCATGAGCAAGGACCAGGATAGAACCTCGCGCTATCAGGAAGGCAGCCTGACGCTGCCAGGAACGGTCATGCTAGGCACCGGTGTCATGATTGGCGCCGGCATATTCGCGCTTACCGGACAAATGGCGCAAATGGCAGGTGCGCTCTTTCCGTTGGCTTTTCTGGCGGCCGCCATTGTTATTTCCTTCAGTTCTTATTCCTATATCAAAATCTCCAATGCCTACCCGTCAGCGGGTGGCATTGGCATGTATCTGCACAAGGCCTACGGCGATCGCTTATCGACGGGGTTTAATGCCTTACTGATGTATTTCTCAATGGTGATTGCCCAGAGTTTTCTGGCCCGGACGTTTGGGTCTTACACCATGCAACTGTTCGGGGGTGATGAAGGCGGTCGCATGGTGCCGATACTGGGCGTGTCGCTTATTTTGGCGGCATTCATGATCAACCTGCTGGGCAATCGCTGGATTCAGGGCGTCGCTTCGTTCATTGGTATTCTCAAAATTGGGGGCATTCTTGCCTTCGGGCTGGTGGGTGTATGGTTGGCCGACAGCCTTGCGGTCGACTTTTCCAGCAGTGGCGAAACTGGTGTTGTAGGCAATTTTCTGGGTGCGACAGCCCTCGGTATTCTGGCCTTCAAAGGTTTTACCACCATCACCAACAGCGGCGCCGAGGTGAAAGACCCGAAACGTAACGTTGGTCGCGCCATTGTGATCTCCATTGCCGCCTGCGTGGTTATTTACACCCTGGTGGGCTTTGCCGTTGCAAGCAATCTGTCCCTCGCCGAAATCATCGAGACCCGGGATTACTCCCTGGCTGCCGCAGCACGTCCGGCACTGGGTGATTATGGTCTGTGGTTCACCGTGGCGATTGCCATGATGGCGACCGCTGGGGGCATTCTGGCCAGTATCTTTGCGGTTTCCCGCATGCTGGCCATGTTGACTGAGATGAAACTGGTACCCCACAGCCACTTTGGTATGCCGGGTAGCATCCAGAAACACACGCTTGTTTATACCGTGGTGCTGGGCCTGGTTCTGACCGCCTTTTTTGATCTATCAAGGATTGCGGCCCTCGGTATTATCTTTTATCTGATTATGGACATCTCGATTCACTGGGGTGTGCTGCGCTACCTGTATCAGGATGTGAAGGCCAAGAGGTGGGTGCCCGCCGTGGCGATCGTTCTGGATCTGGTGGTTCTGGGCGGTTTTGTTTGGGTTAAATTGAACTCTGACCCTTTTGTGATCGGTGTGGCTGTGGTCACGATGATTGTTATTGCGGTTGCCGAGCAGATATTCCTGAAGTCTTCCGCCAGACGTAAGGCGATGAACAGTGATGAGTCTAATGCACACCATCACTGATATTCACAGTGTAAATCGGAGGGTAATCCCATGATGGACCGCGATATGTTTGGAAACCCCATGTGGGCTGGACATTGGCTATGGATGCCGGTCATTCAAAGCGGGAACGCAACACACATCAAAGGTAAATCCGAATGGACATTAAAACGTTTAGGGAGCTGATCGGCTGGACAAGTGATCTGCATGCACACCTGGCGCGCTGCCTTTCACACTGTGCGACACGGCATGAGGAAGAACGGGCGAGGGCGCTTCTGGACTACCTGGCCGCTCATGAGTCCGAAATTGAACGTATTGTGAACGAGTTTGAACGCCAGGCAGACAACAATGCATTGGAAACAAGGGTTTATGACTACCTTTACCATAACCCTATTAAAACTCACCGAACCTGTGACGAGCCCTATTCAACGCTTGATTTCGATGGTATCCGCCGTGAGGTGTTCGATTTTCACGATCAAATAATCGATCTCTACCAAACACTGGTCGGGAAAGCAGAGATTCCGGAGGTCAAAGAGCTAATGGAGTCACTATTGACGATGGAAATAAACGAGTCGAAGCGCCTGGCTAGTCAGGTTGGCCGGATGGACGATCTATGAACGAGTCCTTCAACCACGCTGGGGCCTGGGGCATTGCACTGATCGTTATCGTTTTGGTGTCTTGGTTTTTTTATCGATATTTTGCGCCAAAGAACTGGCGAGAGTGGGCCGGTGCCGGTGTGGTGCAGGCTTTTATCATAGCGCTTTATGCTGAAATGTACGGTTTTCCGCTTACTATTTATCTGCTGGTGCGCTTTTTCGGTCTGGACAGCGAGTATGTTAGCGCCAGTCTATGGTCGACCCTGGTTGGGCTTGGCGAAACCGGCATGCTTGTCTCAATGTTGCTTGGCTACGGAATCGCATTTACCGGAATAGGATTCTTTATTCAGGGGTGGCGCCAGGTTCACAAGGCGCGAGGAGAAAATCGCCTGGTAACAGACGGGTTGTATGCGTATGTGCGGCATCCCCAGTACACAGGGCTGTTCATTGCTCTGTTTGGAGAAGGCGTGGTGCATTGGCCAACGCTATTTTCGGTAGGCCTTTTTCCGGTGATCGTGCTCGTTTACACCTGGCTGGCTCGACGTGAGGAGCAGCAAGTACTGAAACAGTTCGGAGACGCTTATCGCAACTATAGGCGGCAAGTACCGATGTTTATCCCTCGTTGGGGCAGCTGGCGCCAACTCGCGGCTGCTTCGCGAGCCGGCAATGATGAGAAGACTGTATGAGTCCCTACTTGATCTAGATACAAGATTTAAAATCGGGTCTTCTGGATTGAAGATGATAACCAAAAAAGGATAGTCGAATTATGTCCTCAAAAAATAGCACAACCAGTTCCCGCCATTAACGTCTACAATTTGAAAGGGAGGAAATACCATGATGGACGAGAACATGTTTGGAAACACCATGTGGGCCGGGCACTGGCTTTGGATGCTGGTGATTGCGATTGTAGTCGTCATACCGGTCTGGCGAATATGCCAGCGTGCGGGATATCCAGGCTGGCTGGGAATTCTGATACTCATTCCGATGGTCAACCTGGCGCTGTTGTATTTCATCGCTTTTGCCGGCTGGCCTGCGGATAAAAACAGGAGCTCAGAATGAGTGAGCATTCATCAAAAGACCCTGTGTGCGGGATGTCGGTCGACCCCCATACCGCAGAGCATCGCAGCGAGCATGCGGGCAAGACCTGGTATTTCTGTTCGTCCGGCTGCAAGTCAAAGTTTAATGACGCTCCGGAAAAGTACCTCGGTGACAAGAGTGAACAAGAAGAGCCGGTAGCTCCTGGCACCATGTTCACCTGTCCGATGCATCCGGAGATCCGCCAGCAAGGCCCGGGCGACTGTCCGATCTGTGGAATGGCGCTTGAGCCGGAAGAAGTGAGCCTTAACGACGGGCCCTCCGAAGAACTCACGGACATGACTCGTCGGTTCTGGATCGGTCTGGCCCTGGCGCTTCCTGTATTTTTGCTTGAAATGGGTGGCCACTTTTTCAAGATTGACCAAATTGTGTCGCCGCAAATATCCAACTGGATTCAGTTAGTTCTAGCCACGCCAGTGGTCGTTTGGTGCGGCGCGCCCTTCTTTGTCCGCGGCTGGAAATCGATCCTCAGCCGCAATCTGAATATGTTCACGCTTATTGCCATTGGCACGGGCGTTTCTCTGATCTACAGCCTGGTAGCGACCCTGGCGCCGCAGCTATTTCCTGCCGCGTTCCAGCAGGCAGATGGTTCGGTCGCCGTCTATTTCGAAGCAGCCGCCGTTATTGTGGTGCTGGTTTTGTTGGGGCAGGTGCTTGAGCTACGGGCTCGGGAAAAAACATCGGGCGCCATCAAAGCGTTGTTGGATCTTGCGCCCGCCACCGCAAGAAAACTTGAGGATGACAATAGCGAGTCCGACGTTTCGCTCGATCAGATAAAGGTGGGTGATCGTTTACGGGTTCGCCCCGGCGACAAGGTGCCACTGGATGGCGAAGTCCTTGAAGGCAGCTCGAATGTGGATGAATCCATGGTGACCGGGGAGCCTTTGGCGGTCAGTAAAAAGACGGGCGACCAAGTGGTTGGCGGCAGCATCAATCAACAGGGCAGCTTCATTATGCGCGCCGACAAAGTGGGACGCGACACCATGCTGTCCCAGATTGTGCAGATGGTAGCCAGCGCGCAGCGCAGTCGTGCGCCGATTCAGGGCCTGGCAGACAAAGTGGCTGGCTGGTTTGTGCCGGTGGTTATTCTCATTGCGGTCATTGCATTTATCGTCTGGTCGGTCTTCGGGCCGACGCCGCCCATGGCCTTTGGTCTTATCGCGGCGGTGAGCGTGCTGATTATTGCCTGTCCCTGCGCTTTGGGTCTGGCAACTCCCATGTCCATCATGGTCGGTGTCGGGCGAGGCGCCCAGAGCGGCGTCCTGATCCGGGATGCGGAAGCGTTGGAGCGCATGGAGAAAGTAGACACCGTAGTGGTGGATAAAACGGGAACCCTGACCGAGGGCAAACCCCAGGTGACGAAGCTGGTGCCGGCAAACGGTTTCAGCGATGAGGATCTGATGCGATACGCCGGTGGCCTGGAGAAGGGCAGCGAGCATCCTTTAGCACACGCCATTCTCGATAAAGCCACAACCATGGAGTTGAAACTGCCGGACGCCGAGGATTTCGACTCTCCGAACGGTAAAGGTGTGACCGGCAAGATCGACGGAAAAAAGGTTCTGCTTGGCAATCGATTGCTGATGGAATCAGAAAGCGTCGATACCTCCGCCTTTGAGGAAGAGGCGGACCAGCTTCGAAAGGATGGTGCCACCGTTATTTTTGCCGCAGTGGATGGCAGTGTTTGTGGGTTGCTGGCGATTGCGGACCCGGTCAAAGAGACCACGGAAGCGGCAATAGCCGCTCTGCAGAAAGAGGGTATCCGGGTGGTGATGCTGACCGGGGACAACCGGACTTCCGCCGAAGCCGTGGCTCGCAAGCTCCATATTGATGAAGTGGAAGCGGAAGTACTGCCGGAAGACAAGGGCAAGATCATTCAGCGCCTGAAGGACGAAGGTCGCATTGTTGTGATGGCAGGTGACGGTGTGAACGATGCGCCAGCCCTGGCCACCGCAGACGTTGGCATCGCCATGGGTACAGGGACTGACGTGGCCATCGAAAGCGCGGGTATTACGCTGTTGCGCGGTGATTTGATGGGCATTGTAGAAGCGCGGAAGTTGTCGCGGGCAACCATGCGCAATATTCGGCAGAATCTGTTTTTCGCGTTCGTTTACAACGCCGTCGGCGTGCCGATTGCGGCGGGGGTCTTGTATCCAGTTGCCGGCATCCTGCTGTCGCCTATTATTGCCGCTGCGGCTATGTCGCTGTCTTCGGTAAGCGTCATCACGAACGCCCTACGATTGAGGGTAGTGAAACTATCAGACGACTAGGCTGATGGAACCTCCCTCGGAAAAGGAGATGTGTATGTCTTATACAATTCTCGGTGCATGTAATCCAAACATGGCTTGGGAAGCGATCGGCGTAGAACCTCGGGTAGGAGCAATGTTGCCATGCAACGTTATTCTTCGCGAGACAGCCGAGGGTGTTGAAGTCAGTGCGGTTGATCCCGTTTCATCCATGAGCGCAATCGACAATGAGCAGCTCAAGCAGGTTGCGGGTGAGGTGAGAGATACGCTGTCTGAAGTTATCAACGCAATCTGACGGCTGAATCGACCAGCCAAAAAAATTGATGTACAGCAATCCAGAGGTTGATTTGAGGATAAATTCAGGTCCGATTCAGGTGGGTGCAGTTAACTGGATATGTCGCAAATCGACCTCGTTAAGGAGCTTCGCTATGAAGAGTTTCACCAAAGTAATCGCAATCTCGTTGATTATGGCCACACCGGTTGTCTGGGCGCAGGGTTCAGATAACCAGCAGAGGTCCGGTGGCATGATGATGTCCTTAGAACAAACACAGGAAATGCAGCAGAATATGTCCCGCATGCAGGATATGACCGGCCAGATGCGGCAAAATTCCGGACAAGACCATCAAGAGCTCATGCAGGAGCATATGGATCGCATGCAAGAGCAGATGCGCATGATGCGGGACGGTATGATGGGCAACCGAGGCATGATGAATGGCCAAGGAATGATGAAAGGCGAGGGAATGATGAATGATCAAGGTATGCAGGGGAATTCCAGCCAGGGTCAACCTGCAATTAAACCGGAGGATCGCTTCCAATTTATGGAAAAACGCATGGATCAGATGCAGTTGATGATGGAGCAAATGCTGGAGCATCAGCAGGAGTTGCAAGGCCGCTCGAAATAATTCTCTGACATGGACGATCATCTGGAATGCCCGAGCTTTCTGGACACTTCGAAGCCTCACGCTGAAGCTGTCCCGAAAGCCTCTGGGCTTAAGCGGCCCCGATGGCTGTGGCGACGGTTTCGATTATGGAATGTTCACCATCAGGTTCAATCCCGACGCGTGCGCAGATGTCCTCAATCTGTGCGGTTAACTCTCCGAAACTGAAACGTAATAAAATTCGAAAGGTATTGTTTGGCGACTTGATCCATGTCGGAAGCCGCTGGCCCTGTTGGAGGTGCAATGGTTTTTCTAAAGATTTCGCGCCGGCCAATGGCCGCAGCCGTGCTCGCTCTAATGGTCTGGGGTGTAAGCTTCTTTCTGCATTTTTTCTGGGAAATGGCACAAGTACCGTTTTTCCTTGGTATGGCCGAAGCGCGTCACTGGGACGTAGTCTGGCTCTGTACACGTGCGACCCTCGGAGACGCGAATATAGCCTTTGGCGCTTACACGATGGCGGCATGTGTATCCCGGGATTGGTTCTGGGTGGCGAAATCCTGGAGCCGGTCGACTCTGTTGGTCTATCTCTGCGTCGGACTGATCGTGACAATCGTTTTTGAGTATTGGGCAACCGGAGACGGGCAGCGGTGGAGCTACAACGAACAAATGCCCGAACTTGCTGTGACCGGCACAGGAATATTGCCGCTCGCCCAGTGGGTAGTCTTGCCAATGTTGCTGGCCTATTCCACAAGATGGATGTTTCTTGGGTGGTTGGTTTCGAAGCGCATCGGCGTCTTCCACGCGAAGACCGACGGGGCAGCTGATGATCCCCGTCAGTCATCTCGACGGAATCCAGGTGGAGGTGATAATGGGACGAGTCGTGAAAATGTCCGTGATTTTCAGCAAATTCAATCAAAGACAGGCTTTGGGACGCCTGGTGAACATTCTGATCCGAGGCCCACGCACCGCGAAAAAGGATCAATAATAATAGTGCAATGACTATCTAAATTGCTGCTCTTATTCTATGAAACCAGGGTTAAAGTCACGCGTAACTGTGAATGGCTAATCGCCGGTGTTGTGCTTTCGCAATTGTAGTTGTTGAGCCCAAACTTCTCGGTCGAAAACTGAGTGATGATTGGTGTGGGATCATAAAAAAACTGTTAACAATATTTATCAATGAGTTAGTTAATTCACACGCTATCTGGAACCCTCCGATAAATCGAGTTTCCGGCCCGAAAGTTACCATCTTTATTGTTTATCATGGCAGATTCAAAGCGATAGAATGCGGCCTATACAGTCGTGTTTCGATTATTTCGACGGGTAATATCCCAAGTCTGGCATTGTCTCGATGTGGACTAATTTACTTTATTAGTCTACCATGGGAAATGGCATGATTAAGCCGTACCAAGGGATAACATCACCATGATGGCAGCAGAAAAGAAATCTCAGGCCGACCTGAACCGCATGAGCGTTAAGGGCTTGAAAGCGGTTATGAATATTCTGGAAAAATGGGGGTGCTCGCCTGAGCAGACGCAGGCCATTCTCAGGCTCCCGCGAGCAACGTTCTACCGATACCGCAGTAACCCTGATAAAGCCAAACTGGACGCTGACCAACTGACGCGACTGAGCTATCTGCTGAATATTCACCAAGCTTTGCGCATCGTGTTTGAGAACAAGGACAACGTGTACCAATTTATGAGCAAGAAGAACCACAACCCTTTTTTCAATGGCAGAGCGCCGTTAGCCGTTATCGAGACTGGCGATTTTGGGGCTCTTTATGAAACCTACAAGCGAATCGATACGCTTCGCGGAGGACTTTGGTAATGGGTATCGCGCTGCCAGCGACGATACTAACGAACCAGAAGGGTTACCGGTTGGTCAACTCCAGACTGCCCACCATACAACTGTTCGATGACGTGGCAAACGCGGAAGACTTTGAGGATCTTTACGATCTGCAAGCCCTTACCAACCCCAGACTTACAACTCAGGTAGGCAAACTGGCCTATATCAACACTCAGGATATGCCTTGGGGCATACCTGGCTGCTCCTATGCTGTTGCGCCTTTCACTCACGTTTCACCGAATGGAAGCCGTTTCAGCAATGGTGATTACGGCATGTTGTATCTTGCCGATACGATGGATACCGCCATCAAGGAAGTTGCCTATCACCAGCAGGCCTATATTTCTAACGTTGAAGGACTGGCGTTTGACCGACTAATTTTCCGGGGTTTGTCATGCGTTTTTTCGGGCGACCCGATTCACGATGGAACCACGGTCGAGCAAAGCCATCCGATCTATGATCCTGGCTCCTACACGGATTCGCGGGCAATGGGAGCAAAGTTGCGGGCCGATGGGTCGGAAGGAGTTCAGTATTGGTCTGTCCGTGCGCCAGGGCAAACCTGTTGGGGGTTATTCACGCCGAAGAATGTAGCGTCCATTGTGCAGACGACCCACTTTGAATTTATCATCGATGGGCGATCTATTGTGGACATTCGTAAGCTCTCGAATCCTGACGAATATTTTCAAGAAGTGAGTTAGGCCGCGCCGACTTTCAAATACCAAATTCAAACTAATTAGCCCCGCACTCCAGGGTTTTATAGTCGTTTGAGTACCAACTTTATCATGCTCCCACAATGAGTTTTTTTGGCGCACTGGCGTGTGAAATAAAAGCATATTGCGAGATGGCATCCGGTCGGGCCTATCAAAAAACGATAAGCCCGATCGTGACAGCAATTATTCAGACTACTTTTATTACATCGCCCTTTTCAGCTCACCATAGTCACCATCGGTGCGAAGCACCAGTGTGATGTCATTATCGTTGCGATTGCGGAAAAACCAACCGTGGTTGCCGGTAAACGCTGCCTCCAGTTCGCCTTCATCTTCCGGCACACCACGGCCCTTCTCATAGGAGATAGACTGGCCGCCGCCATCACCGTGGGTGTCGAAGTTGACAGGGCCGCCTTCGGATACCCAGGCGAATCGGGCAACGGCTCCTTCTTGCATAGTGAGCTTGAACTCTGTGCCTTCGCCCGGGGTGAGGACAACACGGACTTCGTCCTGCCATTCAGGTTCGGCGGCCATTGGCGGGGCAGGTTGCTCCACTTTTTGCGCGGTCTCAGGCTCAACTTCAACTTCAACAACCGCGGCTGTCTCGAAAACAGGCTCCACGGCCTCTGGCTCAGCCTCATTGATGGAGGGTTGCACCGCAACCATCTGTGCGGCTTCTTGCGCGAGCTGTTCCTTGATTTCACCTATCTCTGTCAAACCCAGCAGGCGGCCAGCGCCTGTGGGGTCCAATGCGTACTCGGAGGGCATCACCACGGTTACCAGCAGCAAGAGCGCTACGATGGCGGCGATGGTGGTGGACCGAATCAGCTGCGCGGAGCTGGGTAATTCGCTACGTGAGGGCATATCTGTGTTGTACATAAAAGATCTCCAGAATTAAGCGACAAAATAGCCGGTGAGCTGATAACCGATGAGCAGGAAGCCGGCGCTCATCATGGCCACGTTGGCGGTATAGGCATGGCGGAAAAAACCATCGGTTTTACGCCAGTAGCTCATGACGATGAGGATCATCGCCAGGGCTAAAAGCTGGCCGATTTCCACACCCACATTGAACGCGAGCAGGTTCGGTATTAGCCCATCCGGAGAGATGTCGTACTCAATGATTTTCGTGGACAGACCAAAGCCGTGGAAGAAGCCGAAGATCAAGGTGGCGGCCTTGGTGTTGGGCTGGAAGCCGAACCAGCGCTGATACGCGCCCACATTATCCAGTGCCTTGTACACCACCGACAGCCCAATGATGGCGTCAATAATGTAGCTGTTTATGCCGACGTTAAAGTACACGCCCAACAGCATGGTGGTGGAATGCCCCAGCGCAAACAGGCTTACGTAGATTGCAATGTGCTGCATGCGGTAAAGGAAGAAAATGACCCCCAAAAGAAACAGCAGGTGGTCATAACCGGTGACCATGTGTTTGGCCCCGAGATAGATGAACGCAATGAGGTTTACCCCGGATATTTCCTGGATGTACCCCTTGTCTCCCTGGGCAATGGCATGGGCCAGCACCTCGGCGCTCATTCCGAGCAAACCCAGTGTCAGGAATACCCAGATCAGACGGCGACCGCCGGCGGCGGTGCGCGCACGCCAATGGCCGTCAAACAAAGTTGACAACATAACGACTCCAATTAATTTCGTTTAAAAAGCTGCGGTGCAGCGAGGCTTAAACAATCAGAGAGGTTTTTGGCGGGCGTTCGAGCCGATAACGAAAGCTGCGGGGAGAATCTCCGGCGTAGGGTATAGGCAGCCGGAGTGAGATTGAATAGCCAGGGATGAGGCGGGTCGTCAGGCGATCCGCGGATTCGTGGCTGTGATTGCCCGCGTCGTGATGCTGGTGACTGTCTGACTTTTCGTCAAAATCGTCGTGGCTGTGTGAATGATTATCGTGACCCGCTGACACAAACACACTTAACTCTGCAATACCGTGAGATGACGCCTCACCAACGGCCGAGAGGGACATGCCAGCCAGCGCAAGCAGCAGGGCAAAAAGTGGAATCAATTTTTTACGGTGGGTCGCCGTAACCATAGGTGTCCGTTCTTTAGTCAGGCTATTGGATTAATTCGGTGAGAGAGGATAGCATCCCCCCTAGGGGGATAGGAATTAAATATGGCGAATGACCAAACGCACCACTCGCATCCGCAGATTGTTAAACGCCTGAAGCGGGCTCAAGGTCATCTGGGTAGCGTGATAGGAATGATTGAGGCAGGGCGATCCTGCCTGGAACTGGCGCAGCAGCTCCATGCTGTGGAAAAAGCCATTCAACAGGCAAAGCGGGTGTTGGTACAGGACCACATTGAGCACTGCCTGGATGATGCGATTGGCCCGCTGGAACCGGAACAGAAAAGCCGTGTTGATGAGTTCAAAGCCATTGCCCGTTATCTTTAAGCGTTGTTGGGTCATGCTTGATAGTCTGAAACACCGAACGTACTGGCACCTGTTCTTCGCTCGTTAGTGGTTCTGCTGAGCACCGGGAAATTAACAGGTTTGAGTTCAGAGGGTTTTCATTTGGCCTGGATAATCACAAAATACGCCATTACAGCTCTGCTGGTGGTTTTGATCTCAGAAGTGGCGAAGCGCAGTGATAGGTTGGGCGCATTGATTGCGGCGTTGCCGTTGGTAACGGTATTAGCCATGATCTGGCTTTACCTGGAGCATCAACCAACTGAAAAAATCAGCAACCACGCCTGGTATACCTTCTGGTATGTTTTGCCCACGTTACCGATGTTTCTGGTTTTTCCGTTCCTTCTGTCGCGGCTTGGCTTCTGGGGGGCTCTTGCGGCAAGTGCCATTGTCACCGTGGTGTGTTTTAGCGTCCTGGCTGTCGTCATGAAGCGGTTTGGCATTATTTTGTTATAGCCATAAAACTTTAGGTAATTCTGCGGTCGCGGAAGCGTATTCATCTCCTTCCCACTTGATTTACACGTTGGTTGTGTTAGATTTGGCGCTCTTTGGGGAGTAGCCTGCTTCCGGTATTCGGAAGAGTTCGCGTCAACATACCTGGCCAAATGCCATGGTGCGAACACCTCTCGGTTGGCGAGACCATCGATATATCCATGCCTGATGGTCGGGCGTGTCGATATGTCGTGGACTCAACGCCCGGCCGGAGAACATCGAATGAACCCCATAGCCCTTCTGTTGTTGGCTCTTTCAATGTCTACTGATGCGTTTGCAGTAGCCATATGCAAGGGAGCAAGCCTTAAAAATCCCCGGTTCTTCGAAGCGCTAAGAATGGGCCTCATTTTTGGATTAATTGAGGCCATCACTCCCCTTATCGGTTGGTTAATCGGTAATATCGCCGCGTCTTATGTGGATATTTGGGGTCACTGGATAGCGTTCGCGTTATTGGTGGCTCTTGGCTTACACATGCTCTATGAAGGCCTGAATCCATGTAGGGAAGCGATAGAAAAGCCCTCTAGACATTCTTTTCTCAAGATCGCTTTGACCGCATTTGGCACCAGTATTGATGCAATGGCAGTGGGTGTAAGCCTGGCATTTGTAGAGGTGAACATATTTCTGGCCGCTGGGTTAATTGGCCTGGCCACAACGGTAATGGTTACGTTAGGCGTTATGTTGGGACGAGTGGTGGGTTCACTGTTCGGCCAGAAGGCTGAAATTATGGGCGGCCTGACACTGATTGCCGTTGGCGCATGGATCTTGTCAGGCAATCTTTAACTGTCAGCCATTAATCTATCCCACGCACTTGGGTGGCAGCGCCGTTAGGAATGCGATGGGCAGGTTTCAACTTCCACTGTCACATGTACGAGCGACGAGTGGCCGGTTTGGATTCGGTCACGGTAATGGCCGGGAGACTGCGGATAGCGGGCAACAATCGCGACAATCGCGGCGTACAGATTGGGTCCAATCGACCAGACATGGAGATCACTCACACGCGTATCGTCACATTCCACCGTACGTTTGATGTCCTGCATGATACTTGCTTGCTGTTCGTCGAGTAATACACTCGCAGTGGTCCGCAGTAGGCCCCAAGACCAGCGGGTGATAAGTATGGCTCCAACAATGCCCATAACCGGGTCCATCCAGTTCCATCCCGCATATTTGCCGGCAAGCAGGGCTATGATGGCCAGGAGAGAGGTGAGCGCGTCGGCCAGCACGTGGAAATAAGCCGCTTGGCGATTATGATCGTGATGGCTGTGGTGATGGTGGCTATGTGATTCATCTTCATGATGGGCGTGGCTGTGATCATGATCATCGCCGAGAATCCAGGCCGAGACGCCGTTTACGATCAAACCTATAACCGCAACAAAAATAGCGCCGTTGAACGAAATGACAACCGGATTCATAAAACGGTCGACGCTTTCGATCACCATAAAAAGCGCGAATCCAGCTAAAAGTATGGCACCGGTGAATCCTCCCAGTGCATTCACCTTGCCGGTACCAAAACTGAAACGTGCGTTAGTGGCGTTCTTCCTGGCGTACGCGTATGCGAACGCAGCGATGCCCAGCGCTGTCGCATGTGAGCCCATGTGTAGACCGTCGGCAAGCAGTGCCATGGAGCCATACACCAAGCCGGCCGCAATTTCCCAGACCATCATCACCAGAGTCAGTCCGACGACGATTAATGTGCGCTTTTCGCCAGACCGCTTCTGGTCTTGCCCAAAAGCGTGGTCATGGTGCCAGTTTGAAATATCTTTTTCATGCATATGTTCGCGTCCTGATAATACTTTTGGTTGAGTAGGGAGCCACGGCGAGCGCGTTTACTTGAGGTAGGTGCGAATGACGTCCATCAGTTCATTGGCACCCTGATTGCGCTCGGCGTCGCTTGTGATATCGGGATTAGCGACGTGCATCTGCATATGGTCTTCCATGACTTCGGCCATAAGACCATTCGTGGCACCGCGGACGGCGGCGATCTGATGTAATACTTCACCGCAGCCTTTATCTGTATCAAGGGCTCGTTCCAACGCTTCAACTTGGCCCCGTATACGGCGCACGCGGCCCAGCAACTTGGCTTTGTTATGTGTGATATGGCTCATGGGTAACCAGTCAAAATTATAGGGTAGGGGGGTATTGTATAATAGACGACAGAAAAGAGCTATAAATGTAAGTTGGCAATGAAACGATGAACAACCGTTCGAGGGATGACGCACTGATTTTCCGATGCCAAGTTAACTATCAGCTGACCTCTTCGCCCAGGCCGTATGACGCGGACAAGGTTGAGCCCCCTATACAGAGAGAGCAAAGGCTCGGCCAAAAAGCTTTTATGCAGGTTCCAGAATCAGCAATGACTCCGCCGGTGGGCACGGGCAGATAGCCGGGCATCAGGGCGGAGTACGAGGAGATAAAAGAGGTGCCAAGCGGCAAAGTTCGGCGTATCAAAATTGGTACCGTTTCACGCTTTCGGTTTGATCGGTGGCGGTGAAAGCCAGTACGTCGTATCTGTCCTGCCGGCCAGTTTCCGTTCCGGGAGTGCCATGCGGCATTCCCGGAACGGAAATTCCGATTGTCTTGTCACCATGCGGGTGAGTTGCCCTGATGCTGATGTGGCATCAAGAATTGAGTCTCTGGGCAATTACTGGTTTCTGAGTTAACCCGCCGGAGGACGGAATTTGCCACCTTGAGACGTCAGAAATCGACGCTGATACCCACATAGGCCGTGCGAGGCAGGTTGGGTCGGGCGCCATGGGGGCTGCGGGAAACGATTTCCTGGTCATCGAGGACGTTATCGACCTTGGCATAGACCCGGGTGGATGAGTTCAGGGCGTAGCTGCTGGAGAGGTCCACCACGGTGTAGTCGTCGGTTTTACGGAATGTGTTATCAGTGCCTGAGCGGTCACAGCTGTTGTTAATGCAGGTTTCGTCAACATACGAGATATTGACGTAGGCATCCCAGAGGTTGCCATCGCGCAGGCCTGCACGCACAGATACGACATTTTCGGGCAAGTCTGCCAGGTTGTCGCCCTTGCGCACGCTACCATCGTCGCTGTCTTTGGTGACTTCGGCATTGGTGTAGGTCCACGTGGCCTGCACCGGCGCAGTCAGACCATTGGCGAGCGTGAACTCAGAGGCGGCCAGCAACTCGATGCCCTGAATCTTCGATTCTCCTTCGCTGACTGTCCCGGAATCAATGATCTGATTGCCGGCGCTGCAGGGATTGGCGATGGAGCAGTTTCTCACGGTATTTTCATAATCGCTGTAGAACACGATGGCTTCGGCACGCAAGCCATCATCGTTATATCGTGCGCCAGCCTCGAAGTTGGTGCTCAACTCCGGCTCCACGTTGGTGCCGCCGGAGCCGGCGGGCGCCATGCCGCGGTGCACGCCACCGATCAGGGTAACCGTCGGGGTCAGACGGTAGGTTGCGCCAAGACCGGGCAGCACTTCGCTGGTGTTGTTGCTGGCAGTTTCGGTTTCACTGGCGGATGTGCGCTCCGAGGTGCTCCAGCGAGTCTGCGAGGTTTCAATATCTTCATAGCGCAGCAGGGCGGTTAAGGTCAGGTCGGGGTTAATGGCGATCCGGTCCGCGAAGAACAGGTTGAGGGCCTCGGCCTCGTCGATGCGGTTATCACCGCCGGTGGGTGCGATCTGTTCAACAAACTCGAAGGCCGGGCGGCCGTTGTTGATGACCTGCTCATAGCGATCCTTAGGCTGGAAGCGATCCGCTTCATCTTCGTGCACGCGGGCACCAATGGTAATGTCGTGGCGCATACCCGCCAGTGTAAGGCCATAGTCGGCTTTCACTTCGATACCTTGGGACAGGTACTCCCGTGCGCCGTTGGTCAGTGTGAACGGGCCAACGGGCTCGGTACCCTGCAGCTGGTTGTAGGCAGTCTGGTCGCCATTGTTGGCGGCTTCAATCAGGTTATTGAAGTTGCCTTTGTACCAGTTGCGCTTGAACTCGTTGCGGTAGATCGTGGTGGTCAGTGACAGGTCTTCAGTCAGTTCCACCAGATGCCTGGCGGAGTAGCCCTTGTGACGGTTGTCCATGTTATCGAGCTGGGACAGGAAGTAACGCTTGTTCGGGTCACGCCTGAAGTCGTCGTCGGTTAGCCCAAGGTAGGTTTCGTTGCTCAGTTCCTCACTGTACTGGAACTTCAGATCGAGCTGGTGGTAAACGTCAGCGGAGGCGTCGGAATTAAAGCGCGCCTTGGCAACGTAGTCCTGCTTTTCGAAACCGGTATCACGGCTGGATTGTTGCAGTTCTTTGAAGCCGTTTGTTTCGTCCTGGAAGGTTTCGATCACGAATCCGGCGTTGTCGGTGCTGTTGCCGTACCAGCTGTGAATGCGTTTGCCTGCATTTTCCGAGATTTCGGTCGTTACATGACCAGCTTCCGATGAGGGAATTGGTGTTGAACGCAGGTTAATGGCTCCACCCACCGTATAGGGGCCGTAACGCAGCAGGTCTGGCCCTTTCAGAACCTCGATTCCGTTCATTCTGCCGAACGTTGGTGAGTAGTAAGCCGCTGGCGCCGAATAGGGCGCCGGAGCGATCATCACGTTATCTTCCATCAGTGTGATCTTGGAAGAGCGGCCGGAGCCTGAGCCACGAATGCCGATGTTCGGGCGCAGGCCGTAGCCATCCTCTTCCTTCAGGTAAACCCCTGGCACCTCTCGCACGGCTTTGTGAATGTCCGTGTACTTCATGGTTTCCAGGTCTTCGCTGGTAACCACATGGGCGGAACCGGGCAGGGCGGATGCGGACGCATCATCACCGATGATGACCAGTTCGTTGAGGCTATGCTCTTGGGCCATGGTCGGCACAGAGGCGGAAAGGATCGACAGTGCCAGAAGGTTTCGGGAAAAAAGCGCAGACATGTTGCTCTCCTGTTACAACGGGTTAAAATCAGAGGGGCAACTATACGAATGTTAATCATTAACAACAAGCACTAATTCTTATCTTTTGGTTTCGCGTATTTGCCAATCTGTTGCTGTGTGTTTAACGGAGCTGGAACGAGACCGGCAATTGGAAGCGGAAAGTCTCGCTGGTCATGTCATCCGGTACTGGCGGAAACGGCGACGCCTCTTGCAGCATATTCAGTGCCGCGTTATCCAATATGCGGTGGGATGAACCTCTTAACAGGCGATAATTCAGGAGTCGACCCGCCCGATCAAACTCGAACACCACGACGGGCGTTCCCTGCATGCCCAATCGCCGGGCACGACGCGGATAGTCCCGGTAGGCGCTCAGGTGGCGTACCAGTTTTGAGAGGTAGTTGTCCGTCTTCTGCGATGCCCCCGCGCGTAACTGTTTTTTTGTGGGCTGGGCGGCTTTTTCAGATTCGGGCGCAGTCGCTTCTTCAACTGTTCCAGCGCTGGCTTGTGCAACCGATTTACTGGGTTTATCCGCCGTAGTTGCCTCGCTTTCTGGCTTCGGCTCTGGCTTGGGGGCGAGTTTTGTTTCTGGATTGGGTGCCGGCTTTTTTTTGGGCGTCGGATCGGGCTGTTGTTTCGGCTCCTGCCTTGGAGCCGGTTCGCCTATTGATTGCGCAGCCGGTTCCGGTTCGGATGCCCGGTCGGCCAGTGTAATGTGAATTGAGCGCGTCTGGCTGGCTGGACCCTTACCCTCGAGAATCGTGATCAGCGGCTGTGTCGTGGATAGTGCCGTAAGCAGTACCGTTCCGGTCAGGCTGATTGCTGCCAGCAGAATAAATAGATGCGTCCGTGTACTCATGAGCCGGGCTGGACCAGTAAGACAATGTCCTTGTAGCCACCGCTTTCCAATCGCTGAAACAGTTTTTCCATAGCTGCCATTGTCATGGAGCGGTTGGCTCCAATGCGCAAAGGCGTTTCGTTATTGGGTGGGGGCAGCAAATGCAGTAATTGGGCTTCGGTGATTGACTGGCCATCAACGAACCAGTCACCGGAACTTTTGACGACCAGATCCGCCCGGGGTTTTGTGGGCGTTTGCTGAGCGCTGGAGCCCGGAAGGTCGGGCAGGGATGTGGAGCTCATCTGGCCTACCGCGATAAAAAACATCAGCAACAGGAAAACCAGATTGATCAGCGGCAACAGGTTGTCCTCCACCCGGGACATCAGTGTTTTTTCGCTACCGGCAATCGGAACGGTCAACGTCGTCGATTGAGCATTGCCTAAAAATCTCACGATTCACTGCCCCTCACGATTTGATGACGCGGTTGCGCGCATCCAGTGAACGTCGATACCGACGCTTTTCAGGGCGCTCAGGCTGGTCGTGAAATTCGCCAGCGAAGCCTCCCCAATTGCTTTCAAGTTCACTTCCCCAGTCCCGTTCTCAGTAAATTTCCTGACCATTGCGGGGATTGGCAGACGTTGCCCACGCCAGCCCAGCGTGCCATCACCGTAGAGTGTCATTTCCGAGATTGACTCGCCGCCGGTGGCTGACCCCGTTGGCGTGGTGGCGTTGTCCAGCAACAGATGCTCCACGGGCAGCAGCCGGGTGGTCAGCATGAAGAACACCAACAGGATAAACACCACGTCAATCAGCGGCGTCAAGCGAATCGGTAGCGGCCGGGCCGGGCGGGGTTCAACCAGTTGCATAGGTGGCATCGCGTTGAGCCTCCCGGGGCTCTGCAGTTACCGCGGGCGCTGGCTTCTCTGTTGACCGAGCCCGGGTTTCGCGAATCTCAATGGGCGTGGTAATCACCCGTACCAGGGTGTCATTGATCATCAGGTTCAGCAGGCGCAGGCGGAATTCCGCCCAGGTGGCAATAGCCGCAAAAGGAATCGCTACAACCAGCCCCGCCGCGGTGGTGGTCAGTGCTTCGTAGATACCGCCGCTGAGTTGCGAGGCATTGGCCTGACCTTCGGCCACCGACATGGCGCTAAAAGCAGACATCATTCCCATTACCGTGCCCAGCAGGCCTAGCAGCGGCGCCAGTGCAGCAATCACTTCGATGACTTTCAAGGGTGCCTCGAATGGTTTCAGCGCCTGCTGGGATTGGCGTGCCAATTCTTCACGCACGTTTGTTCCATCGCGGCACTCAAGCATGGTGGTCATCGCCACGCGAATTATCTGTGGCAACGGGTTGCATCGGGCAGGCCAACCCGAGACGTCGTTCAACGATTCAACACAGTGCTGTGACGGTTGCTGTTGCCACTGGTTGAGGGTTTTTCGCAAGCGTGAAGTCAGGCGAGGTGCGAAGAGCGCACCGGTGATAACCAGATAAAAGAACGCCACCACGCCAAGAACCGCCAGTCCCAGCAGTGCCCACATGACGGGGCCGCCCATCTCGGTCAGTTGCTGAAGGGGATTTAGGGCCGCTCCGCTGAGGTTCGTAATGAGGGGGTTCATGATGATCTGGCTCCGCAATAGGTAAGGGTGCGAATGATAACGATTGATATTACATTAGTCTAGTTGTGAACACCTTAGAACCCGGAAACCCTCTACGGAAGCAAGATGATGCTATTAAAGTCAGGGCCGTCCGAGTTCCGTCTTCTTGCTTGGCGTCGCTGTATTGCTCCTGCTGGAGGCCGCGGCTTATCATCGGAATTTCAGTCAGCCAGACCTGCCTGCTTATCCGGCTGATATTGTCTAGTGCCATTTGTTAAATCCGATTGCCGCTGTGGATGCGCTGGCACACATTTCACCGTTGGCGGGGGTGTTTTCCAGCAGCGACCACCTGCAAACCGTCACGGCGCTCGTGGCAGCCTATTTCGGCTTGCCGGGTAAAGACTGGCGAGTTTGTTATCAGGCCAAAAATAAAGCGGCTGTGCGTGCGCGATTGCAGACCGAGGAGCAGGGTGGTTGTTGGTTTGCCGAGATTCAGGATCCGCCAAGCCAGAATTGGCATTTTCCATAGTAAAGAACATGATTAGGGTTGCTGCTGCAATAATTTTTTTCTGTATTGAATTCTATTTTCCAAATTATCGAAATTGATTTAGTGATTCAGTTTGGTTTCAGGTTTGTATGTTGTAATGCTTGAGCTTTAGGTGCCACCAGCACGGAATAACGGTGCAAATGGTTCCGGAGTTTTTGCGTTTTTGGGTTTTATTTGCCGCAGGAGCCATCCTGCGGTATTTTTCTATTCTGTTTGGAATCTCTGAGGTACGCACTTCCTTCTTGTGGACTTAGGAAGCTTTGAAGAACTTTTCAAAATTAGCGATAGTAGGGATGCGCACGGCCAGATAGCCGGGCATCGGCGGAGTACGAGGAGAAAAGAGCGATGCCAAGCAGCAAAGTTTGGCGTATCAGAATTGGTACCGTTTCACGCTTTCAGTTTGGCCGGTGGCGGTGAAAGCCAGTACGTCCTAGCTTTTCTTCCGGGGCATAAGGCAAGAACCAGCCATGCTAAGTGAGGCATGGCTGGACAGGTTTATTACGATTTCTGGTGCCTGGAGTCTTGAACACCCATCTGTTCTGCATGATTCGAACCCGATGAATTCGAATGATTCTTATATTCAGCTTTATCCATTTTCATGTGTATGTTTCTATGCTGCATATGCAACATTTTAGGGCTAACGGTCTCGACTGTTTTGTTTGGATAGCTTCGCGCCTCGTTAAAGCGATCCGCCAAACCAGAGTTGGCATTTGCGGTCATTGAGAACAAAGCTGTAATTGCAGTCGCGATAATGATCTTTTTCATGTTGAACTCCTTGCTCTGAATTACTGTTCGTTAAATCGTAATTCAGATTGGTTTCAGGTTTATATGTTTTTCTGCTCATCTCTCAAGGTGTCAACAGCGCGAATTAAATAGTGCTAACGACCCTTGAGATTTTTCGAATCAATCTAACCCTAGGAGTTATCCTGCGGTGTTTTTTTGATCCTGCTCCAATGCTCGGTGGAAGGCTCTACCTTTTTCCGTCATCATATCAAGCCGAGCTTCCATACCCACTTCAGACATTCCGTACAGCGTCATTTCTTTATGAAGGCGTTGCATGTCTTTGTTCTCGAGCACCTCGGTCTGCGTCGCGTCCTTATCCATGCCGCTGTGCATCGAATTCATTTTTTTGTGCATTGATGTCATATTGCTGTGCATTGAGCTCATATCGCCTTGCATCGAACCGCCGCTCTTAGTGTCTTGCTGCATGTTGCCTGCGAAGACTGCTGTGGATAACGTGATCGCGGCTAAAAATACAATGGGTGTTTTCATGATGTACCTCTTGGTTGGTTGATGAAACGATTTAAACATCTCTTCCTGAATTCACCCTGAAAGAAGTAATAAAATAAATGTAATAATTGTTATTGATATTTATCAGTCATTAAGAGCGATTGATTCAGATCAAAATCACACAATAAGTTTTGAAATTTCAGCCTGAGTTCAGATAGCGCTTTTATGATTCTTCGCTGCGTACCAATTCAGTGGAGAATAGAACGTGAATGACTTTGTTCGTGTATATAAAGCAGCGGTAATAGGCGCCTTGCTTCTAACGAGTCTTGGTGTTTCTGCGGAACCGACACTGGCCCTTGAAGACGCCATTGATATTGCCATTCGAGGCGACCCCTGGTCAGCCCAAAGCATTTATCTGCAACGGGCGCTTATTGATGAATCCGTTGCAGCAGGTGCCTTACCGGATCCACGCATTACGTTGGGCGCCGCAAACCTTCCCACCGATACCTTCGATACCGGCCAAGAGGGCATGACACAAGCCACTATTGGCCTCAGCCAACGATTTCCTCGTGGTGACAGTCGGTCTCTCGCCCGCGATAAAAAGATACAGCTCGCCGAATTCCAGTCGTTTCAGCGGGAGAATCGACAGGAGCTGGTGGTTAGATCGGTCACTTACCTATGGCTTGAGCTTTGGAAAGCGCAAGAGAGTATTCGAATAATTGACAACAATCGGGGCCTTTTTGAGCAGCTGGCAGACGTTGCTGAAGCCGGGTACACCTCAACGTTGACCGGTTCACGGCAGCAGGACATCATTCGTGGATCTCTTGAGTTAACCCGCCTTGATGACCGCTTAACGGCGCTTCACTCACAGTTGGAAACCGCTCAGGAAGAGCTGGGAGAGTGGGTAGGTGCTGATACGTTTCGTTTACGGGTAAGCGAACGTGTTCCCTCGAATCTGTTAGCCAAGCTTGTTAACACGCCGTCTTATGCCAACGGCAACTCCGCGGTCACTCACTCCTCAATTCGCGCCACCGACCAGTTGATTGATGCCGGGTCACTCGACATTGAGCTGGCGCGCCAGGCTTACAAACCTGAGTGGACCGTATCGGCGCAGTATGGATATCGTGACCAGGCTCCGGGCGGGCAAGACCGGGCGGATCTTTTTTCAGTCGGGATTGGATTTGACCTGCCTTTTTTTACCGGCAATCGCCAGGACCGCACCGTAAGCGCGGCAATCGCGCGGGTGGAAGCAGCGAAGTCTGATCGAATACTGCAGGTTCGGCGACTAACAGCCGAAGCGCGTGCGGCGGCTGCCCGAATTAACCGGCTCGATGACCGCATCCTGCTTTATCAGCAAACGCTGCTTCCGCAAATAGCGGAGCAGGCGAATGCAGCTCTCTCAGCTTACAACAACGATGACGGCGATTTTGCCGAAGCCGTACGTGCGCGTATCGCGGAGCTCAACGCTCAAGTTGATTTTATACAGATGACCGCTGAGCGCGCCAAAAACGTGGCGAACTTTCGCTATCTCACCGCTGATACCTCTAATACCTCTAATACCTCTGACTCACCCTCGTTTTCACTGAAAAATTCCCAGGATTAACACTCATGGCAAATGTTATGCGCCCATTGGGCTTTCTGTTGTTAGGTGGCGTAGCCGGTGCGGCAGCAACCTATTGGTTTGCCCCCGACACATCAAAGGATTCGGTGGTCGAGGCCACGAGCAGTGTCAGTAAAGAACCCGTGCATTGGGTAGCGCCCATGGACCCCAATTTCAAGAGTGATAAACCGGGTAAATCGCCGATGGGAATGGATCTGGTTCCTGTTTATGCCGAAAGCGGGTCGGGTAAAGACGCCCCAGGCACGGTTCGTATTTCACCCAGCGTGGTTAATAACTTGGGCGTGAGGACGGGCCCGGTCACCCAGGGGCGGCTGCCGAATAACATAACAACGGTGGGGTACGTTCAATACAACGAAGACGATATGGCTCATGTCCATCCTCGGGTTGAGGGTTGGATCGAGAAGCTCTACGTGAAGGCAGAGGGCGAAGCGGTCGAGAAGGGCAAGCCTCTGTATACACTTTACTCACCCACATTGGTCAACGCCCAGGATGAATTAGTCCTCGCTTTGAACCGGGGTAATGAGCGTTTGATCAATGCTGCCAAGGAGCGGCTCGCGGCCCTCAATGTGCCGGAAAGCGTGATACGACAGCTGACCAAAACCCGCGAAACGCGGCGCACGTTGACAGTGTATGCGCCCACCTCAGGTGTTATCGACAACCTCAATGTTCGCGAAGGTATGTTTATCAAACCAGGGGATCGAGTTCTTTCCATTGCGGCACTGGATGAGGTGTGGGTTATTGGCGAAGTATTTGAACGTCAGTTGGCGGCCGTGGCATCCAAAAGTCGCGTGGTAATGACGCTGGATTACCTGCCCGGGCGCCAGTGGACGGGCGAGGTGGATTATGTGTACCCGGAAGTGAATTCCAAGACCCGTACGGCTCGGGTGAGAATGCGTTTTGACAACGCCGATGGCACTTTGTTGCCGGGCATGTTTGTAGCGTTAAACATTCAGGGGGCACGGGCAGGCCGGCAACTGCTGGTGCCTCGCGAATCGGTTATTCGAACGGGTCAGAGCGATCGACTGGTGCTGGCATTGGATGGCGGGGCATTCAAATCCGTCAATGTGGATGTTGGACGGATGGGTGACCAGTACGCCGAAATCCTCGGCGGTGTCGTGTCGGGCGATACGGTGGTTACATCCGCCCAGTTCTTGATTGATTCCGAATCCAGTAAAACCTCGGATTTTCAACGCATGTCGGACATGCCGGCCAGCACGATGGATCACGGCGAGATGGACCACGAGACTATGGATCGTGAGGGAGCCAACTAATGATTACAGCCATTATTCATTGGTCCATCCGGAACCGTTTTTTAGTGTTGCTAGCAAGCCTGTTGATATCAGGGCTGGGCCTGTACTCACTCAGTAAAACCCCGGTTGATGCGCTTCCGGATCTGTCCGATGTGCAAGTGATCATTAAAACCAGCTTTCCCGGACAAGCACCGCAAGTAGTAGAAGACCAGGTCACCTATCCATTGACCACCGCCATGCTGTCGGTTCCCGGTGCGGAAACCGTGCGTGGCTATTCGTTTTTCGGGGACTCTTACGTTTACGTGATTTTCGATGAAGATACCGATATGTATTGGGCGCGTTCCAGAGTTCTGGAGTATCTGTCGCAAGTGGTACCCAACCTGCCAGATTCTGCGAGGCCGCAATTAGGGCCGGACGCCACCGGTGTTGGCTGGGTCTATCTCTATGCATTGGTTGATCGCACGGGGCAAAACGACCTGAGTCAGTTGCGCAGCCTGCAGGACTGGTTTCTGAAGTACGAATTACAAACGGTGCCCGGGGTATCAGAGGTGGCTGCTCTCGGCGGCATGGTGAAGCAATATCAGGTCAAGGTCAGCCCGGAAAAGCTCCGCGCCCTCGGAATTCCCCTGTCGCTTATCCAAACAGCGATTCAGCAGGGTAACCAGGAAGTCGGAGCGTCGGTCATCGAAATGGCCGAAGCAGAATACATGGTGCGTACCTCCGGCTACATTGAATCCCGAGAGGACCTGATGGTGATTCCGCTGGGTCTGGATGTAAACGGCACACCGATTCTGCTCAAAGATGTGGCCAGTGTAGAAGTGGGGCCACAGATGAGACGCGGTATTGCCGAACTTAACGGGGAAGGGGAGACCGTTGGTGGCATCGTGGTGATGCGCTTCGGTGAAAATGCCCAGGAAACGATCAATGGCGTCAAGGCCAAGCTGGTCGAACTGCAATCGAGCCTGCCCGATGGCGTTGAAGTGGTCACGGTTTATGATCGCTCTGGCCTGATTGAGCGCGCCGTCGACAATCTCTTTTTTAAGCTGCTGGAAGAATTTCTGGTCGTCGGCCTGGTGTGTATCGTCTTTCTGTTTCACGTCCGCTCTTCGTTGGTGGCGATTGTCAGCTTGCCTGTGGGCATTCTGATGGCGTTTACCGTCATGTACTGGCAAGGCATCAACGCCAACATTATGTCTCTCGGCGGTATCGCCATTGCTATCGGCGCCATGATCGATGGGGCCATCGTTATGATAGAGAACATGCACAAGCATATGGAGCGAACGCCACTCACACCCGAGAACCGATGGGAGATTGTCGCTAGGTCTGCCTCTGAAGTTGGCCCTGCGCTGTTTTTCTCCCTGTTGATCATTACAGTCAGTTTTGTTCCCGTGTTTGCGCTTGAGGCGCAGGAAGGGCGAATGTTTGCGCCACTGGCGTTCACCAAAACCTACGCCATGGCGGCCAGTGCGTTTCTTGCCGTGACGCTGGTTCCGGTACTGATGGGCTACTTTATCCGGGGTAAAGTGCTGCCCGAGCACAAGAATCCCCTCAACCGGGTGTTGGTCGGTGCCTATATGCCGGTCTTGAAGCTGGTGCTCAGGTTTCCCCTGTCGACGGTGCTGGCTGCTCTACTGGTATTGGCTGTTGGCCTGTGGCCAGCAACAAAAATCGGTAGCGAATTCATACCCCCGCTGGACGAAGGGGACTTGATGTACATGCCAACGACCTATCCTGGAATTTCAATCGGCAAAGCCCGTCAGTTACTTCAGCAGACGGACAAATTGATTGCGACGGTGCCAGAAGTGAAGACCGTGTTCGGCAAAGTAGGGCGTGCGGATACGGCCACCGACCCAGCACCTTTAACCATGATTGAAACTTTCATTCAGCTCAAACCCCGCGATCAGTGGCGCGAGGGCATGACCACAGACAAGCTCAAAGAGGAACTCAACACACTGATTCAATTTCCTGGTGTCACCAATGCCTGGGTAATGCCGATCATCACCCGCATTGACATGCTGGCAACGGGTATAAAAACACCCGTAGGCATTAAAATCGCCGGCCCCGATCTTAAAACCATCGAGGATGTTGGAAAGCGCCTGGAGGAAATTTTGGCAGACGTGCCCGGCACGGCGTCAGTTTACTCAGAGCGCGTAGCAGGTGGTCGATACATTAAAGTGGACATCGACCGCGAGCGTGCTGCCCGTTATGGTCTGAATATCGCGGACGTACAGCAAGTGATTGCCACCGCAATCGGCGGGATTAATGTCTCCAGAACCATCGAGGGTCTTGAGCGCTACCCCATTAACCTTCGTTATCCGGAAGACTACCGGGATTCTCCCGAAAAACTGGAACAGCTTCCCATCGTAACCACCACGGGCCAGCGGATTGCGCTGGCTGATGTCGCCGATATCCGGATAGAAGACGGGCCGCCGGCGATCAAAAGTGAAAATGCTCGTCTTAACGGTTGGTCCTTCGTGGATATAGAGGGTGTAGACGTCGGCACTTACGTTGAACAGGCGATGGCAATCGTGCAGGCAGAATTAGACTTGCCGGCGGGTTACTCCATCGCCTGGTCGGGCCAATATGAGTACATGCTTCGCGCCAAAGAAAAGCTGACCTACGTGGTTCCGCTGACACTGGCGATTATCATCATTCTGCTGTTTCTGAACTTCAGGAACTTTGCGGAAGTGGGCATTATCATGGGTACGCTTCCGTTCGCAATGATTGGAGCTGTTTGGCTGATGTATCTGTTGGGTTATAACTTCTCCGTCGCCGTTGGTGTTGGTTTCATTGCTTTGGCGGGCGTAGCGGTGGAGATTGGAGTCATCATGCTGGTGTACCTCAACCAGTCCTATCAGACAATGCTTGCAACCTGCGAACAGAAAGGCTTGACGCCCAGGCGGGAAACGCTCCGTCATGCGGTGCTTCACGGTGCCGGTATGCGAGTACGGCCGGTGATGATGACCGCGGCCGCCATCATCGGTGGTCTGGTTCCGATAATGGTCGGCACTGGAACAGGTTCTGAGGTGATGGGTCGAATTGCCGCACCGATGGTGGGCGGCATGATCACTGCGGTTATTTTGGCGCTATTGGTGATTCCGGTATTGTTCTATTTATGGAGGCGCAAACCGCTCTCAAACTAGAGCTTTGGTAAAGTGCAGGAGCTCAGAGTGAGTGGGCTCTTGCACGGGCCTTTTCCCCACCTAAACCGGTGCAGGTGGCCCGGATCCACCCTGTGATACAGCCGATTTCACACGAGCGGACGGCGTCAATGTAGAAGGCTGGTTCGCGGTAGTTGGCGCAAGACTCATTCTGATGCGAATTGGTGGCAAGTCCTCATAACTGTTAAATTTACAATCATTGTACTAACGACAATGTGAACCAAACGGCAGACTATGAGGGACAGACCCATGATTACCCTGACTATAAACGGACAAGAGCACGAGCTCGACGTTCCCGACAGCATGCCGCTGCTTTGGGCCATTCGAGATGTTGTCGGCATGAAAGGCACCAAGTTCGGATGCGGTATCGCTCAGTGCGGTGCTTGCACCGTTCACCTGAACGGGGTCGCGATACGGTCTTGTGTTACACCGGTCGCCGCCGCCAAGGGCGAAATTACAACCATTGAAGCCATGGCCGACGATCCCGTTGGCCATAAAGTTCAGCAGGCCTGGCTGGATCTGGGTGTGGCGCAGTGCGGTTATTGCCAAGGTGGCCAGATCATGAATGCCACGGCTCTGCTGAAGAGAACCCCGGCACCACAAACCCAGGAAATTGTCGACGCCATGGCGGGCAACCTGTGTCGGTGTGGCACCTATAATCGCATTCTGGCGGCCATTGAACGGGCTGCGGGCACGCAGGCTGTTGACCCTGGGGATATGGACACTCGAGATATGGACAAAGAGGAGGCCAGCTCATGAGCCGATCAGACGACACACTGTTGCTCGCTAATGTCAGCCGTCGCGGTCTTTTGAAAGGATTGGTCGGGGGCTCTGCGCTGCTGCTGGCAGCTCGCTGGGATCTGGCGCTCGCCAATGAACAGGCCCAGTTTGGCGCCGGTGCCATGCCCGGCGGTTGGATTGATAACCCGAATGTGTTTATTCAAATCGATTCAGACGGTCTGGTCACCATTATTTGCAACCGTGCCGAAATGGGGCAGGGCATCCGTACAAGTCTGGCTATGGTAGCTGCCGACGAGTTGGGTGCAGACTGGGGCCAGGTTCGGGCGCAGCAGGCGGAAGGCGACCAGGATAAGTACGGCAATCAGAATACCGACGGTTCGCGCAGCATGCGTCACTGGTATGAGCCCATGCGCCGCGCAGCCGCCGCCGCCAGATTGATGCTTGAACAGGCCGCAGCCAATCAATGGGATGTACCGGTACACGAGGTGCGAGCCGAAATCCACAAGGTAGTGCATCCAGCCACGGGCCGGGAACTCGGCTTTGGCGAACTCGCAGAAGCCGCAAGGGCGCTGGACGTTCCCGGTCGAAACGATCTGGTGCTGAAATCAGACAACGAGCTGCGCTTTATTGGTAAGGAATCGGGACTAATCAACGGTGAGCTGAAATCTGCCCACCCCAAAGCTATTGATGGTGAGGACATTGTTACCGGCAAGGCGATTTTTGGCGCCGATATCGATCTGGAGAACACCC
This sequence comes from Marinobacter sp. M3C, assembly GCF_023311895.1. Lineage (GTDB taxonomy): Bacteria > Pseudomonadota > Gammaproteobacteria > Pseudomonadales > Oleiphilaceae > Marinobacter. The sequence continues at coordinate 312,425 of NZ_CP092284.1, forward strand.
TCTACGCGGTCATAGCGCGGCCGCCAGTCTACGGCGCCAAGGTGAAAAGCGTCGATGACAGCGAGGCGCTGAAGGTTGCTGGTGTTAAAAAGGTGATCCGCATTAAAGGCGCGAGCCAACCCGCAGCATTCAATCCTTTGGGTGGGGTTGCCGTGGTGGCATTCAATACCTGGGCTGCCATGGAGGGTCGCCGCGCCCTGAAGATCGAGTGGGATAACACACCGGCCGGAGACAATGCCGATTACACCTCCGATGCTTACCGGGAGTCTCTGGAAAAGGCGGCGCAATCTCCCGGCAAAGTTATCCGCCAATCCGGCGACGTTGAAACCGCCTTGCAGAACGCCGAAAAACGTGTGTCAGCAACCTACTATATGCCCCATATGGCGCAGGCCACCATGGAACCCCCGGTCGCGGTGGTAATGATCAAGAACGGTAAGGCCGAGGCCTGGGCTCCGGTCCAGCATCCAAGGGCGGCGCGGGAAGGCATCGCAGGAATGTTGGAAATGGAGCTGGACAATGTAACCCTTCATCAGACGTTGCTTGGCGGCGGCTTCGGTCGCAAGTCGAAACCGGATTTTGTGATGGAGGCTGCCCTGGTTGCAAAGGAGTTCGAGGGGCAGCCCATCAAGCTGCAGTGGTCCCGCGAGGATGACATTCACCACGCTTACTTCCATGCGGTTTCCGTCGATCATCTGGAAGCGGGCCTGGACGCCGAGGGCAAAGCTACCAGCTGGCGCCACCGCACCCTGTCGCCCAGCATCGCCTCGCTCTTTATGCCGGACCCCAAACACAAAGGGGAATTCGAACTGGGCATGGGTTTTAACACCATGCCTTTCAATATTCCTGCTATCCGGCTAGAAAATCCGCCTGCACCGGCTCATGTGCGTATTGGCTGGTTCCGATCGGTGTACAATCTGCCCCACGCTTGGGCGATCCAGAGCTTTGCCCATGAAATGGCGGTGGCCGCTGGCAAGGATCACCGTGATTATGTTCTGGATTTGCTTGGGCCGGCCCGGAAAATTCACAACCTGACCGTTGGCGATGGCTGGAACTACGGTGAGGATCCGGACCTGCACCCGATCGATATCGGCCGGATGCGCCGGGTGATTGAGCGCGCCACCGCAGAGGCGGGCTGGGGGCGCAAGACTGGAAAAGGGCGAGGCCTGGGCCTGGCGTTCCACAACAGCTTTGTGTCCTACACGGCTATTGTTTTTGACGTGGAAGTGGATGACAAGGGCAAATTGACCATTCATCGGGCGGACATTGCCTTCGACTGCGGGCCCCAGGCCAACCCGGAGCGAATTCGGTCGCAGATGGAGGGTTCTTGCGTGATGGGCATTGGTATTGCCCTACAAAGCGAGGTGACCTTCAAGGATGGCGTTGCCCAGCAAGATAACTTTGACAGCTATCTGGTCCCGAGAATGCCCGACGCGCCAAAAGTGGTCAGGGTGCACCTGATCGACAATCCCAACGACGCAATGGGCGGGGTGGGTGAGCCCGGCCTGCCGCCCGTTGCGCCGGCACTGTGCAACGCCATCTATGCGGCGACAGGGAAGCGCATTCGGCGCCTTCCTGTCGGCAACCAGCTGAGCTAACGCCGATACAGAGTTAGGACTCTAGCGGGTCCTTGTAAACATTTGACGCTGGTGAGTAGACCTTTATGAATGTAGTGATCATAGGCGCAGGAATTATGGGTACCACTTTTGCCACCCTGGCAAAAGAGATGGCACCGGAGTTGGACATCACCATCTTAGAGAGACTGGACAGTGCCGGGGCGGGCAATTCCTCTCCGTTCTGGAACGCAGGCACAGGGCATGAAGCGAACTGCGAGCTCAACTACACGCCAGTCGATGAAGAGGTCATTTCGGTTGAAAAAGCGCTGAAGATCCACGCCCAGTTCAATGTCGCCAAGCAGTTCTGGGCTCATCTGGTCGAAAAGGGCGCCATCAAAGACCCTAAAACGTTTATCAATCAAACCAAACACTGCACCATTGTTTCCGAATCTGATATTGAAGAACTGCAGTTGCGGTTCAAGGAAATGTCGACCCATCATTTTTTTGAGCACATGCGTTACTCAGAAGACTTTGATGAAATCAAGAGCTGGATTCCATACACCATGGACGAACGCCCACGCCATGAAAAAATGGCGGCGACCGTTATTGAGACGGGTACAGACGTTAATTTTGGTGCGTTAACGGAGCAAATGGCGGCCTACGCAACCCAGAACCTGGGTGTGAAATTTGAGTATGGCACCCACGTTAAGCGTGTGCACAAGAGCCCGACCGGGCGATGGGTGATCAAGGCTGAGTGCAACGGGAAACTAGTTCAGCACAAAGCGGATGTGCTTTTCGTGGGCGCTGGTGGGGGCGCATTTCCCCTGCTGAAAAAAAGCCACTTGCCGTTTCGTAACCGCTTCGCCGGTTTCCCTGTGGGCGGGCGTTTTCTTCGGGCGCCGATCAGTGAAGAGCAAGCGGGGTATTACCGGGCTAAAACCTATGGCAAAGCGAAAGTGGGCGCGCCTCCCATGTCTGTGCCGCACCTGGATTTGCGAGTGGTTGACGGTAAGCATTACCTATTGTTTGGTCCTTTCGCCTCATTCAAACCTCGCCTCGAGCGAGACCGAGGGTTTTTTGATTACATAAGATCAATTCGCTTACATGATATCCCTGGCTTGCTGAATGTTGCTTTAGAACACTTCCCCTTGGTTAAATATCTGATTTCAGAAACGTTTAAGGGCAAAAAGAGCATGTTCGAAGAGTTGGACAGCTTTGCGCCTGGGTTAAGTAAAAAGTTTGATTGGAAGCCGGTTCAAGCTGGCCAGAGAGTGCAGATCATCAAAGACGGCGATCTACAGATGGGCACAGAAATCCTTGTGTCTAAAGACAAAACTTACGGGACTCTATTGGGAGCATCGCCCGGGGCGTCAGTTTCGCCTGAGGTTATGTTGCGCTGTCTGGAACTGTTGATACCGTCTGTCTTTGCTAAAGAAGGCGCTAAGGAAAAGAGGAGCGAGATTTTCCCCGAGGATAATCTGGATACACTCATCAGCCGTCCTGACCGTTATCGGGAGATTCGCGATGCAGCTAATCAACGGCTGGGGATAATTCAGCCCAAAGCACAATAAGATCGATCTATACTTTCAGTACTGTCACAACTGCCAATACCGCGGAGAGTAATCTATGGACAGCAGGATTAATGTAACGTCGCCTTTGGTCATCCTCCATGGCGATGAAATGGCTCAGGTTGCTTTCGAGCAGATTCTAAAAAAATTCGTGACCGCGCGCCTGAAAATCCAGCTTGAGGAAATCGACCTGTCCGCGGAATACCGCCTGCTAACCAACGGCCAAGTGGTGATTGATGCCATTGATGCCCTAAAGCGCCATGGTGTGGGGGTAAAGAACGCCGGCATGACCGTTAACCGCCAGCAACTGGAAGAACTGCTTCACAAGCACCCAAGTGTGGACTCTAGCAACCTTCATCCCCTGGCCACCAAATCTCCTAACGGTGCCATTCGCAAGGGCATCAGCGGCAATATAACCCGCGAAGACATCCAGTTTCGCAACCTCAAGATCAGCCGTCCGGACTGGATCGGCCGCGATATTGAAGTGGATACCATGGAATGCGGCGGCATTAAAGACAGCTTCAACCAGCTGTCCCAAGCCACAGGCGTGGTCAAGCTGATGTTTGTGGGCAGCAGCGGCGACCCGGTAGAGCTGCACCGCCGTGATCTCCACAAGGGCGATCCCTGGCTGCTGGCCACCAACGATGTTGAAGACGTTAAAGCCTGGGCTCACCGCTTTTTTCAGCGTGCTATTAACGAGAAACGGGATGTTTATCTGGGCCTGAAAGACACCGTTATCCCCGGCTACGACGGCGCCATGCGAACGGTGATTGAAGACATCTACCAAAGCGACTACCGGCAGAAAATCAACGCCCTGGGGTTGAGCTACCACTACGAACTCATCGACGCACAGGCTGCACGTATCGTCTCTAACCCGCCAAAGCGCGCGCTTTGGGGCGTGCCTGACAACACCACCGGGCGTAAGCTGCTAAAACTGGTCAATCAGCTGCGAGAGGTCGGTATTCCCGTTCGCAGTGCCCATGTGTCTATTTCCCGCATGACCGCCGGCGGTGGCGACCAGTATGGTAGTTTCAACATGCCGGCGCAGGAAGATGGCATCCTCAAAGTGATTGTCGACGGCGAAGAGAAACACGCACGGCGTGTCAGTAACGGCGACCCCATACTGTTCATGTCCAATGACCATGAAGCCATCAAGGACTGGGTGGCACAGGTGTTTCGCGACGCTTCCCGCAAGAACAAAGAGGTCTACTTCGGCCTTAAACGCGAGTACATGGAATACGACGAAGTCTTCAGTAATGTTATCACCGAAGTGCGGCGGGAACTGGCACGGGAGCACACGCCACCGCCGTCTTTCATGATCATGCGGCCCTCCAGTCAGCTCAAGAAGATGATCACCGATCCCCCGAGAAATGCGCTCTATCCGTCCCAGAATCTGGACGGCGATATCTTCTCGGACATCTCCGCTGCTCTCGGCGGCAGCCTGGCCACTGCCAGCTCCATCATTGAGAGCAAAGATGGTACCATGCTGTTCGAAGCGCCCCACGGCACCGCCCATGACCTCTACCTGAAATATCTGGCGAGCGACGGCCGCGACGCCCACTTTAATCCCTCTGCCCTGATTTTCGCACTCGCTAACGCTCTGGAATACCTGGGCGAGCGCGAAGGCAACGCACCCCTGGCCAAATACGCGGTGAACCTCAAAGCAGCCCTGACCGACACTGTCGACAGGGGTATTGTTACCGCGGATCTCAAAGGCAAGACCGTCGACCCGGATTCAGAGCAGGTGATGGATATGACAGGTTTTCTGGACGCTGTGGAAGGCGCGCTGAAGTAGTTTTCAGCCAAAAGAGGACGTTACCCAAGAACTGAATCATCTGTCTTTTATCGCTTTTGCTGATTGGCTTGCGGACAAAAAGGACGAAGGCCGAATTGTTGTAATGGCAGGGGATGGTGTGAACGATGCGCCAGCCTTGGCCACCGCAGACGTTGGCATCGCCATGGGTACCGGGACTGACGTGGCCATCGAAAGCGCGGGCATTACCCTTTTGCGCGGCGATTTGATGGGTATTGTAGAAGCGCGGAAGTTGTCGCGAGCAACCATGCGCAATATTCGGCAGAATCTGTTTTTCGCGTTCGTTTACAACGCCGTCGGCGTGCCGATTGCGGCGGGAGTCTTGTATCCAGTTGCCGGTATCCTGCTGTCGCCCATCATTGCGGCTGCGGCCATGTCGCTGTCTTCGGTAAGCGTCATCACGAACGCCCTGCGATTGAGGGTGGTGAAACTATCAGACGACTAGGCTGATGGGGCCTCCCTCGGAAAAGGAGATGTGTATGCCTTATACAGTGGACCCCTTGTCATCCATGACAGCCATCTGAATCGGCTAGCTGTCAATTGAACTTCTGAACGTGTCGCTGAAAAATGCTGATGGTGGCGATATCAGACCTTCAAGACTACTCTGTATAAAGTATCTGTCGCCGTGCGCGGGAAGACGTGGAGCAGTAATGACAGGGATCGTGTTGTGAGCCGTATTGATCGTATTTACCGAATTCACGAGTTGCTACGCAGCGCCTCCCGACCAGTGCCGATGCGCCGCATCCAGCAAGAACTTGAGGCTTCTCGTAATACCATTACCCGAGATTTTGAGTATCTGAGAGATATGCTCGGAGCTCCAATTGTCTACTGCCGGGATTACAACGGGCATTGGTATGACCCCGCGGCCCCGGTATTTGAACTACCGGGTTTCTGGATGAACGCCAGCGAGCTTTATGCTCTGCTTGCCTGCGAGCAGTTACTGGAGTCTGTGCAGCCGGGCATGATGGCACATCGCCTCGCCCCGCTGCGAACACGGATACGGAATGTGCTTGGTGAAGCGGGCCATGATGCCGATCGCGTCAGCGAACGCATTCTGATCCAGTCTATGCAGGTACGCAGCACCTCCCACCAAGTGTTTGACCCGGTTGCCGAGGCCACACTCGGTTGTCGTCAGTTGCGTTTTACCTACCAGAACCGGACCCATAATCGCCATAAAGAACGCACCGTAGATCCTCAGCGCCTGCTTCATTATCGATCAAACTGGTATCTGCTTGCCCACTGTCAGCAAGCCAACGCGCTGCGCCTGTTCTCACTAGACCGAATCGCCGCACCGGTGGTGCTCGAAGAACCCGCCCCCGCGCTGCCGGAAGAAAAGCTCACCGGCTTCACCAGTGCTAGCTTTGGCATCTTTGGCGGCGCGCCCCAAGACACTGCCCACCTAAAATTCAATGAACACGCCGCCCAATGGGTTGCAGATGAACAATGGCATCCGGATCAGGTCAGTGGGTGGCGGAATGATGGCTTTCACCTGAAAGTGCCGTATGCCGATAGTCGGGAACTGGTGATGGATATTTTGAAGTATGGGCCAGACGTGGAGGTGATTGGACCAGTTGCGTTGCGAGATGAGGTGGAGCAGAGGGTCAGGGCGATGGTACAAATTTACTGATGATTCAGACAGTGATGCACTCTGTGGGGCAGCAGGTCATTTAGGGTGTAAGTACTCTACAATTCGGGCGGGTCGAGAAAAAGTCATGCCAAATACAGCAGAAACTTATTATAGGTACTGGGGCAAAGCCAAGCCACTAATCTCAAGCCCCGCGACTGGCGCCCCGTGCCATTTGTTGCCGTTTCACTCATTGGACGTTGCGGCCGTCGGTTTTCACCTTTTGTCACCCGAAACGCCGCGCAACCAAGCTATTGCCAAATCGCTTGACCTGTCGCCAATTCAGCTACAGTCGCTCTTTACTTTTGCACTGGCTCTTCATGATTTAGGCAAGTTTGCCAGATCGTTTCAGGGCTTGGCGAACCCGGCGCCGGAATGCCTTGTGACGCCCGATTCAAGAATGGGGTACCACGTCCGTCATGACACCTTGGGAATGCTGTTCTGGAAAAGGACGATTTTAGATCGGTTAGGCGATGCAAGCTCATGGCACTGGCCTATCGAAAAGGAATTCAATCGATACGCACGTCGCGCCCTGGAGTGCCTTTTGGGGGCAGTGTTTGGTCACCACGGTCAGCCGGTCGCTTCAGGCAATGAAAGCTTGGATAAGCACGCCCTGGATGAAGATCAGGAGGCCGCATGGGCATTTTCGTTGGCGGCGGCGGATTTGTTGCGGCCCGCCTGGCCTGTTGATCATATGAACGATCCGGCATGGGGGGAGCGGTTGAAACGTATGAGTTGGCACCTTGCGGGCCAGGCCGTACTTGCGGATTGGCTGGGCTCAAACCAAGAGGCTTTTCATTACCAGTCTGAGCCCGAAAACCTGACTGATTACTGGCAAGGTAAAGCTTTGCCGCGCGCCAACGCACTGTTGCAACAGCTGGGTTTTAGCAATTCGCTTACTCCAACGGCGTTTGAAGGCGTCGAGCAATTCTTTGGGTTTACACCAACACCGTTGCAGCTATGGGCGCAGGACGCCGTGCTGGCAGACTCACCGCAGCTTTTTATCCTTGAGGACGTCACCGGGGCCGGCAAAACAGAGGCAGCGCTGAGCCTGGCTCATCGGCTGTTAGAGAAGAAGCAAGTTCAGGGTGTCTATTTTGGTTTACCGACCATGGCCACATCCAATGCTATGTACACCCGCATTGCCGATGTGTACCGACGGTGGTTTACTGATGATAAAACACCCAACCTGGTGTTAGCACACGGCGCCCGTCAACTGAACGAACAATTTGGTGCCTCCATCATTCCCCCACAGGAATCAGATGCCAATTACGGGCCTAATGAGGGCTCTGCCTCTGCGGTCTGCAACCAGTGGTTTGCCGATTCCCGGAAAAAAGCCTTGTTGGCTGATGTCGGCGTGGGCACTGTCGATCAGGTGTTGATGGGACTGCTGCCGTTCCGTCACCAGTCCCTGAGGCTGATTGGGTTGGCTAATAAGCTGTTGATTGTTGACGAGGTTCACGCCTGTGACGACTACATGCTGACCTTGTTAACGGCTGTGCTGGAAGCGCATGTCCAGCAAGGTGGCAGTGCGGTGTTATTGACGGCGACGCTGCCGTTGCGGATGCGACAGCAGTTAGTGGCGGCTTGGCAGCGAGGGCTAGGGGTGCAAACTGATTCGCCGGTCAACACTGAATCATTTCCTTTGGTGACCCACGTTTCACGCGCGGGCACCGTGGAGCAGCCCGTTGCGACCCGCACAACGGTTGCAAGAGACGTTTTTGTCGTACAGATCTTTGATGAAGAGACGGCGATTGCCTCTCTGATCGAGGCCGCGCAGCAGGGACAGTGCGCCTGTTGGATTCGCAACACCGTTGATGATGCTATTTCTGCTTTTGAGCGCTTATGGGAGGCCATGCCTGAACCGGAGAAAGTGCACCTGTTCCACAGCCGATTCGTGATGGCAGATCGTCAAATCATTGAGTCGGCAGTGTTGGACTATTTTGGCAAGAGTTCAAATTCCGAAAATCGGGCAGGTCGAATTCTCGTTGGAACGCAAGTCATCGAGCAGTCACTGGATTTGGATTTTGATGTGATGATCTCTGATCTTGCCCCTATCGATCTGCTCATCCAGCGCGCCGGCCGGCTTCATCGTCATTGCCGGGACGCGCAAGGTAATCAATTGGGCGGGGCCGAGGGGCGTGCTAAGCCAGTACTGAAAATACTCGCTCCCAGCTTTACCGAAACGCCTGACAGGTTTTGGATTCAGGGCTTTCTGCCCGGTACGGCCGCGGTATACAGCGACCACGGCCAACTGTGGTTGACGCTCAAGGTTCTTCTTGATCAAGGCGTAATCAGCATGCCGGAGCAGGCTCGTTTGCTTATTGAATCGGTCTACGCAGAGGACGCGGAGGATAATATCCCGGATGGCCTGCTGGACAGCCATTTTGCCCAAGAAGGCGAGCGCCAGAGTCAAGTCGCCATGGGACGTTTTAATTCACTGAAACTGGAACAAGGCTATGTGCCATCCAGTGCCATCAACGGCTGGCAGGAGGAGGTAGATATTGGCACGCGCCTTTCGGATGAGCCAAGCGTGACGGTAACGCTGGTGCGACTCGATCCTGACCAGAATAGGTTGCTCCCCTGGATAGACGCCGCAAAATATTCGTGGGAAATGAGCCAGCTAACCGTCCGCCAGTCCCTGGCAAGCCGTTTACCGGAGTTGCCTGCCGAATTTGAGACGCTTCGGGAACAATTGTTGGGGGTTAAACCAGCGTTAAAGTATTCACGTTTGTGGCTTTGTGAGCTATCGCTGGCAGCTATGGCCTATGACTCTAAGTTAGGGCTACATCGAGCCAAGTCCGTTGAATAATTGTGGACAAAGTTAAAAACAAAGGTGTTCGTATATGAACTTGCTCAGTGATCCCTGGCTTCCGTTCAAAAGCCAAAATGGAGAAATTACCTATCGCCCCGTGTCGGCCATAGCGTCACCCGCCGTAGTCGATTTGGCACTGCCTCGGGCTGACTTTCAGGGAGCGGCTTATCAGTTTCTGATTGGCCTGCTCCAGACGGCCTATGCGCCCGCGACGATTGATGAGTGGATAGACCGCTTCCAGGCGCCGCCATCCTCAGAACAACTTGGTGAAGCTTTCAGTCGGTTCAAGGGTTGTTTTGAACTTGAGGGCAGTAGCCCTTTGTTCATGCAGGACCAGGAGTCACTGGATAAAGTGTCGTCAACCTTGGCATCCAGTTTGTTAATCGACGCGCCAGGTGTCTCGACCACTAAGAATAATACCGACCATTTTGTAAAGTTCGGGCGAGCCGAGACCTTCTGCCCCGACTGCGCTGCAATCGCTTTATTTACTCTACAGATCAATGCGCCGTCGGGGGGTAAAGGGTATCGAACCGGTCTACGGGGCGGCGGGCCTTTGACAACCCTGGTTTTGCCTGGAGACACGAACAGCAGTCTCTGGCACAAGCTTTGGCTCAACGTTCTTGATCGGGCAAGTTATAGCTACCCTGATCCTGATCCCAATGATCCTACGTTAATGCCCTGGATGGGTGCGACCCGGATCAGCGACAAGGGCCAGAAAACGTTAAGCAATGAGGTTCATCCCTTGCATCCGTTCTGGTCAATGCCCCGCCGGTTTCGGTTGATCTTCGAGAATGGCGGGTGCCACTGTGATCTTTGCGGCCGCGATTCAGAACAGGTGATTCGAACGGTAAAGGCGCAGAATTATGGCAACAACTATGACGGGCCGTGGCAGCATCCGTTAACACCTTATCGCCGTGACCCCAAAAAGCCCGCAGAGCCCGCCCTGTCAATCAAAGGGCAACCCGGGGGTATCGGATACCGCCATTGGGAATCTCTGGTGCTGGAGGATACGAAAGAAAAGGGCAATTTACCGGCGCCTGTTGTTTTGAACTACAGCTACAAAGTGGATGAAGGCAAACACGAGGGCGTCGCCCTTCCGCGTGTCGCCCGCATCTGGGCGTTTGGTTATGACATGGACAATATGAAACCGCGAGCTTGGTACGGCACGCAGATGCCACTGCTGGCAGTACCACTTCACGATCAGGATCGACTTCATGACTGGGTTCGGGATTTGATTGGCCTGGCCCGTGATATCACCTGGCAGCTGCGGAAACAAGTGACGGAGGCGTGGTTTTCCCGGCCCTCTGATGCGAAAGGGGACCTTGACTACATCGACGCCCGTTTTTGGGAACGCACTGAGCATGAGTTCTACAGCCTGCTCTCAGCACTAAATGACCGAATCCTGCAACAAGAAGAAAAGCGCCTGCCCGCTGACTTGGCAGGGCGCTGGTACAAGCACGTTCGACGCCAAGCGATGGATGTATTTGATGACCTGGCGCTGTCTGGCCCTGCCGAAGAGCTGGATATGAAGCGCATCACCCGTGCCCGCAACCGATTTATGTACCAACTAAAGAACGGTAAAACCGCAAAAAATTTCCACCAACAGGCTGGGCTAGACAAGGCTGCTCCGCTAGAAAAACTCGAACAGTCCCCAATGCTTTAAGGAGCCAGTATGAGCGACAAAAAGGTTTACTACCAAGTCCTGCATAGCGATTACCTGCGCAACCATGTGTTGATCTGGTGGGCAAGATTACAAGGCAATAAGGATCTGTTGAATAAACTGGAATGGTTGGGAAACAAAACAACATTAAGCCGCGGCGTTCGTGCTGAATTGCGTCGCTGCCATACGGTGGATGAGGTCTTTCTGACGGAAGGATTCCGTTTGCTCTGGATGCCTTTGAGTGCTCATGAGGAAGGTTTCCCCGGCGATATGGTCGCTTGGGCAACGGTGGTAGCGGTACTAGCGGATGTGCGCACTAATAGCGACATGCCATTTGCGACAGCGTTGGGAAGCCAGAAAGAACAAACCGGCAAGCCTTATGTGAGTGAATTACGGTTTTCACAACTGCAAAAAAGTGCGGACGCCGACAGTTTCTTGCGGCGCGCCCGACGCTCGGTTGCTCTGTTGGGCCAAACCGCAGCGGTATTATCCCTTGCGGACAACACACTCCACTGGCATCGCGAGAAACAGGGGTTGTATGCGGCAAAGCCCACTCACCGTCTAGCCGTGCGCTGGGCAACCGATTACTTCACCGCGATGGCGAAGTATCAGAAATAACCAAAACCATAAATCGAGCAGCGGAGACTCACCATGACAACCTTTATTCAGCTTCATCTTCTTACATCCTACCCCCCGGCCAACCTGAACCGAGATGACTTGGGGCGCCCTAAAACCGCGCGAATGGGCGGTGCCGAGCGCCTGCGGGTATCTTCTCAAAGCCTTAAGCGTCACTGGCGCACCTCTGATCTCTTTCAAGACGCAATGGCGGGCCACGTCGGCACCCGCACCAAACGGCTGGGTGTAGAAGTAAAAAATCAGCTTCTTGAAGGTGGCGTGAAAGAAAAAGACGCTAAAGAGTGGGCCAGCGCAGTCGCTGGTGTGTTTGGCGCTTTAAAGAAAGACAGTGTGGAAATTGAGCAGTTGGCTCACATAGGCCCAGAAGAACGGCAGGCGGTCGAAAGTTTAACCAGTCAATTAATAAGTGAGACTCGAGCCCCTAGTGAGGATGAACTAAAGCTCCTTCGGAAAAAACCATCTGCCGCGGACGTTGCTTTGTTTGGTCGCATGCTGGCGAGCAAACCGGAATTTAACGTGGAGGCCGCCTGTCAGGTCGCTCATGCGATAACCGTTCATGCCGTGGTTATCGAAGATGATTACTTCACTGCTGTCGATGACCTAAACCAAGACGAAAGCAAAGGTGCTGCCCATATCGGCGAAACAGGTTTCGCAGCAGGGCTGTTTTACAGTTACCTCTGTATCAACCGGGATCAGCTCGTTGACAACCTCGGTGGCAATGCCGATCTGGCAGACCGCGCCATCGCAGCCCTTACTGAGGCGGCAATCAAGGTAGCGCCAAGCGGGAAACAAAACAGCTTCGGCTCCCGGGCATACGCCAGCTACGTGATGGCAGAAAAAGGCCGGCAGCAACCACGCTCATTGTCGGTAGCTTTCCTGAAACCAGTACAGGGCCAAGATCAGGCTGCAGAAGCCACCCAGCGCCTTGAAGGACAGATCGAGAAATTTGACCGGGTCTATGGTGAGTGTGCCGATCAGCGCTATGCGATTAATGCTGATGCCGGGCAGGGTACGTTCGATGAGCTTATAAAATTTCTGCGCTCGGAGTAAGTGGCATGGTGGACTATCTGGTTTTCCAACTTTATGGCCCGATGGCAAGTTGGGGAGCGCCTGCCGTTGGCGAAGCTCGCCCGACCTCAGACCATCCAGGCCGATCAGCCTTAATCGGCCTGATTGCTGCGTCACTGGGCATTCGCCGCGACGATGCGCCGCGGCAGCAGTCATTGGGCGACTCTTTGCTATTTGGCGTCAAGCAGATGACTCCAGGCACGTTGATACGTGACTTTCATACCATCCAGGTGCCAAAGCGCAATCGAAAGGTGCAGTACCTGACCCGGAAAGAGGAGCTAGCTTTTTCTAGCGACCGTTTGAATACCATCATTTCCAGACGAGAATACCGCTGCGATGGTCTGTGGTACGTAGCCGTAACATTGACACCGCAGAGCGACTGGACACTCTCGGAACTTGCCGATGCATTGCGTTGTCCTGTCTTCACGCCTTACCTGGGCCGCAAGGCTTGTCCTCTCGCCGCGCCGCTGGCGCCACGTATTGTAAAGGCAGTTGGTTTATCTGAAGCGCTTCTGTCTGGGTTTTCTGCCGTTCATGATGAACAGACCCGGTGGCTGGGACTAAGCAACACCGTTGATTATTTCTGGGAAGGCGAGGCCGGCGATATCGACGTTCAGGACACCCGCTTTCCCGAAGATGACGTGGTGAGCCGGGCTCGCTGGCAATTCAGAGCGCGTGCGGAACATCATGCGCGAGTTACGGAGGCGCCGTAATGTATCTCTCCCGTGTACGAGTCGCAACGGAAGGACTGGATCGGAACGCATTGCTGGCCCTAATGGCAGGTGACGCCTATGGTAATCATCAACTTTTATGGCAGATGTTTACCGATCAGGAGGAACGAAACTTTCTATTTCGTCAGGAAATTGAGCAGGAGCAACTTTCACCTGATTCAGATCCACGAGGCCTTCCACTTTTTTATGTGTTATCGGAGGAGCCACCCACCAGCGTGCCAGGGCTACTGCAGGCCGAGACCAAAACTTTTATGCCAAAACTCCAGCAGGGAGACCGACTGGCGTATCGGTTACGGGCGAACCCCACGATAGCCAGAAAGCAGTTAGGGCGTGAACGTTCAGTACGTCATGACGTTTTGATGGATGCAAAAAAACAGTGTAAGCAAGCTGGGGTTACTAGCGCTGCTGACGTGCAGGCACAAATGAATAAGGCCGCAAGTACATGGCTAATGCAACGAGCGGAAAATGCAGGATTTGAGCTCGCAGCAGAACCGCAAATTTCAGGCTACCGACAACATGCGATACGGCGTAAAGGTCAGGATATTCGGTTTTCATCGACTGATTATGAAGGTGTTCTGACTGTCTCAGCACCTGAACAATTCGCGAAAATTTTGTATCGAGGGTTAGGGCGCAGTCGAGCGTTCGGCTGCGGACTTATGCTAATACGGCGTACCTGACGGAGAAGCTTATGTCCTTTGTCCCACTAAAACCCATTCCGATCAAAGACCGAGTCTCGATGATTTTCGTGGGGCGAGGTCAAATTGACGTCCGGGATGGTGCCTTCGTTGTTATTGATGAAGTAAACGGCGAGCGCATGCACATTCCGGTTGGCTCAGTTGCTTGCCTGTTGCTCGAGCCCGGCACACGGGTGTCGCACGCAGCGATCAAATTGGCAGCAACCGTTGGCACGCTGCTGATCTGGACTGGAGAGGCCGGCGTGCGGTTATACTCCGCCGGGCAACCGGGCGGCGCGCGGTCGGATAAATTGCTGTACCAGGCACAATTGGCGCTGGATGATTCATTGCGACTCAAAGTGGTACGTCGCATGTTTGAAGTTCGCTTTGGTGAAGAAGCACCTCAACGACGATCCATTGACCAACTACGCGGGATTGAGGGTGCCCGAGTTCGTAAGCTTTATCAGGCGCTGGCAAAGCAATACGGCGTCAAATGGAATGGGCGTCGCTATGATCCGAAAAAGTGGGATGCGTCAGATACGGTCAATAAATGCCTGTCTGCCGCGACAGCGTGCCTTTACGGGGTCACCGAAGCCGCCATACTGGCTGCCGGTTATGCACCTGCCATTGGTTTTCTTCACTCCGGAAAGCCCAAAAGTTTTGTCTATGATATTGCTGATCTGGTGAAATTCGAGACTGTTGTATCCGCCGCGTTCAAAGTTGCGGCTACCTCACCCCACAAGCCGGATCGTGACGTTCGGATTGCTTGCCGGGATGCCTTTCGTGAGACCCGCTTGCTAAAGCGCCTAATCCCCTTGATAGAGGACGTTCTGGATGCGGGTGGTATTGAGCCGCCGCAACCGGCGCCCGATTCCCAACCACCCGCGATTCCTGAGCCCGCATCCATTGGCGACTCTGGCCACAGGAGCCAATAACCTATGGCCATGCTCGTTGTGGTGACAGAAAATGTACCCCCCAGATTGAGAGGCAGGCTAGCTGTTTGGCTGCTGGAAATACGAGCCGGTGTGTACATTGGCGATGTCAGTAAACGCATTCGCGAAATGATCTGGGAGCAGGTCAACGCCATGGCGGAAGAGGGCAATGTCGCCATGGCTTGGTCCTGCAACCACGAATCCGGTTTTGAATTTCAAACCTACGGAGATAACCGCCGAGTTCCTACTGACCACGACGGACTTCGGTTGGTACGTTTTTTACCGCAAGAAAGTAAGTAGCTGAAAACAAAGTGTTCTTTAAAAATACAGATGAACTAAAATAAGGCGAAAACGCTGGTGGATTAACCATTTCTCTATTTTCACTTATAAAACAATTGTGTACGATTAGACTGTTCCCCGCACTCGCGGGGATGAACCGGGTTACATCTATTACTCAGTTGTCGGCGAACCCTGTTCCCCGCACTCGCGGGGATGAACCGGATTTAGGGCGCTCATCACCAACCTGGGAGCGCTGTTCCCCGCACTCGCGGGGATGAACCGCCGAATGGGCAGGACGCTTCGGTGAGGTTGAGCTGTTCCCCGCACTCGCGGGGATGAACCGTTGGGCTTCAGATGACTATACGGGACAGTGAGCTGTTCCCCGCACTCGCGGGGATGAACCGGGCAATCAGCAGAGGTGACGCGCTAATAAAAGCTGTTCCCCGCACTCGCGGGGATGAACCGTATTGATCCACGTAGCCAGCCCAATCTTCCATCTGTTCCCCGCACTCGCGGGGATGAACCGGGCGCTGAGTGGTCAGAGACTGCAAAGACTACCTGTTCCCCGCACTCGCGGGGATGAACCGTCAGACCACGCGGCCATGATGCTGCGGCTCTCCTGTTCCCCGCACTCGCGGGGATGAACCGGGTTACATCTATTACTCAGTTGTCGGCGAACCCTGTTCCCCGCACTCGCGGGGATGAACCGGCTTCAGCCAGCGCCAGTGCTTCTTCCCGTGTCTGTTCCCCGCACTCGCGGGGATGAACCGCTTCTTTAGGGTTGGGTTGCAAAAATCGGGCTCTGTTCCCCGCACTCGCGGGGATGAACCGGCTGGCTAGTTGTTCGGGGGTTAGCTGGCCTGCTGTTCCCCGCACTCGCGGGGATGAACCGTCTGATTAAGAACCGCTAGCTGCGCATCACCACTGTTCCCCGCACTCGCGGGGATGAACCGGTCGCCCGCTTCAAATGCAGCGTATATTTTTTCTGTTCCCCGCACTCGCGGGGATGAACCGATGAGGCGCGGGCGGAAACGATCGGGCTAGAGCTGTTCCCCGCACTCGCGGGGATGAACCGCTGTTATTGGCTTGTCTCACAATATTGACACACTGTTCCCCGCACTCGCGGGGATGAACCGCAATGAAGATAACCCCAGAACTACGCGCATACCTGTTCCCCGCACTCGCGGGGATGAACCGAACAAATGCTGCTCCATAACTTGGCAACAGAGCTGTTCCCCGCACTCGCGGGGATGAACCGCGACAATCGCCAAGGCGTTGCGGCGCTGAGTTCTGTTCCCCGCACTCGCGGGGATGAACCGCGCCTCATAATATTCATCAGCAGTACCCTGAACTGTTCCCCGCACTCGCGGGGATGAACCGTTGGGATAGCTGGCGCCACCTCCATGGTTATTCTGTTCCCCGCACTCGCGGGGATGAACCGTTTTCAATGCCGCCCAGCAGTGATGTAAGCGCCTGTTCCCCGCACTCGCGGGGATGAACCGCAGACAGATGCCGGGTCAGGAACGGTTTTACACCTGTTCCCCGCACTCGCGGGGATGAACCTGTATCGTTGCGACTATTGCGATAAAAGAAACCCTGTTCCCCGCACTCGCGGGGATGAACCGTTCACTGCTGATGCGGCGGCCTCGCAGGGTCACTGTTCCCCGCACTCGCGGGGATGAACCGCCGACGGCACCGGCACAGGTCACGGCGGCAGTCTGTTCCCCGCACTCGCGGGGATGAACCGCTATGAGGCTAGAAATTGAAAGCCGCACTCCTCTGTTCCCCGCACTCGCGGGGATGAACCGTCCTCTAATCGTTTCCCTTTTGGAGACATTGACTGTTCCCCGCACTCGCGGGGATGAACCGCTCTGCCGAAAAGTCCCACTCATCATCATCTGCTGTTCCCCGCACTCGCGGGGATGAACCGTCTGCGGTCACGCCAATTATACCGCGTGCGATCTGTTCCCCGCACTCGCGGGGATGAACCGTGGCACCTGAGTGGGCTACGGGCTACGGGGAGCTGTTCCCCGCACTCGCGGGGATGAACCGTACGACAACGGGGGTGATTCGGCCATAGCGTCCTGTTCCCCGCACTCGCGGGGATGAACCGTTTGATGGGCCGATTCTCAGACCTTATCGCAACTGTTCCCCGCACTCGCGGGGATGAACCACCGGGGGAAAGTGTGGTAATAACGTCATCCGCCTGTTCCCCGCACTCGCGGGGATGAACCGGTCGATAAAGTAAAGCTTAACGGCGTAACCGACTGTTCCCCGCACTCGCGGGGATGAACCGTTTACGCAAGGCCCTTGGGTAATTGACCCAGACTGTTCCCCGCACTCGCGGGGATGAACCGGTACACGCTCCTGCGCCTGCGGATGATTTTATCTGTTCCCCGCACTCGCGGGGATGAACCGCAGAGATGGAAGGCGAAGAGATGGAAGATGAACTGTTCCCCGCACTCGCGGGGATGAACCGGAAACCCCCACGTTATGACTGGGTTTTTATTACTGTTCCCCGCACTCGCGGGGATGAACCGAGTTGGGTGCACTTCGAGTTTATGGAAACACGCATGGATCAGATGCAGCTGATGATGGAACAAATGCTGGAACATCAGCAGATGCTGCAAGGCCCCACGAAATAACCTACCGTGTAATCCCCGGGCACCCTAAGGTGTCACGAGTGCCCGGACCATCAGGCATGCTATTTCTGAAGGAAGCACCTTAAAACACTTACCGTCAGTAAACGTCATTTTGATAGCGCACCTCGCGTTCTAAACTCACCTACGTCTAGGTACAATCGCCTTAAGATTGAGCCAAACACCTGGCCCACTTCAACTGGCCTTGGTGTAGGCTGTGTGGTTAAGACATCGGATTCGAGGCAAAAGCACAATGAGCACACCACCAGCATCGACCCCCGAGTTCAACACAGCCCCCAGATCTCTGAGGCAGACACTCAGAGCGTATTGCAAGCCACGCTTGGCACGCAGTATTGCGGAGATCCTGATCACCGCACTCCCTTTTGTGTTGATCTGGGCTCTGATGTGGTTGGCGGTCAGTGCCGGATACTGGCCCGTGGCCTTGGTGCTGGCCGTTCCTGCGGCGGGATTTCTGGTACGCCTGTTCATGATCCAGCATGATTGTAGCCATAGGTCGTTTTTCCATTCGCGGCGCACCAATGACTGGACCGGCCGTATCATCGGTGTGTTTACCCTCACGCCTCATGACTTCTGGCGCCACTCCCACAACTTCCACCATGCCAACTCCGGCAACCTGAACAGGCCGAGCATTGGCGGGCTCGACACCTTCACCGTACGCGAGTTCCAGGCTTTGCCCCGGTGGCAGAAATGGCGCTATCGCCTCTACCGCCACCCTCTGGTGCTATTCGGTTTTGGCCCGATGTATACGTTCCTGCTGGACTACCGGCTGCCTTTCGGATTCATGCGTGCGGGCACAATGCCCTGGATAAGTACTCTGGGCACCAACGTGGCCATTGCGGTTCTGGCAACTGGCGTCATCTGGCTTGTCGGGGTGGGACCCTTCCTGCTGGTCCAAATTCCAATCACGCTGCTTGCGACCACCATGGGGGTTTGGCTGTTCTACGTCCAGCATCAGTTCGAGGCCACCTACTGGGAACGCGATGAACACTGGAACGCCCATGACTCTGCGCTGCAGGGCAGCTCCTACTATGTACTGCCGGGTATCCTGCGCTGGTTCAGCGCCAACATCGGCGTGCACCATGTTCATCATTTAGCGAGTCGAATTCCTTGCTACCGCCTGCCCGAGGTGTTGAAGGACTACCCGGAACTTCAAACATACAACCGGGTTACGTTGCGCGAAAGCATCAAGTTAGTGCGCCTGGCGCTCTGGGACGAGAACAAGCGGAAGCTGGTTTCTTTCAGGGAGGCGAGCGTCGGATAAGGCATCAAGCGGGAATGGGGTCAGACCTCACATCCCACAGAACAAGTGGGTACGGCTCAGTAACCCAAGCTGATAGTCAGGTCCAGGTTTTGCCCATCGTACGGGAATCTGGCGGCCTCGAACGAAGGCGCACCCATCATGGCGCTTGCACCGTTTGAAAAACCGTAGCCCTCCGTGGGGATCCCTATCCCGTTGGTACCAAGCTTGCCGTCCATATTTTCATCATGAATGACGGCAAGCGAATACGTTCCCGACGGGATGCCTACAAAATCGCAACGCGCCTGCGTATCCTGAACCTTTGTCATTATGATATTGGTCGCTGACTGCAGAAACTCAGTAGGAAAGCCCTCTGACGTTTTGAAAAGCGCGCAAGCTACCGCTCCAGCGCTGTTTCTGATGTCTAGAATCTTTACGTGAATGCCAGGGCACGCTGATTGGGCAAAGGTGATTGCGGGAAGATTCGTCAATACTATCACTGTAAACAAGGCTAAAAACCGAGCCCTCAGGGGGGAGGGCAGCGTCACTACTGGATGCCTGACCGTGGAGGCCAACACGGACTTGCAATTATTTGACTCACTCATAAGCGTCCTTATAGGTCTGATCTGCGTAGTTTATTTGAATCTGCCATGAGAAGCCGTACGGTTAATTCACCGCGAAATAAACTCTTTCACAGAAACGCCTGGAGCACGTCGCAGCAAACGTCGTTGCAGAAATTAATCAGGGTAGTGAGGAAATCACCCTTCGTTAGACAATAGTTCTTCTATCAAAATGCTTCAAGTGTTGGGCATACCCTGATTGCCTACCTTCGTGTTGTGACGCTTGACTAAACCTCATCATGTCCATATTCTTGGACATATGGAAACTTCAGAAGCAACAGCAATATTTGGCGCGCTCGCCCAAGAGACTCGACTGGAGGCCTTTCGGCTTTTGGTTCGTCATGAGCCAGAAGGGCTTCCGGCTGGTGAGATCGCAAGACAACTGGGTGTACCGCACAACACCATGTCCGCACATTTGTCGGTGCTTGCCCGGGCAGAGCTTGTTCTCTCCCATCGCCAGAGTCGCTCCATTATCTATCGAGCGAATTTGAATTGTGTGCAAGAGACGATCAAATTTCTGGTTAATGACTGCTGTGCAGGCCATCCACAGGTCTGTGAGCCGCTCACATCCTCGTTAATCGCCTGTTCCACCCAATCGGACGAGCTTTGAAACCTTATGAAATCATTGATTTATCATAACCCTGGCTGCGGCACCTCGCGTAACACGCTAGCAATGATGAAGGCCTCGGGCGAAGCGCCTGAAGTCGTGGAATATCTCAAGGCGCCGCCGAGTCGAGAACAGCTGGTAACACTGCTTTCGATGATGCAGATAACGCCCCGTGATCTCCTTCGGCGCAAAGGCACACCCTATGATGAGCTAGGGCTCGACAACCCGACTTTGAGCGACACTCAGCTGATCGACACTATGATTGCGCACCCGATTCTGATCAACCGGCCGATTGTT
The DNA here is from genome assembly GCF_023311895.1 of Marinobacter sp. M3C. Lineage (GTDB taxonomy): Bacteria > Pseudomonadota > Gammaproteobacteria > Pseudomonadales > Oleiphilaceae > Marinobacter. The sequence continues at coordinate 333,199 of NZ_CP092284.1, forward strand.
GTGACTGACAAAGGGGCCCGCCTGTGCCGACCGTCAGAGCGCGTTCTGGATATGCTCGAAAGTCCCATTACACACTTCGCCAAGGAAGACGGAGACGTGATTCACCATGCGGGAGAAACACAATGACCCCTACGACCTCGCTGCATGACTTGCCCAACATCGACCCTGATAAGCTTCACGCTATCGATATTGAGGCGTTGGTCGGCCCCGGCGCGTCTCAGCATGCCCCCCGTATTCTTATGCTCTACGGCTCGCTGCGAGAGCGGTCTTTTTCCCGATTGGTTTCCGAGGAAGCGGGGAGGCTGCTGAGTTGGTTTGGCTGTGAAGTTCGAACCTTCGACCCTACCGGACTGCCGCTCCCCGACGCCGAGGACGTGTCTCATCCGAAGGTTGCGGAGTTGCGCGAACTCGCCGAATGGTCTGATGGCATGGTGTGGTGTTCACCGGAACGCCATGGCGCCATGACGGGCATTATGAAGGCACAAATTGACTGGATTCCGCTGACGCTGGGAGCCGTACGCCCAACCCAAGGCAAGACTCTGGCCGTGATGCAGGTCTGTGGTGGCTCGCAGTCGTTCAACAGCGTGAATCAACTGCGCGTGTTAGGGCGCTGGATGCGCATGCTGACCATCCCAAACCAATCGTCAGTGCCCAGGGTTTTCATGGAATTCGACGAAAACGACCGCATGAAACCGTCGCCCTTTTACGACCGCATCGTCGATGTTATGGAGGAGCTGGTGAAGTTCACCTGGCTGGTACGCGACCGCAACACTGCGTTGACCGATCGTTACTCGGAGCGCAAAGAGAGCTCCGATGCGCTGTCAAATCGCGTTAATCAGCGCACTATATGACGCCAGAAGCTCGACAGCCGCTGAAGGAAGGCAACGCAACGCTCACAATGATCAAAGGAAACGAGGCATGACCAAACCTGAAAGCTCACAGTCCCCCAGCCCGTCTGAAGGTATGGGGTTGTTCGAACGTTTTCTTACGCTCTGGGTGGCCCTGGCTATTGCAGCGGGTGTGCTGATAGGGCAGTTTGCTCCCGCTATCCCCGAGACCTTGTCACGTTTTGAGGTTGCGCAGGTTTCAATTCCCGTCGCGGTGCTGATCTGGGCGATGATTTTCCCCATGATGGTACAGGTCGACTTCACGTCGATTCTCGGCGTTCGCCGCCAGCCCAAGGGGCTGGTTATTACCACGGCGGTAAACTGGCTGATCAAGCCTTTCACCATGTTTGCGATTGCCTGGTTCTTTTTCACCGTGGTGTTCGCGCCTTTGATTCCCCCCGAACGAGCCAATGAATACCTGGCTGGCGCCATATTGCTGGGCGCTGCGCCCTGTACTGCTATGGTTTTCGTGTGGAGCTACCTCACTCGAGGCGACGCGGCCTACACTCTGGTTCAGGTGGCGCTTAATGATTTGATTATGCTGTTCGCCTTCGCGCCCATCGTCGTTTTCCTGCTGGGCGTGTCAAACATTCAGGTGCCCTGGGATACGGTTATCCTGTCCGTGGTCTTGTATATTGTCATTCCACTGGGCGCCGGCTATCTGACTCGTCAGGCGGTTATCAAGCGGCGCGGACTCGAATGGTTCAGCAACGTTTTTATGAAACGCCTGGCACCCATCACACCCATTGGCTTGATCATCACCCTGGTGTTGCTGTTCGCTTTTCAGGGCGATGTGATTATCGCTAATCCGTTGCATATTGTGCTGATTGCTATCCCGCTGATTCTTCAGACCGTGCTGATCTTCTTCATCGCTTACGGCTGGGCGAAGGCCTGGAAGGTGCCCCATTGCGTTGCGGCGCCTGCCGGTATGATCGGCGCCAGTAATTTCTTCGAGCTGGCCGTGGCAGTCGCCATTGCGCTGTTTGGCTTGCAGTCCGGAGCGGCGCTGGTAACGGTGGTCGGTGTGCTGGTAGAGGTGCCTATTATGCTGGCGCTGGTGCGGTTTGCAAACGCTACCCGTGGCCACTTCCCGGTGGCGAAAGAGGCTTCCCGTTAAGCCCTTGGCCATCAATGTGGTCGTCAAAAATACGGTGTGACGGAGCTGCAACTGTGTCTGCATTCTAGGTCAGTAAACATCTTCCAGGTAGCGCCCTTCGGCTCTCAACTCATCGACGTCCATGCGCGATGGTTTGAGGATGGAGTCAAACACCTGGCGCACTCCAGAGGCCATATCCCGGCCACCGCAGACCAACACCTGGGCGCCTTTCTCAATCAATTGCCGCAACGCGGTTTCATCATCCATGATGGCGTCCTGAACATAGGCCTTTTCTGCTGATCGCGAAAACGCCGTATTCAGTCCGGTAAGGCGGTGGTCATCAAGATAACTGCCAAGTTCCGGCTGATAGAGAAAATCCGATTGTGGATTGCGCCCACCCCAGTATAGGTACATGGGGCTAAGGCCTGTATTTTTTCGGATAAAGCCTGCCAGTGGGCCTATTCCTGCGCCGGCACCCACCAGAATAATGGGCGTTGCACCGCCCGCCGGACGAAAGCCCGGGTTTTGCTGGATAAACCCGGTAATACGATCTCCCGGTTTGAGGTTGTGCAGATACCCTGAACACAGGCCATTGGTCTGTTTCCGGACGCAGATTTCCAACTGCCCATCCGAGGCTGAAGACGCCAGCGAGTACAATCGGGCCGTGTTATCTCCGGGTGGCGCAACGCCAAACAGGTCACCCGCTTCGAAACTCGGCAGATGCGACCGGCTTCTGAAAGACAACACCTGCCATAAATTCCTGCGATCTTGTACCGGCCTGAAACGCAATATGCTGGTAGGCGCGTTTACCGCAACGCCATAGTCCACACGTTCAACAAGCTCGAATTCCGCAGTGGCAGCTGGCGCAGGATTGTGGGTCAGCGCCAATGAGATGCCCATATGCTCGCCGATAGCCTCGCCCCATTCACGAAACTGGATGGCGGAGCCGCGATCGATTCGTGTAACAAGCTCCATTTTCTGCAGGCCTTTACTACTGAGGGCAGCGTCTACATCCAGCGCATACTGACAGAATTTTGGGAACTGTCGGTCACCAAACCCCAGAACCACAAACTCCAATCCGTCATCCGCCTGAAAGTGGTCAAATCGAGTCATAAACTGACTGGCGGAGGAGGGCGCGCCACCATCACCGTAGGTTGATGTCAGAACAAAAAGCACCGAGGCTTGCGGGTAGCGTTTTGCCAGGTCATTCATCGGCGCACAATGTACTTTTTTACCGGCCTGATTGAGTTTTTTTTGAAGATCTCTGGCAAAACCCCAGGTGGTATTGCCTTCTGAACCCACCAGAATAACCGCATCCGCCATTTCGGTACTGGCACCTTCACCCGGGCGCGCGGATGTTGAACGTCGCCGCCACCAGACCTGTATGCCGGTAACCGACAGCGCCGGCACGGTCAGCGCAGCCACCCCAAGAATCAAACCCAGCCACCACAGGCCTTCACCCGTGTGCAGGCGAATCATCCAGTGCTGGAACTGATTACCAGCAGAGCGAGGCTGGTACTGCAGCAGTTCGCCGGTTGCCTGATCAACGAACCCGGAGCCCTGCGTAGTGATCAGGGAATAGACGTCGCTGGGGTCGTCCGGGTAAGGGAATACCAGCTCCCTCAGCTCATTGGCGTCTACGCTTTTTAGCGCGACCAGAGAGTTCACCGGTGCCGGCGTGCCGCCTGAAACCTCCGCCGGAAAGGATGGCTCCGCGGCAGCAGCCTCTGGCAGCAGGCCAAACCGAACGGCAGACATGTAGCTGCCAGTCAGTGCCGACAGCAGCAAACCGATCACCGCAAACCTTGCCAGCTCGGCGTGAATCCGGGGGCTACCGGAACCAACAATGGGCTTTAAAATGGCTTTCCAACCTCCCATACGTCGAGCCAGCAGTAACATGCCGGATAGGCAGAGCAACAGCATCATTACCGCCAAGCCGCCAGCAACCATTCGGCCTGCATCATCCAATAAAAATGAGCGGTGCAGGTTTTTTACCCAGCGCAAAAAGGCTGAAGGCTGATAGGGGGCAATACTCTCACCGGTCAGGGGGTTAACCAAGTCCGCGCCTGACTGGCCGTCTCGGCTGTAGTAGACGACAACTTCGCCTGAAAGAGAGCGTTGTATCTGCTCGGTGCCCGGATAACGCACCACTACACGCTCAGCCAGGTCAGCAACACTGATTTGGCCGGTCGCCGGAATGGTCGCGCTCGCCCGTTCAATGGCGGGTACAACGGACAAAACAACGCCCGTGGTCGCCAGCACCAAAAGCAGCAATGCGGCGACCAGTCCAGGCCAACCATGTAGCTTGCGTAGCATGAAGCTGGCTCCCGTCAGTTACTTGAGGTTATAGACAAAAGACTGGACGTAGCCACGGCCAGCAACCGACTTTCCAGAGCCTTCCGTGGTTAGCGGGACCACCACATCCGAGCGGTTGTCGCGCATATCTTCAACGGCGCTATCCACACGAACCTGGTAGCCGGCATCGATCAATGCGTCATCAAGTTCCAAGGTCACGTTCTGGGTGCGCCCACTGGTCACACTGGCGCCGGTCAGGCCATCGTATTCAGCCTGGCTCTCACCACTGCCCCGAGCCCAGTCACGCAGATGCTTGTAATACTTACTCTTCTGGCCAGCAATCCAGAGAGTCCCTTGGTATTGGCCGTCCGCATCGGTGAGGTAGAGCGCAAGATAAGCTCCATCACCGCCGTAATTGCTCAGTTGTGTGGTGAAGGTGACTTCCCGGGCCTGTGCATATGCCGGCAGTGCCATGGCAGTCGCAAGCCCGAGTGCAAACAGAATGTTCTTCATGATGTAGTCTCCTTTCACTATTCAACAGTCACTGTGGGTCGGCCTGTGATGATGCCCTTACGCGGAGCCTGCTCGTTGTTTATCGATTTGCTATCGTTCCCGGACTTGCCACGATAGTCGTCATCGTCATCGTCATCGGCTTCCAGCTCCATTTCCCTCAGCTCAAAGGTCGCTGGCGAATACTCGGCCTCCGCACGACGACCCTCCGGGTCCCGTCCTTTAACCTCGTAACAGCCGTCATCTACCTTAATGCGGAACACCTTCCAACCTTCTGCCTCAAGCTTCTGTCGCAGGTTCTCCCGCGGCTGCCATCCGGCAACCGGGTCATCGCAATCGTCGTCGGCCAATGCGCTGCCGCTCATTAGCAGCAACGAAAAGGTGATAACAATGGGTTTTATATTCATGGCATGTCTCCCGCTGAATCCGTTAAAGCCATCTTAAAGTTGCTACCTGACACTGGCCTGAATGAGCAGGCAGGCCAGCGCCTGATCCAGTAAACATCGAATAGCTAAAGGATAGCTCGGGGAGGAACCGAGCCGTAATAACGCGGTTTCAGCCTGCTGTCAGGCAATGGCTGTAGTATGTTCTGTTGGTGATCACGCGAAGGGTGAGATATGCGGGTATTGTTGGTTGAGGATACAGCCGGGTTGGGTGAGGCCGTGCGGGATCAGATCAGCGAAGATGGCCATGCCGTGGACTGGGTTCAGAGCCTTGCTTTCGCTGATACGAGCGTGAAAACCACGCCTTATAATCTGATTTTGCTCGACCTGATGCTGCCAGACGGTCACGGTTTTGATTTTTTGAAAAAACTGAGGGCAACCGGTGATACAACCCCCGTGATCATTCTGACCGCCAGGGACCAAGTGTCCGACCGCATCGCAGGGCTGAACGCCGGTGCCGACGACTATCTGGTGAAGCCATTTGACTTATCAGAGTTATCTGCCCGGGTGGCCGCCGTAGCACGCCGTTATCGTGGCAACCCGAATCCTCTGGTGCGTGTTGGCAACCTTGAAGTGGATCTGGGTGACCACCGCATCAACCGCAACGGCCAGCCAGTGGAGCTTACTGCCCGCGAATGGGCGCTGTTTGAGGGGTTTTTGCAACGCCCGGGAATACTGCTATCGCGGGCTCAGCTTGAAGACCGGCTGTACGAATTCGGTGCTGAAATTGAAAGCAACACCATAGAGGTTTACATCAGCCGTATGCGCAAAAAACTGGGGCACGATGCCATAGTGACCGTCAGAGGTATGGGTTATAGGCTGGAACCGAATGAGCACTAAAGCCAGCTTACACAAAACCCTTGGCACCTGGCTTACCCTTGGCGTGACCTTGCTGTGGCTGTTGGGTGTTATAGCGTCAGGCGTGGTGGCACGGCACGAAATGAACGAGGTATTCGACAGTGCCTTGGAGGAAACAGCGCAGCGTATCCTGCCATTGGCGGTGACCGACATACTGAACCGGGAAGGGGACCCAAGCCTGGAGCGGGCATTGGCCCTGAAAGAACACAACGAGTATCTCACCTATCTGGTTCGGGACAAATCAGGCAAGCTGCTGCTGCAATCCCACGACGCGGACCCCAAAATTTTCGGCTCCATTCCGCGAGAAGGCTTTTCTGACACGCTAACTCATCGGATATACGGGGAATCAGCCATCAGCGAAACCCTGTACATTGAGGTTGCCGAACCTTTGGACCACAGGCGCGAAGCCGTGCTGGACACGAGCCTTGCATTACTGTTGCCACTTATATTTCTAATCCCCATCAGCCTGGTCGGGGTGTGGTGGGTGATAAAACGTTCACTTCGCCGGGTTGTTGTATTGCAGCAGTCGATAGAAGTCCGCGGTGGTGGCGACCTTTCGCCCGTCGTAGTCGGGCGTTTGCCGGAAGAGTTTGAGCCCATCATGATCTCGGTGAACCGGCTGCTGGAACGTTTGCGCCGCGCCCTAGAAGCGGAGCGCAGTTTTACCGCCAACAGCGCCCATGAATTGCGAACCCCACTGGCAACGGCGCTGGCCAAGCTACAGCGGTTAAAGACGGAAACGCAGAATGCAGGAGTTAAAGCACGAGCCAGCGAGATTGAAGAGTCGCTTCGTACGCTCTCCAAACTGTCAGAAAAGCTGCTGGAACTGGCGAAGGCTGAGGGTGGCAGCGCCTTGTCAGAGCAGGCTAACAACCTGGTGCCCATACTGCGGATGGTCGCCAGCGATTATGACCATCAGGCGCCCGGCCGACTCCTACTCAACCTGCCGGATGATGACGTTACGTCATTACTGGACCTGGATGCCTTCGCCATTCTGGTTCGGAATCTGATCGAAAATGCCCTTAGGCATGGCGCGGACGATCAACCTGTGAATATCAGCCTGACAGATGACGGTATCCTGCGAGTGGTCAATCGCGGTGAGGTTGTATCGCCGGAGAAGCTCGCCTTATTGCGTAATCGCTTTGTCCGCTCCAACACAAACGCAGTGGGCTCGGGCATCGGGCTTGCGATTGTTGAGGCCATCGCCAGCGGCGCGGGCATAACCCTGAACCTGCGGTCACCAGCCTCGGGCCAGAGCGACGGCTTTGAAGCCGAACTCAATATTGTTGTGGTCAAATGAAAGCCGGACGTTTAAGGCTGGTGTCAGGTTAACTCTGCACAATTCAAACAAACCCAAACGGAGTTTGTTTGTGCCCACCCTACGCACCAGTGTCGTCCTTTTTTTGCTTTTAGCGGTTCAGTTGAGTTTTTGGACTCCTGGGCTGAGTTATGAGCAATTTCTGACACTCAGTGGATACCTTGCCATCAACTTCATGTCCATCACTATGCTGCTGGCTACCCGCCCTGGGTGGCTGGAATCCCCGTTGGGTGGCCTAGACAGAATGTATCAGTTGCATAAATGGACCGGCATTATGGCCGTGGGTTTTGCCCTGGCGCACTGGCTGATCGAAATGGCGGATGATGCCCTTGAAGCCCTGTTTGGCTCGGATCGCAGTTTAAAAGAAGCACACTTTTCGGGCTTATTGGACAGTCTCCAGGATGGTGCTGAAGATCTGGGCGAACCCGGCCTGTACCTGCTGGTGTTTTTGGTTGTTATTACCCTGATTCGCTGGGTGCCCTACGGTTACTGGCGTTACCTGCACCGAGTGATGCCACTGATTTATCTGGCACTGGCCGCCCACGCATTGTTGTTGGCTCCGCTGCTGTGGTGGCAACAACCTACTGGCTGGCTGATGGCCCTGTTAATAGTGGGTGGTTCCACCGCGAGCCTGCAATCACTGACCGGAAAGATCGGCAGAAGTCACCGCTACAAGGGACTGGTTCAGGCCGTCAAGCAGACGTCAGCCAACATCACGGAAGTCGTCTGTGATATGGGAAAACGATGGCCCGGGCATCGCGCCGGACAATTCGCCCTGGTGACATTCGACAGGGTCGAAGGGGCACACCCTTTCAGCCTGTCCTGTGCTGACAATGCCACCGGTCAACTCAGTTTTCAGATCAAGGCATTAGGAGACTACACCCGCAAGATCCCGCAGCAGTTGCACAGTGGCCAGGCGGTGACGCTCGAAGGCCCCTATGGTCGTTTTGATCTCGACAGCGGCAGAAAAAGCGCCCAGCAGATCTGGGTGGCGGGCGGCATCGGCATCACACCGTTTCTGGCAGTACTTGACAACCGACTAATAAATAAAGAAAAAAGACATCCTGCGGTGACACTCCACTACTGCACCGCCGGAGCCGTGAATGACCCAATGGTGACTCGCCTGAAACAACTGACGGAGCAACTTCCGTCAATATCACTGCACATCTACGACAGCCTGCAGGGGCAGCGGTTGACCGCAAACCAACTGCAGATCCTTAGCTCCAAGGTGGACGTCTGGTTTTGCGGGCCGCAAGGCCTGGCAAAAGCCCTTCGAAGCGGACTTAAGCAACCGTCCGTGTCGGTACGCTTTCATCAGGAAATTTTTGAGTTTCGCTGAAATAGAGTTCGTCTTTCAGCCCCGGTCACTGAGGGGCTGATGGTGTTTTGCAACGCACAGGCCGGCGTCGTGTGTAGGCACAGTCTGATAAATTAAAAATGGGCGGAAATCCCGCCAGCAACGAGTAGACTAAAATGAATCATTATCGTGGAACCCAACTCTTAAGCATCGCCTTGTTCAGCGTTTTGCTGTTGACGGCTTGCAATAATAAGCCCCCTGGAAATTTCGAAGGTATCCAGCAGAATATCTCGAACGCCGTCAACGTAGCGGATGCCGACGTGACGAAAAATGTCAAGATAGCGCTTGATGGTGATATTGCTATTAATGGCTTTGACATTAACGTGACCACGCGGAAGGGTGATGTGCGCCTGGTCGGTGTCGTTGACAAACAGACGCAAATCGATGCTGTTATAAAGCTGGCGCAGGGAGCGGACGGCGCCCACACCATCAATAATGTATTGACCATCAAGAATTGAGCCTGCTGCGGACTATTCTCTTGAAAGGCGTTTTCTGCAGCGTCGTTCTCTACAACCTAAGTGATTGGTGAAGCCTATGAGCCATATTGAAAACCATCGATCACATCGCGTAGGTTGGCTACGCGCTGCAGTCCTGGGTGCGAACGACGGAATAGTGTCTACAGCGAGCCTTATTATTGGTGTTGCTGCGGCCAACAGCGCTCATGAAGGTATTCTGTTAGCAGGACTTGCCGGCCTAGTCGCAGGCGCTATGTCTATGGCTGCGGGTGAGTACGTGTCCGTCAGCTCTCAGTCTGACACTGAAAAAGCCGATCTGGCCATTGAGAAAAAATCGTTGGAACAACACTTTGAATCTGAAACAGAGGAGCTCGCTTTAATATACGAACGCAGAGGGCTTGAGTCGGCTCTGGCGAAGCAAGTTGCTGAGCAGCTGATGGCTTACGATGCACTGGGTGCGCATGCCAGGGATGAGATCGGTATCTCGGAAAGCGCCCGCGCCCAACCTGTTCAGGCGGCGTTCTCGTCCGCAAGCACTTTTACCGTGGGTGCCGCACTTCCGTTAGCGGCGGCGTGGCTTGTGCCAGGTAGCCAACTTATTTCTGTTGTTGCAGCGTCTTCTTTGGTTTTCCTCGCTCTTCTAGGCGGAATGGCTGCGCGTGCGGGTGGGGCGTCAATTGCTATCGGCGCAATCAGGGTCACATTTTGGGGTGCACTGGCAATGGCGCTTACAGCTGGCGTAGGTCGAATATTTGGTGTGGTTGCATGATTCCTCACGGAAGAGGGCTGCGGATCATCAAACATCCCAGTTTTTAAAACTTTCCGAGACAGACCGCAATCTGCCAATTTTTGACATTTTCCTGACGAAACCTCCACACAGCCATGACATGGGGTGGGTTATCGTCAGGTCTCAATGTCAGGCTGACTTCAATAGTCGTCAATGTGGTGGAGTTTTTCGTAATGAGCAAATTCTTACCGCTTCAATTGCAAGGATTTATGGCCGCCGGCGGCCTGGCCACGCTGTTCCACTGGGTTGTGATGGCAGCGCTAATCGGCGCAGGCCTTGAGCCAACACTGGCAACCGCAAGCGGAAGCGTGTCTGGCGCCGTGCTCAACTATGGCCTTCAACGCCGCCTGGCATTTCGCAATGCCGGTCCCCATAGGGTAACGCTCTGGCGCTATATCGGCTCTTGCTTTGTTGCCTGGCTGTCCAATCTCGTCTTTTTCTTCCTGCTCCATAACGTTCTGACACTTTCCGTACCGCTGTCACAAGTCGTGGCAACAGCTCTTGTTGCTGCACTGAATTACATCGTCTACCAAAGGCTGGTTTTCCATGAACAAACGCGTTGAATTCCCTGTTTTACCATTTGATGTTTCGCGTGATAAGCAGCTGCTATCGCTGGTGGTACCACTCTTCAACGAACGCCCGATGCTGCCGATCTTCTTTGACCGGGTTTTAACAGTGCTTGCCACACTGGACCTGCACTGGGAAGTTGTGCTGGTTGATGATGGCAGTGACGATGGCAGTGCCCAGTACATCCGCAGTGTTATCGACCGAACGCCGGGCGTACGTTTGATCAAACTGAGCCGCAATTTTGGTAAAGAAGCTGCGATGACGGCGGGGCTGGAGCACGCCCGGGGCGATGCAGTGATCGTGTTGGACGCTGATCTGCAAGATCCACCCGAGCAGATCCCGGCTATGGTCGAGTGCTGGCAGTCCGGGGTTGATGTGGTTCTTATGCAGCGTCGTTCGCGGGCGGGCGAAACTGCGTTCAAACGCTGGAGCGCGCACTTCTTTTATCGGCTACTGAACCGGACCAGTCGGACCAATATTCCGGTGGATACCGGCGATTTCCGGTTGATGAGCCGCAAAGCCGTTAGCGCTCTGTTGGCGCTGACGGAGCGCAATCGTTATATGAAAGGGTTGTTTGCCTGGATTGGCATGCCCACTCAGGTCATCCAGTACGACCGTGAACCGCGAGTGGCCGGGGAGACGAAGTGGGATTACCCCGGGCTAGTAGGCTTGGCTCTTGAAGGGCTGACCTCGTTTTCTATTTCACCCTTGCGCTGGGCAACCGTGATCGGGCTCATTGCCGCCAGTTTGGGTGCGATATTCGGGGTGTGGATTGTGGTAAAAGCCATCATGCTGGGCGATGCGACCAGCGGTTATCCCTCGCTTGTGGCCATTATCAGCTTTTTGGGTGGCATGCAGCTGATGAGTGTCGGCATCGTGGGTGAATACGTTGGCAAGACTTATATGGAATCGAAGCAGCGGCCGATTTATCTGACCGAGGAAGTCATTGAAAGCCGAGATAGTATGCGCCAGCAGGCTAGCCAAAAAATGACGGAGAGGCGACATGTCAAAGCGGTTTAACGTCTGGCTGCTGATACTGGCTGCAATAATGGTCAGTCGTTTCATTGGCATGGCGCTGTTTCCCTTTGCTGATACCACCGAACCCCGGTACGCGGAAATTGCCCGCCTGATGGCTGAAACCGGTGACTGGATTACACCCTGGTTTGAGCCCGGCGTTCCTTTTTGGGGTAAGCCGCCTTTGTCATTCTGGGCCCAGGCGGCGGCCATCAAGGTGTTTGGTGTGTCAGAGTTTTCGCTGCGTTTCCCTTCCTGGCTGGCAACGCTTGCCATGGTCTGTCTGGTCTGGCGACTGGCGCGGCAACTTTGGAGTGTTCAGGTGGCTCAATGGAGTAGCCTGGTCTTTGCCACCATGGCCCTGACTTACATCAGCGCCGGCGCGGTGATGACAGACGCCTTTCTAGCCCTGGGTACAACCCTCACATTAGTCAGTTTCTGTTTGGTGATGATGGGGGAGAGCGGTCGGTGGCGTTGGCTTTTCTTTGTTGGCTTGGTGATCGGGCTGCTGTCCAAGGGGCCTTTGGCCGTGGTGCTGATCGGAATTCCCATCGTGCTGTGGTTACTGCTCTCTTGGCGCGAAGCCGCCAACAATCTGAGGCGGCTGCCCTGGTTCCGAGGAACACTGATGACGGCCGTGCTGGTCTGCCCGTGGTATATACTGGCTGAGTTGAAGACGCCCGGATTTCTGGATTACTTTATCATTGGGGAACATATCCGCCGGTTTCTGGATCCGGGGTGGGCGGGTGACCTTTACGGCAGCGCCCATAATCAGCCAAAAGGCATGATCTGGATGTTCTGGTTGTGGGCTTCGTTCCCCTGGGGCATAGTCGCGTTGCTGAGTTTGGCCCTGGCGTGGTTCAGGGGTAAAAGACACGGCATCGTAAGCAGGACACTGTCGAACCCGGGCGTTAGCTTTTTGCTGGTAAGCGCACTGGCACCGATGCTGTTTTTCACGCTCGCAGGTAATACGCTCTGGACTTACATCCTGCCTTCGTTGCCATTTACCGCCATTTTGATCGGCCGCTGGGTGTCAGAATGTAAACCTTTCTGGTTATCTTCAGTGCGTGGTGGCTTGGTGGCGCTTGTGCCTGTATTACTGACCGTATTTGTGGGTGCTGCGGTCTTGGGCTGGACGCCGCTCAAAACAGAAAAGAAACTGGTAAGCTATTATCAGGAAATCAAGGAAGCCAATGACAGCCCGCTGATCTATCTGAATGACCTGCCATTTTCAGCCAGATTTTACTCAGGTGGAACGGCTCTGGAAGTTACAGAAAACGGTTTGGATAACTTGCCCGGCACACGTGAATTTCAAAACTTTTATATTGCGGTGCCCCGAAAATGGTCAAGCGACAAAGTGGCTGATTTATTACCGTCCGCTCGAAAGGTTATGGAAAATTTTCGCTATCAACTGTTGGTCGTTGAGGGATTGCCCAGTGATCAACAACCGGTGTCTGACACCAACGGAGTTCGCTCGAATGACATCTAGTCAGGTCTCTCCCAAACCCCCTCTCCAATCCCCTCTCAGACTATTGGTTGTGGAAGATCAGGTGGATCTTGCAGAAAACCTGTTCGAGTTTCTGGGTGAAGACCGCTACAGACTGGACTTTGCCGCGGACGGTTTGACGGCATTGCATCTGCTGGCAACGCAAAGCTATGACGTTATCGTACTCGACCTGATGCTACCCGGCGTCAATGGTTATGATATTTGCCGGCGTATTCGTCAAGACCTGCAATGCCAGACCCCCGTTATTCTGATGACGGCACTGAGCGCCATGGCCGACAAGGAAAAAGGATTTGACTGCGGTGCCGACGATTACCTGGTTAAACCGTTTGAGTTGCGCGAATTACAGCTAAGAATTGAAGCTCTGCATCGACGCCATTCGCCGCAAAGGCCGGTATTAACGGCCGGTGATATAAGGTTTGATCCAGGTACGCTGGAAGTGGAATTGCGTGGATCAAAAACAACTTTATCGGGCACTCCAGCCCGCCTGTTTGAATTGTTGGTGCGGGCGTATCCGAGCTTTCTTAGCCACGAGGCGCTAACAGATTCCGTATGGGGAGCGCGCCATGGCGAAACCGAGGGCAACAGTCTTCGCACTCATATTTATACGCTTCGAAAATCCTTGCAGTCAGGCTTGGGCCATGGGCTGGTAAAAACAATTCATGGGCGGGGGTACAGCCTGGAAGTGCCAGTAACAGGGAATCCTGAGACGCCATGAAGTCGTCTTTGACCGCACGCCTGGTGCGAACGCTGTTTTTTCTGATTGCCGCCACCACAGCAACGTCGATGTTTATTGTCGAAGTGTTTGTTAACGACGTTGAGGACACCATTCTGCGTTTGGAGTTAAAGGCTGAAGCCGAGTATTTCACGGAGCAACTTCAGCAAGGGCGTTTTCAGAACCTCAAAACGGCGCAGCTTGAGGCCGTTTTTCTGCCAGAAGGCGAAGCAGACGCAGTGATGCCAGAATATTTCCAGAGCCTTTCCTTGCCATTTTCCCGGGAAATTGAAGTAGGGCAGACAACACTGCTGATTTACGGCGAGCAGTTGGAAGCGCCTGATGGCAAGCTCTTTCTGGCCAAAGATATCACCATCATGGAGAGTCGCGAGAATTTGGTTCTGCTCGTCCTGATGGGTGTGGCGGGTTTAATGCTCCTTATTGGCTTTTTCGTTGCCCGCACAGGAGCGCAGTATCTGATACGTCCTTTCAGAAAGCTGACCCACCAAGTACTGAACACAGTGCCCGGGTCTTTGATGGAGCAAATCGCCACGGACTATCGTGATCAGGAATTTTGCGATATCGCCGAGGCGTTTAACCGGTTTCTATTCGCGCTTGAACACCACATCGAGCGGGAAAAATCGTTTGTGAAGTTGGCCAGCCATGAACTTCGTACGCCTCTGGCGGTGATGAGTGGCGCCTTGAATGTACTGGAACAACGCCAAAGCTTGTCGGCGGCGGATCAGAAGACCCTCGCCCGCATCCGTCGAGCAATGCAGACCATGCGCGACGACACCGAAGTCCTGCTTGAGCTTGCCCGCAGTGAGGCGCCCGAAGGCAATGCCAGAACCATTGTGCTGCAGGAGATCGTTCAAAACACCATTGATGATCTGGAGCATGGGAATTCGGCCTACTCCGGGCGAATCACTGTCTGCAACGATAGCCACAGGACGAGAATCAAAACCCAGCCCGCGCTGGTGCGAATGTTACTGCGCAACCTGTTGCAGAATGCGCTAAGGCACACTCATGCCGGAGTGGAGGTTCGCATGATCAAAAACAAAATCTCGGTGCGAGACTTCGGCCCCGGGCTTCCTAGTAAAATAACGGAGCACTTGAGCGCTATCGGAGCGCCCCGTGCCATTATCTCCACGGCTGGCGAGTTCAGTAACACCACATTTGGGTTGCTGATCGTACGGTTGGTTTGTGAACGACTGGGCTGGAATCTGGAGATCGCACAGTCAGACAACAAGGGAACGGAGTTCCTGATACACTTTCAAAATAGTGCTTGACAGGCACGGCTCGCTGCACAGCAATTCATTAATCTAGCGGCCCGGGTCAGGCTGTTCAGGCAGCCCATAGGCCTTCTCCTGATACAGTTCCAGAGGAAGAAGTGCATGGGCCAACGCTTTTCTTACGGCAATTTCTTCGGGTGCATCTTGCAGATATTGAGTGCTTCCGGCTTCTCGTGAATATATTCCTGCCAACGGCTTTTGATCGGGGCGTAATACGGTCACGTTGTAGCGGTCGTCCATCCATGCGTAATAATCGTTGAATTGCATCACCGCCCGACCGGGCTGGTCCGGAAATCTCACCAGATCACGGCCTACCATCGGGTGTTCGCTGGCAATGCCCATGAGCGAAAGCAGCGTTGGTGCAAGGTCAATCTGGCTTGTGATCGTTTTGATACGACGGCTTTCAATGTCCGCGCCGAGTATCAGCCCCGGAATCTGAAAATTCTTGATGGGAACCAGCTCATCGCCCCACACCCTAGCGTCATGGTCAGCAACAATCAGAAACACTGTATCTTTCCAATAGGCGCTGTTCTGCGCGGTATCTATGAAATCACCCAAGGCGTGATCTGCGTATTTGACGGCATTGTTAACGGTGTTTTTCTCTTCGTCGTACTGCTCAATTCTGTTGTCCGGATATTCAAACGGGGTGTGATTGGACGACGAGAAAACCAGGCGGAAAAAGGGTTCCCCGGAAGCATGGAGCTTTTGAATGTCTTCATGGGTCTTTGCGAATAAATCTTCATCACTGACCCCCCAGCTACCGCTAAACACGGGGTTATCGTAGTCCTGCTGGTCCACGATCGCGTCAAAGCCGTTGCCGGTGAAAAAGCTGCGCATATTGTCGAAGTGGGCTTCTCCGCCGTAGATGAAGCCGGTGTCATAGCCTTTTTGTTTCAGCAGCTCACCCAGCGTAAAAAAACCGGTTTGTGATAATGATAGTTTCACAACACTGCGCGCCGGAGAAGGCAGGTATCCAGACACCACAGCCTCAATACCCCGAACAGATCTTGTACCAGTTGCGTACAGATTTTCGAACCACCAACCGGATTCTTTCAAGGCTTCCAAACGAGGAGTCACTGGAGTGCCACCAAGCGATTCGACAAAGGTCGCCCCCAGGCTTTCCTCAAGAACGATCACTAAATTAAGAGGGCGCGGTCTCTGTTGCACAGGGGTTTGATGGTGCAAGGTCGGAAACTGACTGGAGGTGAAGTTTGAGCCACTGAGCCAAGGCGCGCTCTTGACCTCTGCCAGGATGTCAGCCATTTCCATATCGCCATAACGGGCACTCGCATCTACTTCATGCTTGAGGTTGTAGATCGCAAACGCCACGGACCAGGTAGAGTTGATAATCAGCGAGTTCACGAGTGCGTCGGAAGTCAGCGCAAACATCGCCGGATTGGCAGGGCGGTGGCCAGTGGTGGAGCGAATACTCATAAATACGGCGAGAACAACGATTGGCCATACCAGAATCGCTCTACCATAGCGGCCTGGCTTGGCCTCTCGTAACCAGGGGCGCATTAACCAGGCGAAAACAGCAGTCAGTGAAACGCAAAAAAAGACCCCCGTGGCCACAGTTGGCAAATAGCCTTCCCAAAGCATGCTCAGCACTTCCTTGGGATAATTCAGATATTCGATAAACAGACGGTTGGGCCGGGTATCGTATTCTGTGATGAAAGTTGGCGTTGACAGCTCCATGAACAGAAATCCAAAAACGACAACCAGCGCCCACAGCGCTGTCACACGCTTCCAGGCAGTCCAGCTGAACCGATGGCCCAGAATGGGCAGCAGCAAAACCAGCGGTGCTGCGGCCATGCCAGCCATGATCAGGTCAACCCTTAAACCATGGAAAAATATGCTGGGCCATACGGACGTCTCCATAACCCGGTCAAACTGCCACGCCACCAACAACGCCCGGGAAAGACCTCCGATCAACAGTATTGCGAAAATCAGCATTAATATCGGAGCGTAGGCACCGGCCCAGCTGAAACATCGATACGCGCGGTCGGGCATTGAGTGATTTTTGGAGGAAACGGAGACCATAACAGAGCTCTCATTTGAAACAGTTGAAAACCTCGCTTAGGCAGTTAGAACATTTGCCCAAGGCGACTGATTAACGGACCTACAGAATAGGGTAGACGTCGTCATTAGCGGGTCAAGAAAGTATCAAAAAATTGTCAAAGCCAAATAGTGAAGAGAGAGGTTTATGAAACATCCGTGATAGTTATGGGCTTGCCTGGAGCAAAGTAAATGCAGACTTCACCTAGCTCTTCGAGAATCAGTGGCTCGCTGGTCAAACCGCATTCATAGGGTATTTGTCCATCCTGGTTGCAGTGATGGTATTTCAATAGTAGCGTTTGGAAACTATCTTGACAATATTAAGGAACTTAACTATGCAGACCACTGACCGTAATCACCCCCACACGCCTGGCACGTCATCCGCGTCAGCTGGTAACTCGGATAAACTGCCGGGGATACGTCATATCATCGCCGTCGGAAGTGGCAAGGGCGGCGTCGGAAAATCCACGGTGAGTGTGAATTTAGCGCTGGCACTGCAGCAGCTTGGGGCGCGCGTCGGAATCGTAGACGCCGACATTCTTGGCCCTAGTATTCCCGGTATGCTCGGCATCGCAACCGGTGAGAAGCCAACGACGACCCAGAGTGGCAAGATGATCCCTGCGGAGGGGCATGGCCTGAAGGTAGTGTCGATGGCCATGCTCACCGAAGACGACCAACCGGCTGTTTTACGCGGACCGATGGTGGGGAAATACCTGAAAATGTTCGTCGACGGCGTGCAATGGGGATCGCTGGACTACCTGATTCTTGACCTTCCACCCGGCACCGGCGACGTCCAGTTGACGCTGGCACAGAGTATGCCGCTGTCGGGTGTGGTGATCGTAACAACACCTCAGGCCGTTAGCCTCAAGATCGCCCGCCGAGGCTTGCGGATGTTCGAGAAGGTGCAGGTCAAGATTCTTGGGCTCGTCGAAAACATGCGCACCTTTACCTGTCCTCACTGCGGGGAGAATACGGATATTTTCCGTCACGGCGGTGGCGAGCAGATGAGCGAAGAGCTTGGCGTCCCGTTTCTGGGTGCCTTACCTCTCGATGCCGATGTCGTTACCAGCGGTGATGAGGGTCGCCCGATAGTGGCACAGCAACCAGCGTCGGTCAGCGCCAAGGTGTATGCCACCATCGCCACGGCGCTTGTGGAGCAGCTCAACGGGTCGGTCACGGTGCTGAAGCCGTTTGTCTGGACGTGGGACAGCAACGAGGGCGCCCCTGACTGGACGGAAGATGCGGCACGGCCTGCTGGATCGCAGAACACCCCGATCGGTTTACTGCGTCGCGATCCGCGCACGTTATCCATCCTCTGGGAGGATGGTCATCGCGACGACTTTGACGTCCGCGATCTGCGCCTGGCCTGCCATTGCGCCCTTTGTGTCGAGGAAATGAGCGGGCGCAAGCTACTCGATCCTAAGACAATACGCCATGATGTGGCGCCGCGACAGATCGTGAGCATAGGTAACTATGCAATCAAGTTTGATTGGAACGACGGCCATAACAGCGGAATATATACGTTTAATAATCTGCGTATCTTGGGTTCGCGCGCCGCAGCAAGCGATATTGAAAATGTCTGATTTTTTACGGGCGGATCAGCCGGTCAGCATTCGCGCAGAGTCTTCGCTGGCCGACCCCGACACCTGTAAGTTCATTGTGAGCCGTAGTTTGCACCCCGGCGGCCCGTTCTTTTTTGGCAATAAAGAACGAGCCGTTGGCTCACCGCTCGGCGAGCAACTGTTTGCACTCCCGGGCGTGGCCAATCTGCTCATTGCCGATAACGTAGTGACCGTGTGCAAAGAGCCGGCCGCCTCGTGGTCAGGGTTGAAAGCGGACATCGGAATGGCTATCCGTACACAGTTGCGGACGGGCGTGCCGGCGATTCTGGAAATGCCGGTTCATAACGGCACGCAAGGGAGGTCCGATGTAGAGCTTATTGCGGCTGTTCAGGAGCTTCTGGACAAAGAGGTCAATCGCTCAATCGCGAACCACGGCGGAAAAATTTCCATTGTGGAGATCCGGCAAGGCAAGCTTTCCATTTTCATGAGCGGCGGCTGTCAGGGATGCGCTTCCTCTCAGGTAACGCTGAGGCAAGGGTTCGAAGTCATGCTTAAAAGAGTCGCCCCAGAAATCGAGGAAGTTATTGATGTAACTGACCACGCAGCGGGAAAGCAGCCTTTTTATCCGCGCCATCAGGAGCCCTTATGATAAAGCGCCCACCCCAGGAAACCGCCCCTATGGTGACGACCCTCGACGATCTCGCAACCTTGGCAAACTATTCGCTGATGGATTCCCTCAACTGCGACCCTGAGGCTAGGGTAAACGGAGACGATCACGCCCCGCGGCAAGTCTTCACGGGCCACTATGTGCCCGTCAAGCCTACGCCCATCGAAAATCCCGAGTATGTCGCCCACAGCCAAAACCTGTTTCGCGAACTGGGCTTCGCCGACAGCATGGCGCAAGCGACTGACTTCGTTCGCGTGTTCTCCGGCGACCTTGAGAACGTTCCGGAGCCGATGCGCAAGGTCGGGTGGGCGTGTGGCTATGCACTTTCCATCTACGGCACCGAATACACCCAACAGTGCCCGTTCCAAACCGGCAACGGTTACGGTGACGGTCGCGCGATTTCAGTGCTCGAAGCCGTTATCAACGGTCAGCGCTGGGAAATGCAGCTAAAAGGTGGTGGCCGGACGCCATACTGCCGTGGCGCCGACGGCCGTGCCGTTCTGCGGTCAAGTGTCCGCGAGTTCCTGGCGCAGGAGCACATGCACGCGCTTGGGGTGCCAACATCGCGTTCGCTGAGTTTGTACGTGTCGAAAACAGAGAAGGTCAGGCGGCCGTGGTACTCGGAAGGCTCACGCTCGAAGGATCCAGATACTCTGGTATCAGAGGCGGTTGCCATCTCGACGCGCGTCGCACCTTCGTTCATTAGGGTTGGTCAACTAGAGCTCTTCGGTCGCCGTGCTCGGAAGAAAGAACACCCGCAATCGATGGAAGAGCTTGAGAAAATTGTGTTGCACCTGATCGATCGTGAGTACGGTGACGTTATCGACCAGACCTTGCAAACCACCGAAAAAGTGGTGTTGCTTGCGCGCGAGTTTCTCAGCCGACTCACGTCACTTGTAGCGAACTGGATTCGCGTTGGCTACTGCCAGGGCAATTTCAACAGTGACAACTGCGCGGCCGGCGGCTTCACACTCGATTACGGCCCCTTCGGATTCTGCGATGTGTTTGATCCACAGTTCCAGCCATGGACGGGTGGGGGACATCACTTTTCGTTTCTGAACCAACCGATGGCGGCAGAACGTAATTTTCACACGTTTTGTTCGGCGTTACGCCCGCTGCTGACGGCGAACCAAGGCTGCCTGCTTCAGCTCGAAGAAATTCAACGTGATTTTTCAAAGGTAATGAACGCGCAGATGGAAAAGATGTGGGCTGCCAAACTCGGGCTTGCCACTTTTCACGCGGCGCTGTTCGGCGAGCTCGCAACGCTGATGGTGCAAACGCCTGTTGATTACACCCTGTTCTTCCGCCAGCTGTCGGCGGTGCCAGACGACATTAGTCCGCTCAAAAAAAGCTTCTACAACAGCTCAGCGCATGAATCAGGCCCCACAGGCATGGATCAACGCTGGTCGGAGTGGCTCAAAAAATGGAAATCGCTTGCCGGCATTGGCAGCGCGACCGGCGAAATTGCGACTCCGCCACGCTCTCGTGAGGAGCTTTCTAGCCAGATGAAACTCGTCAACCCGAAATACGTTTTGCGGGAGTGGTTTGTTGTGCCTGCGTATCAGCAAGCAGCTGTGGGAGATTACTCTTTGCTACGAGAGCTGCAAGAAGTCATGACTCAGCCGTACGCCGATCAATCGAAAGACGTGGAAGAGAAATACTATCGGCTGAAGCCGCTGGAGCTTTTTGAGGTTGGTGGATCGTCGTTTTATAGCTGTTCGTCGTAATTTTTTGAAAACCGAAAGTCACAAGCCGATTCAGGAGCCGCGGGCATGACGGATGAACTCAACAAGAAGAAGGCGTTTGTGACGTGGGAAGAATCGTTTGGGGGATTGCAAACGGATGCTCAGCAGGGCGACGCTCGCGCGCAACGTTTACTGGCCATGCGCTACCAGCGCGGCCGTGGCGTAATTAAAGACGAAGCCATCGCTTTTCATTGGATGCAGCTCGCCGCGCAACAAAATTTTGCGCTGGCGCAGCGAAGTCTGGGGGAATTCTACGAAAATGGGTTGGGTACTGAGTCGAACGTTAATCTGGCGTTTCATTGTTATTCCCTCGCAGCACTGCAAGGCGATCCTATCGCTACAAAACACTTGCACCGATTAGAACAGCCAACCACGTGATGTAAAAAGCAGTCAGTCCATCAGACAAGGCCCCATAACCACTGGGCACCGCGCTGTTTCTCAGTGACAGCTTGGTGCCCAGAGTCAAAGAAGAAGGCAACGTGGGCCTTAAGGTTCGCTCAGCGCGCTGACATGGTCGCGCCACTGGTCCATTAGCGCCTTCCATTCCATCTTGAACCAGGGGGTGTACCGGAATGGCGCGTCTTCGAGCTCGCGGGTCACTTCTTCCAAGGGGACCCAGCGACAGTCGGCAATTTCGTCCGGGTGCACCCGGACCTCTCCGCCCGATGCGCCGATATATACATGGCACAGTTCGTGTTCAGCACCACGATCGCCGAAGTCGGCCTGGTAGGTGAACTTGTAAACGAATTCCAGTGACGCTTCCAGCCCTAGTTCCTCGCGCAAACGACGGTGAAGCGCCTGGTCCATCGCTTCGCCGCGTCGCGGATGCGAACAGCAGCTGTTGGACCAGTAAAGTGGCCAGAGCCGCTTGCCTATGGCACGTTGCTGCAACAGAACCCGGCCCTGTTTGTCGAACAGGAAAATCGAAAACGCCCGGTGCAATATCCCATGGCCCTCGTGGCAGTCGCCCTTCGAGCGATAGCCAACTTCGTTGTCGCTCTCGTCAACGAGTATCAGCGGCTCGTCGTCGAACGATACTTTTTCGCGCACATCTTCACTCATTTTTTGCCTTACCACCTACTGTAACTTGTATCGCCTGATGATCGGTTTCACGAACACCCAAGTCAATGGCATCTAGCTCTCAGGGCATTCACCCCGTCTGAAGCCACATGCAGGAAATCAGTCAGACCTTAAAATTGGCGAGTCGTCGTATGTTGGTTTGGTCGCCGGTGTGTTGGCGCCTGGTGACAATGAAATCCCCGGTGTTGAGCCAGGCTAGCGGAGTAAATTCTTGAAGACTGACAAAATGCCTGGTTTCCCATGGAGAAACCAGGCGTATTAAGCCAAACCTTTAAACGTAGAAGTCCAAATCTTCCTGGGCTTTCAGCAGATCCCGCATCTTGATAGGGTCATCACCTGCGAAAAAGATCAGGCCCCAATGAGTTCCGAAGGCTGACCGATCAGGAACGGTCTCTTCTTTAGGTGCAACCAATTCGTGAGACTCGAAGTAGGGATGTTCAATCGTCTCCTTGGGCATTTCCAGTTTGCTGACCACACGACGCCTTGGGTAAACACCAAAGCAACCTGCGTAGCATTTCGCATCAACCACTTCCCGTGGGAAAAAGGCATCCACTTCCTCTTTCGTGCTCTTGGGATCAAATACCAGCATTGAGGCTTGGTAAGCGCTGAATCCGTAAGCTCGCTCTATCAGTTCGAACGCCTTGAAGCCCGGCGGGCGGTAAGCAACTTCGCCAAAGTACATCTCACCGTCAGCCGTTACGAAGTACTCGGGATGAATCAAACCGAATTGGATGTCGAAGGTTTTCACCAGCAACTCGATCTGCTTGGTGATCGCGTTGCGCCAGCTTTCCAGTTGCTCGGTAGCGGGAACAAACACCGAGTAACCCAGGGTTACGTATTCGGAAATATTAAGGAACTTGATCTTTCCGTCATGGATCCAGGCCTCTACGGCAAACTCCCAGCCATCAAGGTGACTCTCCATTAGCAAGGGATATTCTTCCGCCGGAATGTTATCGATCTCTTCAACCTTGCGGATCATCCTGTGACCAAGGCAACCGGCTTTGTCGAACGCCTTGACGTGAATGGGGTCATCCGGGTCACCGTCAAGCTTAAGCAGCGTCTGGTTGACGCGCTTCATGAAGCGAACGATATCTTCTTTATCGTGTGCTTCTTCAAAAATCCCGACGCGAATGCCACCAAGTTGAGCGCGGCGCTTCATCAGAGATTTGTCGCGGAACAAAATGGACTGTCCGAACATGCGCGGGCTGTTAAGCAAGACAGAGTTAATTGCACCAGACCATTCGACGGTCTCTTCGAACAGCGGTATTGCAACGTCAACACCTTCAGCCTGCAGTCTTTTTGCAATCTCCAGGGACCGATCATTCAAACGGAGAAAATCCCATGCAATGAAAGGAATCTTGTTTGCTGTACAAAAATCAGCAGCCCAATCTGGTGCAATTACGATGTAGCGGCGATCGAACTTTTGCGCGGCTTTAATCGCATTAACGCTCCAGCCAAGCAGGGCGATATAGCCTTTATTCGGGTCTTTCGGGGTTTCAGTACCTTTAACCGAGTCCATATCCGGGTCGAGCCAGGCTGATACCGCTTGGGATAGCTCTTTCTCAGATGTCATTGACATTCGATGTACTCCTTGATGATGTGTCTAAAAAATGTGCTGAATTTTAAGCTCAAAATGCAAGCTGAATTATCAGACATTTTCATTAATGGAGTGGGTTGAATGACCTGAAACCAAGCAAGACACTTAAATTGGGGACGTTCTTGCGGCGCAGTTAAAGCAATGTCATTAATCGCAACACTCGAGGTAAATATAGACGATTTGGTTACAAATTGATACAAAAGCTACCAGAATAGTTTGCTTCCGAAAGGCCTTAAGCGCATCTTTACGCGGTCGAAATAGCCTATTTAGCACGTAAGGAAAATATGGTGACTATTACCTGTTTTGATCCAGATACCAACGCCTTAGTGGCAAGTTTTGACAAAATGCTGGAACAGCTGGGGCTCTCACGCCAGACTGACCGAATGGCGTCAAACAGGGAAGTGCTGGCAGCAGCGCTTTACGTTATGGAAGCTCCCGAAGGGCTGGATGCGTTGTACGCCCGAGTGCCTGCAATGGAAGCCAATGGCGTATTTACCAACAGTGATTGGGGCCAACCAGCCATTCTGAGACCCGCGCTCGCCGTGCGCACCCTGCGCCAGGGAGCGCCGGATTACACTGCTATAGAGGCCCTGAGTGAGCTTCGTCTGCTGGCAGTGGCTATGGGTGACTACCGCCACCCAGGCATTTCTGCGGAGCAGGCCAAGAACTTTCTGACCCAAGTGACGGCATTGAATCTGGACTTGCTATCAGGACAGATGAACGAGGCCGATCGGGAACGGCCGCAGGGGCTAGGGCAAATCGTCAATTCGCTTTATCAGTATCTACTCAGCAGGTTGGGCTACGAAAGTATTCTCGACAGCCTGGTGGACGAGGTGCGCCGTTTGTTGGCCCAACGTCCGATCCAAACTGCCAGTATCAAGCAGATGGTCGGCCAGATCGCCAAATGCCTGTTTGATCCAGACATAGAAACGGAAGGAATGGATAAGGCCGCGCGCCTCGTCCGTGCTTTGTTCGGTCCTGCTATAGGTTGTCGTGATGACCCCGGCTTTGCGGTTTACGGCGAGCGCCTGGCTGTCATGGACGAACCGGCACTGTCTGCCGAAGCGCTGGGTTTTGCCAGAGCGATGCATGAAACGGGCATGGTCTCGCCGTATCACCCCCTCCTTTTACGACATCTGCGCGGGCTTCAAGATGACCTTATACCTTTGGCATTGGGCCTAAGCAGCACCGGTATCGATGTTCTTCAGTGCTACCAAGAAATTGTCTTCGAACTGATTGATCAGGTTATACACCCTGAAACTTGCCAGGCGGTGTACGGTCTGGCTATGTTTCTGGAACGTGGTGGTCTGTTTACACCTCCGGTAGCGGCGGGCCTGTGGCGACAACTCGAACTGAAACTTTGCCCGGCAGCAGCCAGTGCGCTGACCGAGGTTTTTGGCGATGCTCACCCCCCAAGGGTGTATTTACTCGCCGGTGTATTGAGTCTTCTTGGGCAACCGCTGGGTGTTGGCCAAGGGAATAACCCGACGTGTCAGTCGGTCATCGGTCTTTCGATGTGGGCCTTTAACGACGCCGATTTTCTATTACAATTGGTGGCCTGGGCGGCCCGTGACGACGACATCATCATGCGTTTCGAGGGAGAGCAAATCACCTCACAGCATTTGAAAGCAGGCCTTGCGAAAGAGCCTCCAACCGATGTTGACCCGGTTTCATTGATTCTGGTGCCTCATCTTGATCGAATCTATGCCGAGATGGGGCGCTTATGCGGCGAACGCGACGACGATTTGCACCGTTGGATCAACCCTGAAATGTACGGTTGGTGGGTAGGCCATGGATTTCTTAGTGTTTTTGATCGCGAAACAGGAAAGATTCATGACTACCAGCACTTTATACGCCACTTTTATGCCTGCTATCACCCTTACTACAACGGCAATATACCCGTCATTCATCCGCAACCGGCTGGTATCGCCGTCACCGACAGTGGAGGGCGCCTCGTTGGACGCCATGCCATAACCATTATCCGCGTCAGCCTTGATCGCAATGGCGAGATGCGCATCTACTTTTATAACCCCAATAATGACAGCGGCCAGGATTGGGGGCAGGGGATTAACTGCTCAACTCAAAGCAATGGAGAATGGCATGGCGAAGCATCGCTGCTGTTTGCCGAATTTGCGTCACGTTTGTGCGTATTTCATTACGACTCGAGAGAATTGGGAGACATATCAGTCGTTCCGGACACAGACGTTGAACGCGCAATAGAACTCGGCCGCAGCAGTTGGGCTGCCGGTTATGAGTAAGATGTGGCACTCCCGTAAGGAGGAAGCTGCAGAAACGACGTCAGTTGCCATCCGCCGCCTCCGTATCAGTGATGTAAAATCTGCTCGAGGAACTGCTGGGTGCGTACTTCCTTGGGGTTCGAGAAGAACTCCTCCGGCGGCGCCAACTCCACAATCTCGCCCTGGTCCATGAAGATCACGCGGTCTGCTACAGTTTTAGCAAAACCCATTTCGTGGGTGACGCAGATCATGGTCATGCCACTGCCAGCAAGTTCAACCATTACATCCAGCACCTCTTTAATCATCTCCGGGTCCAG
This sequence comes from Marinobacter sp. M3C, assembly GCF_023311895.1. Taxonomy (GTDB): domain Bacteria; phylum Pseudomonadota; class Gammaproteobacteria; order Pseudomonadales; family Oleiphilaceae; genus Marinobacter. The sequence continues at coordinate 359,557 of NZ_CP092284.1, forward strand.
CGCTGAGGTGGGCTCGTCAAACAGCATGATTTTTGGTTTCATGCACAGTGCGCGGGCGATGGCAACCCGCTGTTGTTGGCCGCCGGAAAGCTGACCCGGGTATTTGTTCGCCTGCTCTGGAATCTTCACTCGATCCAGATATTCCATGGCGGTGGCGACGGCTTCTCGCTTGGGTACCTTACGCACCCACAGTGGCGCCAAACAACAGTTCTCCAAGACGGTCAGATGCGGAAATAGGTTGAAGTGCTGGAATACCATACCGACTTCCTTGCGCACGGTGTCGATCTGCTTCACGTCGTCGGTGAGCTCAACATCGTCTACAATAATCTGGCCACGCTGGTGTTCTTCCAGCCGGTTGATGCACCGAATAAATGTCGATTTGCCCGAACCGGAAGGTCCGCAAATAACGATCCGTTCACCTTCCTTTACGTCAAGGTTCAGGCCCTTGAGTACGTGAAAGGTGCCGTACCATTTATGCATATCTGCGACCTTGATAATGGTCTTGTCAGTGCGTTTGGTGAATTCAACCGGAGAGCTGCGCCCATCCTCCGGATCTTGTGTAGTGTTGTGCTCAGCCATGTTGGTGTCCCGTCAAGATTTATGACCAGTGTCGAGTTTTCGTTCAAGGTTCTGGCTGTACCGGGACATGCCGAAACAGAAAATCCAGAAACAGAAGGCCACAAAAACATAGCCTTCCGTGGTGACGTTACGCCAGGCCGGGTCAGTGATGGTCGACTGTACCGCCCCCAGAATATCGAACAGACCAATGATGAGGACCAGCGTAGTGTCTTTGAACAGAGAAATGAAAGTGTTGACGATACCGGGAATGACCAGTGTCAGTGCCTGCGGCAAGACTACTAGCCCAGTCTTGCGCCAGTAGCCTAGTCCAAGGGCGCTTGCCGCTTCATATTGGCCTTTCGGGATCGCCTGCAGGCCGCCTCTTACCACCTCTGCCATATAGGCCGATTGCCAGAGTGTAATACCGATCAGTGCCCGCATCAGCTTTTCGAAGTTGACTCCGTCCGGCAGGAATAAAGGCAGCATCACAGAAGCCATGAACAACACGGTAATCAAAGGCACGGCGCGCCAGACTTCAATGAAAACGACGCACATACCACGAATGATCGGCATGTCTGAGCGACGCCCAAGTGCCAGTACGATACCTATTGGCAAAGCGGCCAGAATGCCTACATAGGCAAGGATTAACGTCAGCATCAGGCCGCCCCATCGGCTGCTCTGAACTTCTTCCAGTCCAAACCAACCACCGGGGATCAGGATGTACCCGATTAGCGGCAGGCCAGTCAGCCCGAAAATGCCAAACCACTTACGGCAAGGGAAGCGCTCGATGAACTGAGGGACGAAGGCTACCGCGAGCAGCCCGAACATGATGTCAACGCGCCATTGCAGGGCATCGGGATAAAATCCGTAGATAAAGAAGTTCAACCGCTGACCGATAAACAGCCAGCAAGCGCCTTCACCACTGCAGTCAGCGGCACTTTCACCGGTAAATGTCGCTTCAAGAATCACCCAGTTCAGCAGCGGCCCCACACTCGTAATCACCAAATAGGCGGCTACCAGTGTCAGCACGATGTTGTACCAGGTTGAGAACAGGTTTTTACGCACCCAGCCGATAACACCGATGTCCTGCCGGGGCGGTAATTCCGATGGAAGACTCATCATCGCTCCTGCAGCGCTACGGCGCGGTTATAGATGTTCATGAGACCGGAAATGATCAGGCTGATCGTGAGATATACAGCCATGGTGATGGCTACTACTTCAACCGCTTGTCCGGTCTGGTTAAGGGTAGTGCCCATAAATACCGCAACCAGGTCGGGATACGCGATCGCCGTTGCCAGCGAAGAGTTTTTTACAAGGTTCAGGTATTGGCTGGTCAAAGGCGGAATGATGACCCGCATGGCCTGTGGAATAACGACCAGCCGCAAGGTGAAACTGGACTTCAGACCAAGCGCACTGGCAGCTTCGGTCTGGCCACGGTCTACCGCCAGAATGCCGGACCGAACGATTTCCGCGATGAAGCTTGCAGTGTAGAGCGACAGGGCAATCCAGAGTGCTGCAAGCTCCGGCAGGATTGAGGCCCCACCGGTAAAGTTAAAACCGGTCAGTGCTGGCATTTCCCAAATCAGCGGCCTACCGACCAGCACAAACACCAGAAGCGGCAGAGCCAGAATTAGCCCCGCCCCGATCCGTAGGGCGGGAAACAACTGGCCAGTGCGGAGTTGGCGTTTCTTAGCCCAGCGGTGTACGAAAACCGCCGCGGCGACGCCCATAATCAACGCTGCCATTACCCAGCCGAATCCGGGTTCCGCACTCGCAGTCGGGAAGTAAAGGCCACGATTACTGAGAAAAAACATATCCGCGACGTCAATGCTTTGACGTGGGCTGGGAAGGCTTTGCAGTACCGCAAAATACCAGAAGAAAATTTGCAGTAGCAGCGGAATATTACGAATGGTTTCAATGTAAATTAGCGCCAGTTTGGCAACCAGCCAGTTGCTGGAGAGGCGTGCTACACCGACGGAAAAACCGATGATCGTCGCCGCCACAACACCCATGGCTGAAACAAGCAAGGTATTTAGCAGACCCACAAAAAAGGTGCGACCGTAGGTCATGGTGGAATCGTAGGGAATCAGGCTCATGATAATGCCAAAGCCGGAAGTCTGGTCCAGAAAGCCGAAACCTGTGCTAATACCACGGCTTTCCATATTGTTCAGAGTGTTGTGGAACAGTGTCCAGCCAAGCCAGAAAACAACGACCATCGCGATGGCCTGGAATACAACCATCCGTACCTTGGGGTCATTCCAAGGTTTTGGACGTGCGCTACGGGTAACAGTCTTGTTAGATTTGGTCATGAATAAACCCGAAATACGCCCCTAAATAGCAGAGGCAACTAAACGTCAAACATTCCGGCTACGCCCGTAACCGGAATGTCATGGCTATCGGGTGTTAACGTATCGGCGGCGCGTACATAATACCGCCATTATTCCACAACGCGTTTAGGCCACGGTCAAGCCCAAGCGGGGTGTCCGGTCCTACGTTACGGTCGTACATTTCTCCATAGTTACCAACGCTCTCAATAATACGAAAGCCAAAATCAGCAGGTACACCGAGTTTTTCGCCCATGTCGCCAGTGGTGCCGAGCAAACGCTGGATCTCGGGGTTTGTGGAAGATTTCATTTCTAGAACATTGGCCTGGGTAACGCCGAGTTCTTCGGCGTTGATCTGCACAAACAGCGCCCACTTCACAATGTTAAACCACTGGTCATCACCCTGACGAACCGAAGGTCCCAGGGGTTCCTTAGAAATTATATTTGGCAGGATGACAGCGCTGCTGGGATCTTCCAGTTTACTGCGCAGGGCGGCCAGTTGTGCGCGGTCAGAGGTCAGCACATCACAACGACCAGCGGCAAAACCACTGACAGTCTGTTCGGAAGTATCAAATACCAGAGGATTGAACTTCATGCCCTTGGTACGGAAATAGTCTGCCAGGTTCAGTTCGGTAGTCGTGCCAGCCTGGATACACACGGTTGCGCCGTCTAATTGCTCTGCATTGTCCACGCCTAGCGCTTTGTTGACCAAGAAGCCTTGGCCATCGTAATAATTAGTGCCCGTGAAGTTGACGCCCAGGGAAGCATCGCGGGTCAGAGTCCAAGTGGCGTTACGAGAAAGAACATCGATTTCACCGGACTGTAACGCGGTAAAGCGCTCTTTCGCCGTTAACGGTGTGAATCGGGCCTTTTCCCCGCTACCAAGAACTGCGGCTGCTACAGCGCGGCAGGTATCCACGTCGATACCGGTCCAGTCACCATTCTTATCAGGTTGAGAAAACCCCGGTAAGCCGGAGGTAACACCACATTTCACGTAACCCCTTGATTTAACGTCATCCAGAGTTGCGGCCTGCAGACTTCCTGCCATCAGGGTGCCACCGAGGGTTGTCGCAATGGCGACCAGTAAGAGTTGTTTTTTCATTGTCGTAAATCTCCGAAGTTTCAGTTAGTTACACACCCACTGTGCTAACGCAAAGCGCAAGCCAGTCTGTATAACTTTCTGATTATTATAATAATAAAACTTTATCCCTGAAAACGAGCGTTCATCTTGGTGCCTATTGCCTACAAAAACGCCGCTTATTGGTGCGTTCAGACCGGACTGCGGTGCACTGTCCGCGAACCGCAACTTCAGAGGCAGGTTGTGCCTTTCACGAGAACTTTATGGGTATCCAGAAATTCCTCCTGACAATTGTCGACGTTGCATTGCGTTTGTACATATTTTATTTTTAAAAAGTACGTATTAGCGCTTAGCTTAGATGATAATGCCGCATTCTCCAGTAACAAAAAAGCATGTATTTTCTGTGTCGGCAAAGCGGCGCTCATCAGCGCTGAATCTCGCGAATATAATCTGGGTCTAGGAGACCAATCCGGACCACTTTGCCCAGCTCTGTTAAAGCAAAATCCAGTTTATTTTCGCGGCCGCAGGTTCCAGAGAGATCGTTCGCAAGAACGTCCCTGGTTTTTTCAGTCAAAACGAACTGGACATTGCGCCTGTCATCTTCTGAGCGTATGCGTGTTAGACAGCCTAGGGTTTCGATGTTTTTTATCGTCTGTGAAGGCGAACGGCGTTCGCGATACGCCCCAGGTAATAGACCAAATCTGCGATCGCATGACTGTCCAAATTCAACCCCCTTTCGTTATGTTTTGGCAGTAGCATTTTTAAACTATCTTGACAATATTATAGTTTCGGAACGATACTATAATCCTGCCGTATTGGTGAAGGCCATGAGGCCTTGGTAACCCTTGGGAGGACAAAGTGCTGACAGCGAATGATCTAAGAGACTACATCATGAATGGGCTGACCTGCGATCATGTGGAAGTGCAGGGCGATGACGGCCAGCACTTCGAAGCGGTCATCGTGAGCCAGCAATTTGCCGGCAAAAATAAGATACAGCAGCATCAACTGGTTTATCTGGCACTCGGAGATCGGATGCGCTCGGAGATTCACGCGCTGGCCATGCGCACTTTTACTCCCCAAACCTGGGCGCAACCAGCCACCAAATAACGTCGGAGAAATCAAATATGAACGTACAGGAAAAAATTCTCAGTCAAATCACAACTGATACCGTTGTGCTCTACATGAAGGGCAAACCCCAGTCTCCGCTGTGTGGTTTTTCTAATACGACTGTGCAGGTATTGAATGCCTGCGGCGTGCAGGATTTTGCTGCTGTAGATGTGCTGGCCGATCCGGAAATCCGCGATGGCATTAAGGTGTACAGCAACTGGCCGACCATTCCTCAGCTCTACATCAAGGGCGAGTTTGTCGGTGGTGCCGATATTGTGCGTGAAATGTATGAGCAAGGTGAACTGCAGAAATTGCTCCAATCAGCGCTGGATTGATGACATTGAAACCGGTGAAGGGCGGGCTCCCAACGATGCAACGCTTGACTGCACCAGAACTGGCCGCATGGTTTTAACCACGTTAGCAACCTTACAGGTGGCGTTCATGCCTGGGCTCTGCAAATCGACGGCACGATGCCGACCTATTGAGTTTCAGGTTTATCGACTTTCGCAAAATGATGGTAGGCAATAAGCGTATGAACTGGGATTGGTTGTTATTTTGGCGGCAGAGATCAAAGCCACGTTCTCCCCCGTTAATTGAAAATACAAGGAATTTAACCATGCAGACCACTGACCGTAATCACCCCCACACGCCTGGCACGTCATCCGCGTCAGCTGGTAACTCGGATAAACTGCCGGGGATACGTCATATCATCGCCGTCGGAAGTGGCAAGGGCGGCGTCGGAAAATCCACGGTGAGTGTGAATTTAGCGCTGGCACTGCAGCAGCTTGGGGCGCGCGTCGGAATCGTAGACGCCGACATTCTTGGCCCTAGTATTCCCGGTATGCTCGGCATCGCAACCGGTGAGAAGCCAACGACGACCCAGAGTGGCAAGATGATCCCTGCGGAGGGGCATGGCCTGAAGGTAGTGTCGATGGCCATGCTCACCGAAGACGACCAACCGGCTGTTTTACGCGGACCGATGGTGGGGAAATACCTGAAAATGTTCGTCGACGGCGTGCAATGGGGATCGCTGGACTACCTGATTCTTGACCTTCCACCCGGCACCGGCGACGTCCAGTTGACGCTGGCACAGAGTATGCCGCTGTCGGGTGTGGTGATCGTAACAACACCTCAGGCCGTTAGCCTCAAGATCGCCCGCCGAGGCTTGCGGATGTTCGAGAAGGTGCAGGTCAAGATTCTTGGGCTCGTCGAAAACATGCGCACCTTTACCTGTCCTCACTGCGGGGAGAATACGGATATTTTCCGTCACGGCGGTGGCGAGCAGATGAGCGAAGAGCTTGGCGTCCCGTTTCTGGGTGCCTTACCTCTCGATGCCGATGTCGTTACCAGCGGTGATGAGGGTCGCCCGATAGTGGCACAGCAACCAGCGTCGGTCAGCGCCAAGGTGTATGCCACCATCGCCACGGCGCTTGTGGAGCAGCTCAACGGGTCGGTCACGGTGCTGAAGCCGTTTGTCTGGACGTGGGACAGCAACGAGGGCGCCCCTGACTGGACGGAAGATGCGGCACGGCCTGCTGGATCGCAGAACACCCCGATCGGTTTACTGCGTCGCGATCCGCGCACGTTATCCATCCTCTGGGAGGATGGTCATCGCGACGACTTTGACGTCCGCGATCTGCGCCTGGCCTGCCATTGCGCCCTTTGTGTCGAGGAAATGAGCGGGCGCAAGCTACTCGATCCTAAGACAATACGCCATGATGTGGCGCCGCGACAGATCGTGAGCATAGGTAACTATGCAATCAAGTTTGATTGGAACGACGGCCATAACAGCGGAATATATACGTTTAATAATCTGCGTATCTTGGGTTCGCGCGCCGCAGCAAGCGATATTGAAAATGTCTGATTTCCGGCCTGCGGATCAGCCGGTCAGTATTCGCGCGGAGTCTTCGCTCGCCGACCCCGACACGTGTAAGTTCATCGTGAGCCGTAGCTTGCACCCCGGCGGTCCTTTCTTTTTCGGCAACAAAGAACGAGCCGTTGGTTCACCGCTCGGCGAGCAACTGTTCGCACTCTCTGGCGTGGCCAATCTGCTCATTGCCGATAACGTGGTGACCGTGTGCAAAGAGCCGGCCGCCTCGTGGTCAGGGCTGAAAGCGGATATCGGAATGGCCATCCGTACGCAGCTGCGGACTGGCGTGCCGGCGATTCTGGAAATGTCTGTTCATAACGGTGTGCAAGGAAGGTCCGATGCAGAGCTTACTGCGGCTGTTCAGGAGCTTCTGGACAAAGAGGTCAATCGTTCAATCGCTAACCACGGCGGGAAGATTTCTATTGTCGGGGTCCTGCAAGGGACGCTTTCCATCACCATGAGCGGCGGCTGCCAGGGATGCGCTTCTTCTCAGGTAACCCTGAGGCAAGGATTCGAAGTCATGCTCAAAAGAGTTGCCCCGGAAATTGAAGATGTTATCGATGTAACTGACCACGCAGCGGGAAAGCAGCCTTTCTACCCGCGCCATAAGGAACCCTTGTGATAAAGCGACCGCCCCAGAAAACCGCCCCTATTGTCTCGACTCTCGACGATCTTGCAACCTTGGCAAACTATTCGCTCATGGACTCACTCAACTGTGACCCTGACGCGAAAGTAAATGGACGCGACCACGCCCCACGACAAGTCTTCACGGGCCACTATGTTCCCGTCAATCCCACGCCAATTGAAAACCCGGAGTACGTCGCGCACAGCAAAAACCTGTTTCGCGAACTGGGCTTCGCCGACAGAATGGCGCAGTCGGCCGACTTCATCCGCGTGTTCTCTGGCGACCTTGAGAACGTTCCGGAGCCGATGCGCCAGATCGGTTGGGCGTGTGGCTACGCACTTTCCATCTACGGCACCGAATACACCCAACAGTGCCCGTTCCAAACCGGCAACGGATACGGCGACGGTCGCGCCATTTCAGTGCTTGAGGCCGTCATCAACGGTCACCGCTGGGAGATGCAGTTGAAAGGTGGCGGCCGGACACCATACTGCCGCGGTGCGGACGGTCGGGCGGTCCTGCGGTCGAGTGTGCGGGAATTTCTGGCGCAGGAGCACATGCACGCGCTTGGGGTGCCAACGTCACGGTCGCTGAGTTTGTACGTGTCAAAAACAGAGAAGGTCAAGCGGCCGTGGTACTCGGAGGGCTCACGCTCGAGAGATCCAGACACGCTTGTATCGGAGCCAGTCGCCATCTCGACGCGCGTCGCACCTTCGTTCATTAGGGTTGGTCAACTGGAGCTCTTCGGCCGCCGTGCTCGGAAGAAAGAACACCCGCAAGCGATGGAAGAGCTTGAGAAAATTGTGTTGCACCTGATCGACCGTGAGTACGGTGACGTCATCGATCAGAACCTGGCAACCAGCGAAAAAGTGGTGTTGCTTGCGCGGGAGTTCCGCGGCCGACTCACATCGCTTGTAGCGAACTGGATTCGTGTCGGCTACTGCCAGGGAAACTTCAACAGTGACAACTGTGCGGCCGGCGGTTTCACCCTCGACTACGGCCCCTTCGGATTCTGCGATGTATTTGATCCGCAGTACCAGCCATGGACGGGTGGGGGACATCACTTCTCGTTTCTGAACCAACCACTGGCGTCAGAACGCAATTTTCACACGTTTTGTTCGGCGTTGCGCCCGTTGCTGACGGCGCATCAGGACTGTCTGCTTGAACTCGACGAGATCCAAAGCGATTTCCCGAAAGCGATGCAAACGCAGATGAAGAAGATGTGGGCGGCCAAACTTGGGCTCGCCACTTTTCACCAGGCCTTGTTCAGTGAACTCGCAACGTTGATGGTGCAAACGCCTGTTGATTACACCCTGTTCTTCCGCCAGCTCTCGGCGGTGCCCGACGACATTGGTCCGCTCAAAAAAAGCTTCTACAACAGCTCAGCGTATGAATCAGACCCCGCGGGCATGGACCAACCCTGGTCAGAGTGGCTCAAAAAATGGAAAACGCTTGCCGGCATTGTCAGCACAACCGATGCAACTGCAGCTGCGCCGCGCGCTCGTGAGGAGCTCTCTCAACAGATGAAACTCGTCAACCCGAAATACAGTTTGCGGGAGTGGTTCGTTGTGCCTGCGTATCAGCAAGCAGCTGCGGGGGATTACTCGCTAGTTCGAGAACTGCAGGAAGTCATGACACAGCCATACGCTGAGCAATCGCAAGACGTAGAGGAAAAATACTATCGGCTGAAGCCGCTGGAGCTCTTCGAAGTTGGCGGGTCGTCATACTACAGCTGCTCGTCATGACCCAAAAAGTAACGGAAAAGTTGATCGAAAACCAGCTGATTGTAGACGTTATGAGGCGTGACGAAAAGATCGATAGGAGCCACAGGTATGGCTGATCAACTTAACGAAAAAAAAGCGTTTTTGACATGGGAAGAATCGGTGGTGGCCTTACAAACCGATGCTGGACAGGGCTCCGCCCGTGCGCAACGTTTATTGGCGATGCGATACTTGCGCGGCCGTGGAGTGCCTAAAGATGAGACCATCGCTTTTTATTGGATGCAGCTCGCCGCACAACAAAATTTTGCCTTGGCACACCGCAGTCTGGGCGAGCTTTACGAAAATGGCTCAGGTATCGCGCTGGATATGACCCTGGCGGGCCATTGGTATCGTCTTGCAGCAGAGCAGGGCGATCCCATCGCTAAAAAACATTTGCAACGTTTAGCACAGCCAAACACGTGATGTAAAAAACAGTCAAATACCAAAGTACCCGGAGGCAATTTTGAGCATAGTCCAGGAACACACCATAACCCCGCTGTTTCTCAGTGAAAGTGCGGTGTCCAAAGTACGTGAATTGGTCGAAGAAGAAGGCAACGAGAACCTGAAGCTTCGGGTGTTCGTAACCGGCGGCGGCTGCTCTGGATTTCAGTACGGCTTCTCGTTCGATAAGGTGCAAGATGATGAAGACGCGGTGATTCAAAAAGACGGCATGAGTCTTCTGGTCGACCCCATGAGCTATCAGTATCTTGTAGGCGCAATGGTCGATTATCAGGAGGGGCTACAGGGAGCACAGTTTGTCGTGCAGAACCCGAACGCCAGCTCAACCTGTGGTTGCGGCAGTTCGTTCACTATCTAGTGTCGATATGGTTGCGCCCCCGGTCCATCAGTGCCTTCCATTCCATCTTGAACCAGGGTGTGTACCCGGATGGCGCGTCTTCGAGCTCGCGAGTCACTTCTTCGATGGGCACCCAGCGCCAGTCGGTAATTTCGGCCGGGTGCACCCGGGCTTCGCCACCCGATGAGCCGATGTATACGTGGCACAATTCGTGCTCAGCACCGCGATCACCGAAATCGGCTTGGTAGATGAACTTGTAAACGAATGTCAGCGACGCTTCCAGCCCCAGTTCTTCCCGTAGACGGCGGTGAAGCGCCTGGTCCATTGTCTCACCACGTCGGGGATGCGAACAGCAGCTGTTGGACCAGTAAAGGGGCCAGAGCGGTTTGCCCGCCGCACGCTGCTGCAGCAACACCCGGCCCTGTTTGTCGAACAGGAAAATTGAGAACGCCCGGTGCAGGGTTCCATGGCCTTCGTGGCAGTCGCTTTTTGAGCGATAGCCTACTTCGTTGTCATCTTCATCAACGAGTATAAGGGGCTCGTCATCGAACGATACTTTTTCGCGCATATCCTCACCTATTTTTCGGCTTACCGCCCATTGTAACCTGAATTGTCTGATAGCCGGCCTCACGAATACCCGATTCTATTCGATCGGCAGCGCCGGTTTCCGGCGGACACAGGGCAATGATGGAACCACCGCCGCCGCCGCCGGTGAGCTTTGCCCCGAGAGCACCGTGGCGGCGGGCAATCTGGATCATTTCCTCCAGTTCCCAGCTCGACACCTGCATCGCGTTCAGCAGGCCATGGCAAATGTTCATCAGCTCTCCCAGCGCTTCGAGCTTGTGCCCGACCAGCGCATCCACGCCCTCGATCACCAGCGAATCGATCTGGTTGAAGATAGTCTCGTACAGTTCGGGGTGCGCTTCGCGTGCCTTGCGAACACGTGCGACTGTCGCCGCGGTCAGGCTCTCGACACCGCTGATACCGACGACCAGCTGCACGGCCTGATCGATCTCGATCACCTTGCGCAGCGGCGATTCACCGGAACGGAAGAGCATGGTCTGGCCATAGGTAGAGAGCGTGTTATCGATACCCGATGGCGTCCCGTGCGCGATCTTTTCGCACTCGAACGCCAGCTCGTTGACGCGCCCGTCATCCAGGCCGAGTTCAAAACAACGGTCTAGTGCGCGAATGGTGGCCACCGCGATCGCCGCCGACCCGCCCAGTCCCATGGCTCGCGGTACGTTGGGGAAAATTTCCAAACGCATGCTTTCGCGTTCGAGTCCGAGCGTCTTGAAAATAATCGCCAAGGATTTCTCATAAGCATGCTGTTTTTCTGCGCTTCGGTGCAATCGCTGCTCCACGCCCCAGCGCGGAATGATCAGTTGCACGCCGTCCCCGCCGCGCTGCACGTGCGCCTGTATGGCCAACGGTATCGGCGTCGCGATCGCGTGCCGCCCGTAAACAACTGCGTGCTCGCCTAGCAGGATGATCTTGCCGTGTCCGCTGGATACGTTGCGTTCCTCGGTAGCGGTTTCAGATTGCGGCTTCTCCTTAGCGGCCTTCACGCGAGGGCTGACAACTTGCTCGATCAACTCTCGCGCCTTCCAGATCTTGATCTCGCCGGATTCGATCAGCCGGTCGACGACGGTTTCGAAGATTTTGGGTGTTGCACCGGCCGCGGCTGCCACGCTTCGGGCGTGCAGCGTCATGTGGCCTTGCTGGATGCCTTCGGTCACAAGCGCGCGGATTGCCGAAAAGTTCTGCGCAAGACCCACCGCGCCCATCACTTCGGCCAGCTCGCGCGCCGAACTCACGCCCAGAAGCCTGAGGTTCATTCCCGCCGTGGGATTGGACTGCAGCGGACCCCCGACAATACCGACCTTGATCGGAATCTCGAGCTGGCCTTCCAACGAGCCGTCTTCGCCCCGCGTCCACTGGGTCAGCGACGTGTAGTGGGACCCGCGCGCAGCCCAGGCGTGGGCGCCCGTCTCGATGGCGCGCCAGTCGTTGCCTGTGGCCAGCGCCACGGCATCGATTCCGTTCATGATGCCCTTGTTATGGGTCGCTGCACGGTAGGGGTCGATCGAGGCAAATTCGTTGGCCAGGATGATTCCATCGCGCACCTGCTCACCATCGAAGCCACGGCCGGCCAGCGCGTCCGGCGGAATCGAGACCCGGGCCTTGACCAGGGCTCGATCGGTCAGATTTGAAAGAATCCGCAGGAACACCTTGCCTTCGGCGATATTCTCGACCAGCGAGGCAACGCCTTCGCACATTGTGTTGACGAGGTTTGCGCCCATCGCGTCGCACGTATCCACCAGCAGGTGGGCGACGACCATGTCACCGCGCTGGCCCGATGATGGGTGAATCAGCACTTGGAGGTCCTTGGCCCCGCCGCCGCGGGCCACCATGTTCGGGTGCAGGCTGTTGGCAAGGTTCAGGATTTCGCTTTTGCGCTGCAGCAGTGCCGCCTTGGCGCGCTGCGGATGCGGTACGTCGACGACCTGGATCTGGCCAATCAAAATCGGCTCGGAGCTTTCAACCCGGAAGCCGCCGCCGGCCCGTGCGATCTTGGCCGCAGAGCTCAGCGCCGCAACGATGGAAGGCTCCTCCACGACCAGTGGAATGGCGTATGCCTTGTCGTTGATCAGGAAATTCAGGCCCAGCGCCAACGGCAGCCCCATGACGCCGATGACGTTTTCGATCATCTTGTCGGCCGACTGGATCGAGAGCGTGTGATCGCCGCTGGCCAGCGCCTGGTAATCCTTGTTCGAAAGCAGGCCCTGCTTGCGAACTTCGCGAACCCGCTGCGAAACCGAAAGTTTGTAGAACTCGGGAATTCTTGCCATGCTTGTTCCTTATTAGTGTTTTCTGCCCGATTCGGGCACCTCGCGCCGCACAGCCTCTGCGCCAAATTCTGACATTGCCAAGTTTAATGGAACCCCGCCACAATCTGAGACGCCGAGCTCGAATGCCCGGAGTCTCTCCGGGTCACGCGCCAGGGCAATTCCAAGGTCGCCACCACCGGCGCCACAACTCTTGTAGACCACGCCGCACTCGTGTCCATGCTTGGCTAGCCGTCGATGGGGGGCGGTCATAACCTCCTTGCCCATGGCATCGCCCAGCGCGACCATCTCAACGGCGTAGGCGGCGCAAGCATCGAACAGGACAGCCCCGTCGTGCGAGTTGGCTACGGCGTGGCGCGCAATCTCGTCCAGGCGGGACCGGATCCGGCCTGCACTAACAGGATCAGCCAGCTTCCAGGTATCGAACGCACCGACAAAATCCGTGGTCTGAGCAGCCTGACGGGTCCAGATTGCGCGCCAATGTAGATCCTTCGGCCAGTTCACCGGCGTGCAGATCGCGAATTCGCCGGTGGATCGAAATTCGCTGATACCACCGCAAAACGCCGCGGCCAGGTCTGCGCCACTGGCACGAGCGCCCAGTGATTCGCGATAAACCGGCAACCATCGACGCAGACGCGCGCGCGGATCCGCCGGACCTGCCGTCCCCGCGAACCACTCGGTCAACGCCACCGCCAGTGCCGCGCAGACGGCCGCACTGGAGCCCAGGCCCAGCTTTATCAATCGTCTGCGGTCGGATTCGAAAAGGGCCCCAGAATCGATCTCGACGTTCATTGTCGTGATCTCGCCGGGTGACCGGCCCAGCACCCGCATGATGCCCGGTATCAACCGACCGGTCAGGCCCAGCACGGAGGAGTCTGCGCCATCGCAGCGCAACACATCGCCCTCGACCCGCATGGCTGCCCGCTCAAATCCGAGCTGAACGGCACTCAACCAGCCCGTACCGCTCGATGCCCGCTGCAACCGGACTTTCACCCGCCGGTCCACCGCCATCACCAGCGCCGGTGCCCCGTCGAGCACGGCATATTCGCCAATCAAAAGCAGTTTGCCCGGCGCAGAGGCCTGGACGCAGTTCACGTTCACGTCTGACCGTCGTCCATGCTCACCGCACCGCAGCCCAGCCCAGCACGCAGAATCTCAGTTACGCCGGCCACATCCTCGAGCGCGGCGGCCACCGTATCTGCCGCTTCCGGTGCACATATCGCTTTGACCTGGGGGCCGGCATCGACGGTAAAAAACACCGCAACGCCCCGGCCGCGCAAACGGCGTATGCGATGCAGGCATTCCATGGTCGTTGCATTGAAATACAGAAGACCAGGCCGGGCCGACATGGCCAGGCCGTGCAGGGCCAGTGCGCTCGCTTCGGAAACGTGCGCCAGCGCATCGAAATCACGGGCCGCGATAGCCGTTCGCGCCAGCGCCAGGTCGTCGGGCTGATTGTTCACCCAGGCCGAATAGAACGGTGACGTTTGTGCGGTCCGCTGCATGCCTTCGGTGGATCCCACCGACTTGCGGCCGCGCTCGCTAACCGCGATCACGACCGCCAACGGCCAGTCCGCCGCCGCGGCCAAGGGTTCGGCGACGCTGTCGCTGCCGTCGGGGAGTTCGCCGCGGTGCATCTCCACGTATCCACCAAAAATCGAGCGCGCGGCGGAGCCGGACCCGATTCGCGCAAGCTCCGAAAGCCTGAAGGGAGAAAGATCCAACCCGTAGGCGCGATCCGCCGCAGTCACCAGCGCGGCGAAACCCGACGCCGACGAGGCCAGACCAGCGCCGGTAGGAAAGTTATTTTGGCTGAAAACCCGGGATCGGGTTTCACTTCCACCGATGGAGCGCATGCGCTTCAGCAGTGCCGTCACGCGCCCTGAACCATGGGCCTCAATCTGACCATCGAGCTCGAAGCTGTCCCGCTCCAGCGCCGGATCCAGTTCCACCCGGGTGCGGGTCCACAGCGCGTCCAGCGTGATCGAGATCGACCCGACGTCCGGCAGGTTCAAGTCCGCATCACGTTTGCCCCAGTACTTGACAAGGGCAAAATTGGCGTAAGCGATGGCCTGGGCTCGACCCGGCGAGTATTGGGTGTTCATGAGATTTGCGACAGATCCGGCTCGTTTGTGGGTGGTACGGTCATTTCTGGCGGGCCACATCCGTTTAGCTTCATCGGTCAGCATGTCGTTGCTCAAGGGCGGGATCTAAGTAGGCCAGAAATTCCACTTGTTTCTGATGGTCGCTTGCCTGGCCAGTGCTGGTCACGATACTGGCTCAGATCAGCCCTAACTCCAGCCGCGCTTCCTCCTCCAGGTTGTCGTAGCTCCAGGGCGGATCAAACACCACATCCACCTTGCCGTCTTTGACATTCGGAACCTGCAATAACTTGTCTTTTACGTCGCCGGCAATAATGGCGCCCATTCCACAACCCGCTGACGTCAGGGTCATTTCAACAAATACAAAATGCTTGTCCTGGTCAATATCCAGTTTATAGATGAGACCCAGACCGACAACATTCACAGGAATTTCCGGGTCATAGACCAGTCGCATCGCATCCCAGCATTGCTGATCACTGATTTGCCCATCCTCAGGGGGTTCGAACACGATGGCGTCTGACTGAAAACCCAGTTTCCGGGTAACTTCTGGGGACAGTCGATACAGATTGCCCTGGTGGTTAACGGTGAAGCTGCCGCCGAGCGCCTGGGTTATCAAGACAGAAGCTCCCTGCGTTAGCGTGACAGACTCACCGGAGGGCACCTTTAAAGCAGGACAGTCTTCTGACAAAACGAATGTCTTGGGCTGCTTTGCCAGTTTTTTTGAGTTCGGTGCCTTGATTGTCGGGGTCTGAAGACCATTCTCTTCATCAAGGCCGATCTGCATGTCCTGAAGATAAGGCACGCTCGCCGCGTCGACATAGAGGATCAGGTCACCAAACTCTTTCCTGACATCCTTGGCTGACTCCTCGCCGGGCGGGCAGAAGGCCAGGCAAGTCTCGGCCTTCTGAGTGCCACCATTCTCCATATAAACACGCACCGTCATTCCAGGCACTTCCTGCTTTGCAAGCAAGGACATCAGGAAATCACGGGCTTCTGGTGTTACTTCAGCATTAATGTTCACGAGCTATACCCCCGTGTTTTGCGTTTTCACGCCGGCGCTTGAGCTGGTTGGTTTTACACTCGTTGCTTACAAAATCCAGCCACCCCAAGTGTTGATCCCAGCTCTCGTCTTTAATATGTTCAGGCTTGTTGCAAGTCATCGTTACGTCCTCAGGCTCTGTGGAAATGAGGGGAACTCTTGACACACTGTCAGCACCCGTTGAGCGTCTACCTCGCGTTTGGTCAGGACCACTTCACGTTCTTGCATGCCTTATCGGGCCTTGTTTGATGTCAATCAAGAGACGGTGAAACTTTCCCCGCAACCGCACTCAGCGGTGGCATTCGGATTGCGGAACAGGAACACGGAGTTCACGCCTTCCGTCACGAAATCGATTTCGATACCGTTGACCAGCGCCAGGTGCTCCTCTTTGACGTAAACATCGACACCGTCAATGTGGAAGATTTTGTCGTCCGCTGCGACATCCTCGGCCCATTGGGTTTCATATTTGAAACCGGAGCAACCGCTCTTCCGAATGGCCAGGCGAATGCCTTTGGCTTGCGCTTGCCTGTTCACTTGTTTAAGCACATGTTTGACTGCGCTTGGCGTCATGGTGACGGCAACGGTTGGTGTGAATACTTCGGTTGTCATGGTTCCACCTCCATCAGGCAAAAAGACGCTGGATTTTCTGCAGGGCCGTGAATAACGGCTCACGCCTCCTGAAACGTTTGGTTGAAAAAGTCATTCAGCCGAAGCTGCACGGCTTCTCGAACCGCCTCAACGGGAATCTGTTCAACCAGCTCGTTGATAAATGCGATGGTCAACAACGTGTTGGCTTCGCGACGACCGACACCACGGGAAACCAGGTAAAACAACGAGGTTTTATTGAGCTGGCCAATGGTGGCACCGTGGGCGCATTTTACGTCGTCAGCGTAAATTTCCAGCTCGGGCTTGGTGTCGATTTCTGCGCCGGTCGAGAGCAACAGATTCTTGTTGTTCATATTGGCGTTGGATTTCTGGGCATCCTGATGAATATGGATGCGCCCATTGAAAATCGCATGAGACTGGCCAGAAGCGATGTTGCGATAGGTTTCTTCGCTGTCGCAATGGGCTGCTATGTGCTCGATGGACGTGTGGTTGTCGTAGTGCTGTTTGCCCTGCGTGACCACGACACCGTTCAGTTTGCACTCGGCGCCTTCACCTTCAAGACGTACCTGCAGATCGTGCCGACGCAGCGGGCCGCCAAAGCCAACGCAGTGGCTTTCAAACCGCGAGGCGGTCGCCTGGCGAACACCCGTTGCACCGATGTGCTGAACGCTTTCGCCTTCCAGAGTCAGCCTCACGCTGGTTATCCGGGCACCTTCCGCCAGAACAAATTCAGTGACCGTGTTGACCATCACCGGCTCACTACCGCTGGAAATGTACTCTTCTACCAGCGTCATCTGGCTGTGCCTTGCCGCATCGACGTAAATCCGCGGATAGGCGGAACCTACCGACGAAGCGGAGACTTCATGGATGATGAATAGCGGCTGGTCGAGAACGGCTTCTTTGTCCAGCTGGATAAACAGGCCATCCTCAAACCGGGCGGAGTTCAGCCTGGCCATCTGTACGGTTTGGCTGTCCAACGTGTTGTCCAGGCGTTCTGCCAGCGCAGCGACGGTATGGTCGTCAAGGTCGCAGAACCGCTGAATACGAATGCCGTTAAGATCCGGAAAGTCGCTGGCTTCCGGAACCATTACGCCGTTGCGAAAAACCACGCGGTATCCAGTCATGGACAAGCTGGTGCCTTCCTTGCCACGGGAGGGGAGGGCAACGGCAAGCTCATCTGACAGCTTTAGGTGGCGGACGGAATACTTCCAGTTCTCGGTTTTACGGGTCGGCAATGGCATATCCACCAGAGCCGTACCCTTTTGTTTGCGCAATTCGAGCAAAGGCCCGGGCAGGTAGTTGCCGGCTGGCTCAAGAAAGACGCGGGAAAGCGTGGGTGCTGACTTCATTCGGTGGCCTCCTTAGCTGGCTGTGGCTTCTTTGTCTTTCACGTTGAGCCAGCCGTAACCGCGCTCTTCAAGCTCATAGGCCAGCTCGCGCCCGCCGGATTTGACAATTTTTCCATCGGCAAGAACGTGAACATAGTCCGGCACAATGTGGTTCAGCAGGCGCTGGTAGTGAGTCACCATCAAGATGGCCCGATCTTTAGCGCGCAGGGCGTTCACACCGTCGGAAACCACGTGCAGCGCATCGATGTCCAACCCGGAATCGGTTTCGTCCAGAATGGCCAGCTTGGGTTGAAGCAGCAGCGCCTGCAAAATCTCGTTGCGCTTCTTCTCGCCACCGGAAAAGCCCTCGTTTACGCCGCGCTTAAGGAAGGCCGGATCCAGATCGACTTGCATGGACACTTCCCTCGCATGCTTCATAAACTCAGCCGCGTTCATCTCCGGCTCGCCACGGTGGCCGCGCATGGAATTGACGGCGGTACGTAGGAACTGCAGGTTGCTGACGCCTGGAATCTCTACCGGGTACTGAAACGCCAAGAAAACGCCTTCACGGGCCCGTTCTTCGGTTTTTTGGTCCAGCAGGTTTTCACCGTTAAAGGTGATTTCACCCTCGGTGACTTCAAAGGTTTCACTGCCTGCCAGAACCTGTGACAGGGTGCTTTTACCTGAGCCATTGGGGCCCATAATGGCGTGGATTTCCCCGGCTTTAATTTCGAGGTTGATGCCCTTGAGGATTTCTTCACCCCCAACGGACGCGTGCAGATTTTTGATGTTCAGCATGTATTGGTTTCTCTCTGTAATCTGAAATTCTGTATTTAACCGACAGAGCCTTCAAGGCTCACCTCAAGCAATTTGCCAGCTTCAACGGCGAACTCCATCGGCAGTTCCTTGAACACCTCTTTACAGAAGCCGTTCACAATCATCGAAACGGCCTGTTCAGGGTTGATACCGCGCTGGCGACAAAGGAACATTTGTTCGTCGCTGACCTTGGAGGTCGTAGCTTCATGCTCGATGATGCCCGATTTATTTTTGCTCTCGATGTACGGGAAGGTATGCGCACCGCAGCGGTCGCCAATCAGCAGCGAGTCGCACTGGGTAAAGTTGCGCGCACCCTCTGCGCCTGGGCCAAACTTCACCAGGCCACGATAGGCGTTCGAGCTGTTACTGGCAGAAATCCCTTTGGCGATGATGGTGCTGGACGTGTTCTTGCCCAGGTGGATCATCTTGGTGCCAGTGTCGGCTTGCTGGTAATTGTTGGTCAGCGCCACGGAGTAGAATTCGCCAACGCTGTTTTCGCCCCGAAGGATGCAGCTCGGATACTTCCAGGTAACGGCAGATCCGGTTTCTACCTGAGTCCAGGAAATCTTGGAGTTTTTGCCGATGGCAGCGCCACGTTTGGTGACGAAGTTGAAGATGCCGCCCTTGCCGTTTTCATCGCCCGGATACCAGTTCTGAACGGTGGAGTACTTGATCTGGGCGTCGTCCAGGGCCACCAGTTCGACCACAGCTGCGTGGAGCTGATTTTCATCCCGCATAGGCGCGGTGCAGCCTTCCAAATAGCTGACGTAGCTGCTGTCTTCGGCGATGATCAGGGTGCGTTCGAACTGCCCAGTGTTGGCTGCGTTGATGCGGAAATAGGTAGACAGCTCCATGGGGCAACGCACGCCTTTCGGTATGTACACGAAGGTGCCGTCGGAGAAGACCGCAGAGTTCAGGCCAGCAAAGAAGTTGTCACCCGCCGGAACGACAGAGCCCAGATATTTTTTGACCAGCTCCGGGTGTTCCTGAATGGCTTCGGACATGGAGCAGAAAATCACGCCTGCTTTGGCGAGTGGTTCTTTGAACGTTGTCGCTACTGAAACCGAGTCAAACACGGCATCGACTGCCACGCCTGCCAGCTGTTCACGCTCGTGCAGGGGGATGCCCAGTTTTTCGTAGGTTCTGAGTAGCTCCGGGTCGACTTCGTCCAGGCTCTGGAGCATGTCTTCTTTGCGCTTGGGCGCGGAATAATAGGAAATTGAGTTGTAGTCAATTTTTGGGTAACCCACGTGCGCCCAGTTCGGCTCATCCATTTCCAGCCAACGACGATAAGCCTTTAGCCGCCACTCAAGCATCCATTCCGGCTCTTTCTTAAGGCCGGAAAGGCGGGCAATCACGTCCTCGTTCAATCCAGGTTCGAAAGTGTTGGATTCAATCTCAGTCACGAAACCGTGCTCGTATTCCCGCTTGACCAGCTCGTTCACTTCTCTATCAGTGGTCGCCATGATCGTCACTCCTTATCTTTCATTGAAGGCTCCAGAAGCCTCGGTTTTCTGCGGTTTTCATTTAATACCCGAGGTCACCATCGCTGTAACCCTATAAACCGGGGACGGCCCTCAGCTTTCTTGCTGGTGGCTGGTAAGCGCGCCGATATCGCTTTTTTCCTTAATTAGTGTCGTAACGATACTAAGTAAGCATGGAGAATTTGTCAATATAGTATCGAAACGCTATCGTATTGGCCGTGATCTCATTATGGTCTGAATAGTGAAGAGGTGAGCTGTCAAAGAGGTTTATGGACTCACACCCTTCACGAATACGGCCGTACTATGGTATCGCTCCGAAACTACAATCTTGTTAAATTAGTTCTTAAACGCTATTATAAAAAAATTGTCAAGGGGGCTTTAAATTAGACGTCACCAAATTAAGTATGATTAAGGAGCTGGAAATGAACGGTCGCGCTAACGCGGAATTGGTCTTTCACTTGGGACGCATAGCGTCCGGCGAGGGTCTCGCGGAGGGGCTGACAGCAGCCCAATGGGCGGCGCTTAGATACTTCGCACAGGCCAACCGTTTCTCGCAAACACCGTCCGCCTTCGCCGCGTTCCATGCCACAACCCGAGGTACGGCGTCACAGACAATCAAAAGCCTCGAAACCCAAGGCTATTTGACACGCATACGGTCAGAGGACGACAGGCGCAGTGTCCGGCTAGTTCTGACCGAGAAAGCCCGGGGCATTCTCGCGAATGACCCCTTCGAATCTCTGGTCCGTGCTGCGGAATCCCTACCCCCTAGTGTCCAAGGTCATTTTGCCAGTGCCTTGCAACGCTTGCTCGGCCAGGTGACGCAAGAGAGAGGCAAGCCTCACTTCGGCGTTTGCACGTCGTGTCAACATCTGGAAAGCGACGGCTGCAGTCGGGACGGACAGGCGCCCTATACGTGCGGTTTCATGAGCGCGCCCCTGTTTTTGGAAGAACTCGACGGAGTCTGCATCAACTTCATCCAGGGCAAACCGGTAACGGTGAAAGGCTCTGTCACCGGAGCCGAACCGCGATGAGTCCTGCACGGCATCAGCGCTTGCTCTCTTCAGGACTTTGTCATGACTGATATAGCTTCACTGAAGCCCGTTAAGGAATATAATGAAGTCCAAATCGACATTCTTTTCCGCCACCGTCACGGTGGATAAACGCGCCATTCTGCCGCTGCCCGATTCCCGCAACATCCATGAGGAGTGCGCTGTGGAGCACAAACACGACATCGAAGCTGAAATCCAACACGCCCAGCAATACGGCCTTTACGACCCCGCCAACGAGCATGATGCCTGCGGCATCGGTTTTATCGCCCATATCAAAGGCCATAAAAGTCATTCGATCGTTAAGCAAGGCTTGCTCATCCTAAAGAATCTCGCCCATCGCGGCGCGGTCGGTGCCGACAAGTTGATGGGCGACGGCGCGGGCATTCTGATTCAGCTGCCGGATCAATACTATCGCGAAGAGATGGCCAAGCAGGGTGTCGAACTGCCGCCGCCCGAAGAATATGGCGTAGGCATGATTTTTTTGCCGAAAGAAAATACATCCCGCATCGCGTGCGAGCAAGAGATAGAACGTGTGGTGCGCGCCGAAGGCCAGGTCGTGCTGGGTTGGCGCAACGTGCCAATCGACACCGAGATGCCGATGTCGCCTACCGTGCGTGAAAAAGAGCCGGTGATCCGCCAGATCTTCATAGGTCGCGGTCCAGACATCACGGTGAGCGACGCGCTGGAACGTAAACTGTACGTGATTCGCAAGTCTTCCAGTCACGCGATCCAGGCGCTAGATTTGCCCCACGGCAAAGAGTTTTTCGTCCCTTCGATGTCGGCCCGTACCATTGTCTACAAGGGTTTACTGCTGGCAGATCAAGTCGGCGTCTATTACAAAGACTTACAGGATGAGCGCTGCGCTTCCGCATTGGCACTGGTGCATCAACGTTTCTCAACCAATACCTTCCCGGAATGGCCGCTGGCCCATCCTTTTCGCCTGATTGCCCACAACGGCGAGATCAATACTGTTAAGGGCAATGTCAACTGGATGCGCGCGCGTGAAGGCGTGATGAAATCCGCCGTGCTAGGCGACGATTTGCAAAAATTGTTCCCGCTGATTGACGATGTGCAGTCCGACACCGCGTGTTTCGATGACGCGCTTGAACTGCTGCTGATGGCAGGCTATCCGATCGCGCAAGCGATGATGATGATGATCCCCGAAGCCTGGGAAAATCACCCGTTGATGGACGACAATCGCCGCGCCTTTTACGAATATCACGCAGCGATGATGGAGCCGTGGGATGGCCCCGCCGCGATGGCGTTCACCGATGGTCGTTACATCGGTGGCACGCTGGATCGCAACGGTTTGCGTCCCGCGCGTTATATCGTAACGGATGACGACCTGGTGGCGATGGCATCCGAATCCGGCGTGCTGCCGATTCCCGAATCCAGAATCATCAAGAAATGGCGCCTGCAGCCTGGCAAGATGTTCCTGATCGACCTCGAAGCCGGTCGCATCATCGATGACCAGGAAATCAAAGATACCTACGCCAACGCCAAACCTTACGAGGCGTGGATCAATTCTGTGCGTATTAATCTGGACGACATTAAGCTTCACGAAATCACGCTCGACGACATCAAGACGCAAACATCGGCAGCAAAAACCAGCGCATCCTTACTCGACCGTCAGCAGGCATTTGGCTACACCCAAGAAGATGTCAGGGTATTGATGTCGCCGATGGCGCTGAGTGCCGAAGAAGCGACGGGCTCAATGGGCAACGACTCGCCGCCGGCAGTGATGTCTGACAAGCTCAAACCGCTGTATCACTACTTCAAGCAGATGTTCGCGCAAGTGACGAATCCGCCGATCGATCCGATCCGCGAAGCGATGGTGATGTCACTGGTATCCTTTATCGGCCCCAGGCCGAACCTGCTCGACGTCAATAACATCAACCCGCCGATGCGCTTGGAAGTATCGAAGCCGATTCTGGACTATTCGGACATCGCCAAACTGCGCAACATCAGCGCCCACACCAGCGGTAATTTCAAATCCCACGAACTGAACATTTGCTATCCGGCGGTCTTGGGTAAGGAAGGCATGGAAGTGCGCCTGGCATCGGTGTGTGTGCAAGCGGTGGATGCGGTTAAATCGGGCCACAACATCCTGATCGTGTCCGACCGAAAGGTGGACGCCGAGCAAGTGGCGATCCCGGCCTTGCTCGCGACGTCGGCAATCCATTTGCATCTGGTTAGCACAGGTTTTCGCACGTCGACCGGCTTGGTGGTGGAAACCGGTTCTGCCCGTGAAACGCATCATTTCGCGCTGCTTGCCGGTTTTGGCGCAGAAGCCATCCACCCGTATCTCGCGATGGATACGCTAGCGGAAATGGCCAACAGATTATCTGGTGATTTGTCGCCGGAAAAAGCCATCCAGAATTTCCAGAAAGCGCTCGCCAAGGGTTTGTTGAAGGTGATGTCGAAAATGGGCATATCGACTTACATGTCGTACTGCGGCGCGCAGGTTTTCGAAGCGATCGGCTTGAATAAGTCGCTTATCGACAAATATTTCAAAGGCACTGCATCCAATATTGAAGGCATCGGCGTCGTCGAAGTAGCAGAAGAGGCGTTGCGTCTGCATCAGCAAGCTTACGGCAGCGATCCGGTTTTGGCGCATGCGCTTGATGCCGGTGGTGAATACGCGTTTCGCGTGCGCGGCGAAGAGCACATGTGGACGCCGGATGCGATTGCCAAGCTGCAGCATTCGACCCGATCCAACAATTTCAGCACCTACCAAGAATATGCGCAGATCATCAACGACCAAAGCAAGCGGCACATGACCCTGCGCGGTTTGTTTGAATTCAGGCTGGACCCGTCCAAGGCGATTGCGCTGGATGAAGTCGAGCCGGCGAAAGAAATCGTCAAGCGCTTCGCCACCGGCGCAATGTCGCTTGGCTCGATCAGCACCGAAGCGCACGCCACGTTGGCGGTCGCGATGAACCGCATCGGCGGCAAGTCCAACACCGGCGAAGGCGGTGAAGATCCGAGCCGTTATCGCCAGGAGATGAAAGGCATCCCGATCAAGCAGGGCGAGACCATGGCATCTGTTATCGGCCATGACCAGATTGAAGCCGATATTGTCTTGCAAGATGGAGATTCGGTGCGTTCCAGGATCAAGCAGGTCGCGGCGGGTCGCTTTGGCGTGACAGCCGCGTATTTGGATTCCGCTGATCAAATCCAGGTCAAGATGGCACAAGGCGCCAAGCCGGGAGAAGGTGGGCAGTTGCCAGGCTACAAGGTGTCTGAATATATCGCAAAATTGCGTTTCTCGGTGCCGGGCGTGGGCTTGATTTCGCCGCCGCCGCATCATGATATTTATTCGATCGAAGACTTGGCGCAGTTGATTCACGATTTGAAAAATGTAAACCCAAGCGCGTCGATCTCCATCAAGTTGGTGTCCGAAGTCGGGGTTGGCACGGTCGCGGTCGGCGTCACCAAAGCCAAGGCCGATCACGTGGTGATTGCCGGTCATGATGGCGGCACCGGCGCCACGCCGTTGTCTTCACTCAAACATGCGGGAACACCGTGGGAATTGGGTTTGGCCGAAACCCAGCAAACGCTGGTACTGAATGGTTTGCGTGGCCGTATTCGGGTACAAGCTGATGGCCAAATGAAAACCGGCCGAGATATCGTGATCGCAGCCATGTTGGGCGCGGACGAGATCGGTTTTGCGACCGCGCCGCTGGTGGTTGAAGGCTGCATTATGTTGCGCAAATGCCACCTCAATACTTGCTCGGTGGGCATCGCAACACAAGACCCGGTGCTACGCGCCAAGTTCTCCGGCAAGCCAGAACACGTGGTCAACTATTTCTTCTTTGTCGCCGAGGAAGCGCGGCAGTTGATGGCGCAACTCGGTATCCGCACGTTTGATGAATTGATCGGTCGCGTCGACTTGCTCGACAAGTCAAAAGCGATTACGCACTGGAAAGCCAAGGGGCTTAATTTCAGCAAGATTTTCTATCAGCCGGAAGTACCTGCTTCGGCACCTCGCTATCACGCGGAGGAGCAAGACCACGGCCTGGAAAAAGCACTCGACCATCAGCTGATCGCGCAAGCGAACGCAGCGCTCGAAAAAGGCGAAAAAGTCTCGTTCACTTTGCCGATCAGGAACGTGAACCGCACGGTCGGCACTATGCTGTCTGGCGTCGTTGCAAAAAAATACGGTCACGAAGGCTTGCCCGACGACACCATTCACATCCAGTTGCTAGGGACTGCAGGCCAATCGGCCGGCGCGTTTTTGGCACACGGCATCACACTAGACCTAGTCGGCGAAGGCAATGATTACGTCGGCAAAGGTTTGTCGGGCGGACGCATTATCGTCCGTCCGAATACAGAGTTTCCCGGTCTGGCAGACGACAATATTATCATCGGCAACACCGTGTTATACGGCGCGATTGCCGGCGAGGCATTTTTCAACGGCGTCTCCGGCGAGCGTTTCGCGGTGCGCAATTCCGGCGCCATTACAGTGGTTGAAGGCGTCGGCGACCATGGTTGCGAATACATGACGGGCGGCACAGTGGTGGTATTCGGAGAAGCCGGCCGTAACTTTGCCGCCGGTATGTCGGGCGGTATCGCTTACGTGTGGGACCCTGACGGTGATTTCGCCAAAAAATGCAATATGGCGATGGTCACATTGGAACCTGTCCTCGCCCGCGCTGAGCAAGAAGCGAAAGTCGATCGCTCGATCTGGCATAGCCTGCTGCGCGGTGACCAAAGTGAGACTGACGAGGCGATTCTAAAGCGTCTGATTGAGCGCCATTTCAAGTACACCGGCAGCACGCGCGCGCGCAATTTGCTGGATGACTGGTCCAATGGCCGCAACAAATTTATCAAAGTATTTCCGAACGAGTACAAACGCGCACTGGGTGAAATGAATATGGCGCGAGTGGCTATTCGGCAGAAAGAAAAAAACGCAATATAAGTTTGCTCTGCCAGTGCCTTCCTCCTGTGGGGGAAGGTCAGGATGGGGGATTCGACCCCGAACCCTCTCCCTGGCAAGGAGAGTTAGATAAGATAGAGGTAGGCAATGGGTAAAATAACCGGCTTTATGGAATTTCAGCGTCAGAAAGAATCGTATTTACCAGCCAATTCACGCGTCAAGAACTATAAAGAGT
This sequence comes from Marinobacter sp. M3C, assembly GCF_023311895.1. Taxonomy (GTDB): domain Bacteria; phylum Pseudomonadota; class Gammaproteobacteria; order Pseudomonadales; family Oleiphilaceae; genus Marinobacter. The sequence continues at coordinate 386,059 of NZ_CP092284.1, forward strand.
TCATCCTGCCGTTGAAAGATGTACAAGCGAAAACAGAGGGTGCGCGCTGTATGGACTGCGGTACCCCGTTTTGCATGACCGGTTGCCCGGTTAACAACATCATCCCCGACTGGAACCACCTGGTTTACAGCGGCAACTATCGCGAAGCGTTAGAGACACTGCATTCGACCAACAACTTCCCCGAATTCACCGGCCGCATCTGCCCCGCACCGTGCGAATCTGCCTGTGTGCTTGCCATCAACAACGATGCGGTTGGCATCAAATCAATTGAGCATTTCATTATCGATAAGGGCTGGAAAAACGGTTGGGTTATGCCTCAACCAGCGGCCTTCAAAACGGGTAAAAAAATTGCCGTGGTTGGATCCGGCCCTGCTGGTCTGGCCGCAGCCCAGCAACTGGCGCGTGTTGGTCACGATGTGACTGTGTTCGAAAAAAACGATCGTATTGGCGGTTTGCTGCGTTACGGCATTCCGGGCTTCAAGATGGAAAAGTCGCATATCGACCGCCGCATTGAGCAGATGCAAGCCGAAGGCGTGCAGTTCCGTACCAGTGTGTTGATCGGCGAAGATTTTCCGTCAAACATCATCAACTGGACTAAAGAAACCATCTCGCCTAAGCAACTCGATCAAAATTTCGATGCCATCATCCTTGCTGGCGGTGCTGAATTGCCGCGCGACCTGCCGGTGCCTGGTCGTGAGCTGAAAGGCGTTCATTTTGCGATGGAATTCTTGCCGCAACAAAATCAGGTGGATGCAGGTGACAAGCTCAACAACCAGATCATGGCTAACGGTAAGCACGTCGTCGTTATCGGAGGTGGCGATACCGGGTCAGACTGCGTAGGCACATGCAACCGCCATAGCGCAGCCAGCTTGGCGCAATTTGAGCTGATGCCGCAACCGCCGGAACAAGAGGATAAGCCGTTGGTATGGCCGTACTGGCCGATTAAGTTGCGCACCTCCTCGTCACAAGAAGAGGGTTGCGACCGGGATTGGGCGGTTGCGACCAAGCGTTTCGAAGGGAAGGGCGGCAAGGTCGAGAAGCTGATTGCAGCCCGCGTCGAATGGATAGACGGCAAGATGCAGGAGGTGCCAAATTCTGAATTCGAAATGAAAGCGGATTTGGTATTGCTGGCGATGGGTTTTGTGTCGCCAGTGACGCAAGTGCTGGAAGCATTCGCTGTCGAAAAAGATAGGCGCGGCAACGTTAAAGCAACCACCGATGGCGACGGTTGCTACCAGACGTCGGTCGACAAAGTATTTGCCGCGGGGGACATGCGGCGCGGCCAGTCTCTGGTGGTGTGGGCAATCCGTGAGGGTCGTCAGGCCGCGCGTGCGGCGGATGAGTTTTTGATGGGTGCCTCTAATTTGCCGCGCTGAAAATAGGATTGCTACATTAACTTTGTGTGATTCCGTAGTCTTATCAAAGTTGGGAGAAAGATCATGAGCAAGAACGTTACGCAGAAGTTGATCCAGTCGCATCTGTTGCATGGCGACATGAAACCCGGCGAGGAGATCGGGATTCGCATTGACCAGACACTCACCCAAGACGCCACCGGCACGCTGGTGATGCTGGAGCTGGAGGCGATGGGCCTGGACAGGGTGAAGACTGAGGTGAGCGTCCAGTACGTTGACCACAACATCATTCAGGAAGACTTCAAAAACCCCGACGACCATCTTTTTCTGCGCAGCGCCTGTCAGCGCTTCGGCGTGTGGTATTCGCGACCTGGTAACGGGGTGAGTCATCCGTGCCACCAAGAAAATTTCGGCAAACCGGGCAAGACGCTGCTCGGCTCTGACAGCCATACGCCGGCTGCCGGCGCAATTGGCATGCTGGCCATCGGCGCTGGTGGGCTGGAAGTGGCGCTGGCAATGGCGGGCGAACCGTTCTTCACCCGTATGCCGCTGATCTGGGGCGTGAAGCTCACCGGCAGTTTGCCGGACTGGGTGAGCGCCAAGGACGTGATCCTAGAGATGTTGCGCCGTCATGGCGTCGACGGCGGTGTGGGCCGGATCGTCGAGTACTACGGGCCGGGGCTGGCCACACTGAGTGCGATGGATCGGCACGTGATCGCCAACATGGGCGCTGAGCTTGGCGCGACCAGCACCGTTTTCCCTTCCGATCTGGAGGTGCGCCGTTTTCTGCGCGCCTGGCAGCGGGAAGAGGATTGGGTCGAGCTGGCCGCGGATGCAGACGCAACCTACGATGTGAACGAAGAGATTGATTTGTCCAGCCTGGTGCCGCTGATCGCCATGCCGTCTAGCCCTGGGAACGTGCGCCCGGTCAGCGAGGTCGCCGGCGAGCGGATCTATCAGACCTACATCGGCTCGTCGGCCAATCCCGGCTACCGTGACTTCGCCGTTTCCGCGCTGATGGTGCAGGATCGCAAAGTCAACGACCGCGTGTCGTTCGACATTAACCCCACCTCCCGAGCCCAGCTCGAAACCTTGGTGCGCGACGGCCACGTAGCCCACTTATTGCACGCTGGCGCGCGACTGCACCAGGCTGGCTGCAACGGCTGCATCGGCATGGGTCAAGCGCCAGCCACAAACGAGATTTCTCTGCGCACGGTGCCGCGTAACTTTCCAGGCCGTTCAGGCACCCGCGAGGACAAGGTGTGCCTGGTCAGTCCGGAGACCGCCACGGCGTCCGCGCTCACCGGCGTGATCACCGACCCGCGCACGCTTGGCATCTCCTATCCACGCATCGCGGACCCAGACCACCCGATTATCAACCGCGCGATGTTCATGCCGCCGTTACCACTTGAGGAGGCGCTGCACGTGGACCTTGTGAAGGGCCCGAACATCGCTTCGCTGCCGAACTTCGAGCCGCTGCCTGATGAGATCGAAATGCCGGTTCTGCTCAAGGTGGCGGACGATGTTTCCACCGATGAGATCATGCCACCTGGCTTGCGGGTGCTGCCGTTTCGCAGCAACATTCCCAAGATCGCCGAGTTCTCCTTCGACCGGCTCGATCCCACCTACGCCGCGCGAGCCAAGCAGGTGCGCGGCCACGTGGTGGTGGGTGGCAGCAATTATGGGCAAGGATCGAGCCGAGAGCACGCTGCACTAGGCCCTCAGTATCTCGGGCTGCGCGCGGTTCTGGCCAAGGGTTTTGCACGAATCCACGCGCAAAACCTGATCAACTTCGGCGTACTGCCGCTGACCTTCGTCGATACTGCGGACTACGACGACATCCAAGCCGGCGACGTGCTGCGCCTGACCAATCTGCGCCACGTGCTGACAGAGGGCGACGAACTAGTGGTCGAAAACGTCACACGCCAGTACAAATTTCAGATGCGTCACACCATGTCGCCGCGGCAAGTGCGGTTCTTGCTTCGCGGGGGGTTGATCAGCTGGATGAAAGAGCGCCTCTCCGCTTTACCCGAGTCTAGCGACACGTGATGGGGTATGGAGCGTAAGGCACACGTTTGGTATTGCCGACATCGAGCAGTTCGCGCTGCGCGTTGGCGGCGACGCCAGCCACTGGTTTGACGATTTGTGGTCACGGCGGCGCTCAACGCTTACTCCGACTTTTAACGGCGACAGCACCAAATCTAATTTTTGGTCTTTCGTAGATCACCGGGGGCACATATGGGTGTGCCTCGGATTGAAGAAGGCCGGGCAGGGCAGCGGTAAAACGGCCTTTCAGCCATTTCAACTCTCGCAATGTTATGCAGGCCGGCGGCCAGCTATTTTCTGATCCTTCCAACTTGCCTAAACATCCCGTCGCTATAGTTCGTTTAACATAATATACATTATGCGCAGTACAGACTAGAAGTAAGGATTTGTCTATTCACAGGCCAGCAGTGCAAGATGCACATTACCAAAGCCTCTTTTTCCCACTGGGACACGTTTCAGGAGTATTTCATAGCTATGCGTCATTTCTTGGCCGTCTCAATACTCTTGCTCGCAGGCTGCGCCTCCACGGGTAAAGTGCCGCCTTCAGGAGTCCAGTTCAGCCTCGATGGTTGTGCGCCGTTTTTAAACTGCGTATCAAGCACGTCCACAAATGGGCTTTATTCTGTGGAGCCTATCCGTTTGGCCGAACCACTGAGTCAGTCGTCCTGGGAGTTGATCAGAGCCGTGGCGATCGAACTGCCTGGCGCTTCGCTCAACAGTGCTCGATTTGGGTATGCGGATATCACCTGTCGCAGCGATTTGCTGGGTTTCCCGGATTACCTCGAGCTTCTGGTCGATTCAGACAAACAACAACTGGACGTCAGGTCTCAATCGCTTATCGGGTTTTACGATCTGGGAGTGAATCGGCGCAGAGTCGAGTTACTGAGGAGTCGTCTTATAGAGCGTGGCCTTGCCATCAACTGATGACGGTAACGTGAAGCCCAGCCACATTCGAGGAACGGCGTCGAAGGTTTCGAGCCAAACCTCTCCGAAGAGCCTACTCTATAATGTCCAATATTTAGGAGTATTGGACAAAGTGTGCGCCTGGTTTCCCACCAGCGAAAGATAAGCGCCTCTAAATCAGCACCTACATCCCGACTCGCCGATGTTACTTCTGTTCTTTAATCTAACTCTGCGTCTCCACCGGGGCACTGAGAAGTCCAGTTAGGGTTGATCTGACATGGCTCCTGTTCTGGCGTATTCCAATACTGTCCATCAAGCTTGGCCGTGCACCCCAGGTCCATCATTAATGCTTCGCCCTTAAATTCATCGCACACCAGAACTATTCCATGCTGGTTGTGATGATCTGCCTTCAGTAAGGTTCCATTAAAGAGATCCAGCAGGGCTGCATCGTGCTGAGTAGCATATTCGAGGAGTGCTCGGTCCCGAAGGTTTTCCGGTGGGTTATCAAAATATACTGAGGCCTCCAGTGCGCTACTGACCTTGGTCAAAGCTGACGCCTTCTCATACATCGTTTCATCGTCGTAAGCTTGAGAAGTGCAGCCAAAAAGGAATGTTGTTGCGGCCAACAAAGGCAAACTACACCGTTTTATCATTAGGCCACCTCCCAAAAAACATACTGATCAGTCTTGCAATCTTTACCAGTGTCTAAATTCCAGTGCCCCAGTTGCGCGTAAATCGGGGCGTTGGACTGGCTTAAACCTTCCGCTAATTGGGCCCAAAAAATCAAGACGTTATCGATTGCGAAGTCAAATAGGTCATCATAATGCATCTGCGTTCCGCCCGGTACAGCGAGATTTTCGATGAACCTTACATCAATGTCCTCCGGCGTGGTGTAGCTTATCCCAGTATGGGCACCAACATGCCTCGCCCAAGCGAACAACCGTGTGCCCTCCTCGACCGTATCTAACAGTCCGACGAAGCCGGCGTGCCAATCGGAAGGCTGTGGTTCATTGGATTGATAGCTGTTCGGATAGACCTCCGCCAAAATCTGCTTCCAGAGATCCTGAATGTCGCCATCCAGTGAGCCGCTGTCATCAATACAGGCTTTGATACCGCTGTCTAGATGCTCCGAGTCCCCAATATTACCGAGATTAAGGCGATAGAAGACATGAGCGTCTTGGTACATCTCACAGCGTCGATGATCCTGTTGATTGGTATGATAAGGCCCAACCTTGAGCTCTACAACTGGATGAATAGTCAGGTCAGTTACCACATGGGCTGCATAGCCAAACAGCCAAGCTACGCCTTTTTCCCATGCAAGCCCATTAAGATCTCGCAGCGATCGCAGGCCAGATGCCAATACGTCGCCAGTGCGCTCATAATGCATTTTGTCGGCCCATTGTTTGGCTCTCACATCCAAGCCTGGGGGCAACTGCAAAAGATCTAAAGTGAGATAGGGTAAATCGGGGCTGACTGCTCCTAACTCTAAGTATTTGAGGTTGCGCATTAGAGCGCGTCCAACGTCCGCAGGCACGCCTGCCGCAGTCAACCGATGCGGCTCTCTGGCGAGATTTACGAGCGTGAGATGAGCGTAAGCTCCAGGCATGGTATTTCTCCAACTCTAAATCCATGAGATCAAAAAGATAATGCAATTGACGTGTGGCGCATATCAACCCTTAGGTGGGAACGGGTCGTTGCTGTAAGAATCTCTCTCACGGATATGGCCATCCCGTCCGTGAATTAGTGCTTAATTACTTTGGCGCTGTGCGATATCCCGTGCCGCCTCCGCTTGAGTGGAATGATGAGAGGTATCCAAACTGTTCCCTTCGCCTCTGACTGCCCATCCGTTTTCTTCCCGCACCACATGCTGATTTTGTGCCAGACATATTGCCACTCCTCCCAGTTACACATGGTTACATAATACGCAAAAATTATTATCAAAATCAATATATAGTGTTGAATATTATTTTATGATCTATATGTGCCATTCGGCTTGGCGGGATTGGCTCAGTGAAAGTCGACGCCTTCTAGAGAGTGCGCTCCGTCAAACGTTAGCACATTCGTGTACACCTCCGTTGACTCCACACTCCGGTGGTCCAACAGCTGACTCACAAACTTCAGCGGCCGCCCGCGCAGGAGCAGGTGCACCGCAAAGCCGTGCCGAAAGGTGTGGCACCCAATCTTGAACGGCGGTAACGCTGGATGCTTCGTTTGCTCGGCCGCCCTGCCCCTTGCTCTAGCGTCGTGAGCCAGACTCCAAAGTTGTAACGGTCATCCAAAAAGCTGGCCGGCGTGATCGCCAATATCTCCGAAACCCGCTCACCGGTCGACCACATCAGATCTAGGATCAGACGACGCAAGCGCTTTTGGAATTCCGACCATTTGTTCGGGTCTGCGTCTTCCTTAGCGACGCCCTCGGCCACTTGGAGACAGCGAGTCAGTAGCGAAGCAGCGTTACCATTCGCCTATTGTCCAGATCAAAAAGCTTATTGCTCCTCCTCCCACCGCCAATCGCGGACCTGCGGCATATCCTGACCATGGGTACAAATGAAGTGCTTGTGCTCGATGAGCGTGTCGCGCATCTGTTGTTTCAGATAGGCGCCCTTTGAGCCTAGGTTTGGCAGGCGATCGATCACGTCTTGCACCAGGTGAAAACGATCCAGCGAGTTCTGCACACGAACATCGAACGCAGTGGTGATGGTGCCCTCCTCGATATAACCACGAACGTGCAAATTGCGATTGGCACGACGGTAGGTCAGCCTGTGGATCACCCACGGATAACCGTGAAAAGCGAAAATGATGTGCTTGTCAGTCGTAAACAGCGAATTATAGTCGCGGTCATTCAGACCGTGCGGATGCTCGGATGCCGACTGCAGTTTCATCAGATCGACCACGTTGATTACGCGAATTTTCAGCTCCGGCAAATGAGCCCGCAGAATAGACACCGCCGCCAATGTTTCCATAGTTGGAGTATCGCCGCAGCAGGCCATCACTATGTCGGGTTCGCTGTCTTGGTCGTTGCCGGCCCATGGCCAGATGCCGATGCCCTGGGTGCAATGCACCACGGCCTGTTCCATCGTCAACCACTGTGGCATCGGGTGCTTGCCGGCGATCACAACGTTGACATACTGACGACTGCGCAGGCAGTGATCGAATACCGACAGCAAGCAGTTGGCATCGGGTGGCAAGTACACGCGCACGATGTCGGATTTTTTGCTGATCACATGATCAATAAAACCCGGATCCTGGTGAGTGAAGCCGTTGTGGTCCTGTTGCCAGACGTGCGATGTCAACAGGTAGTTAAGCGAGGCAATCGGCCGGCGCCACGGCAGTTCGCGGGTAACCTTCAGCCACTTGGCGTGCTGGCTGAACATGGAATCAACGATGCGAATGAACGCTTCGTAGCTGTGGAACAGGCCGTGCCGCCCGGTCAATAGATAGCCTTCTAGCCAGCCTTGGCATTGGTGCTCGCTGAGCATTGAATCAAGTACAGCGCCGTTCGGCGCCAGGAATTCGTCGGTGTCTTCGTAAATGGCATTCCACTGGCGATTGGTAACCTCGAACACAGCGCCCAGCCTGTTAGAAAGAGCCTCGTCCGGGCCGAAAATCCGGAAGTGCCGGTGATCGTCGTTCAGCTGCACAACATCACGTAGGAATTCGCCCAATACCATCGTGTCTTTGGCCTCTACGCAACCCGGCGCCGTCACCGCTACGGCATGGGCACGAAAGTCCGGCATGCGCAGGTCGCGCAGCAGCAACCCGCCATTGGCGTGGGGGTTAGCGCCCATGCGCCGCTCGCCTACTGGCGCAAGCTCGGCCAGTTCGGGCCGCAGGCGGCCTTTGTCGTCAAACAGCTCGTCTGGGCGATAGCTTTTCAGCCAGCTTTCGAGCTGCCCAATATGATCAGGATGGGCCGCGTCCACCAGAATCGGTACCTGATGGGATCGGAAGGTCCCCTCGTTTGGCAACCCGTCTACCTCTTTTGGCCCGGTCCAGCCCTTGGGCGAGCGCAGCACAATCATCGGCCAGCGCGGCCGAGTGCCCTGCCCGGACTTCTTCGCCTCATGGCGGATGATTTGTATGTCGGTCATCACTTGATCCAGCGTGGCCGCCATCTGTTGGTGCATGGTTGCCGGGTCGTCGCCCTCGACGAAATACGGCAACCAGCCACAGCCGCGGAAATACTGTTCCAGTTCGTCATGATTGATGCGCGCCAGCAAGGTCGGATTGCTGATCTTATAGCCATTGAGATGCAAGATCGGTAGCACCACCCCGTCGCAGACCGGATTGAGCATCTTGTTAGAATGCCAGGCGGTTGCCAGCGGGCCGGTTTCGGCCTCGCCGTCGCCGACCACGCAGGCCACGATCAGATCTGGGTTATCAAACACCGCACCGAAGGCATGGCTAAGCGAGTAGCCCAGTTCGCCGCCCTCGTGGATCGAACCTGGCGTGGTCGGTGCCACGTGGCTGGAGATGCCGCCAGGCCAGGAAAATTCGGTGAACAACCGCTTCAGTCCTGCTTCGTCTTGAGGGACGTTGGGATACACCTCGCTCCAGGTACCCTCAAGATAAACGTTGCCCACTAACGCCGGCCCGCCGTGGCCAGGGCCTGCGATATACACCATGTTCAGATCGTATTGTTTGATGATCCGGTTCAAATGCACGTAGATGAAATTCTGGCCCGGCGTGGTGCCCCAGTGGCCCACGACCAGTGGCTTAACGTGCGCCAGCGCTAATGGCTCTTTCAGCAGCGGGTTGTCGCGTAAATACATCTGGCCCACAGACAGATAATTCGCCGCTCGCCAGTAAGCGTCCATGCGCTCGAGAATTTCTGTTGTCGGCACGTCCTGTTTTTTTTTCATCATTGCACGCTCCACTGTACCGACGCCGCCAGGGCAGCGTGAACCAGTGCCATGCCATCCTGTAGCTGGTCTCTGAAACCAAAGGCCCCACCCGATTGATAATAGCCGCTGCGCGCCCAAACCCGGCAGGCCAGAGTCTGGTAAAGCAACCAGCCATTCGCCATGACGTTGGTCGCCGCATCAGGCGTATGCCCCCGGCCGATAGACCCTCGACCCTATCGTCGACCTGACCCATGGCCGATAGGAACAGAACGGGCAGTTCCTTGTGCGCAGCCCGAAGTGCCTTGACCACAGAGAGATCGTCCATTCCCGCCATAATCCGATCAACAATGGCAATGTCGCAATCGTTATAAAGACAATAGCTCAAAGCATCACGCCCATCCGTCACGTAATCGACGCTGTGGCCATGCTCGCCCAAACCGGCAATGAGGTATTCGGCCGGTTTCAGGTCATCTTCGTCCAACAGAATTTTCATAGGCGCCTCTATTTCTCCTTCTAACATTAGGTCATGGCATAGGCGTGGGCCAGTCTGATAGCGATTCTTACGCAAACGTAAGATTGGGGCGAAGTTTCCGTTCGGTTGATGCGCTACAAAGGTTTGATCACCGATCATCGGACCGGCAAACGTCGGAGAACATAATATGAGTATCTAACTCGTTACCCCCTACGCAACCCGCGTGCTGAACACTTCGGCGATGAGTTCTCAGCCCCGGTCGAGCCAAGCATGGCGATGGTCAGCCAGCCAGAACCTGCGCTATGAGGTTGCATGCGCCGCAATCGTCTTTGGACGCTGAAGAATCAGTACCACCGGCAGCATGGCAAGGGCCGCGATCCCGGTTAGCCAGAAGGCATCCTGAAAAGCCAGCATGCTGGCCTGCTGCATGACCTGTGCGGCCAGTTCGCTCGCCCCTGCGCTTGACTGCGGATCAATGCCCAGAGGATGCAGATAGGCGCCGACCGCCGGGCCTAATATTGGCGCCACGACCACCCCCAACCCGAACAGTGCCATCGCCTCGGTCAGAGCCGCCGTGACACTCACCAGCCTCGCATGCGCCACAGCCACGTTCGACCCGCTCGCGCCGGCACTCTGAGTCGCCAGATCGAACTGCGCCTGCATGCTTCATTGCGTTGGCCCTATATGCCTCCCATCCCCGTGCCCATGAAATGCGGCACCAAGCCCGCCAATCCGATCAGGATAAGATAGATCGCCACCACGTAATTCAGTAACCGCGGAATGAACAGAATCAGAATTCCTGCGATAAGTGCTAAAACAGGCTGGATAATCAACATATTAATCATTTCATCATCTCCTGAGTTTCCGTCTCTTCACGTTTTGATAGACGGCTATTGGGCTCCACGCAGAATGCGCTGCGCCAGAGCATCATAATTTCCGTCAAAATGATGCCCGCCTTGGGTCTCGATCCGCTCGGCGCGATCGAAAACACCCGCGGTGCAAGCGGTATCTTCTTCGTCTATACCGTAAAAACACTGCACTTTTCGAAGGTCGAGCTTCTCCACTTCCGGTAATACGGGTAGCTCGTCGTCGCTCGTGCGGCCCAGCAGTTGATCAGTAACATGGATACCGAAAACTGCATTCTGCGCCATTCCGAGCAGAGAGATGCGCGCGATTTGCATCCGAAGATCCTCGGGCAAACGATTGACGGCAAAAGGCATAATGTCGGCACCGAAGGAGTAACCGACCAGTATCACCCGCGGCCGCCCCCACGCTGTCTGGTAATGACGCAGGATGGCAGCAAGATCAGTGGCGATCTGTTCCGGCGTCTTTTCGCGCCAGAAGTAACGCAGGGAGTCGACACCGACCACCGGAACGCCCAGGCTTTGCATGCGTTCGCCGATGGTCTTGTCGAGATCCCGCCAACCGCCGTCACCCGACCAAATCACCACCATTAGATTTCCGTCGTTCTTGACGGGCAACTCAATGAGAGGCAACTTCGCCAACGCCGCGTCACCGCCACCTACTGACGGGACAAAGGCGGCCTGCAACAGCCGATCGAAGCGTTCGGTCAGACCTGAATTTCGCGGCGCAGTGACCCACTCGGCGCCAGCCATGCCATGAACAAAGTTCTGCGCCGGCTCCCGTTGATCCCCAGACGACAACAAGCGCCACCACCCGTTCAAAGCCAACGTGGGCGCGTAGGTGAAACCGCCCCCGGCTGCCGGTGTTGATGCGGCACCGGGGCACAGCGGCACCTTGGTGTCGAGACGGGACAACAGGCCGTCGCTTGCCGCACCTGCAATCGTCGCTGCCGGTGACTGGGCCAGTGCGGCATAAACCATAGTCGCCGCCATCCCGGTACCCGCCAGAATCGGCGCGTGATAGCGCTCGGTACCCAGTTCGGTCTGGAGTCGATAGCTCGTATCCTCGATCTCGCTAATCAGGTAGTGGCAACCGTCATCGCTTTTTCGCAGCGCGTCGAGATAGCTCGGCAGGGGCACCTTAAGCACGACAGCACCCTTGCTCTGCCAGGTTTGGGCCACCTCGTCCAGGTCGGTGTTCCAGCCGGTTGTATCGGAGAATAGAAAAATGACGTTATTCGGCTCGCCCTCAGGTGCCAGATAGGCAACCTCGCCCATCCGCCCTGCCTCAATCGTCGTCTCCTGAGGCTGGCAAGCCGCCACGAGCGTCAGTATCGACAGTGCACCAGCAAAAAACTTTCTTTTGCTCATTGGCTTATCAACCCTCTCATGCCGCCGCTAATGATCAACGCCGTGTCACCTAACGTTAGCGCCATCTCGATCCCGGGGTGCGCCGCCAGATAACGGGGGCGCCAGACCGGGTCGAATTTATCTTTGTAGGCGTGCAAGCCCTGAAAGTTGTAGAAGTGTTCAGCATGACGAAATACCAGCGCCCCGGCTCGGGACAGCCTGGGTGCCAGCGCTCGCGCTTCCAGCCCCGACATAGGCGCCATGCCCAAGTCGAATTCCGCATAGCCTTCCTGTCGTCCCCACAGCATCAGCTCAATGAACAAGAGATCCATCACCCCATGGGGCGCGTCCTCAACATAGCGCATTAGATCAATGGATAACTCGCGGCAATCCGGTGTTGTCCAGAGGTTAGCGAAGGCCACGATGCGCCCTTCAAGGCGCAGTAGCGCGACGGGGAAACGGCGAATGTAGTCGGCATCGAAACGTCCGAGGGAGAACCCCTTCTCTTTAGCGTTTTTGTTGCCCAACCATTGATCTGAAATCGTCCGCAAATCGTTGATGATGGCAGGTACTTCCGCTTTGGCCACTACCGTGAAAACGAGTTTATCGCGTTGACCACGGTTCCAGGTCTGGCGCAACTTGGCCTTGGCCGGACCTTGCAGATCGAACTGTCCGAGCGGCACATAGGCCTGCTCGCCAAGCTTCTGGAAGGCCAGGCCCACCTCTGCCAGCATCGGCATAGCGTCTGGCGTAATCTGATAGAACGCCGGTCGTCCACCATGTCGATGACAGGCTTCCACGAAAGACCACACCAGGTTCCGTCGCTCATTCTGACGGCCAACCGGCTCCCCCATCGCGATCCAACTGACGCCCTGAATGCCGAACATAATGAAGCTTTCGCCACTGGGGCTGTACAGCAAGTACTTGTCGCCGAGCAGTGCAAGCGAGGCGGAGCTACCTAACCCGTCGGCATGTTGAATCACGCCTTCAGCCCGGGTCAGGTCGTCGGCCTCTGGCAAGGTGAACAGCGCGGGTGCGGGACGCAGAACCAGCCGCAGCGCCACGATTGCCAACACCAGAACGACACCGACACTTGCCCGCAAAAAACGCGGCGCGTCCTCATCAAGCATGAAGGACCACCATAGATCGTTGACGTAATCGACGTGACGGTAGGCGAAAAAGCCAAGCCACAAACAGGCGGCTACGCCCGCCGCACTGGTTACCAACCAGCTGGGGGATGGAGTCAAGGCGAGCAGCCGGGTCTTACGATCAAAGGCGCGACGACATGGCAGCAGGATTACCAAGGTGACCGTTAGCCCTAACGCCTCTTCGTAATCCGCTCCCTTCAGCAGCGAAAAGAGAATTCCAGCAGCCAGAAAGCCACACGCCAGAAGCCATGCGGCGTCGATACGGCGGCGTAGCCCATCGGCGACCAATAGCAACGCCACCCCCACCAGGCTGCCAAAGAAATGCGACAACTCGATCACGCCAAGAGGAACAATAGCGTTCAACCAACCAACCCGTGATTCAATGCTGGGCGTCGCCCCCGAAACAAGCAGCAGCAAGCCCGAGACGAACACCAGAACCGCGAACAACGAGGGCGCCAGGGGCAGGCTCCAGGTCATCAAGCCCCGGCCGGAGTGGCGTAGCGTGTGTCCCGCAAACAATAGACCGGCCAGGCCAAGCGGCAAAAGATAATAGATAACGCGATAAGTCACCAAGGCCGCCACCGTGCTGGCATTGGCTTCGTGAGGCACAGCGAGCAAAATAACCGCGTCGAAAACGCCTATCCCGCCGGGTACATTACTGATCAGGCCAACGGTGTTAGCGATGATATAAAGACCCAAAAAGCCCAAAGGACCAAATCCCACCGAATCCGGTAACAACACGTAGAGTGCGAGCGCCGCGAAGGCATGGTCAATGAGCGACACGGCGATCTGACCAGTCGCAATTGGCAGGCTCGGCACCGCCAAGGTGTGGTCGCGCCAGGTCAGTTTCACAACCTTCAACGCCGCCAGCACCAACCACCCCAGAGGTATCAGCAGCACAACCACGCCGAAAAGCGGTCCGAACCAACCTGGCAAACCCACCAGCCCCGCCAGACGCTGGCCTTCGCCGATGGCGGCAATCCCCAGAATGGTCGATATCCCCAAAACTGTGGTCAAAGCAACGAAGCCTATGATCTTTGCAATCTCCGCAGCACTCAACCCCCAGCCTCCATAGAGTTTGTAACGCACAGCACCCCCGCTGAGCACGCCGAAGCCAACGTTGTTCGCCAGCGCGTAAGCCGTAAAAGAGGCCAGAACGATACGGCGATGAGTGAAGGGGCGCTCGATCCAGCGCAGCGCCAACCGGTCGTAGGCGGTAAGGGTAAAATAACTGCCCGCCGTGGCAGCAACGGCAAGCAGAATAAGGCCCGGCGGCGTGGCAGCGATCTGCGCCAAGATGATGCGCAAATCAAGGTGCGCCAGTTCCCGATGAATGAACCAGATTGCCAATCCGAACAACACCAGCCCGATCAGCACCGGCCAGGCTATGGCCGACTTGCTCAACCCATTATTTGACATGCCCTATTGGCCTTTTTTTTCGAGTAGGATGCGATTAAAAAACTGCTGCGTATTCAATTTAAAGAAAAGACGACACATACCCACCGTGCACCACACTGTTATTACCATAATCATAGAAGATTAAAGTTTTCAGAAACTTTAAAATAATGAAAGAAACAGATTTAAATTGGCTGACAAAAAGAAAGGAATAATCGATTTAATGGTTCAATAAATTCGTAGGTAAACATAAGGCAACGCCAAGTCAGTATCAAACGGCTATTATTCAGGGTTTGGGCTTGGGCTTGGGCTTGGGCTTGGGCTTGGGCTTGGGCGCAGTATTGTTGGTTGCAACAGCAGGCGCGCCTGCTTCGACCTGTGATGCGGCTTCCACGACAGCCTTGTGCGCTATCTTCGCAACGACTGCGACGACGATAACGGTCACAACGAAACCTGCGAAAATGACAAAGTCGTGCAGGTTTAGCCCGCCTTTGTCACGCCCAACCATCTGTGCCGCGTGCTGTCCGGCATAACCGAAATACACTTCAATCACTGCGTGCGGCACTAGGGCAAAGCAGGAGAGTAAAAACGTTGAAAAACGCACACCCGTTGCGCCAAGCATGTAGCTGATGGTTGCCGGGTTCAGCGGAGTCAGTCGCAATAGCACCTGAAGCTTAAATTCGTTGGTGAGAACCGCCTGCTGAATCGCGCGTAATGAAGGCCGGGATTCCAGCACCGTCGCAATCCTGTTACGCAAGAACCATCGCGATAAAGCGTATTGAAAGCTCGCTGCGATAAAAGTGCCCACCATTACGGCACCCAGCCCCCAGGCAAAACCGAACAGCACGCCGGCCGTCATCGCCAAGACCGATTCGGGTACCAGCAACGACGTCGCGATAACAAAAAGCACGATGAACGCCGTAATTCCCCACACACCGAGATGAGCAATCCAGGCTTCGATTGCGGCGACGTGGTGAACCAGATCGACACTAGCAATCACAGCGGCGACGAGAAACACACCCCCGATGATATACACAAGTACGGTGCGTGATCGAGCCCGCGCAAATAGCCTGCCCAGTGCCGTGTTGGTGCTCATCATTAACATTTCCATTCGGTGTTATCGGATAGAGTGCACTTTAACAGCTACGATCGTCGTCCACCCGCGGAATGCTGTGATGTCCCTGTTTGCCGCAACATTAATCCACACCGGGCGTGGTTTGTGCGCCAGCGTACCGACCAACACCTTAAATGGCGCATACTCTTTGAGCTAACTGTTTACCGCCACCGTATTGCGAGGTCGGTCCAATCATGGCTGAGCTTCAACTTCTGTCTAACGGTTCGTATCACCTCATGGTCACTGAGTCGGGTCATGGAACCAGCTTTTGGGAGGGCCTGGCGGTCACGCGGTGGTGCGCAGACGCGACGCTCGACCTCTGCGGCACGCGCCTCCATGTGCGGGGCGATGCAGCGCCAGGCAGAGGGCTGAAAGGAACCGCCGGACATGACTTTCGCGACGGCCGTTCCAGCGTCTGGGCGCATGACGAAACCCTTGAGACCCGCAGTGAATTCGCGGTTTCGTTGGACGAGCCGGTGGAATTGCGCCGTGTTGTTTTTACCAATATTTCTACAAGACGTCTGACGCTCAGCGCGACCAGCTATGCGGAAATTGTGCTGAGCCCGCCGGCAACCGACTCTGCGCACCCGGCGTTCAGCAAGCTTTTCATTGAAACCGAATTTTATCGGCCGTTACAAGCGATCATCGCAACCCGGCGGCCAAGCGCGCCCGCCGACCCCACGCCTTGGTTCTTTCACACGGCGTTGGTGGGCGGCGCGGCGGCCGGAACCATGACGTTCGAGACCGATCGCATGCGTTTCATCGGGCGCGGCCGCGACGCGGGCAATCCGCAGGCCTTGGAAGATGGTGCCTCACTATCGGGCACCGTGGGCCCCGTGCTCGACGCGGTGGCCGCCATCCGTGTCCCATTCGTTCTCGAAGCGGGTGGGTCAATCACCATCGACTGGCTGACCGGTGTCGCGACCACGCGCGAGGCCTGCGTAGCGCTGGTACAAAAAGTTCGGAAGGCCCAAGCAGCAAGACAGATTCTGCAACAGGCTGGCGCATATCGCCGAGCCCTGCTGCGCAGGCTCGGCGCACACGACGCTGACGCAGTGCTCTACCAGCGCATGGCGGTATCGGTTGCCTACGGCACAGCCGGGCTGCGTGCAAACGCCGACGTTATCGAGAAAAACCGACGTGGACAGTCGGGACTTTGGGGCTTTGGCATCTCGGGCGATGTACCTGTTGTACTGCTGGCTCTGACCGGCCCGAAATTAACGATAGCCATTCAACAGATGGTGCGCGCGCACGCCTACTGGGCCGCGTTCGGTCTGCGCAGCGAACTGGCCGTGCTGTGCACGCCGTCAACCTCGACCGACGATGAACCGCGGCTCTTTGATCGGGCCCGGCAGGAGGTTGACGCGGGACCCGGAGCGGCCCTTATTGGCAAACCCGGCGGGATCTTCGTGCTCGACGGCACAACGCTCGACGAGGGTGATCGCATCCTGTTGCAAAGCGTCGCGAGAATCGTCAGCACCGACGCCAACGAGCTTAGCGCACCACTCGCGCTTCACTTCACCGATGCAACACCCGGCCCCGGCTACGAACCCGAGCAGGCGCCGGCACTCGCGGTCGCAAACCACCCCCTACCCGATAACCTGTTCGCTTTCAACGGCTACGGCGGCTTCACGCCCGACGGCCGCGAATACGTCATCACCACGTCAGCGACGCGCATGACGCCCGCCCCCTGGGTCAACGTGATCGCCAACCCCGACTTCGGCACCGTGGTGTCAGAGAGCGGCAGCGCAACTACCTGGAGCGAGAACGCCCACGAATTCCGCTTGACACCCTGGTCCAACGACCCGGTGAGCGACCCCAACACGGAAGCGCTCTACATCCGTGACAACGTCAGCGGCCGGGCCTGGTCACCGACGCTGCTGCCCAGGCCCGGCGCCGGCGCGTACACCATCCACCACGGTTTCGGCTACAGCTTATTCAAACACACTGAAGACGACATCGAGTCCGAATTGCGCATCTACGTCGCGATCGACAGCCCGGTCAAGTTCTCGGTTCTGCGCTTACGCAACCAATCAGATCGACCGCGCCAGCTGGCGGTCACCGGTTACGTCGACTGGGTGCTCGGCGACGAACGCGCGAAGACAAAAATGCACGTGGTGACGGAGGTTGACGCGCAGACCGGTGCGTTATTCGCGCGCAACGCTTACAACACCGACTTCGAAGGTCGCACCGCGTTTTTCGATGTCCATACCGACGGCGTTAATTCCACGACCGAGGTCTGCGGCGACCGAGCCGACTTCTTTGGCACAGCAGGCAGTCTGGCTGCACCGGCCGCACTGTCGCAGGCGCACCTGTCGGGCCGGGTCGGCGCCGCGCTCGACCCGTGTGCGGTCCTGCGCGTCGGCGTTGACTTGGCACCGGGACAAACGCACGTTTTGGTGTTCAAACTCGGTGCGGGCAAGACCGCTGACGAGGCGCGTGACTTGGTAAGCCGCTGGCGCCGGCCCCGCGCGGCAGACGAGGCGCTCGACGCCGTGAACGCGTTTTGGCATCACACACTGGGCGCGGTTCAGGTGCAGACGCCCGATCCGACGCTGAATGTGCTGGCCAACGGCTGGCTGCTGTATCAGGTGATCGCATCGCGGCTGTGGGGCCGCACCGGCTTCTATCAATCCAGCGGCGCATTTGGTTTTCGCGACCAGCTCCAGGATGTGATGACGCTGGTCCATGCCGCGCCGGTCCTGGTGCGTGAGCACCTGCTGCGCACCGCCTCACGCCAGTTCATAGAAGGCGATGCCCAGCACTGGTGGCATCCACCTTCCGGCAAGGGAGTGCGTACGCGCTGCGCCGACGATTTTCTGTGGCTGCCGCTGACGATCTGTCGCTATGTCGAAACCACCGGCGACACCGGCGTTCTTGACGAGACTTGCGCCTTCCTGCAAAGCCGGCCGTTAAAGAAAGGCGAGATGTCGAATTACGAACGGCCGGATGTATCGGACGAAGTCGCAAGCCTTTATGAACACGGTGTACGAGCGATCCGCCGGGGTCTGACGCAAGGGGTTCACGGCCTGCCGTTGATGGGTTCGTGCGACTGGAACGACGGTATGAACCTGGTGGGCGCCGGTGGCCGTGGTGAAAGCGTCTGGATGGGTTTCTTCCTGTACGAAGTACTCACGCGCTTCGCGCCGCTGGCACGGGCGCATGGCGAGCTCGATTTTGCCGAGCTGTGCGAACACCAGGCTCGGGAGCTACGCTCGCGCATTGAGGCCTCGGCCTGGGACGGTGCCTGGTACCAGCGCGCCTGGTTCGACGATGGCAGCGTGCTCGGTTCTACCACGAACGCCGAATGTCAGATCGACTCGATTGCGCAGAGCTGGTCGGTCTTGTCCGGCGCAGCACCTGCCGAGCGCGCGCAGCGCGCAATGTCCTCACTCGATGAGCGGCTCGTACACCGTGACACCAAACTCGTGCAATTGCTCGACCCGCCGTTTAATACCAGCACGCCATCGCCCGGCTACATTCAGGGCTACGTGCCAGGCGTGCGCGAGAATGGCGGCCAATACACCCACGCGGCGGTGTGGGCAGCGATGGCCTTCGCGGCACTCGGCGACGCCAAGCGCGCATGGGAATTGTTCGCTCTGCTGAACCCGCTGAACCACACGGCGGACGTTGCGGCCGTTACCACCTACAAAGTGGAACCCTATGTGCTCGCAGGTGACGTTTACACCAACCCGGCACACGTCGGGCGCGGCGGTTGGGCCTGGTACACCGGGTCGGCTGGGTGGATGTTTCAGTTGATCAGTGAGTCGTTGCTCGGTTTGCAACGCTGCGGCAACCAACTGCGCATGCGCCCTCTCCTGCCGCCGCACTGGATGACGTTCGATATGCAATACCGTTTCGGCGCTTCGCGCTACGACATCACCTGTCGCTGCGCCGAAGCTGCAACTACTACGAGCGTTGTCCTAGATGGCGCCGAAATTGACGGTGGCTCTTTCACACTCGTCGATGACGGTCAGGTGCACTTGGTCATCGTGAACCTGCCTCAAAGCAATTGATCGCTAAGGCTGTATATCGAAAAAAAGACCGAAAGAAAACCGGAGAACAACATGCAACTCGGAATGATCGGACTGGGACGGATGGGGGCCAGCATGGCGCGACGCCTGATGGCCAATGGGCACACGTGCGTCGTTCATGATACGCAACCCGATGCGGTCGCCGCCTTGTGCGCGCAAGGCGCCACTGGCGCAAGCTCGCCGGAGGAGCTCGTGGCCAAACTGGCCCGCCCGCGGGCGCTGTGGCTAATGGTGCCGGCCGCCATCGTCGATCAGGCTCTCGAACAGCTAGCGCCACATCTGGATTCGGGCGATATCGTCATCGACGGTGGCAATTCCTATTACCGCGACGACGTTCGACGCGCAAAAAGCCTGTTCGAGACAGGCATACACTACTTGGATGTCGGCACCAGCGGTGGCGTCGCCGGTGAAGATCGCGGCTACTGCCTAATGATCGGCGGCGAAAAGCCTGTCGTCGAACACCTGACACCGATCTTCTCTGCGCTGGCACCCGGCGTTGGAAAGGCACCGCGCACGCCCGGGCGCAGCGGCGCAAACGCACCGGCAGAAGAAGGTTTTCTGCATTGCGGCCCGTCGGGCGCGGGCCATTTTGTCAAGATGGTTCACAACGGCATCGAGTACGGCATCATGGCGGCCTATGCCGAAGGCCTGAACATCTTGCGTAGCGCCAACATCGGCCAACAAGAACAATCCAGCGATGCGGAAACCACACCACTGCGAGACCCCGAGTTCTACCGTTATGAGATGAATCTGCCCGAGATTGCCGAGGTCTGGCGCCGCGGCAGCGTGATCGGCTCGTGGCTGCTCGATCTTACCGCCGGCGCGCTGCTGCAGGATCCGCAGCTCGAAGCCTTCGACGGCCGTGTTTCAGATTCGGGTGAAGGTCGCTGGACTCTCCAGGCGGCGATCGACGAGGGGGTACCTACGCCAGTGCTCAGCGCGGCTTTGCACGAGCGTCTCGCGTCTCGCGGAGAGGCAGACTTTGCTAACCAGTTGCTGTCGGCGATGCGCCACGCCTTCGGCGGCCATATCGAGAAGCCACAGGACGGCTCGCGATGAACGCCACCGATGGCACCGGAGCGAGCGCAGATCGGTCGCATTCCGACGCCTTGGTGATCTTCGGCTTCAGCGGCGATCTTGCCAGCAAGAAAATCTTCCCTGCGCTCTACGCCATGGTGAAGAAAGGCTCACTCACAGTGCCAGTGCTCGGCGTGGCATCATCTAAGTGGAGCGTTGACGAATGGCACAGCCACGTACGCGACAGCCTGCTGCACGAAGATCATGCCGGCGGCATCGATGACCCCGCCGCATTTGATCGTCTGATCGCGCTGCTCAATTACGTCAGCGGCGACTACAATAATGCCGCCACCTTCACCGCTTTAAAGGTGGCACTTGATGGCGCGCAGCGGCCAGCGTTTTACCTCGCGATCCCCCCCTCGCTGTTCGCCATCGTGATCCAGAGCCTGGGCCACGCGGGCCTGGCACAGGACGCGCGGGTCATCGTCGAGAAACCCTTCGGTCGCGATCTCGCATCCGCGCGCGAATTGAACGCCGTGGCGCAGGCTGTCTTTCCCGAGTCATCGATCTTCCGCATCGACCACTACTTGGGGAAGGAGGCGATCATGAATATCCTGTACTTTCGCTTCGCGAATTCGTTTCTCGAACCGGTTTGGAATCGCCACCACATCGCCAGCGTGCAGGTGACGCTGGCCGAGGACTTCGGGGTGGGTGGGCGCGGCGCCTTTTACGAAAGCGCTGGCTGCCTGCGCGACGTGATCGAAAACCATCTGTTCCAGATCGTCGCGATGCTGGCAATGGAGCCGCCGGCCTTCCAAGGGTTCGAAGCCGTGCACAGCGCTAAATCAAGCGTGCTTAGCGCGATGCAGCCGCTTAAGCCTGGTGATCTGGTACGCGGCCAATACATCGGTTACCGCGATGAAAAAGGCGTCGCCAACGACTCCGATGTCGAAACATTCTGCGCGCTGCGCCTGTTCATTAACTCGTGGCGCTGGGCCGGCGTTCCTTGGTACCTGCGCGCCGGCAAGCAGCTACCGCGTTCGGTGGTTGAGGTTCAGGTGCAGATGCAGCCACCGCCACAATGTTTGTTCGACGATTCGGGGCCGGCCGCTGGCCGCGCCAACTACTTCCGCTTTCGTTTGCAGCCCGAGGCCAGCATTGCGCTGGCAGCGCGCATCAAACGCCCGGGCAAAAAGTTCGTTGGCGTTCAGCGTGAGCTATATTTGGGGGGGAGAGATGGCGAAGAAGAGCCGGGTGCGATGTCCACTTACGAACGCCTGCTCGGTGACGCGATGGCAGGCGACGGCGCGCTGTTCACCGACGCGAACGCGGTGATGGCGGCCTGGACAGTGGTTGAGCCAGTCCTGACCGAGCATGGCCCCGCACTGTCGTATGAAGCCGGGAGCTGGGGCCCGATCGCAGCCGACATGCTGATCGCCGATGACGGTGGCTGGCACGACCCCGCAACTGACGCACCGACTCAGAACGACAAGCCCGAACGAGGTCCGCAATGACGGGCCAGCCAGCCGCCGACATCACCATCGAGCACATCGGCGAACTCGCAGATCTCGATCTCCTGCAATTGATCAAGCCGCGCGCGAACAAGGAGGCATGATGAACACCAACACCCGAAAACTGCACGATCTGGGCCAGAGCCTGTGGGTCGATAACATCAGCCGCGAAATGCTCGAAACGGGCACCCTGGCGCGCTACATCGCCGACTGGTCGGTGACCGGCTTGACGTCAAATCCGACGATCTTCGAACACGCGATTGGTCACGGCAGCTTCTACGATGAAGCGATAAAGCGCCTGGCGCGACGTAGCGAATCCGTAGAGGATCTGTTCTTTGCGCTCGCGCTGGAGGATCTGACCGCTGCGGCCGATCTGTTTCGTCCGGTCTTTGATGCCACCGGCGGGCTTGACGGCTGGATCTCTCTCGAAGTGTCACCTTTGTTGGCCGACAACGCCGCCAGCACCATCCAGGCCGCAGCCCGGTTGCATACCGCGGCCAACCGGCCAAATCTCTTTATTAAAATACCCGGCACAGCCGCCGGGGCCGAAGCCATCGAAGAATCGATCTTCGCCGGTGTGCCGGTGAACGTGACATTGCTGTTCTCGCAAGAACAGTACCTGGCGGCGGCCGAGGCCTACATGCGTGGCATCGAACGCCGTATCGAGGCGGGTTTAGACCCAAACGTACGCTCTGTGGCCTCAATATTCGTCAGCCGCTGGGACGTGGCCGTGCAGGACGACGTCGCGCCAGTCTTCCACAATCGCCTGGGCATTGCGGTCGCCATGGGCGCCTACAAAGCCTATCGCAATTTGCTCGCGTCGCCGCGCTGGTTGCAACTTGCTGAAGCGGGCGCACAGCCGCAGCGGCTGCTGTGGGCGAGTACTGGAACCAAGGACCCTACCGCACCGGACACGCTGTACGTCGAGGCGCTGGCGGCGCCTGACACCATCAACACGATTCCCGAAAAGACCCTGCATGCCTTTGCCGATCACGGCGAGGTGAGCGCCACGCTGCCAATCGATGGGGGCTACGCCGAGGTGGAGTTGAAAGTGTTCAGGCGCGAGGGCATCGACGACAAAGCCCTGGCCGTTCGTTTGCAGCGCGAGGGCGCCGATGCTTTTGCCGCATCGTGGCAGGCACTGCTTGCGCGTATCACCGAAAAGCGCACCAGCCTGACCGAGAGCGACACATGAGCGCCCGCCAAGGCGCGACATCACGCGCCACTCCAAGCTCGCCAACGTTGCAGCCGGCGTGGAAGGCACTCGTGGCCCACCATAGGAAAATTGGCCACACTCATCTGCATGATCTGTTCGCGACCGACGCGCAGCGCGGCCAACGATTCTCACTTGAAGCGGCCGGCCTGTATCTTGACTATTCGAAGAACCGCATCGACGGGGAAACGTTGCAGCTACTGACCGCACTCGCCACCGACTGTGGTCTGACCGAGCGTATTGAAGCCATGTTCCGTGGCGACCTTATCAACACCACCGAGAAGCGCTCTGTGCTGCACGTCGCGCTGCGTGCACCGGCTAACGACAAGCTCGTCGTCGATGGCGTCGACGTGGTCGCCGAGGTGCAGGCGATGCTGCAGCGTATGGCGACATTTGCCGACGCCGTGCGCAGCGGCGGCTGGCTCGGCCACACCGGTAAGCGTATTCGTAACGTCATCAGCATCGGCATCGGCGGCTCTGATCTGGGGCCGGTGATGGCTTATGAAGCCTTGCGTCATTATAGCCAGCGCGATCTAACGCTGCGTTTTGTTTCCAACGTCGACGGCACCGATCTGGTTGAGGCAACGCGCGATCTTGACGCCGCCGAAACGCTTTTCATCGTCTGCTCGAAGACCTTCACCACGCAGGAGACACTGACCAACGCGCGTGCGGCGCGCGAGTGGAGTGTCAACCAGCTCGGCGCCGACAAAGTTGTCGCGCGGCATTTCGCCGCTGTCTCCGCTAATGCTCAAGAAGTGGCGCAGTTCGGTATTGTCGCCGAAAACATGTTCGGCTTCTGGGATTGGGTGGGCGGCCGCTACTCGATGGACTCGGCGATTGGTCTGTCGACGATGTTCGCCATCGGCCCGCAGCACTTTCGCGACTTGCTGGCCGGTTTCCATGCGATGGATCAACACTTTCACCAGGCGCCGATTGAGGCGAATATGCCCGCCTTGCTCGGGCTGCTGGCGATCTGGAACAACAACTTTCTCGGCGCGGCAACCACCGCGGTGTTGCCGTACGAGCAGTACCTGAAGCGTTTTCCGGCGTACCTGCAGCAGCTGACAATGGAAAGCAACGGCAAGCATGTGACTCAGACCGGCCAGCGCGTCGACGTCGACACCGCACCCATCCTCTGGGGTGAGCCCGGAACCAACGGCCAACATTCGTTCTATCAGTTGCTGCACCAGGGTACTCGCTTGGTGCCGTGCGACTTTATCGGCTTCTGCCAGGGCCTGAACCCGCTTGGCGATCAGCACGATTTGCTGATGGCCAACCTGTTTGCGCAGAGCGAGGCGCTGGCGTTCGGTAAGAACGCGGCATCCGTGGCTGCCGAGGGCATCCCATCCGAGCAGGTGCCGCACCATGTTTTCGAAGGTAATCGGCCGAGCAACACGATCCTGGCCGAACAATTGACGCCTAAAATCCTGGGCGCGCTGATCGCGCTTTACGAGCACAGCGTGTTCACGCAGGGCGTGATCTGGGGCATCGATTCGTTCGACCAATGGGGAGTCGAACTCGGCAAAGTATTGGCGCAGCGTGTGTTGCCCGAGCTCGATAGCGCGAACACCACACCACTCAACCACGACAGTTCAACCAACGCGCTGATCCGGCGTTATCGGCGCCGACATTCGGCCAATACGCCTGCAACCCAACCCTGAGGAGCCAACGATGCCCACTATGATCAGCCCTCTGGCCGGCAAACCGGCGACCCGCTCACTGCTCGTCGACGTGCCTTGCCTGGTCAGTGCGTATTACACCGGCGTGCCCGACCCATCGGTGCCGGCGCAGCGTGTTGCCTTCGGCACTTCCGGCCATCGCGGCTCGTCGTTCGAGTGCTCGTTCAACGAATGGCACGTGCTGGCAATTACCCAGGCGATCTGCGAATACCGCCAGAGCCAGCACATCAGCGGACCGCTGTTTCTAGGCATCGACACCCATGCCCTGTCACAGCCGGCCTGCGCGAGTGCGCTCGAAGTGTTGGCCGCCCACGGCGTTGATGTAATGCTGGCGACGGACGACGAGTACACGCCGACACCGGCCATCTCCCACGCCATTCTGACCCATAATCGGGGACGAAGCTCGGGGCTGGCCGACGGTATTGTGGTGACGCCGTCGCACAACCCGCCCGACAACGGCGGCTTCAAGTACAACCCACCGAACGGCGGCCCGGCCGGGACCGACATCACCGCCGGCATCGAGGCCGCCGCAAACCGCTTTCTGGAAGCCGGGCTGACGGGGGTCAAGCGCGTACCTTACGCGCGGGCACTGCGCGCCTCGACCACGCACCGCTACGACTTCCTCAACGCCTACGTTGCCGATCTCGACAGCGTGATCGACTTCGACGTTATCCGCGACGCCAAGATTCGCATCGGCGTTGATCCACTCGGCGGTGCCGGCGTGCACTACTGGGCGCGCATCGCCGAGCAGCACCGGCTTGACCTTACCGTGGTCAGCGACGTGGTCGACCCAACCTTCGGTTTCATGACGGTCGACTGGGACGGCCAGATCCGCATGGATCCGTCGTCAACCTATGCAATGCGGCGGCTAGAGGGCATGAAGGACAACTTCGACATCGCATTCGCCTGTGATACCGACCACGACCGCCACGGCATTGTTACGCCCGCAGCTGGCCTGATGCCACCGAATCATTACCTCGCGGTGGCCATCGACTATCTGTTCAGACACCGCCTGGCGTGGGGCGCACACGCTGCGATCGGCAAGACGGTGGTCAGCACGAGTCTGATTGACCGCGTCGCAGCAAGGCTGGATCGCAAATTGTACGAAGTGCCGGTCGGCTTCAAGTGGTTTGCGCCCGGGCTACTGGACAGCTCGCTTGGCTTTGGCGGCGAGGAAAGTGCCGGCGCCAGCTTCTTGCGCCGCGACGGCAAGGTCTGGACCACCGACAAAGACGGCCTGGTGCCGGCACTGCTGGCCGCCGAGATCACGGCGCGTTGCGGGCAGAACCCAGCCCAGGCCTATGTGCAGCTGACTCAACAGCTTGGCGAGCCGGTTGCTGATCGCGTTGAGGCGCCAGCAACGGCGGCGCAGAAGACACAACTCGCGGCGCTCACGCCAACCAGCATCAGTGCGCACGACCTGGCCGGCGAAGCGATCACCGCTGTGCTCGATCACGCCCCGGGCAACGCTGCGGCCATTGGCGGCATAAAGGTTGTCACCAAAAACGGCTGGTTCGCGGCGCGGCCGTCGGGTACCGAAGACATCTACAAGATTTACGCCGAGAGTTTTAACGGCAGCGAGCACCTGCAACGCATCCTGAAAGAGGCGCAGACAATCGTCGATAAGGCGATTGCATCACCATGAATACACGCCCGGTGAACCGCGCGCAGTCACCACAGCCGCCGTCGGACGACGCACTACTCGAACAACTGCAACGCGCTGCGTTTGCCTACTTTCAAACGGCCTATAACCCTACCAACGGCCTGGTGGCCGACACCAACCACGAGGGCGCACCGTGCAGTATCGCGGTGATCGGCTTCGCGCTGTCGGTTTATCCGGTGGGCGTCGAACGGGGTTGGATGGAACGCGCCGACGCAGTGCAGCGCACGCTGGTGACGCTGCGCTTTCTGATGGCCAGCGACCAGTCGGGAAGCGCACGGGCGACGGGCTACCGCGGCTTCTATTTTCACTTTCTCGATATGCACAGCGGCACGCGCGTCTGGCACTCGGAAGTTTCGCTCATCGACACCGGGTTCCTGATAGCCGGGGTGCTGACGGCGGCGGCTTACTTCGACGCCGACGAACCGGATGAAAGCGAACTGCGGCGACTAGCCGACGCGTTGTACTGCCGCGTTGACTGGTGCTGGGCACAGCGCGAGGGCGGCGCGGTGACGCACGGCTGGAAGCCCGAGTGTGGCTTTCTCAATTACGGCTGGGAAGGCTACAGCGAGGCGATTCTGCTCTATGCGCTGGGCCTGGGCTCACCGACCCATAGGCTGACCGACGAGAGCTTCAGCGCATGGACCGTGACCTACCAATGGGAGAACCTATACGGATACGAGTTTTTGTACGCCGGACCGTTGTTTATCCATCAGTTCTCGCACGCGTGGATTGACTTTCGCGGCATCCGCGACGCCTTCATGCGCGAGAAAAACTGTGACTACTTCGAGAACAGCCGCCGCGCTACCTATGTGCAGCGCGAGTACGCGATCCGCAATCCGGGCAGCTTTGTCGACTATGGTGCGAATTGCTGGGGCCTGTCGGCCGGCGACGGGCCCCAGGCGAGCCCGCGCCGCATCGCCGGCCGGTGCCAGACATTCTACGGCTATGCGGCCCGTGGCGTGCCCTACGGCCCGGACGATGGCACGCTCTGCGGCTCGTCGACGCTATCGTCACTGGTCTTCGCACCCGAACTCGTGCTGCCCGCGCTGCGGGCGCTCTGGCTGCGCTCCAACGGCGATCACGCCACCTTCGCCCGCGCCAGTGGCTTCAACCCGACACTGGTTGAGTCCGGCCCGAACGGCTGGATTTCGGAGGGTGAATTCGGCCTCGACCAAGGGATGATTGTGTTGATGATCGAGAACCACCGCAGCGGCCTACCGTGGCGATTGGGCCGCGCCAATCCGTTCGTGCGCACCGGGCTGCGCCGCGCGGGCTTCAAAGGCGGCTGGCTGTAGCCGGCCGGTCAGGGTAATAACAATGTTCCATTCCTACCCACTGCCGAACCCTTCGCACGTTGTGGCCGACGACAATGAATTCGGTCTCAACAGTCGTCCGGCGGGCTGGCGCAATCCACAGCCGCGAGAGCCTTACCACCTGCTGGTGATTGGTGCGGGGCCGGCCGGCCTGGTCGCCGCCCGCGCCGCCGCCGCTCTGGGCGCGCGCGTGGCACTCGTCGAACGGCATTTGTTGGGCGGCCTCTCCCTGAACTACGGCTGCGTGCCATCACAGGCGCTGATCCGCTCCTCGCGCCTGTATGCCGAAATGCGCAATGCCGAGGTCTACGGTGTGCGTACGCCGCAAGCCATCGAGGTCGACTTTCAGCTGGTAATGGAGCGAATGCGCCGCATTCGTGCTCGCGCCGGCCGCGTCGACTCGGCACGGCATGTGGCCGCAGCCGGCGTTGACCTGTTCTTCGGCTCGGCGCGTTTCGTCAATAGCGACGCCGTCGACGTCGACGGCGTGCGCCTACGATTCAAAAAAGCGCTGATTGCCACCGGATCGCGCTCGTTACTGCCGACGATTCCGGGCCTCGATGATGCCGGCTACCTGACGAACGAGACCTTGTTCGATATAACGGCATTGCCGAAGAGCCTGCTGGTTATTGGTGGCGGCCCGGTGGGCTGCCAGGTGGCACAGGCACTGTGCCGCTTCGGCTGTCGCACCATCATTGCCCATGCCGAGCCGCTGTTCCTGCCAAAAGAAGAACGCGATGCGGCCCAGTTACTGGCCGATGCACTCGCGCGCGACGGCGTTGAGACCCATCTGAACACCAAAGCGGTCAACGTGCGTGTCGAAGGCGGCAAGAAACTCGTCGAGACGATCAACGATGGCAACGTCGCGACAATCGAGGTCGATGAAATCCTCACCGGTATCGGCCGTTTGCCAGCCATTGCAGGCCTGAACCTTGAAGCCGCCGGGGTCGACTACGATCCTGACCGTGGCATCGTGGTCGACGACTTCCTGCGAACCACGAACCGGCTTATCTTCGCCGCTGGCGACGCTTGCCTGGAACATATGTTCACCGATACCGCCGAGGCTTCCGCGCGCATTGTGGTGCGCAACGCGCTGTGTTTCGGCCGCGTGCGCTTGAGTGCGCTGACCATTCCCTGGTGCACTTACACCGACCCAGAAATTGCCCATGTCGGTCTGTATGTGCGGCAGGCACGCGAGCGCGGCATCCCGGTGAAAACCTATACAGTGCCGCTGCACGAGATCGACAGAGCTCTCACCGACAGTGAGGAGAATGGCTTTGTGAAAATTCATGTGCAAGACGGCAGCGACAAAATCCTGGGCGCGACCGTGGTGGCACGCCATGCCGGCGAAATGATCAACAGCCTGTCGCTGGCGATGGTCGCCGGCATCGGCCTCTCGACCATCGCGCAGGTTATCCACGCCTACCCAACACAGGCCGAGGGCATCAGAAAAGCGGCGATGGCCCACGCCGATACCCCGCCGCCGCGATGGATGGCATTGCTTAGGCGGTGGTGGTTCGCTCGTTGACTATCACGGTGTCTGGACCAGTGCCTTGGCCCGGGCATAGACAATGTCGGTTGTGAACCCGTATTCGCGCATCAGCACGTCGGCGGGCGCCGATGCACCGAAGCGATCGACACCCAGCACGTCGCCCTGATCGCCAACGTAGCGATGCCAGCCTTGCGAGGCCCCGAGTTCCACGGCCAGCCGGGCGTGCACATCCGGCGGCAACACCTCGTCGCGGTAGCTGCGGGGTTGCGCGTCGAACAGATCCCAGCTCGGCATCGACACGCAGCGCACGGCGATGCCTTCGGCCTGCAGGCGTTCGGCGGCGGCCAGAATCAAGCCAACTTCCGAACCGCTGGCCAGCAGGATCAGATCAGGCGCGCTGGCATTTTTATCGGCCGCGATCAGCTCCGCCAAGACATAGGCGCCCCGCCGCAAACCTTCGGCGCTGGCATATAAGCTGCGGTCCAATGTGGGCAAGTCTTGCCGTGAAAGCACCAACAGCACCGGACGACCCCGGGTTTCGACCGCCACCTTCCACGCCACCGCGGTCTCATTGGCATCGGCCGGCCGGATTAACGTGAGATTTGGCATCGCGCGCAGGCTGGCGAGCTGTTCGACGGGTTGGTGCGTCGGACCGTCTTCGCCGAGCGCAATGCTGTCATGGGTGAACACATGCACCACATGCAAGCCCATCAGCGCAGCCAGGCGGATAGCCGGGCGCATGTAGTCGGAGAAAATGAGGAAGGTCGAGCCAAATGCAAGGTAGCCGCCGTGCGCCGCCAGACCGTTGACGACAGCGCCCATCCCATGCTCGCGCACGCCGAAATGCAGGTTGCGGCCAGTGCAGCTCCAGCCACCCGCGTCACTGCCCTGCGAGTCTTCGCCTTCGCGGATGGGTGGGTTGAAGGTGCCCTGCCCCTTCAACGCGGTGTGGGTCGACGGGTCCAGGTCGGCCGAGCCGCCGAACAGAGCGGGCAGGCGCGACGCAATCGCGTTCATTACCTGCCCACCCGCGACACGGCTCGCCATACCTTTGTCGTCGGTGGCGAAAACAGGGATATCGGCATCCCAACCTGAAGGCAGATCACCGCGAAGGCGAACGTTCAGTTCGTCTGCCAGGTCAGGGAAGGCCTTGGCGTAGGCGCACCAGCGCGCGTCCCAATCGGCTTCGGCCTTCTTGCCCTGCTCCAACGCCCGGCGAAAATGCGCCAGTGCCGGCGCTGGCACCAGAAACGGCGGATCAAGCGGCCAATCCAGCGTCTGCTTGGTGCGTTTGACGTCCTCAACTCCCAGCGCTGAGCCATGGGCCTTAAAACTGTCCTGCTCCGGTGAGCCGAAACCGATGTGAGTGCGCACCAGGATCAGAGACGGACGCGTACTCTCGGCCTGCGCCGCATCCAGTGCAGCGTGTATCGCGTTCAGGTCGTTGCCATCGTCGACCACCAGTGTGTGCCAACCGTAGGCCTGGAATCGCCGCGCACGGTCTTCGCTAAAAGCGATGTCGGTGCCTGCTGACAGCGTGACACGGTTATCGTCGTACAGGCACACCAGTTTGCCCAATTGCAGGTGCCCGGCCAGCGACGCGGCCTCGGAGGCCACACCTTCCATCAAGTCACCGTCACTGACAATGGCCCAGGTGCGGTGGTCAATAGGCAGATGGCCGTCGCGGTTGTAGCACGCCGCCAGATGCGCTTCGGCAATCGCCATGCCAACGGCATTCGCCAGACCCTGGCCCAGCGGGCCTGTGGTGATCTCGACGCCCGGCGTATGACCGCGCTCCGGATGCCCGGGCGCCTTACTACCCCATTGCCGAAACTGTTTCAGGTCGTCCAGCGACAGGTCATAACCGGTCACGTGCAACAAGCTGTAGAGCAGCGCAGAGCCATGTCCTGCGGAGAGCACGAAACGGTCGCGATCGGGCCAGTGCGGGTTGGCCGGGTGGTGCTTCAGGTGACCGGTCCACAGGGCATAGGCCATCGTGGCCGCTCCCAGCGGCAGGCCGGGATGCCCGCTGTTGGCCTGTTGAATCATGTCAACTGACAAGAACCGGAGTGTGTTGATGCATTCAAGATCGAGCGAGCTGGACATAGCGGGCCTCACGGGTGATTTAGGTCGCCATGAGCCGGTACGTTCAGCTCATGGTCATTGCGCCAGGCTAAAATGCTCCTTAGGGCATACCTATCCCGCTAAGAAGTCGAGCAAGTTCTATCATCGGCGTCGGATAGATTCCCAGCAATATCACCAACCCCGCAACACCAAGCACCACCAGCCCACCGGCCCGCACGCCCCAATCATCGGAGGCGTCGCGACGCCGCATTCCCGGTTGCGCCATAAACAGTGTGATCGTAACTCTCAGGTAATAGTAAAGCCCGATGGCGCTACCCAAGAGGATGCCGCCTACTAGCCACCAACGCTGGGATTCAACGCCCAGGGCGATGAGATAGAACTTGCCGATGAAGCCGACGGTCGCGGGAATGCCGGCCAGCGACAGCATAGCAACGGTAAGCACGGCGGTTAGGTAAGGGCGCCGCCAGAACAGGCCGCGATAGTAGTGCAGTGCCGCTGCATCTTCGCCGCCGGCCGTGTTGGAAACCAGGATGACCACGCCAAACGCCGCTAAAGTGCTCAGCACGTAGGTAATCAGGTAAACACCGCCCGTTTCCGCGGCCAGGCCGTCCGCGACCACCAGCACGGTCAACAGATAACCGAAGTGAGCAATCGACGAATAGCCCAAAATGCGCTTTAGATTGGATTGCGTCAGCGCCAACAGATTGCCCACCAGCATGCTGGCTAGTGCCAACACGGTGAGCACTGCGCGCAGCCACTCACTTTGCAGAACGGGCGTTGATAGCATCAGCCGCATTAACAGCGCGAATACCGCGACCTTGCTGGCGGTGGCCAGAAAGGTTGTCGCCGGCCCCGGGCCACCCTCATAAACGTCCGGGGTCCATAAATGGAAGGGCACCACCGAAAGCTTGAAACCCAGCCCCACCAGCATCAAGCCAATCCCAGCCAGGCCCCATACACCCTCGCTCTGGTTCAGGCCTGCCATCAACACATCAATCCGTAACTCACCGGTCTGCGCATAGAGCAGCGCCATACCAAACAGTAAAAAGGCGCTAGCGGCGGCCGAAAGAATCAAGTATTTGATGCCGGCTTCAAGAGAGCGTTGCTCATGGAAAGCATACGCCAGCATTCCGTAGAGCGGCATGGACAACAGCTCCAGACCAATGAACAGACTGGCCAAGTGCCGACTCGCTGCCAGTACCATGCCCCCAGCGGCCGCGCACAACAACAATACATAAAACTCTTCACGGCGTTCGTGAAAAGACTCGAGATAGGCATGAGACAAAATCGCGCAGGCCAGGGTCGACGCCAGAATTAATAGCCCGGCCAATAACGCGAGGCCATCGAACTCGAGCAGCAGTGTGTGTAGGGGGATCACTTGCCAGGCAAATGCCTGAGCGATCAAGGCTAACCCAAGACCTAAAACGCTGACCGCAACCGTCACGGTGTGGTCGCGGCGCCAAGCAATGCCAAGCAGCACTGCAACAGCCGTTGCGGCCACCATAATCAATGGCAGATAAGCGGTAATCACAGCAAAGGGCATCAGCGCGCCTCCGGCATCAGCGGAATGACCGCACCCGGCGCGGCCTGGACGCCCGGCACCAAGGCGCCCGGGGGCTCGAACAACCGCTGCACCTCGTGCATCGCGGCGGCGGTGGTATCAAGCACTGGCTGGGGGTAAATGCCAAGCCATAGCAGCAGTGCAACGATGCTCAGCATCATGGCAAATTCGCGGGCATCAAGCCCCTTCAAAGGTGTTTTGCTGCGTGGCGGGCCGTAGTGCACGCGCTGCATCAGGATCAGCGAATAGATTGCGGCCAGCACCAGACCAACGCTGGCGATCACCACCACCCAAGGTGCTGTCGGAAAAGTGCCGAACAGCACCATAAACTCACCAACGAAATTGGCTGTGGCCGGTATGCCCAGTGAAGCGGCGATAAAGAACAGCCAGAACCCCGGCAGACTCCCTAGCCGTCCCCACAGGCCGCCCATTTTGCCCAGCTCACGCGTATTTAGGCGCTCGTAAAGCTGCCCGCTAAGAACAAACAATCCAGCTGCAGAAAAGGCGTGGGCCAGCATCAGTATCACTACGCCCTGCAACGCCAGCGTAGAGCCAGAATAAATACCGATCAGCACGAACCCCATGTGGGCGATACTGGTATAAGCAATAAAGCGTTTAACGTTCTGCTGTCCGCAAGCCAACACCGCACCGTAGTAGACACCTAATAAGCCAAGCCCCATGGCAATCGGCGCAAACGCCTTTGATGCCTCTGGAAAGAGCGGCAAAGCGAAACGCATCATGCCGTAGGCGGCGGTTTTGAGAAGTATACCTGCCAGGTCGACGCTGCCAGCGGTTGGTGCCTGAGCGTGGGCATCCGGCAGCCAACCGTGCAGCGGCACCACGGGTAGCTTGACGGCAAAGGCGATAAAGAAACCGAGCATCAACCACCGGGAAAGCGTGGGCGATAACTCTGTCTCCAGCAGTACCTGATAACTGAACGAATACTCGCCGGTATTGGCATGGTTGGCAAACACCAGCCCCAGAATAGAGACCAGCATCAGCAGCCCGCTGGCCTGGGTATAAATGAAAAACTTGGTAGCCGCGCCAATGCGGGTTATGCCCTTCGAACCGCTATGGCCCCATAGAGCAATCAGGAAGTACATCGGCACCAGCATCAGTTCCCAGAAGAAGAAGAACAGAAACAGGTCGATGGCCAGAAACACCCCAATAACGCCAGCGAGAATCCACAGCAGGTTGAGATGGAAAAAACCCACTCTTCGCACAATTTCTTTCCACGAACAGAGCACCGCCAACACGCCTAAAAAGGCGGTCAGAGCGATCAGCACCAGCGAGAGCCCATCCATGGCAAGATGAAAGTCAATGCCAAACCGCTCAATCCAGACCACCCGATACTCCAGCGCCCACTGGGTCGCCGCGCCATCTAACGTTGGTAACTGAAAGTCGAGCTGGGTCCATAGCCAAAGCGAAATCGATAGCTCGGCCAGCATGGTGGCAAGCGCGATCCAGCGCGGCGGTTTGTCGCCGAACCGCTCCATTTGCCAGCACAAGAGCCCTCCAATAAAAGGGATCACGATTAACCACACCAGTATCATAAGCGTTGGATCTCCTTATCTGGATTTTGCACAGTTCCTAAAGCACCAACACCAGGCTTAGCAAAATCAGTGCCGCCCCGACCACCATAGTGGCAACGTAGCCGCGCAGCTTGCCGGTCTGAGTTCGGGAAAGCCCGAAATGCACGGCGCGCAGGGTTTGGGCAATCAGGCGAAAGAAAGCATCGAACAGATCGCCTTGCAGTGCGCGCACCAGGCCACGATAAGGCCGCACCAACAGCCAATCGAAAACAATGTCAAAGCCCCAGGCCATATGCCACCAGGTCCACAGCCCGGCGCCGATCCCCTGCCGCGTGATGCGCGCAAGCCAGGCGCGGCGGAAAACAAATAACCAGGCGCCCAGGCCAAGGCCAGTCAACGCGGTCGCCGAAGCAATCAGCTCCAGTGCGGTATGTCCCGCTTCCACGCCCTCACCGGGGCCAGCGGGAAATATCCCGCCCAGCGGTGGCGTAATCCAGGCGCCCAACAGCGTTGACAGCAACGCCAGAATAACCAAGGGCAAGCCGTGGGCCAGGCCGCGCCCCGCCTTGGCCTGACGGGCGTTGTCACTTTTCATATCCCCATGAAAAATGCCAATGATTAGCCGCACGGTGTACAACGAGGTCAAAAAAGCGCCAATCAGACCGGCAACCAGCAACCCTTGGCGGCCTGCCGCCAGCTCTTGCCAAAGAATCTCATCCTTGCTGTAGAAACCCGCAGTAACCAGTGGCAAGGCCACCAGGGCCGCACCACCAACAATAAAGCCCATGTAGGCCAGAGGCAGCCTGCGCCACAGCCCGCCCAGGCGACGTATATCCTGTTCGTGATGACAACTGATGATTACCGCTCCGGCAGACAGGAACAGCAGTGCCTTGAAGAAGGCATGAATCATTAGATGAAAGATCGCTGCATCGTAGGCACCCACACCCAGCGCCAGAAACATGTAGCCGATCTGGCTCATGGTGGAATAGGCCAGCACCCGTTTGATATCGGTTTGGGCCAAAGCCGCAACGCCGGCCACCAGCAACGTCAGGGCGCCAATCACGCCCGCCAGGTAAAGCACCGTGGGCGCTAACTCAAACACCCCGTGCATGCGCGCGATCAGATACACCCCGGCGGTGACCATGGTCGCGGCGTGAATCAGAGCCGACACCGGCGTGGGGCCGGCCATCGCGTCGGCAAGCCAGGTGTGCAGTGGCAGTTGCGCAGATTTGCCCAGCGCTCCGCCCAACAGTAGCAATGCCGCAAGCTCTACGGTTGGGTCTCCAGCGCGCCACAACTGCGGTGCCAAGGAAAGGATCTCGGCAATGTTCAGGGTGCCAAGCTTGGCGAACAGCAGAAACATACCGATGGCCAGAAACACATCACCGATGCGGGTGATAATGAAGGCCTTGAATCCCGCCCAACCGTTGGCGCTGGTCTGGTAGTAGTAGCCGATCAGCAGATAGCTGCACATACCTACCCCTTCCCAGCCCAGAAACAGCAGCAGCAGGTTGTCACCCAACACCAGCAACACCATGCTGAACACGAACAGGTTCATAAAGGTATAAAAACGCGTGATGCCGTCATCACCGCGCATGTACCAGGCGGCGAACAGATGAATCAAAAAACCGACGCCGGTGATGACACCTAGCATGGTCAGCGACAGCCCATCCAGAGCCAATCCGATTGTCGGCTGAAAGTCCCCCACAGATATCCAGGTCCACAGGGTAACGATTTGAGGCTGACCGGAATGAGTCGTGCTGTCCACAAAACCCAGTGCCAGCAGCGCAGTAACCAGCGCGGCCAATCCCACGCTGCCCACACCCACCAAGGTACTAATGCGGTAGCTAAGCGTACCGCGCGAGAAAGCCAGAATCAGCGCTCCCGCCAGCGGAAACACGAAGGTCAGTGGCAGCAGTAGCGCCGTCGAAGGCAGTAACGTCATTAATTCCATTATCCACGCATCCTGCTGACCGCATCGATATCCAGCGACTTGAAGCGATGGTGCAGCTGAATCAGCAGCGCCAGGCCAACGCTGGCCTCTGCCGCCGCCACGGTGATCACCAGCAAAAACATGACTTGGCCTTCCGGTTGCTGCCAACCTGAGCCGGCGACAATAAAGGCAAGCCCAGCCGCGTTGAGCATGATCTCAAGGCTCATAAGCACGAAAATCATGTTGCGTCTGAACATCAGCCCCGCTAACCCTAATGCGAACAAAATGGCGGCTAGTACCAAGCCATGCTCCATGGGTACACCGTTCATGGAGCCTCCTTGCCAGCCGTTGAGTCAGACCTTGATTGGCGCCCTACATGAGAGGCTGTAACCAGCGCGGCCAGCAGCAGCAGTGCGCTCAGCTCTACCACCAGCAGCCAGGGGCCGAACAGAACCATGCCGACTTGCTTGGCACTTAGCACATCGCCTTGAATCAGCATGCCCGCATCGCCGCGCCACAATATGTCGATCAACGTCAGTAGCAGCACAACCGCGAGCAGCGATGGCCCCAGCCAAGTACGTGGCTGCAACCAAATGCGTTCCTGAGCGACCGCCGCCTGGCCCAGGTTGAGCATCATCACCACAAATACGAACAGCACCATGATCGCCCCGGCGTAAACGATGATCTCAAGCGCCCCGGCGAAGGGTGCACCCAGAGCAAAAAACACCATGGCCACCGCCAGCAACGACACCACCAGATACAGCACTCCATGCACCGGATTGGGATTGCTGATAACCCCCAGAGTCGCCAGCACTGCGACCAAACCACTCAGATAAAATGCATATTCCATGCTCCCCTCCTTTCCAGCCAAGCAAAACCCGCCCTACAGCGTCAGGGCAACAGCGTGGTGACATTGATTGGCTCGTCCTCGGCCTGTCCTTTGCCTTTGTCTTTGCCGGCGATGGCAAGGCCCGCTACTTTGTAAAAGTTGTAGTTGTGGTCTTTGCCGGGGCCGTTGATCAGCAGGTCTTCTTTTTCATACACCAGCTCCTGACGGTTGTATTCGCCCATCTCAAAGTCTGGCGTCAACTGAATCGCTGAGGTCGGGCAGGCTTCTTCACACATACCGCAGAAAATGCAGCGCGAGAAGTTGATGCGAAAGAATTCCGGGTACCAGCGCCCGTCTTCCCGTTCGCCCTTCTGCAGCGAGATACACGCCACCGGACAGGCTACGGCGCACAGATTGCAGGCCACGCAGCGCTCCTCGCCGTCTGGGTCGCGGGTTAGCACAATGCGCCCGCGATAGCGCGGCGACAGATAGACCTCTTGCTCTGGATAGTTGAGGGTTTCACGCTTGCGAAAGCCATGCATGAAAACGATGCCCATCGTGCGCAATTGCGACCAGATGCCTTTTAAAAGCCCCTTATACATGGCAACTGCTCCATGTTGATGATCGGTTTGAATGCCCCTGCCCGTGTTTCGGTTCCGTATCTTGAATCATTACTCTCAGCCCGGTGCGGCCAGCAGTATTGCCGCGCCGGTCGCCAGCAGATTGATCAGCGTCAGCGGCAGACAAACCACCCAGCCGAAGGTCATCACCCGGTCGTAACGCGGGCGCGGCAAAGACGCCCGCACGAGAATGAACAACATCAAAAAGACGCTGGTTTTGAGTACAAACCAGACGAAGGGCGGCAAAAAAGGCCCGTGCCAGCCGCCAAAGAACAGCGTGACCACCAGCGCCGATATCAGCAACATGCCGACATATTCGCCGATAAAAAACATGCCGAACTTCATGGAGGAGTATTCGACGTGATAGCCGTCTGCCAGCTCCTGCTCCGCCTCGGGTTGATCGAAGGGGTGACGGTGTACCACCGCGAAGCCGGCGATGAGAAAGTTACAAAAGCCCAGAAACTGCGGAACGATGTACCACATATCTTGCTGCGCGTTGACGATTTCGCGAAGGTTGAAGGTGCCTGCCATGGCGACAACACCCATCAACGATAAACCCATAAACACCTCATAGGAGATGGTCTGAGCCGAAGATCGCATGGCACCGATCAACGCATACTTGTTAGCGCTGGCCCAGCCTCCTAGCAGCACCGAATAAACGTTGATGCCGCCCATCGCCAGAAAGAACAGCAGGCCGATATTCAAGTCCGCCACACCCCAGCTTGGCGTGATGGGAATGATCATAAACGACAACAATAACGAGGCCATGGCGATTGCCGGCGCCAGCACGAAAATGGTCCGATCAGCAAACGGCGGTATCCAGTCTTCCTTGAAGAAGATCTTGATCATGTCAGCGACCACCTGCAGGGAGCCGAAAGGGCCGACCCGATTGGGGCCGTAGCGGTCCTGCCACCAGCCCAACAGGCGGCGCTCTACCACCGTAAGAACCGCTCCCACCAGCACCGCTACCAGCAGAATGGCCAGCGCCTGCAGCATGGCCACAGCGATATCCATTAGCGCTGGGGTTAACCAATCGGGGCGCCATTCGCCCAAGGGGCTCATGCGCGCGTCTCT
Organism: Marinobacter sp. M3C; assembly: GCF_023311895.1. Classification (GTDB taxonomy): domain Bacteria; phylum Pseudomonadota; class Gammaproteobacteria; order Pseudomonadales; family Oleiphilaceae; genus Marinobacter. The sequence continues at coordinate 425,102 of NZ_CP092284.1, forward strand.
TTGTAGCTCGGATCCGCAACCTCAAGCCTTACCCAGTCACCGCTGTTTACGTCGCTGGACATTCCCTCTGGCACGCTGGCAATACCGCTTGGCAAGCGCTGATCGCAGCGCAGCGGCAAGGTCAGACGCGCCGTGGCGGTTGCCAGTGTCAGCAACATACCTGGTTCAAACCCCAGCCGCGCTGCATCAGCGCTGGATAAACCGATGCTCGGCGCTTCCGCCCGTTCTTCGATGGGCGCAGAACGGGCAGAGGTTTCCTCGCCGCCAAACAGTCGCGGCAGCACCAGTAACTGCCAGCAATCTTGTCGCAGCTGGAAGGCCGCGGGGATATCGCTGGCATAGCAATAAGCACCAGGACGAGGTGCAACCAGGCGCACACCGGGATCGCCGGCACGCAAATGTCCGCCCACTTCATCGGTAAACTTGTTCCAGGCTTGGTGAGAGTTCCAGCCTGGCGCCCAGGCGAACGGCACTTCCTTTCGTGGCTGGTCGAAGCCGCTGTAGCCTTCCATTGAAAAATTGAAGGGCGTATCGGGGTCCTGGGGAGTACGTGGCTCGCTCACCGCTATATTGGCGCGCATAGAGGTACGCCCGCTGTAACGGTGCGGGGCTCGGGCCAGTTTCACGCCTTCGACTCGATAATCCGCCCCCAGGGCGTCAGACACGATTCCGGCCATTGCCGGGTAGTCCCGGACACAGGCCGCAGTCGCTTGGTCCAGAGTAATGGTGCTGTCTTCGTCTCGGGCAAGACTGGCGCGCAGCGCGTGCAACCAGCGCCAACTCTCGTGGATGCGGCACTCGGGGCGCAGATAGCGCGGATCGAAAACCTGGAAAAAGCGCTGGGCGCGACCCTCCAGATTGACCACAGTGCCATCCGCCTCGGCGAAGCTGGCCGCCGGCAACCCCAGTATCGCCTGCTGCCACGTGCGGGTACGCTGATGATCCAGCACCACCAAAGTGGTCGCAGCATCCAGCGCAGCATTGACGCGCGCTGCCGGCAGTCGAGCGTACAGATCGTTTTCCAATACGAGCAGAGCGTCCGCACGGCCTTCAACAACCTCATCCAGGGCCCACTCCAGCGGCCGGCCGCCCAGCATGTTAACGCCATTGCTGTTGACTTCCCGGCGCGCCAGCATAAGGCCGGCGGGTTTAGCGCGCCGTGACAGCGCCTGGGCAATATTACCTGCCGCGTCGAGTATCTGAATGGATTGCAGCGAGCCACCGCTGATCACCAGCGGTTTGTCTGCCGCCATCAGCTGGAGGGCCACCGTCTGCGCCGTCGCTGCCAAGGCTTCATCAAGCTCTGTTACCGCCGGTGCGTTGTTGTCGATAGCATGAGCAATGGCGAAACCCAGCCGGGCGATATCGGCAGGCGCCAGCCGCCAGCTTCCAGCACTGACCCCGTCGAGCTCGGTGGCGCTGGGATAGGCGATGTACAATGGATGCCGGCTATCCTGACCCAGAGTTTTGACGGCTTCGGCGTTCCACGTCGGGATGCCGCGCTCCTGTGCCAGGGCTTCGCGCCGAGCCAGTACCGCCTGACGCACGGCGAGCGCCAGGCGCGCTGCGCTGTGCATCAAATCCTCGCCCAGCACCAGCACTGCGTCGTGCGCTTCTATCTCGCGCAGGGTAGGAATCGGCAAGCCGCAAGAGACCTCCAGTTCCGCCATGCGTTCAAGACACACCAGTTCCGCGGCGACGATGCCACTGGAAAAGTTGTCGCGTCCGACCAGTGCAATCAATTGATGATTGCTTTCCAGGCTGGCCCGCGGTGAGCCGATGCCAATCACCCGCTTGGCGCTGCGCAGCAAATCCGCACCGCGGTCCAGCGCAGGGTCCACGTCCAGAATCGTGACATGATCGGCGCGCTCGCTGCGCCAGTCACTGTGCCATTCAGGCTGACGGGGCCGGTCAGCACGGTTGACGTAGCCGTAGCCAAAACGCCCACGATCGCACAGAAAATAGCGATTGAGCTCGCCGTGGTAGCGATTCTCGATGCGGCGAATCTCGCTGTAGCGCTCCCCGGGGCTGATATTGCAGCCCACCGCACATTGGTGACACACGCTGGGCGCAAACTGCATGTCCCACTTGCGAACGTAACGATCCGAATGGGTCTGGTCGGTAAACACCCCGGTGGGACACACTTCGGTCAGGTTGCCTGCAAACGGACTTTCCAGAACCCCTTCCTGATGGCGGCCAAAATACAGATTGTTGTTCATGCCGAACACGCCCAGATCGGTGCCACCGGCGTAGTCGTTATAAAAACGCACGCAACGGTAGCAGTTGATGCAGCGGTTCATCTCATGGGCAATAAACGGCCCCAGATATTGGTTGCGATGCGTACGCTTGCTAAAGCGGTAACGCCGCCGGTCGTGGGCGGTCATTACCGTCATGTCCTGCAGATGGCAGTGGCCGCCCTCCTCGCAAACCGGGCAGTCGTGCGGATGATAAGTCATCATCCATTCCACTACCTGAGCACGAAACACCTTGGCGTCTTCATCCGCGATGGAGATCCAACTATCGTCTTTAGCCGGCGTCATGCACGACATCACCAGCTTGCCCTGGATGTCGTCCTTGTTCTTGTATTGCTTTACTGCGCACTGCCGACAGGCGCCGACGCTGCCCAAGGCGGGGTGCCAGCAAAAGTAAGGAATATCGAGCCCCAAAGACAAGCAGGCGTGCAGCAGATTGTCCGCACCGTCCACATCAAAGGCTTTGCCGTCCACGTGAATCGTTGCCATCAGCTCACCCCTGCCAGCGTCGGCTGCGCAACACCGGCTTCAAATTCCCCCCGGAAGTGTTTGAGCGCTGTCTCCAGCGGCATCATCGCTCCCGGAGCATGGGCACAGAAGGTCAGCCCTGACCCCAGGTCTTTCGTATGTTGCTCGAGGATCTCAATATCGCCCGGCTTACCCTCACCGCGTTCCAGGGCCAACAGCAGCTTTACTGTCCACGGCAGACCGTCGCGACAGGGGGTACACCAACCGCAGGATTCCCGAGCGAAGAATTGCTCCAGGTTACGCAGCAGCGACAACAGGCTCTGACGCTGGCTTACCACCGCGATCAGGCCGGTACCCATGCGACTGCCATGGTTGCCGATGGTGTCGAAATCCATGGGCAGTTCGAGGTGCTCGGGCAATAAAAAGCCAGTACTGCCACCGCCAGGCAACCAGGCCTTTAGGGTGTGGCCCTGGCGCATGCCGCCGGCCCGTTCGATAATTTCCCGACCGCTGGTGCCGATAGGCAGTTCCCAAAGCCCGGGGCGCTGGACCAGCCCGGAGACACCGTACAGCTTGGTGCCGCCATCTTCAGTGAGCCCGCCGGATAGTCCTTGATACCAGTCTGCGCCGCGCTGCATAACGCTTGGCACATTGCATAGGGTTTCCACGTTATTGACCACCGTGGGTTTGCCCCAAGCGCCAGACTGGCCAGGAAACGGCGGTTTGGCCCGGGGGTTCGCGCGTTTGCCTTCCAGGGAGTTAATCAGCGCGGTTTCTTCCCCGCAGATGTAGCGCCCGGCGCCGGTGTGCACGGCAATATCGAAATCGAAGCCGCTGCCGGCGATATCATTCCCCAACAATCCCGCTTGCCGCGCCTCTTCGATGGCGAGGGCCAGGGCGTGCGCCGCCTCAACGTATTCGCCGCGCAGAAAGATGTAACCGTAGCGGGAGCGGTTGGCATAGCCGGCGATGATCATGCCTTCGATCAGCAAATGCGGTTGCTGTTCCATCAATAGACGGTCTTTGAAGGTGCCAGGCTCCATCTCGTCGGCGTTACAGATCAGGTAACCGCGCGGGAGATTCCCCCCGGCTTGGGTCAGTCCCCACTTGACGCCAGCAGAAAAGCCGGCGCCGCCCCGACCACGCACATTGGCCTGCTTCATGGTATTGATCACGTCATCAGGCGTGCACTCCTTAAGGCTGAGCATTGCGCCCTGATAGCCTTCCTTCGCACAATATTCCTGGTAACCGACTCGGGCGCCGTCCTCGCGAAGCCGCCAGGTCAATGGGTGTGTATCGGCGTGGCGTTCTTCGACACTCTGGCGTAACTGACAGTGATAGCGCAGCCGTGAATCCTTGGGTATCGCCTTCATTGATAGGCCTCCAGAAGTTCATCCAGATCGTCCACCCCGATGGGACCGAAGGTGTCATCGCCGATCATCATCGCAGGCCCGCGATCGCAGGCTCCCAGGCAGCACACCGGCAACAGGGTAAAGCGCCCGTCTGCTGTGGTCTGGCCAAAGCGGATGCCGATCCGCTCGCTCAAGGCCAGGCTTAATGGCTCATAGCCGGTGAGAAAGCAGGAACTGCTGTCGCACAAAAGAATCACATGACGCCCCACCGGCTGGCGAAAGATCAGGCTGTAGAACGTCGCCACGCCCTCTACCTCGCCTGCGCCGATGCCCAGGGTTTTGGCGATGGCAACAATCGCCCCGTCCGGCACCCAGCCGTGGCGGCGTTGCACGATTTTCAACGCTTCGATGCAGGCCGCCTGGGGCTGCTCGTAGTGATCACGCTGAGTGAGCATGGCGCTGCGGTCGTCCTCATGCAGCTGGAAACCATCCGTGGCTATGACGTTTTTGGTTGAGCTAAGAGACATAGAGGTTTGCGACATATTCAGCGGTCCACGTCGGCCATAACAAAATCGATACTGCCCAGATGCGCGATTAAATCCGGTATAAAGCCGCCGCGCATCAATACGGGAATCTGTTGCAGATGCGGGAAGCTCGGTGTACGAATGCGCGTGCGGTAGCTCATGGTGCTGCCGTCACTGGTCAGGTAATAACTGTTGATGCCTTTAGTGGCTTCGATCATTTGTAGCGACTCATTAGCGGGCAATACGGGGCCCCAAGACACTTGCAAAAAGTGGGTAATCAGCGTTTCGATGTGCTCGAGCATGCGCTCCCGGGGCGGTGGCGTGGTCAGTGGATGATCCGCTTTGTAATCGCCTGTAGGCATGTGGTTGACACACTGCTGAAGAATTCTCACGCTCTGGCGCATCTCATCAATACGCAGTTGGCCGCGATCAAAGGCGTCGCCGTTGTGGGCCAGTGGTATCTCGAAGTCAAAGTTCTGGTACCCCGAATAAGGGCGCTTTTTGCGCAGATCGAAGTCGCAGCCGGTAGCGCGCAGATTGGGGCCGGTAACACCCCAGGCCAGGGCGTTGGCCGTATCAAAAGCGGCGATGTGCTTGGTACGATCGCGAACCAGTGAATTTTCCATCATTGCTCGCTCGTATTCCTTGAGGCGGGCAGGCATCCAATTAACGAAGCCCTGCATGAGCCTGTCCCAGCCTTTCGGCAAGTCCTGCATTACGCCGCCGATGCGAAACCAGGCAGGGTGCATGCGAAAACCTGTGATCGCCTCGATCACATCGTAGCCCTTCTGGCGGTCGGTAAAGGTGTAGAACACCGGCGACATGGCGCCGAGGTCCTGAAAATAGGTGCCAAGAAATAGCAGATGGCTCGTGATGCGAAACAACTCCGCCATCATCACCCGAATGGTTTGGATGCGATCGTTCACCTGTATGCCGGCGAGCTTCTCTACCGCTAGCACGTAAGGCAGGTTGTTCATCACGCCACCGACGTAATCGATACGGTCGGTGTAGGGAATAAAACTGTGCCACGACTGGCGTTCCGCCATTTTTTCCGCGCCGCGGTGGTGGTAGCCAATATCCGGCACGCAGTCGATAATTTCTTCGCCGTCGAGCTGCAATACAAGGCGAAAAGCGCCGTGAGCGGACGGATGATTGGGCCCCAGATTGAGAAACATGAAATCGGTATCATCGCTTTGGCGCCGCATGCCCCACTCTTCTGGTTTGAATTGCAGCGCCTTCTGCTCCCTGTCCTGACCCTCAACCGTCAGGGTATAAGGATCAAACTCCGTTGCCCGGGCATGATGATCCTTGCGCAGCGGATGTCCCTTCCAGGTAGACGGCATCAGAATGCGAAACAGGTTGGGGTGACCCTCAAAGCGAATGCCAAACATGTCCCATACTTCACGCTCATACCAGTTGGCGTTGGGGTAGACCGGGATCACTGTGGGCAGCGACAGATCGTGTTCAAAAAGTGCTACCTTGAGCATGATGTCGCGATTACCGGAAACCGACAGCAGTTGATAGAACACCGTAAAGTCGGCCTTCGGCAGATCGTGCCGATGACTGCGCAGGCGCTCGTCCACAGCGGATAAATCAAACAGCATCTCGAATGGCTCGGGCAACCGACGCAGCGTAGCCAGAACCTCGACCAGTGCGCTGCGTTTCACCCACAACACCGGCATGCCCGTTAAGGTGGCCTGTTCACAAAGCACCTGATCGCCGAATTTCTCTCGCAGCAACGCCACAAGGGAACTTGCACGGTGATCGGTAGCGGCTGTCTTGAAGGTGTCGGTTTTAGCAGTGCTCATCTTGGCAAAGTCCCTCTCACTCTGGAATGCGGTAAGAATGCCAGCCTGGAACCCACCCATAATCTTGCGACGCTGATGGCAGGTAGTTGGGTTAAACGCTATCTGGTGTGCGCAGTTCCGTCACCTGAATACGCTGATCGCGATGCTTCTCGCGCTGGGACGGCATCTCGGCGCGGTACACGCCCTGATCGCCAATTACCCAGGACAGCGGTCGACGTTCTTCTTGAATGGAGTCCTGCAGTAGCTGCAATCCTTGCAAAAAAGCTTCCGGACGCGGCGGACAGCCCGGCACGTAAACATCCACCGGTAGAAACTTGTCAACGCCCTGCACCACTGAATAAATATCGTACATGCCGCCGGAGTTGGCACAGGAGCCCATGGAAATCACCCACTTGGGCTCAAGCATTTGGTCATAGAGCTGCTGGATAATCGGCGCCATCTTGACGAAGCAGGTACCGGCAATCACCATAAAGTCTGCTTGGCGCGGGGAGGCACGAATCACCTCCGCACCGAAACGAGCGATATCGTGGGGCGAAGTGAACGCTGTGGTCATCTCGACATAGCAGCAAGACAGTCCAAAGTTGTACGGCCATAAAGAGTTTTTACGCCCCCAGTTGACCGTCGAGTTGAGCGCGTCTTTAAGCTTGCCGGTAAACACACTGCGGTGCACCTGCTGCTGCATGGGGTCTTCGACGCGTTGACGCTTACCTAAAGGATAGTGTGCATTTTCCGCTGCAAGTGCATCTTCAACCCGCGTTAGGGTGTACGCCATGATGTTTGCCTCTCAGATGAAAGCCAATAACTGATTACATTCCTCGATGCGGCCGATCACTGCCTTGGGGAGCCCAGTCCAATGCACCGGCACGGCGGTCATAAACCAGACCGGCGAGAAGTATCAGAATAAACACCGCCGCACCCCAAAAACCGCTCCAGCCTACCTCTCGCACCGACACAGACCAAGCAAACAGGAACACGGCTTCGATATCAAAGATCACAAAGAGCATTGCAACCAGATAGAACTGAATGGAAAAACGCTGACGTGCACTACCCGTGCCGATAATGCCGCTTTCGAAGGGCAAGTCCTTGCTGCGTCCGTGGCTGCGCCCGCCAAGCAGCGCGGACACGCCGATCATAAAAGCGCACAGGCCGATGACGGCTAAGACGAAAAGCCCGATGGCCCAATACTCCGCAATCAACGCAGTCGCATTCTGTTGCATAGTTGTCCTGATCACGATTTCTGGGTGTACCTGCTAAAGTGGTTCACCCATAGCGGCGACCCAATCGCGATGTACTTATTTAACTCTCTTCTGAATTCAAAATCTAGACGGCGTTTAAGATCTTGTCAAAATTTCTGAACAACATGTAATAGATCATAGGAGTTTGAGCCAGCCCGTGTGATAACGGACAATTTCATGGCCTAAGGAGTGATGCCGTAGGAAAACAGACGGTCGGTTTCTCGCTTGACCACGGCGTAGCATTCGCAGCAAAGCACTTCGAGTGCCGGCCTGTCGATGACGGTTATTTGACCGCGATGGTATTTTATAACGTCCAGCTTCTGCAGTTTACCAGCGGCTTCAGTGACACCCTCGCGGCGAACACCCAGCATGTTGGCGATGAGTTCCTGGGTCATGTTCAGGCGGTTATCCCCGAGGCGGTCCAGAGACAGTAACAGCCAGCGACATAATTGCTGATCAATGGAATGGTGACGATTGCACACGGCCGTTTGAGACATCTGAATGATCAGTGCGTGGGTGAAGCGCAGCATCAACGCCCGTATCTCGGCATTGGAATTGAACTCCTCCTTTAAGTCTACCGAGGACATCCGGTATGCGAAGCCTTTACTCTGCACAACCAACCGGGTGGGGGTGCTTTCGCCACCCATGAACACTGCAACGCCAACCATGCCTTCGCTCCCTACAACCGAGATTTCGGCGGAAGCACCATCACGCATCACGTAAAGCAGCGAAATAATGCAATTGGTGGGGAAATAAACAAACTCAAGGGACTGGTCAGATTCGTAAATCACATCACCCAGTTCGAGTTCAACTAACTTAAGACGGGAAAAAAACCGCTTTCTGACACCCGCCGGCAAAGCGGCCAGCAGACGATTCTGCTCGGGAACAGCGCTAGAACTCATACCGACCTCAGTAGCAGAGCTACAATTAATTGGACCATTCCATGCCAGAAAAAATGGCGATCGCCAAATAGTTATACACGTCAATAACAACACGAAGCAAACACAACTCAGTGGATCCGCATGCTGATGCAACCACGAGGTTTACGCCTCTCGAGAACACAAATTTCTGCCAGGCAACGTGCTGAACTCGTTGCCGTTATAAACATTTACAAAGCCCTTGGCGGTGGCTGGCGCGTCGCCGGGCACCAACCGGCCGAAGCGGAATAACCTCAATATGATTATTTTCAGACCTTTATTGAAAATAATGGCCAAATCGAACATTAAAAGGATTAGATTAGCGGCGCAATCCAAAAATCATCGATATCAAGGACTAACGTGTCAGCACCCTTTACCGGTCAGCCGCTGTTCGATACCGCTCATTACCTTGAAGATCTGTCAGACTTTCATTGCCACCCATCCATACCGACATTTCTGGCGTCCTTACCTCAGCCCTTAGCCACACTGCGCGACGATTATGAAATTAGTCGCCAATTTTTGATGAAATACGCCGATGTACCTGGAACCTTTTCACGCTTTCGCGGTGAGGTTCAGCGTTTTCTGAATTATCTTTGGGTAACCACCAAACGCACGCTGGCGCAAACCGACGCCGATGTTGTGACTGCGTATTTCAAGACCCTGAAGAATCCACCGCATAGCTGGATTGCTCGCGGCGTGTTTTCGGCTTTCACCCATGCCAACGGTTTACGCCTACCAAACCGGCAATGGCGTCCGTTCGCGTTGCGCTCCAGTGATGAAAACGCCGTTTACAATGCCAGCCAAGCCAGCCTGAACGCTAGCCGAACTGCTTTACAAACCTTCTTTAAATATCTGGTTTATCAGCAATATCTGCTAACAGACCCGCTTAACGATCTACGCCGCCGTGATCGTCGCGCCAAACCGCAACTCGCCAAAGATCTCGAAGTTGCTGTGCGCCGGCTAACCGATTGGCAGTGGTCCTGGTTGCTAGAGACCTTGGTTACCGAAGCCGATCAAAACCCCAAATGTGAGCGACATTTGTTTGTGATCGTAACCATGAAATCGTTGTTTCTTCGAGTTGGCGAGTTGGCGCCGCGCCCGCTAGAGGATGGCGCAGAACGGATTCCGGTTTTTGGTGATTTCCGCCGGAAAGTGATTCAAGGCGAGCAATATTGGTCGTATTTTGTGTTTGGTAAAGGTGATAAAGCCCGTTCAGTCACCCTGCCCGATGCCTACCTGCCCTTCTTAAAACGTTGGCGCGCCTACTTGGGTCTGCCATCGCCTATGCCAGACCCGGGCGATCACCACCCTGTCCTACCCTCAACCCATGGCACAGCACTGGGCAAACGTCAGGTTCAACGCATTTACGAGCAGGCCGTTATGTTCGCTGTTGCGCGCATGGAGGACGCCGGTTTTTTTGACGAAGCCAGACAGCTTGAAGCTATAAGGTCAGAAACTCACTACCTGCGCCACACCGGCGCCAGCCAGGCCATCGAATCCGGTGCGGATATTCGCCACATCAGCGAAGAACTCGGCCATGCCAGCGCGGCTTTTACCGAGTCGGTTTACGTTAACTCGGATCAGGCCCGAAAGCGGTTTGAAGGCCGCGAGCGGAAAGTATGAGAAAAGTTGAGGGTTCGTAGTCCCCTATTTCTTTCCAAGGCATGATTGGAACCCGTCCGCGATCTCGATCAGTAAGTCCGGGTACAGGTCGGCACCGGTAGCCAGGCCTGATCCTAATGGGTCAATAACTCCAGACGTATTAACACCCGTTCCGCCAAAAACAGCCTTAACGATACCTGGATTGTATTGCGGCTCAGTGAACACGCAGTTGACGTTTAAATCCGTCACAATTTTTCTGATTTCTGCAATGCGGGCCGGGCTTGGTTTTGATGCATCCCCGATCGAGATCGCCCCTGCTGCCGGAATCTCAAAGCGTTTTTCAAAGTATTGGTAGGCGTCATGAAAAACAATGAATTGTCTATCCTTGAGCTGCGCTATGGTGATTTCAATACGACTGACTGCGGCATCAATGTCAGCTTTTCCCGTCGCTGCATTTTCAAGATACTGAGTGGCATTGTCAGGATCCTTTTCTGCCAGAGCCGCGGCTATCACATCAAGCCAGACCTTTCCGTTGGCGGGGTCTAACCACGCATGCGGGTCAGTACCGCTGTGCTCATGATGATGGCCTTCACTATGTTCATCTTCTTTCTCTTCACCATGATGGAGGTCATCATGAGCGTCGTGCTCACCCTCCTTTTCTCCGTCATGATGGCTATCCTCATGAGCGCCGAACGTGGCTCCTTCTCTGAAGGTATAGGTCGTTGTGCCCATCGCCTCCAGCAACTCGACTTTTTTTGAATCGGGAGACAGGTTATCCAGAGACCTTTCCAGCCAGGGTGCCAGGCCCTCACCTACCCAGAACACGAGGTCCGCGTCCTGTAAGGCTTGAGCTTCCGACGGGCTGAGCGAATAGTTATGCGGCGAAGCGCCAGACTGAACAAGCAGATCCGGCGTGCCTACTCCCGCCATTACCTGCGACACGAGGGAGTGAATGGGTGTGATGTCGGTCGCTACATTGGGGACAGCGTTTGCACTAAACGGCAAGGTCGCTAAAAACGCAGTAGTCATTAATTTTTGGCGCTTTCTCATTCTCTTTCAGCCTTTTTCCTGGTGGAAGCTTTATCGCTTTAATGTTATGTTATAACATATATAAAACGCGAAAAGAGAGACTTATATTGTGAAAGCTGAAAAAAGCTGCAGACCTGTGCGGATGTGTGAGACCTGTTTTCGATGGAAAAACAAATGAGAGTCCTTGCCACCAAAAACCTGTCCGTTAATTTTGGCGGGAACAGTGTGCTGCAAGACATTAATATCCATATAGAGCGGGGCGAAATTGTGACGATTGTTGGCCCGAACGGGTCAGGAAAATCGACGCTTCTGCGCGCAATTATCGGCGCCCAGGTACCCACGTCCGGTCAGGTTGAAATTATCGGTAAACAGATCATCGGCTACGTTCCACAGCGCCTTAATATTGATGAAACCCTCCCAATGACGGTTTATCGGTTTCTATCGCTTCCTAAACGCCAGCAAAAGGACGACATGGAGACTGCTCTCCAGCAAGCGGGGTTGTCAGGCCTTGGCAAACATCAGTTAAGTACCTTGTCCGGAGGACAGTTCCAGCGCGTTTTGCTGGCCCGGGCCCTTATAGAGATACCCGATCTGCTTTTGTTGGATGAGGCCACCCAAGGGCTGGATCACTCTGGCTCAGCAGACTTTTACCGACAGATTGAGCGGGTGCGGCAGGAACTGGGTTGCGCCATCCTGATGGTCAGCCATGAACTGCACACTGTGATGCGAACATCGGATCGGGTTATCTGCCTGAACGGCCGTATTTGTTGCGAAGGCGCGCCTGAGGTTGTCAAGATTACTCCCGAGTATCGATTATTATTCGGCCTCGATAATGCAGAAATGTTCGCTAGCTATGATAACCAGAACCACCACCATGGCCATGCGACGTCTCGGCACGAGGAAGCTCTTTAATGTTCAATGATTTTATGTTTCGTGCGTCCCTCGCCGGCCTCGGTGTCGCAATCGCCGCGGCGCCGCTTGGCTGCTTTATTGTTTGGCGACGTATGGCTTTTTTCGGCGATGCAACCGCACATGCCGCCATTCTGGGGGTAGCTTTGTCACTCACGTTATCCATACCAATATTTGCGGGGGTTTTGGTGGTATCGCTGTTAATGGCTCTGGCCGTTACAATTCTGAGTGAACGCGGTTACGCCATGGATACCCTGCTTGGTGTCTTGTCGCACTCTTCGCTGGCTTTTGGCCTGGTGGCAGTCTCCTTTTTGTCGGGTATTCGCATCGACCTGATGGCCTATCTGTTTGGTGACATTCTTTCTGTCGGCACCCTTGACCTTGGTGTTATTTGGGGTGGCGCAGCCCTTGTTCTCACACTGGTTGGTTGGCGCTGGTCGGCTCTGCTTACATCAACCGTTAACCCTGAACTCGCTTGCGCAAGTGGCATTTCGCCCAAGCGAGAGAAAATGATTCTCACCTTATCGTTAGCGGTTGTTGTGGCTGTTGCCATTAAGGTAGTGGGAGTGTTGCTGATTGCCGCCATGCTGATCATACCGGCAGCGACGGCTCGCCCCTTCAGCAGAACGCCAGAAACCATGGCCATTATTGCAGCGATTATCGGGTGCGGTGCCTCACTGGCCGGCTTGCAGGCGTCTTACGTTATGGACACCCCGACAGGTCCAACAATCGTCTGTATTGTCGCTGTGTTTTTCGGTGTATCCAGCGTTTTCCGGTACTTCATCCAGCCACAAAAAACTCATGCCTGACGGGCGATTATAGGCAGTTCGGGGAGACAGTTCGCAACCATGTTATTTCGACACTTTTTTACACTTACCCATAAGACCCTATTGTCATTGGCGATCGTTTTCGTTGTCGTCGCTATTGATGATGGGCATCCAGACATCAACTGACGCGGACCTTGCAGGCCAGAAGGCTCGCTTCGAAACCTTCAAAAACCGTCTCGTCATTGTCGATGCCTTCGATGCAACTCTCCTGGGCTTCGTCCAACTCCACCTCAGTTAACGCCTGATCACTGAAGTTATAGCCAAAAACACCGTCTGGCGTAATGAATATGGCTTTAACCCTTTGAAGGGTAAGACCGGAAAAGAACTCAAACAACCGGCCCCTATCAAACAGAATACTGGCGTGAAAACGCCAGCCAACCGACGTAAAACCGTCAGCCTGTTTTTTGATTTTAATGTAATCACCCTTAGGCAATGGCCTGTGATCTGAACGCTCTGTGGATTCGGATTGCCCAACGACGTTTTTTGATAATGCGGGCATCGTAAAGCGCCTCGACGATTCAGGCTCGGACGTTGCGTGGGCAGAAGGGGCCAAAAGAGCCGTGAACGGGATCTCCCCGAAACTCACTCGATATAACGGCTTTTCGTGACTGGCTTTTTCCAAAAGGTAAGCGTCCAGGGAAGAAAAGTCTTCATCCGTACACTGATCGGATTTATTCGCCACAAGTACATCGGCTACTGCAATTTGCTGTATGAATGTGGCGTTCCGGGTATAACGCGAATCTCGTATGCGCCGAGGATCAATCAAGGTCAGCGTCGCCCTCAAATCAATAACGGTTGCGTAATGCGGCTGGCGCAAAGACTCAATAACTTCTTGAGGGTGCCCCAACCCCGTTGGTTCGATGAGCAACCGGTCTGGTTTTGCCGCCATCAATAATTTGTTCAACGCCATTTGCATGGGCAAACCTGAAACGCAACACATGCAGCCGCCGGGTACCTCGCGGATAAAAACGCCGGTTTGAGCCCCCTGGCCTCCAGCCATCAAACCGCCGTCGATACCTATTTCGCCAAACTCATTGACCAATACCGCCCAACGCTCATTGGCGGGTTTATTGGCCAACAGGTGCAAAATGGCAGTGGTTTTGCCCACCCCCAGGAATCCGGTGATGATATTGGTTGGTACTGCTTTAGTGATTTTCATGCTGGAACTCTTTGATTTGACACTTTTCACTCAAGTTATCGGGGATCGAGTTGGCAAATACTAAGCGGCTGTCGGCAGAATACCGGCCAGCAGATCGTCAGTTGTCACCTAAATGCCTGATGCGCCGTAACTGCGCCAGCCGCGCCAACCAGTTACCCTTTTGGGAATTCGTGCAGGCTTCCTCGCTGTCGAACTGCAGGCAATTGGAAATGATGCCTGGGTCCAGGCCGGTTTGTTCAAGCGCGGCCAGGGTCCGCACACGCGCATACTGTTTAAATCCATCCACAAGCGCTTGCTCAAGGTTGGCCCGGGTATCAAAAATCCAGGTCACTCGAAGGCCCGCCGGAAACTGATTTGCCCCGTTATCGTGGGTAAGCCAGCAAAAACCGGGTATTTCCGTTTTTGCAGCCTCGCAGGCTTCGGTGAGCGCCACAACAAGCTGTCGTTCCATGTGTTTAAGTTCACGTTTATTAGGCTTCATAGTGTTATACAGTAACATGACGAACAGATCAGATTCGCATTAATCACAAAACAAGGAGCCTCTGTGTCCACCAGCGTCGAAATGAGCGGCATTTACCTTACATATCCAACAGAATCAGGTGCTGTCGCAGTGCTCAATAACGCATCACTCAAGGTTCCACCCGGCGAGACACTGGCGATTACTGGCCCATCCGGAAGCGGGAAGACCTCCCTGCTTTTGCTGCTTTCTGGTCTTGAGCGCCCGGACAAGGGCGAGATCCTGATTGGCAGTCAGCGCCTTGGTGACATGGATTCAGATGCATTGGCCGACTGGCGCAGTAAACACCTCGGCATTATTTTTCAGTCGTTTCATTTGCTGCCCGGCCTCAGCGCGTTGGGTAACGTCAGCCTGCCGCTTGAAATTGCCGGGCAAGCCCACGCCCGTGAGCAAGCTATTGCCATGTTAGAGGCCGTTGGGCTGAACCATCGATTGCAGCACTATCCGTCGCAACTGTCTGGTGGCGAGCAGCAGCGTGTCGCGATTGCCAGGGCTTTGGTACATCAGCCGAGTTTGCTGCTGGGTGACGAGCCTACCGGCAATCTGGACCAGGAAACCGGCGAGAAAGTGCTTTCGCTGCTGTTCGACCTGCATAAGAAAAGCAAGTCTACGCTGGTGCTGGTGACCCACGACGAGCGTGTCGCGGAACGCTGTCAGCACAGGGTTCGGATGGACGGCGGGCACCTCTATGAAATCTGAAACATCCGCAAGACCGTTCTGGATGCTGAAATTCGCGATCTCGGATCTGCGCTCGCGCATCTCCGCGCTCAAGGTTTTTCTGGCTTGCCTCATACTGGGCGTTACCCTGGTGGCTGCCACGGCCAGTCTCTACCGGGTTATCGAGCAGAGTCTGCTAGCGGATACCCGCATGCTTCTAGGCGGCGACGTCGAGCTGGAAGCCAGTGAGCCTCTGCCGGATGAAGTGCTTGCATGGGTTCGTGCGACCGGCAGCCTCTCGCTGGTTCGAGAGCTAGACACTATGGTTAGTGGTGCAACGGTCAGTGGTTCAAGTGAAGACGGAGGCGCAAGCTTCGTCAGAGCCGAGATACTGATTCCTGATGCCGCCTACCCGCTTTACGGCGAGCTACAACTGACGCCCGACCAACCACTGTCGGAACTCACGGCACCCAAGGATGATCTTTGGGGGGCCATCATCGACCCTTTGCTGGCTGAGCGTCTGGGCCAGTCCATTGGCGACCAGATACAGATTGGCGCAGCAACTTTTCGCATCAGCGGCCTGATTGAGGCGCAACCGGATCGTAGCCTGAATGCCAACTGGCGCGGTTTACCGATCATGATTTCCGAAGCGGCGGTAGAGGCAACCGGGCTGATCCGGCCCGGCAGCCGCGTTGACTACGAGTACCGGGTGCAGACTGACCGCAACCTGAACGTCTGGCTGGATGAATTCGAGCAGGCGTTTCCCGATACTCGCTGGGATACCACAACCTTTGCCGAGCGCAGCGAACGCTTGTCCGAACGGCTTGACCAGATTGCAACGGCGCTCATTCTGATCGCTTTTACCACGCTGTTCATTGGCGGCCTGGGTGTCGCCAACAGCATACATGCCTACCTGGACGAAAAGCTTGGCACCATCGCCACACTGCAAACTCTGGGTTTGCGGCGCAGGCCTTTAGTGGGCATTTATCTACTGCAGATTGGCCTGCTGGGCAGCCTGGCAGGCATCATCGGCGGCGCCATCGGCTTGGCGCTGTCTGCTGCAGCTATTGGCCTGGCCGGCGATGCCTTTGCGCTGCCCGGATCTGGCGACGCTGGTGTGGCTGGCCAGTGGATAGCTCTTTGGGTGGTGCCGTTGCTGCTGAGCTGGCTGTTTGCTGTGCTGACGGCTTACGTGTTCGCACTGCCGGCGCTGGCCAGAGCACTTGCTGCGTCGCCGGCCGGGCTGTTCCGAGGCCGGGTTCAGGCGGCCAGTCATGAGCCTCGTAGCTGGCGGATAGCGAGTTATCTTCTGCTAGTGGTCTACATTGCCGCCACTCTGCTCTGGTTGCCCTCTCCACAACTCGGGTTCCTGTTCCTGCTGGCTGTTGTGGTGCTCTGGGGCTTGCTGGAAGGTCTGGTCAAGGGACTGCAACGCGCTGCCAGAGCTCTGGAAGACAGCGGCTTTGCTGGTCGAAATTTTGCCCGCCGACTGGCGCTGGCCAATTTGCACAGGCCAGATTCACCATTGCGGGCAACCCTGCTCTCGCTGGGCACCGCGCTGACGCTTGTGGTGGCTTGCACTCTGCTTGTAGGCACCCTCCTTCGAGCGCTGGAATCCACGATACCGGCGGAAGCACCTGCCCTGATTCTGTATGAAGTTTTTTCTGATCAGATTGACCCGCTCAAGTCTGGCCTCGAATCCCTTGATCCGGCCAGCCAGATTGAACTGTTGCCATTGGTTCGTGGCCGCCTGGCAGCGATCAACAATGAGCCAATCGCCGATGTTCTGGCCGACAACTCGCAAGCCAGACGCGAGGCCATGGGTGATGAGTACAAGCTCAGTTATCTGTCTGGAAACCCGGAGGATCTAGAACTCGTCAGTGGCAGCTGGTGGTCGTCACCGGCACCAGAGGGTAAGCCCGCCTTCATGGCGATGGAAGATCGGGAAGCCAACCAGCTTGGGCTGACGGTAGGCGACAGGGTGGAATTTCAGGCTGAGGGCCAGACAATTGCCGCCGAAATCAGAGCCCTATACCAGCAAAAAGGCCTTCAAACCCGATTCTGGTTCGAAGGCGTTCTGCAAGATGGCGCGCTGGACGAATTGATTGGCAGGTACGTAGGCGTGGTCTATCAAACCGACCGAGCTGCAAAAACGTCACAGCAGTGGCTCGCCAGAAACATTCCGAATGTGATTACCCTGCGCACAGCCGACTGGCTCGAAACAGCTGGTGATCTGCTGAACAAGGCGGCGGCCGGCCTTGCCACCGTTGCCATGGTCAGCCTGACGGCGAGTCTTCTTGTGCTGTCCAGTGTGGTCGGTGTCAGTCGCAGACGACAGCTCTACGAGGCCAACCTGCTTCACTGCCTTGGCGCCAGGCACCAGGCTATTCGGCAGTCCATGTTACTGGAAACCGGGTTACTTACCTTGCTTTCTACCGTGTTCGCAACTGCACTCGGAGCGCTGATCGCCCTACCACTGGCAAGCATGCTGCTAAAACTGCCAGCAGGCGATCTGTGGTGGCTTGGCGCGCTGGTGGCGGGTGCCGTCAGTTCGCTTGCCCTGCTGGCAGGCCTGCTGCCAACACTGCGGGCGCTGCGGTTGAACCCGGCCCTGCTGCTGCGGGAAGGTTGAGTAGCTATTAACAAAATGTATAGGCTTGTGTCTCTGCGTTGACTAGACTGAAATGACCCCATTTCACCAATCTGCCAGGCACAGGTTCATGACAGCACAGACCGGTTCTAAAGAGCCCGATAAAACCAATGGGAACCCCCTAAACGCTTCCCAAGGAATGACTCAGGCGGTAAACGTGCAAAGCGTGTCACTGGTCATTATAGCGACCATCGCAACGTTGGTTTTTATCGACTGGGCGCAAGCCATTTTATTGCCCTTGGTGGTGGCAGTGCTGATCAGCTATGCGCTCGCCCCGCTGGTAACAGGGCTCGAACGTTTACGACTGCCGCGAACTCTTTCCGCTGGGTTGGTGATCACTATAGTTATAGCCATAGGCGCAGCCGCAAGCGTGCCTTTGAAAAATGAGGCGATGGATCTGCTGGACAAAATTCCGCAAGCGGTTGAGCGCTTTCAGCGTGAAGAGGCCAAAAAGCCGGCAGCAGAAGCCAGCGTCATGGACAAGGCGCAAAAGGCCGCAGCCAAAATTGAAGAGACGACGTCGCCAGACGATCAAACAGACCATTCTGGGCCTCGGGCTACATTGGTGCGCGTTGCAAAGGAACCTTTTGACCTTCGCAATTTCATTATGCAAGGCTCACCCGCGGCATTGGTGCTGTTTTCGCAGGTGCTATCAGTGCTGCTGCTGGTGTTTTTCCTGTTGGCTGTGGGCAAGCTCTACCGTTTAAAAGTTGTGCGAATTGCCGGGCCGTCGTTTGGCCGTATGCGCAAAGCGGCCCATATCATGGCCGACTTTCATTATCAGGTACGGCGCTTCTTGTTTGTGACGCTCATCGGTTCCGTTTTTGTAGGCGTTATAACCTGGCTGGCGTTCATGGCCTTGGGCTTTGAACAAGCCGGCCTATGGGGTGTACTCGCCGGTGTCGCCAGTGCCGTTCCTTATTTAGGGCCTGTGCTAATTTTCTTGAGCACGGGTGTAGCAGCGTTTGTTCAGTTTGGCACTCTCAATATGGCCATTGTGGTGTCTTGCACCTCACTGATCATTACCAGTATTCAGGGCAACATACTGACACCGGTATTAACGGCGCGGATGTCGAGCCTAAACGCTGTTGTTATTTTTATTGGGTTATTAGTCTGGGGTTGGTTGTGGGGGCCGGTCGGTTTAATTGTCGCCACGCCCTTGTTGATGATGACAAAATCCCTGTGTGATTCGGTGGTCAACTTGAAGCCCCTGGGTGAATTGCTGGGGAAGTAAAAGATCACAATGGTCAGCCGGCAATTACGCGACAATCAGGCGAATAATAATGGCGCACACCATAATCAGAGTCAGCCATTTCACCCACTGTGCACCCCGTGGCCCAACATTGACCTTCACCGCAATGATCGCCCCGGCAATATTACCTGCGGCCAGCGTCAAACCCATCGCCCAGCGTACTTGCCCACTGCCGGCGAATATCGCCAGTGCCGGGATGGTATATAGAAGAATGATGAAGACTTTGAGCACGTTTACCTGAAGCAGGTCTATTTTCAGCATACGGTGCAGCGCGACAATAAACAGCGCCCCTACCCCCACCTGAATAAATCCACCGTAAAGACCCACCACAAACATGGCGGCGTAGATCACCGGGCCGAGTCGCTCGGGGGTTAACGGACGAGTGTCCAGCTTTGGAGCGGGCAGCAGCAAAAATGTCGAAGTGGCGATCATAGCGGCAACCAGAATGAATTCAAAAACGGCTGCGGAGACGTCTGTCGCTAGCCAAGCTCCAAGCAATGACCCCAGCACGGCAGGCACAGCCAGCCGCAAACCAATACCCAGCTGACCGTGTCCGTTACGGAAAAAACTGCCAACGGCGGTAATGCTCTGCAACGTTATAGCGACCCGATTGGTGCCATTAGCAACCTGAGGCGGTAGGCCCAGAAACATCAGCAAGGGCAAGGTGAGCATTGAGCCACCGGCGGAGAGCACATTAATAAAGCCGGCGACCCCACCCAGGGCAGCCAGCAAAACCATTTCAGTGAGTGTCATTCGGTGACCATATCAATGTTGAACCAAGGGTTTGCGAGCTGCCGCGGTAGAAGATGTGTGACGGCTCCAAGCTTGAATGCTTAACGCAAGGCTAACGGAGGTTGCACCAGAAAAGCTAATGGTAGATTTTACAAAACGTCCCTGTGTCATAATTCCGTTCCATTCAAGTGTATTGCGGTCGAGTCGAAGATTAAATCTAGACCTAACTAGCCGTCGCTGCCATGCTGCAAGATGACAAACTAACGTTCAACCGACAAATCGCTAATAACGCCGCTGGTACAGACCGGTATAGCATGGCGGATTGACAAAAAATCAATGCTGCAGGAAGTTACGAATGACCTTCGCACGTATTACCGGCACCGGCTCGTACCTGCCGGACCAGATTGTGACCAATAAGGATCTAGAAAAAACCGTGGACACCACGGACCAGTGGATCCGCGAACGAACCGGCATTGAACAGCGCCATATTGCGGTGAAAGGTCAAACCACCGTTGACCTGGCCGAACAGGCTGCCTTAAGAGCCATAGAGGCCGCCGGAATATACGCTGCGGATATTGATCTGATCGTGTTTGCTACTTCTACGCCCAATAAAGTATTCCCAAGCTCCGCCTGTATTCTGCAGGCACGCCTGGGAATTCGAGGCTGTCCCGCTTTTGACATTCAGGCTGTATGCAGCGGTTTTGTGTACGCGCTGGCCACCGCGGATAAATTCATCAAAACGGGAACCAGCAAAAAAGTGCTCGTCATTGGTGCAGAGGTATTCTCTCGTATTATCGACTGGAGCGATCGTGGTACCTGCGTGTTGTTCGGCGATGGCGCCGGTGCGGTTATTCTTGAAGCCAGTGATGAAACTGGGATTTTGTCCACCCATCTTCACGCCGACGGCAGCTATGAAAAACTTCTTCACGTGCCATGTGGCATCGCCGAAAATCCTGAAAAGTTCAAGGCAGGCTTGGGCTATGTGGAAATGAAAGGGAATGAAGTCTTCAGAATGGCGGTAAACACGCTGGGTAGAATTGTTGATGAAACCCTTGCTCACAACAATATGAAAAAATCGGATATTGATTGGCTTGTGCCCCACCAGGCTAATATGCGGATTATCGCAGCGACCGCTAGAAAACTGAACATGCCGATGGATCAGGTTGTGGTAACCGTTAACAAGCATGGCAATACCTCAGCAGCGTCTATTCCTCTGGCCCTTGATGAAGCTGTACGTGATGGCAGGATCAAGCGTAACGAGGTTGTTTTACTGGAAGCGTTTGGCGGCGGTTTTACCTGGGGGTCTGCGTTACTACGTTTTTAAGTGGCAGCATATAAGAAGCTGGTTTAAGCTTAGTCCCGATGTGCATCAAAAAAAATAAAAGGAAGAAATGATGAAAATGTCACCTCGGGATACTCAAGCTATGACATCCCAACCTGCGAGCCTCAGCCGTAGACGGCTACTGGTTGGCAGCGCCGGCGCCATGGTCTCTGTTAGCTTGTTAGGCATGGTGCCATTGGCGCGCGCCGACGAGCCCAAAACCCTGCCTGACTTCGTGAAATGGAAAGATCAATCTGCGTTGATCGTGCACAGCGCGAACACCATGGAAACCCAGCGCGGTGCCATTGGTAGCGGCGTGGTAACGCCAAGCACCCATTTGTTTGTGCGCAACAACCTGCCCGCGCCCGACGGAATCACGGATAACCCGGATGCCTGGGAAGTCACCATCGAGGGTGTGGCCTCGCCCAAAACCTTTACGGTTGCAGATCTGAAAAAAATGAATGTGACGTCGGTTGCGTCTGTATTGCAATGTTCCGGCAATGGCCGAGCTTTCTTTACCCATGGCCCAGGCGGAACCCAGTGGGCAACCGGTGCTGCAGGCTGTGTCGTTTGGACAGGCGTGCCCCTAAGCGATGTGATCAAAGAACTGGGTGGCAACAGCGAAGATGCCCGTTACATAACCGCCACGGGCGGCGAGACTCTGCCTGCAGGTTTGGACCCGAAAACCCTGATGGTTGAAAGGTCAGTGCCCGTCCAGGCTCTGGATCAGGTTCTGCTGGCCTGGGAAATGAACGACCAAGCGCTGCCGTTGAGCCACGGTGGACCATTGCGATTCGTTGTACCGGGCTACTTCGGTGTTAACAACGTTAAATACGTCAAAAACATTTCTTTCACAAAAGACCAGACCGACGCCAAAATCCAGGCCTCGGGCTATCGACTTCGCGACGTTGGCGTAAAAGGCGCCCCGGACCAACCCTCCATGTGGGAAATGCCGGTCAAATCCTGGATAACGGCTCCTTTGGAAGGCGCAAAAACTGGTCGTAATATGATTTATGGCGTGGCCTTAGGCGGCGTGAATGATCTTGAGAAAATAGAAGTCTCTGTCGACGGTGGCAAAAATTGGAAACAGGCGCGTTTCCTGGGGCCGGATTTAGGACCTTTTGCATGGCGTCCGTTTGTACTGGGCACCGATCTGCCGGCCGGTGAGCATCTTATTGTCAGCCGTGCTACCGATGTTGAAGGCAACACTCAACCACCTGAGCGTACGCCGAACGAACGCGGTTATGGCAACGCCAGTTGGCAAGATCACGGCGTCACCGTTAGCGTGTCTTGAGCGTGAAAACTCTTTTATGAAAATAGCGGTTGTTAGTCTTATATTGTGTCTGTGCGCAGGGACCGCTTATGCAGACGAGCTTTACACACAGGGTAAGCAGGTGTTTGATCAGGCTGAGCCTTCCTGCGCCATTTGTCACACACTGGCAGACGCCGGATCGGCTGGTGCTATTGGGCCCAACTTCAATGATCTGAAGCCTTCCGAAGAGCAGGTTTGGAAGGCGCTTAACGGCGGTGTTGGCATTATGCCGGATTTTTCAGATAGCCTGTCGCAAGAGCAGATGAAAGCGGTGGCGCATTACGTCGCCGAAGCCTCCAAGCAGTAACGGCCAACCCCGGAGCCCGCACTTATCACGGGCTCCGGGGTTTTTGCTGTCATGTAATCGACTGAACCTCTTCCTCCCGCTCTTATTCCAAAAATTTATATTTTAGTTATTCTTTATTCTTTCCAGTTTTAACCGCGCTTTGGTAACTTACCCCTCAACACATCATCTGTTTTAGGGGAATGTCATGCAACGTAAACTCAAAGGCCTGGTGACCGGCCTCGCGCTCAGCGCCTCACTTTTTGCCCCCGCGGCTGTATCGGCCGATCGAGAATTGCTGAACTCATCCTATGATGTCGCCCGCGAACTGTTCGCCGCTTACAACGTGCATTTCAATGAATATTGGAAAGAAAAGACCGGCGACAGCGTTGAAGTCAGCCAGTCGCACGCAGGTTCTTCCAAGCAGGCACAAGCGATTATTCAAGGCCTGAAAGCCGACGTGGCTACCTTTAACCAAGTCACCGATATTGACATTCTGCACACCCGCGGCAATTTGATTCCTGAAAACTGGGCCGAGCGGTTACCAAACAACAGCTCCCCATATTACTCCACCATGGCATTTCTGGTGCGTAAGGGTAATCCAAAAAATATTCAAAACTGGGACGACCTGGTAAAAGAAGACGTAGCTCTGGTTATGCCCAATCCGAAAACCTCCGGCAATGGCCGTTACACCTATCTTGCTGCGCTGGGCTACGCTCAAGAAACCTTTGGTGACGACCAGCAGAAAATTGACGGGTTCCTTCGGGATTTTCTGGGTCAGGTAAAAGTATTTGACAGCGGTGGTCGCGGCGCCACTACAACCTTTATTGAACGCGAAATTGGCGACGTTCTGCTGACGTTTGAATCGGAAGTGCTGAACCTGGTTGACCGTTACGACAACGGCGAATACGAAGTTGTCACGCCCAAGATCAGTTTTTTGGCCGAATTTCCGGTTACCTGGATAGACGAGTACGTTAAGCAGAACGGCACCGAAGACCTCGCCAAAGCCTATCTTGAGCACCTTTATAGTGAGGACGCCCAGCGCCTACTGGCCGGATTCAACTACCGCGTGCACAACGACACCGTGAAAAAAGAAACGTCTGACCGCTTCCCGGACGTGAAACTACTGTCCATAGACGCCATTGCTGGCAGCTGGGAAAACGCGACTAAAGAGCACTTTGCCAGTGGCGGAAAACTTGACCAATTGCAGCGTCGTAAGTAATCAATGTCTTCTGCTAATCAGGCCAGCATCGTGAAATCACAGCGCTGGCCGCTGACCAAGAGCCGCAGTAAGCGGGTATTGCCGGGGTTCGGTCTGAGCCTCGGCATTTCGCTGTTCTTTATCAGCCTGGTTTTGCTACTGCCGCTGACAGGGCTGGTTATTGAAGTGTCGGCCATGAGCCTTAGTGAATTCTGGTTTGTAATCACTGATCCACGGGTTGTGGCCTCCTATAAGGTAACCGCGCTGGCCGCATTAGCTGCGTCACTGTTTAACGGCGCTTTTGGCTTACTGTTGGCCTGGGTTCTGGTGCGCTATGAATTTCCCGGAAAACGCCTGATTGATGCGGTGGTAGATCTACCCTTTGCGCTACCCACCGCCGTTGCCGGTATTACTTTGGCAACGTTGTTCGCTGCAAACGGTTGGTACGGGCAACTTTTAACCAAACTGGGTATAGACGTCGCCTTCACACCCGTGGGCATTGTGGTGGCCATGGCGTTTACCAGCCTGCCGTTTGTAGTGCGCACTGTGCAGCCGGTTCTGGAAGAGCTGGCACCGGAAGATGAAGAAGCCGCCGTAAGCCTGGGCGCCAGCGACGCCCATGTGTTTCGCCGGGTTATTTTCCCGGCACTATGGCCGGCATTGGTCACCGGTGTGGCTTTGTCGTTTACCCGCAGCCTTGGCGAGTTTGGCGCGGTTATCTTCATTGCCGGCAACATGCCCTACATCAGTGAGGTCACCAGTCTGATGATTTTTATCCGCCTGCAGGAGTACGACTACGCCGCGGCCAGCGCGATTGCCTCGGTTATCCTGCTGGCATCACTGGTGCTGCTGTTTGCCATTACCGTATGGCAAGCGCGCTACCTCAAACGCCTGGAAGGACGCTAGCGCCATGGCACGCACCCGAGCCCGCTCCTTACACTCCTTACACTCCTTACAACACCGTCGCGTTGGCGACAGCCCGGCCATAAAGTGGCTGCTGATTGGCATCGCCATCGCAGTCACCGCTGGCCTTTTAATTATGCCGCTGGTGGTTATTTTTACCGAAGCCCTGAGCGCCGGCTGGAGCACGTTCGCTGATAACCTGCTAGACCAGTACACCCTACACGCGATCGGGCTGACCTTGTTTGTGGCCGCTTTAACCGTGCCGCTAAACCTGGTGTTTGGTGTAGCGCTGGCCTGGCTGGTCACCCGGTTTCGTTTTCCTGGCCGTAAACTGCTGATCACCCTGATTGATATCCCGTTTGCGGTGTCGCCGGTGGTGGCGGGTTTGCTGTATCTGCTGTTGTATGGCCGTAACGGCTGGATTGGCAGCTGGCTGGCGGACTATGACATTCAGCTGATGTTCTCCTGGCCCGGCATTGTAATGGTAACGGTGTTTGTGACCTGCCCGTTTGTTGCCCGTGAGCTGATTCCGCTTATGCAACAGCAAGGCAGCGAGGAAGAAGAGGCCGGCGTTGTGCTTGGAGCATCGGGTTGGAGAATATTCCGTACCATTACACTGCCTAACATCAAATGGGCGCTTATCTACGGCGTTGTGCTGACCAATGCACGTGCCGTAGGCGAATTTGGCGCGGTATCCGTGGTGGCGGGTAATATTCGCGGGCAAACCAACACCCTGCCCCTACACGTGGAATTGTTGTACCAGGATTACAACGTTGTCGGCGCGTTCACCAGCGCATCACTATTGGCCGGCATTGCCGTGTTTACGCTGGCCGCTAAAGGTTTTGTGGAATGGCGGCAGGCTCGTACCCTGATCCGCCTGCAAGCACAGGAGATCGCTTCATGAGTATTACCGTTGATGGCATCAACAAGCGCTTTGGCAAGTTTCAGGCGCTGAATAACGTCTCTCTGGATATTCCCGAGGGCAAACTCACCGCTTTACTGGGTCCTTCCGGCTCGGGCAAAACGACTCTGCTGCGCATTATTGCGGGGCTGGAGTCTGCAGATAGCGGGCAAATCTCGTTTTCAGGCCAGGATGTTACCGGGCTTCACGTACGCGAGCGCAACATCGGTTTTGTGTTTCAGCACTATGCTCTGTTCCGCCACATGACCGTGGCACAGAACATTGCTTTCGGCCTGGATTCTCTGCCACGCAAACAGCGCCCGTCAAAAACGGATATTCAGAAGCGCGTTAGCGAGCTGTTGGAAATGATTCAGTTGCCGCACCTGGCCCAACGCTACCCGGCGCAATTGTCCGGCGGTCAAAAACAGCGGGTGGCACTGGCTCGTTCGATTGCGACCCAACCGAAAATTCTCCTTTTGGATGAACCCTTTGGAGCGCTGGACGCCAAAGTACGTAAAGACTTGCGCCGTTGGCTGCGCAATCTTCACGATGAATTCCACTTCACCAGCATTTTCGTGACCCACGACCAGGAAGAAGCCTTGGAACTGTCTGATCAGGTAGTGGTTATGAGCCAGGGCCGTGTGGAGCAGGTGAATGAACCCATAGAGCTTTACGCTCGGCCAGAGAGCCGCTTTGTATTCGATTTTTTGGGCCAGGTAAATGTTATTTCTGGCCAGGTAAGGCAAGGCAGCCTAAGCCAGGGTAATGCCTGGGTAACCTTACCCGGAGTGCAGCACAAGGGAGACGCCCAGCTCTACCTGCGGCCACATGAAGTGCGGCTGGCAACAGCGCCGGTGGCACACGCCAATTTGCCGCTACGCATTGAAGCGGTTAGCCTGATTGGCTCGGAAGTGCGGGTTGAGTTACGCCCTGAAGGCTGGCACAGCGAAGGTTCGAATAACATCTGGGAAGTGGGTATCAGCCATGCTGAATTCAACAGTCAGCGCCCGACTCGCGGCGATCTGCGTTATGCAGTGCCGGAGGTCGGGCATCTGTTTACCGGTAACGACGCTCAGCCCGCAACGGTCAACTGGGCCGAAGCGGAACTGGCACCCCGGGTTCGCTTGATCAGCTGAAGGCTGGTCATACTCAGCCACTGGTTTTTAACCAGTGTGGCGAGCGCCGGGGTGCGCTCCAAAGCCAAATCAATCCGCTCTTGAGGCGCATCAATCAGAACCGTTAAACGCATGGGCTCGTGCCGCCAGTTCGTGCCGTCGTGAACCGACTGCCACGGCAAGCCAATCCGCAGATCGCTGCCATCGCCTTCAATCACGCCCACATTGCCGCCGATCACCGAATGCAGCAGCTTATTGCCCGCACCGTAGGTTTCCGGTGCCGTCACCGAGGCGAAATACTGTAAATTAATCCAGCTGGCAACCACCACAGGGCCACTAAATATGGCGGTCAGTACATTGCCATCCTCATCTGCCTCGGGGTCATAATCGTGCATGAACACCCGGCCACCCAGGTCGCGTCCGCGCGACAATGTGCGATTGCCAATCAGCATTGCGGCGTTATTGGCCAAACCCCACTCAGGGCGAACCTCTGCCCAGTTCCGGGTACGTCTTTGCAGTTCGGCCAGCAGCGCGTCATCCCCCAAACCGTTTAGCTGAAGCGGTGTCGCCCGCTCCCTCCGCATGCTGGTGCCAGCAATGCTAAGAGCCTTTTCAAAACGCGACATGACACCGCTATGACTGCCTGGTAAGGCGCTGCGGCGAATAATCTGCACTTGGTCGGTCACCGTGCAGTGCTGGCCCGCAACCACCCAAGTTTCCTGCGGAATAACGATACCTTCTTTTTCCAGACCTGCACGCACCACCGGTTCATTCAGCATATCAGCCACAATTTGCGCATTCAGGCCGCCATTGCGGCCCCCGCAGGCGCCACACGCCAAACCCGCGTGGTGAGCGTTATTGTCTGTGCGCGCGCCATGGCCCACCAGAACCAGCAACGGAGCAAAATGTTCCGTCAGCGACAGCGACCGCAAAAAATCGGTGCCCAGGCGGATTTTGTTCGCATCAGACAGCGGATCTCCGGTTCCGGCATGATGCATGCGCAGCTGGCCAGGCTCGTGATCCTCACCTTTACTGCCATTTCCTATATTAAGACTGTCACGCACCAGCTTCCAGGCCCAGGCCAAGCCGGTGGTTTCCACCAGGGTAAAAGTTGACAAGCTGCCATACTTGGCGCTGCGAACCGCCTGACGGACCAGTTCTTGCTGATTGGTTTTGCTTCGCTGTGCGTTATCACCCTGGCTGGTACCCGTGGTGTCAGCGGCTATGATTGCCGGCTCCAACAGGCCCGGAAGCTGACGCATGCCAGGCTTGTCGCTGAGTGTCTGATGGGCCAGCGCCAAGCCAAAAAAGCCGGCCATACCCTTGGTTTGAATACCGCCGTCCGCTTGTTCCAGGTTGCGCCGGATAACTTCCGAACGCACATCAATACAAAATACCGCTTGAACGTCTGGCGTTACCGCGGCAACCGGGCTCGCATCAAGATTCAGGCTTGATAGCAGCTGCCGCTGCCAGGCCCGCTCAAACGCCTGCTGCCACAACCAAAGTTGGCCGTCAGTGTTTGCGCCGTTATCGAGCCCGTCCTCATCAAACCCACTCTTGGCTGCCAGAAACCACTGGCTTTGCCAAGCTTTCTGGGTAGCGTTATTGGTAAGCGCGAACCCTGCCCATTCCCATGCCAGCAACACAGCCAACAGCTCACGACAGATCTTACTGGTGCCCCCTTGGTTTTCGGCTCGCCAGTCTATTCCGCGGCACCAGGACGCCCAGCCAATCATATCCAGTAACAATCCGTGGCAAAGCGCTTCCAACGCCGCGGGCGGCAGGGCCAGATCGCGGGTCAGTTGTGCCAGGGCCTGTTCGGTCTCTTGCGGCAAGCTTGCAAGCATACGTTGTAAGCCTTTGACTCCAATCTGCTTGTCTACCAGATGGCTGGCATTTACATGCTGATGCCAAGCCGTGTAAAGGCTGTGTTCCTTGTCTGCAGCCCAGCGTGCCTGGCGCTGGTCAAAGTAACGGGCACAGAAACGACCTGTCTGACGTACAACGGCTTCTTGGGAGTTGCCATCGCCGGCCGGCGCAAGGCCTTCATGGCTGAGGAAAATAGAGCAGGCCGCCCGTGGCTGAACAAAATCACCCGCGCGTAAGCGCTTCAGCAGGTCTTCAAGCGATGGCGCAGGTTCAGGGCCAACCGCCTGTAACACATCCTGCACGTCTTCGGGGCGTATGCGCCCGCCGTCCCAGGCCGACAAGTAAAAAGACGCAGGCATTAACATGCTGATACCGCCACGGCGCTGCAGTTGATCGGCCGCCTCTGCCACCGATTGCTTCCGCATTCCCCACCAGGGATTGACGGCAATAAACTGGTCCAGTGGCCATATCGGCGCTATGGCCTCGCAAGCCGCAGTTACGGCCGCCTGTAATTCATTTTGTACGACGTAGCTAGGGCTCATGACCGCTCTCCTGAACTCAACGGGGTAACTTTGTTTAGGTTGGTCGGTTTGGCGCCGCGAAGGCTCAAGCTGTTGGTTTTTCTTGCCAATGCGGCACTGATGCGGTTCAACGGCAGATCTAGCCCTAAGCCTTCGCAGCAGTAATGATGGAGTGCCTGGCTGATGCGGCTCTGCGGTTTAAGCAAAATCATCAGAGAGCCAGCCGCCAGAGCAGCGACGATGGCCAAGCCCGCCACTTGTGCTGCAAGTGGAAGCACCAAGTTGCTGGTTGAACCCAGAGCCGGCGACAGCAACGCATGCAGTAAGCTATAAAGTGGCAACAACATCAGGGTACAAAGCAGTAGGCTGGCTCGAACCGGAGCCTTCACCCAAGCTGGAATGCCCAGTGCGGCAGCGGTGCACGCCAACACCAGCAGCGTACCCAGAACCAGTTTCCCTTCCGCCAGTGCCGGCACCGCCGACAATATAACCGCGGCGACCACGGCGGCAAGCACGCCGTTTATCACCTGAACCCGCTCCACTCCGGCGTACCCTGCCAGCGAATGGCTGGCCACAACCGTGCGGCTACTGGCCAGGAACGAATGCGCCTTGTACAGCGAGTGCGCCAGCAGATGCAGGAAGGCCAAGGTGTAAGCGCCTAAACCAATTTCGAACAACATAAACCCCATCTGTGCTGACGTAGACCACGCCAGTGAGTGCTTTACTGATGACTGCGTCATCATCACCAGCGCAGCAACGACTGCGGTCACACCGCCGACAACAAGAAGAACGCCGTGGCCCGGGGTAAAACCGTCAAACACTGGGTACAAACGCAGCCATAGAAAACCACCCAGGTTGATAATGCCCGCGTGCAGCAGTGCCGAAACCGGCGTCGGCGCTTCCATAACCCGCAACAACCAGCCATGAACTGGCAGCTGAGCACATTTCAGCAGCGCCGCTATAGCCAGCAGTACAGACGCGGATTGCAACGCCAACGAATGGCCAGCCCCGCCGTCGGCGGCCATCATTTCTGGAAGATAAAAGGTTCCGTAGTGATGGTGCAGCAGCAAAACGGCGCTGAGTACACACACATCACCTACCCTGCTGATTATGAACTTCTGCAAAGCGGCCGCGTTCGCCGCGGCGCGTTGGGGATAAAGGGTAAGCAAGTGGTGAAATGAAAGGCTCACGCCCACCCAGGCACCCACAAGGACCAGCAGGTGGTTGGTCAACACCAGAACCAGAACGCTGGCCAAGGTAATAAGAAACCAGGGGAAAAAGCGCGCACGGCCCGGGTCGCCGCGCAGATAGTCGTCCGCGTAACGAATGATGACCCAGCCAATAAAACCAACCAGCATCGACATCCACAATGCCAGGCCGCTGGGAAACAGGCCAAACTGGGCACCAATATCCGGCAAGCCGGTTGTGAAGCCCGGGCCATCGGCCAACAACATCAGGCCGATAAACCCCGTGATGGCCATCAAGGCAACGAATAAGCTCTTGGCGGCGGTCCAGCAATGGGCAAGTTTGCGTGGGTTGCTGGTCCAGTTGGCATATGCCGCAAGCAACAGCAACGACAACGGGACTAGCAGCCAGCCCAACAGGGCAAGTTCTGCAACGACGGTGGCGATGGGGTTCATTCAGCAACTCCTTGAACAGCAAATTAGGCAACCTCGCTACTATGCCCACCGTGCATACATTTAAAAAATAGTTTATAAAGAACGTAACATTCACTTTTAAAGAACGAATACATGAAACTCAATTACCACCATCTTTTCTACTTCTGGGAAGTAGCCCGCACCGGACATCTGACCCGCGCTGCGGAAGCTTTGCACATATCGCAATCGGCACTGTCGGGGCAAATACGAAAACTAGAGGATAGTTTTGGTGAAGCGCTGTTTATTCGCGAAGGGCGGCGCCTGAAGCTTTCAGAGGCCGGTCGCGTCGCATTCAGCTACGCAGAAGAAATATTTCGCCAAGGGGCGGAGCTATCTGCTTTGTTTGAAAGCGGGCACCAACCGGCGCGAGAAACATTAAAGGTAGGTGCTGTGGCGACGCTGTCGCGGAACTTTCAGGAGGGTTTTCTGGCACCGCTGTTAGAGCAGGATGATCTGGAGCTCAGCCTACAAAGCGGCGGGCTTGACGATTTACTGCGGCGCCTGTCGGCACATCGGCTGGACCTGGTGCTGTCAAATCAGCCGGTTCAGGGCGACCAACAAAACCCATTTCGCTCTCGCCGCATCGCACGTCAGCCGGTGAGCATTATCGGGCCTCCCGACGCGGCCACCAACGTAGTATTCCCTGACTTTCTCCAGGGTTTGCGGCTCATTGTTCCCGGGGCCGAAAACAATATACGCCACGCTTTTGACCAATTCTGCGACTACCACAAAGTGCGGCCAAGGCTGATAGCAGAGGTGGACGACATGGCCATGATGCGGCTGCTGGCACGGGACACCCGCTACTTTTCGGTACTACCCCCGGTGGTCGTCCGTGACGAATTGAAAGCCGGAAGCCTGGTGGATTACGGTGCCTTACCCGGTGTTTTCGAAGAATTTTACGCCATCAGCATCCGCCGCCGATTCGAGCCTGCCATTCTGGCCCGGCTGCTGGCCCAGCCGGCAGGCGATTTTCTAAATCAGATTTAAGGGGTTCGTCAGCTCCCGCCCATGCCGCCGAACAGGCTGGTCAAAATAGCGAGTCCAATAATCCAACCAATCACCGCCGGCCAGAAGTTAACGGATTGCGGTGGTTGTTCATTCTGCTCGCCTTCCCCGCCCATCATCTCTGGTTCGGGATAATTACGCTCGTCCGGCTGTTGCTTTTTCCCATGGCTGCTCGGCGCTTCTCGCAGGCTCGGCCATTCAAACCAGTCACCCAAAAATGCCGTCACTGATACCGGAAACACGCCGTTTTCGGCCATCGGACGCAACTGTGACTCAAGCCGGCGGGCAATCTCAGCGCGCAAAGCAGGCTGATCAGCCGGTGGCTCACACAGAATGGCCTTCCACACGTCTGCATTTTCCGCCCGGATGCTGTCGTTCAGCAGCGCTTTGATCTGAATAACCACCTCACGCGCCACTTGCGCTGAATGAGCGTCCAGCTCTTGGGGTTGCTCAGGCCCGTGCTCAGGCTGCGCGTCTGGAGTGTTTGGCGGCGTTTGTGCCTCGATATCGGAGGCGGCTGGTGCTGCGCCGGTGGCTTCGCGAAAGGCTTGCTCCAGGCTTCGCGCCTCATCGCTGCTGGCAAATTTCAGTTGTTGCTGGTAAGCCTGTTCTACGCGCTGGCGATCGGATGTCGGTTCTATTCCAAGTAGGTCCCAGCAGTTCATTGCTACGGGTCTCCAATTATTAACAAATGTACATTTACGCGAGACAATTAAGCCCCACTGCAATAGCATACGCTTTACGCTATACAAATCGATTACTCAAACTGCACTACACCACCAGTATAGAGTGACAATCATGGCCGTTACGAATTGCTTCTGTTGCCCGAACAGTGATGGGGCGAGCTCGGGTTTTGCAATAACGCCGTTGCAAGTGGCTCCGCGCGCGGCCATTTTACGCTGTGCAACCCAGGCAATCAGCAGCTTTCGGCCATATTTTTCGGCAACCTTGCTGGGAGTCACGGCGGCGATAGCACCCGCCTGGGCCGACGGCAATGACATTCCCGATAAGATTGAGCCTTTGCCCGGCTTTTACAGTTTCAACGATGACATTCCAGAAGTGTTGACCACAACCCGCTTGCGGCAGCCCAAAACTCGGGTGCCGGGCAGTACCACCGTTATTGAAGGTGATCTGGTGCGGCAATTAGGCATCAACAGCCTGGTTGAAATTTTCCGGCTCGTGCCCGGCATGGTCGTCGCAGAGGTCGGTAGCAGTACACCAGTGACCACCTACCATGGCACCGCGCATTACGAGCAACGGCGCATGCAGGTGCTGATTGATGGCCGCACAGCCCATCGCGCCACTCTGTCAGATATGGACTGGCAAACCATGCCGGTGGCGCTGGAGCTGATTGAACGAATTGAAGTAAGCCGCGGGCCCAACTCTGCGGCTTACGGCGTCAACGCGTTTCTGGGCAGCATCAATATTATTACCCGAGACCCGGCCGATACTGCCGGTACGGAACTGCGGGTAATGTCCGGATCTCGCGATTATCGGCGTACATTTGCCAGCGTCGGCGATGCCAACGCCAACATTGACTGGCGCATGGCTTTCGAGAAACGCGAGTTTGGAGGATTCGATTACCAGAGGGAGGATGGTGATTTTATACCGTTCCATGATGGCCAGAATCTGAACTTTCTGACGTTCGACTCGCGCTTGAAGCTGCAACCAGACTTCAATATAGAATTGCGGGCTGGCGTTACAGACGGTGTTAACGAAGAAGATCAATACAAAACGGGCTACTTCCCGGCGCAAGCCAATCCAGATATTGATGTACGCGATTATTATCTGGATAGCCGCTTTAACGTCATCTCATCCGCCGATCATTTTTTCCACGTTCAGGTAAGTTTCGAGAATTTCAAACGGCGCCAGCGGTGGCCAATTAAGGTACCCACAGAGGACGTCTTGCCTTTATTCAATGGAATCTGTTCAAACCCAGCGGGTAGTTCCGTTAACTGCTCAAACTTGAACACCGCGCCTGAACCATTATCAGCTAATCTGAACGCCGATTCAGAAGATTCCCGGTTGGAGCTGGAGCTGCAGGACACGTTGATTCTGTCTGACACGACCAAACTGGTCTCTGGGCTGGGTTATCGCCACGACACCTATCGTTCGGAAACCTTTTTCAATGGCCGCGGCACCAGTGAACAGTACCGAGTTTTCGCCAATGTAGAATATAGCCCTACAAATTGGCTGACCTTTAACGGCGGTGGCAACTGGGAACATACAGACACGACCGGCC
Organism: Marinobacter sp. M3C; assembly: GCF_023311895.1. Taxonomy (GTDB): domain Bacteria; phylum Pseudomonadota; class Gammaproteobacteria; order Pseudomonadales; family Oleiphilaceae; genus Marinobacter. Next base: position 459,323 of record NZ_CP092284.1, read on the forward strand.
AGGGTTACTTCTCCCCGCGCTTAGCGGCCAACCTGATTTTCAATAATCAACATGCACTGCGTTTTGTTTACTCTGAGGCCGTGCGCACACCGGACAGTTTTGAGCAAAACCCGGACTACGGTCATACACTTCGAAACGTCAACGCTGCGTACGCTGAGGAACTTGAGGGTTACCGCTTAACGACAAACGACTTACTCGATAAAAATTACGTCAACACCTTGGATGTTCATTTGACTGAGGAAAAAATCCGCTCTCACGAAATCAGTTATTTCGGCCAGTTCCCTGTGTCACCTGTCTTGCTCACACTGGAGGTGCGTGGATTCAGGGACGAGATGCGGGATATGATCGGTGGTGTAATCCAGTTCGAGGAATGGAATATTGATAATAGTGTGGATATTGATCAAAAAGGTTTTGAGGTTGAAGGCTCCGTGGTCTTTCCTTCAACAACTCTGCGTCTAAGCTATGGTTATCTTGATCAGGATTCTCGCTACAGCGGCCCTGACAATTATGATGGCACACAGTTATCCGCCGAGGAGAAGGGAAACAAGCTAACATGGCTTGGGCGCCTTTCCGCAAGACATTCTGGAAGCATTGCAGCCATTCAACGACTTCCATGGAATATTACCGCGGCGAGCGCATTTTACTGGGCAGATGAGTTCCGAAACTCCCAATTTGAGCGCTTGGATATTCGCCTGGCCAAGCAACTTGTTCAGCCACGTTACACTGCGGAATTTGCGTTTGTTATGCAGCACTACCTGAACCGGGAGTTTGATCTTAGCTCTGATAACAATATTGCGGACCACAACCAATTTTTTGTGGAAGCAGGGCTACGTTTTTAATGGATGTGAATAGATAATGGCTCCCATGTATCGATCGCTTAGCAAGGTACGCCTGTTCCGGACGACATATTTTATCGCTCCCGGACGTGTTGCGGTTGCTGCGCTCTTCTGTTTTATCCTGATGCTGGCCGCCGGCGCTGCTCGCTCAGACATTACGATTCCGTTGATCTATGTGGTGGGTTCGGGTAACGATGTCTTGGACAACTATTTGCTGGATCAAGTTCGCCAGTTGGTTGGTCGAGAAGTACGCGTTATGCCGGTTAACGAGTCTGAAGCGGCATTAAACCCGGGCATACCCATAGTGACCATTGGCCGCAGAGCGTTTACAACGGCGTTGGGCACATATCCGCAGTCGCCGATATTGGCAACACTGATTTCACAGGAATACTATCGGGCTATAACCCATGCGCGTTCGGATAAGAAAACGGAGCGCTCTGTGTCTGCCATTTACTACGACGTGCCTCTGCTCAACCAAGCGCTTACCGGCAAGGCCATACTGCCCCAATCCCGCCGGATTGCCCTATTGGCTACTCCAAAGAGCACTCACCTTTACAGCGAATTGCTGTCGCAGTTGCCAAAGTACAATCTGGAAGCGCAGATGTTTGTTGTAAACAGTAATAGCGAGCTCATACCAACTCTGGTGCGCGCGCTCTATTACGGTGATTTCGTGTTGGCAGCTCAAGACCCCAGCATTTACAACCCAAGCACCATCAAACACATTCTGCTTACCGCCTACCGGCGAAACATCATGGTGATTGGTCCAAGCCAAGCCTATGTCAAAGCCGGTTCGCTGGCGTCAAGCTACGCGCCCTACTCTGCGGTGGCGCAAGCCTTGGTTAGCGCTCTGGAACAGTGGTTTCACGAGGGTGTCTTGCCGAAACCGGCGTACCCGACCGATTTCAATGTTCAAATAAACGAGCAAGTCGGACGCTCCCTAAACATCCCTCTGCCGTCAGAGGCCAACGTAAAGGAACAGGTAATAGAACAGTTGCGTGAACAGGCGATGCCCGCCACCAAAGACGCGACCGCGGATGCCGAAAACAGAGGAATATTGCCATGATACCTCGGCCACGGTCCTTTAAGGCGCACCGTCCACCTGCCAGACTTGCTCGAAAACTGCTTATTCTTGGCGCTTTGCCCGCTGTTCTAATGTTCGCCGCACTGATGCTGTTTTTTACCTATGTGCGCTTGCAAGACGCCAACGACCGGGTGGCGGAACATAGCCAGATTGTCGCTGACAGCCTGGCGCCCGCATTGGAATACGCGGTCGTATCCGGCAACACCAGTGTGCTCAACGACATTATTTCCGAATCTTTACGCCGCAGCCATGCTGACTGGATACGCGTGACTAACGTTCGCGGCGATGTGATCGGCTTTGTCAGTAACGCGAACGCCGACGCCAGTGATCGCAAGCGGGCCGATGTGGAAGCGCGAATAACGACGTTTGCAGCACCCGCTTTGGACAAAAACATTTATACGGCTGAGATTCTTCAAAAACCTTTGAACATGAATGGCTTAAATACCCCTGAGTGGTTCGATCCAGGTTTGAGCTTCGTCGGCGGAGCCTTGCGGGTGGGCAGCGTGCAGGTAGGTGTTGATCCGAACCTTCTGGCCAGCAAGCGCCGCGGCATCCTTTGGACGTCGCTGGCTTTGAGTACTGCCCTGCTGCTTCTGACTATGTTTCTTGTTAATTACTTTCTTACCGGTATCCTGCGCCCCATACGTAGCATCGGGCTACGAATTAAAGCCCTCAGCCACCATGATTACAGCGTGACGCCGGTAAATGAATATCGTAATTCTAAGGAACTGATCACCATAGAAATACGCCTGAACGAGCTAGCGCAACATCTAGAAGAGCAGCGAGAATTGCAGGAGCACACCTTGACTCAAACCCGCTCTGCCCTGGATCAGGCCGAGCGCAACAGCCAAGCAAAATCCGACTTTATGGACATTGCGAGTCATGAGTTACAGACTCCTCTGCGAGCCGTGCTGAGCACTGTCAAACTGATCGAGGGCGAAAGCCTGAGCACTAGTCAAAGCGAATACCTAACGACCGTCAGTCGCGCTACGCAGGACCTATTACTGGTGATAAACGATATTTTGGAGTATTCACGTCTGGATCGCGGCACTGCGGTGCTGCGGTCTTATCCATTTGATTTGCACCAGTTGATTCACAACTGCGTGGCGTCCCACAGACAAATCGCGGTAGAAGCCGGATTAACCCTGGATCTCAGCTTTCAATCGGGCTTTCCAGACGTAGCGATGGTGTATGGAGATGCGCCAAAATTGCGCCAAATAATAGCAGGCCTTCTGGATAACTCTATTAAAGGCAGTCACGACGGCAGCATACAGATTGAAGCCTGCCTGAAAATCCTGGATTCCGCACAATTGCCGGTTCATCGGAACGATGCCGATCAACTTCCTCCGGCGGCATTACTGAGCATTGCAGTGTCTAATACCGCGGCGCAAAACTTATCGCACAGCCTAGGCGCTAACTTTGACAATTTTGATGACTTCGACAAGATAGGCAAGGGTAACCTGAGCGGAAACACCGGGTTTATGGGCCTGAGCCTGCCGTTGGTACAACGGCTTATTGAACTGATGGGAGGCCAACTAAAAGTAGAAGCCAGCGCCGATGGGCATTCGCTATTACGCTTCGAAATTCCATTTGAACGATAAACTTTTCAATACGAGTTACTTTTCTTAAAATGCAATTTCCGATTTAAGATATTTAATGAAAAGTGGAGCTAAAGAAATACTAAATGTCCTAAAAAACGGACCCAGCTGTCGTTCTTAGCTCATTAAAACTATCCTTTGCATTAAGGTATATAAATAAAACCATTAAATATTAGCGCCCGATCCTAGATTCAAAGATATCAGCCCATCTCATTTGGTTCATAGGATGCCATCAAGTTATTACCTCCCAAATGCCAATAATCAGCGACACTAATATCAAAATCAAAATACTCTTTTGCAAGAAAAATGCCAAAGGCGCATCTCTAAAACGCTCTGAGTTTTTTGACCACGGCGTAAATCGCCTTGTAATGAGCGAGCTGACAATCAGAAGGCACAAGACTGCAACAACGATGCCCGCAGCAACCACGAGAAAAGTCACAGGTGCCTACTAAAAAACCAAGACAACGCAGCCAACATGAAGTAACCGATGATTCCAGCGTAAAAGTTTGCGCGACCATCGCAACGATAGACCATCCGGCTTCCAAAAAATATGCGCCCACTTACCAGGCCCCATATCCTCGCGCAAAAGAACGCAATGGATATATAAAAAACAACTTCTTTCATTTAGTTAGCCTATCAGTGGCAGGTTCGATGAGTACTGCTCAAGATCCACTCAAGGCTTCAAAACGTGTTCAAGTAAAGCCACGAAAGCCGCTCCTGAGATAAAAGCAGACCAAATGAGCACAATAAAAAGCTCAAACCACGGACGCCTGGGACAAGTCATCTCGGGCACAATCGAACACACGCTAACATCAATCGTATCTCCAACTTGTTTTTTCGGGGAGAGACCGTGGGCAAGAAACAGGCTTTGTCGAGTACCGGTACGTTTACTACCTTGCCATTCATACTCATAGCTAACGCTTCGTCGCTTTTTGGCACGAAGAACATCGTTTGTGGGCTGCATCCACTCATCTACCCGCGTTACGACTCCCGAGGTCACCGGCCAGGCCAAATACCAAGCGAAGAGCACTATTGGCAATAACGCTCCCGTCACAAATATCCAGGTAAGAACTAAATACAACTTCACCTCCGGGTCTCGCCTCGATCCTTTCGAGTCTCAAATTCGTAATTCAGACCTATTCCATACCAGCCCGGGGACTGCTAATTATTGAAATACCGGTTGCTAAACGCACTGGTGATAGTGGTAATGGCCAAAGCAATAAGAGCGCCTCCAATGAATACCAGAATTGGCCCTGCGGCCAACAGCAAACTGGTGATAAGACATGATGTTACAGCAAAAGCGAACAACGCGACGCTTGCGCGGCCCAAGGAATCATAGGCATCATAATCGCCCTGCGAGATACCCAGAAGTTCAGCGGCCAGAGCCAAATAACCCACTTTTGTAGCGTCGCCTGCCAGTTTTTGAAGCTTTTTCAGTGTATCACTAAACAAAACCTTCCCAAGATTGCTGGCCTGAAAGCGCTCCAAAGCTCCCGAAATCGCGCCAAGTAGCGTAGAAACCAGGGTTGAAAGACCATCAAGGTGCGCAGGTCATATCTTTGTATCTATAGAGGTTGAGTACTTTCCATTAAAATGATGAAGTCGCCTATGGCGGTAATCAGGGCAACACTGACCAAAACCACTACTCAACCGATATTACACCTCCAAGTTTCAACCTCACGAAAGCCAACACGATCAATAGAATCGTGTAGGATGCGACACCTTCCCAGTATCGATATCGGTCAGATGCCCTGTGACGCCAGTGCCCCAATGTAAAACACTTCCCAAGAACCAAACTAGAAAACAGGCCTATCGAAAGGAGCAGTATTGCTGCATCTACTATGAAAAAAAGCACCAAACATTCCTCTGCTCAATTATGAGATTTTATGATCGGCGAGCTTACCCGCCGATCAGATCAAAAATAGTTCGCTTTACACACTGAACTATTTGCAGCCGGAAGTGCGGCTCCGCCCACCAGAAGCGACACATACGATGCAATAACGAGCGCTAACGGCGCAAAGAATATTGATAGAACTGACAAGATAACGGCAGCCCCTACAAGCATATCCAAGCCACCACATTTCGAACTTATACTTCGGTAATCTAAATATAAGTCTGCAGCGAGCAGAATTGTAATTGCGGCAGAAATCGCTACCAGAAGTGTGATCGATAAAAGGGCTCCTACAAGGCCGAAGGAAAACCCTGCAAACATCAGAAGGCTCACTAAATCGTCGGAGAGAAATCCACCACTAGCCCCACCACTAATCTTATAAGCCCCAACCCCACGCTCAGGATCAATAATCGAATAACCACTCCCCTCCCAGCCATTAACGTTGATTGGCTGCGCGTGAACGGTGACCTCAAACCCACGCTGCAACGCCGACTGTATTTCAGAGCGCGCCGCCGAGTCGATGGTGATCAGGTTCAGTCTCGAGGCGTTTTCAGAAGTCAGTGTGTAGATCCTCTGGCCCTGGGCCATAGCCAGCGTTAGCGCTTTCGCGGTCGATACACCCTCAGCGGGTTGCTCTTCGGTCGAAAAGAGGCGCTCCGGGATCAGGTGTTCGTAGGCACTGGAGCGCATACCCGAGGCGCGATTAAACGCCACCCAATCCTCATAACAATTATCCACCGATTCCGTATTGGCTGACATCCTATCCACGTCCATCACCACACCACTGAACAGAACATTTCGCGGGGAGCCAAAGAAGTAGGATACGTTCATCTGCGTAGAGAAGGTGCCGTAGCTTGGGCTTCGGTTGTACACAATGTTCGATGCCTTGGCGGCAATTTTGTCCATGGCGTAGGTCTCTGCCAGATAGCCCTGGATTCCAGACTGAAGGATGCCACCGACAAGGTCATGCTTGGTCAGACCGGCGAAATCTTCTGCATCCAGCTTGGTTTTCACGTTCTCCAGTTGCCCCTGCAATTTGGTAAGCTGGGCTGGGCTGATGCCCTGCATATCAATTCCCACAGCCTGATATTGGCCGGCAATCAGGTTGTTTTCGCTGTAGTTCCAGCTTCGTTCGGGCGCGTGAAAACCCAGGCGCGCCATTAATGACTGGCCCAGGGTGACCGAGGACGTGGTTGCCACCACGTTGCCGTCGAGGGTGATCTCGCCAATCATGTTAACGGTATTGGCCGGTAATTGGGAGGGCAGGTCTTCCAACGATTCGACGGTGTCGGGAAGGTAGCTCTCCAGCGTCTGCTGGTCGGCCTCAGTGGCCGGTCGGAAGCTGATCGCCAGTGACTTGCCAACGAGCTCTGGCGTCAGGCGGTCGATCTCCGCTGCTGTTCCGGCCCATTGCACGGGGGCGCCAAAACTGCCGCCAAAGGTGTTGCCAATCTGCAGACGGAAGCGATAGTACAGTGACTCTGGAAGATTCGGGACAACGGCGCTGGCGCGCACGCGATTAAAGGGCAATGCGACGTCTTCGATGACGTCGGCGTTTTCGGGAACGATCTGCTGGGTGCCCAGCACGTCGCCCAGGGTGGTGTCGTTGCAGCTTGTGCCTGCCATTCAGAGCAGGTCAGGTCGTAAAACGCTAATAGCGTTTACTGGTATTCCAGATTTGCGACTTGCTTCTCCGGTTCGCTCAGATACCACATGCCTCAAGGAAGGTATGAAAACCCGAAAATTTTCGCCAGTACCAGCATGAAGCTACAAAATTCAGCATTTCAGACCTTCCTCAGACTTATCAAAACCATCCTTGCTCTTTAGCAATAAAGTAAAACACTATAATTAGTCCGTCTGAAAACCCCCAGCGCACAAGAGCACGACAGCTCCTAAGAAACCCAGAGCCGTTGCCGCGAAAGCTACGAGAAATCCACCGCTAGCCCCGCCACTAATCTTAAAAGCCCCAGCCCCAGCCCCATTCTCAGGATCAATAATGGCATAGCCACTGCGTTCCCAGCCGATCACGTTGAGGGGATTTTCGTGAACCGTCACTTCGTAACCGCGCTGAAGCGCATTCTGGATCTCCGAGCGGGCTTCGCTGTCGATGGTGATCTGGCTCAGGTTGTAGGCAATGTCGTTTGTCAGAGTATAGACTCTCTGACCCCGGGCCATCGCCAGGGCTAATGCCTTGGCGGTTGAGACGCCTTCCACAGGGTTCTCTTCAGTCGAAAACAGACGCTCTGGAATCAAATGCTCATAGGCGCTGGACCGCATCCCGGAACTGCGATTGAACGCCACCCAGTCCTCGTAGCAGTTATCCACGGATTCGGTATTGGACGATATCTGGTCCACGTCCATCACCACACCACTGAAGAACACATTGCGCGGCATGCCAAACAGGTAGGACACGTTCATTTCTGTGGAGAAGGTGCCATAGCTGGGGCTGCGGTTATACACAATATCCGAGGCGGCGGCAGCGATCTTGTCCATGGCGTAGGTCTCCGCCAGGTAGCCCTGGATACCGGCCTGAAGAATGGAGCCCACCAGGTCGTGCTTGGTGAGGCCAGCATAGTTCTCTGCGTTCAGCTTGCTGGACACCTCTTCGACCCTGGATTTCAGAGCCTCCAGTTGGTCGGGACTGATACCCTGCATATCGATGGCCACGGTCTGGTACTTGCCAGCAATCAGGTTGTTCTCGCTGTAGCGCCAGTTGTGGGCCGGCGCGTCAAAGCCTAGGCGGGTCATCAGAGATTGGCCCGGGGTAACCGAGGGACGGGAAGCCTTCACCGCACCGTTTAACTATTTCAAGAATTATTACTTACTTTTTACTTTTAATAAAACTCCAGAAATTAATGCCAACAAAATCACGGCAACGATTCCCAAAACTGTTGGTATAGCGGCAGGAACTCCTGCCTTATAAATTCCATATAATGCGAATCCCATAAAGCCCGCAGATACTGATACTCCGGTATTTACAGTTATTTTTGCTCCACAGTCAGTGCAAGTCACATATTTTTTTAAAAGCACTAACTTGCTCACCGAATGCTTGCACTCCGGACACCTATAAAACATAACACCCTCTAACAAAAATCTTTCTTTATACTGTTCTGAAGCGCTGTAATCGCAACATTGATTAGCACACCAGCGACAAGCGCCGCTACCGGGCCCAAAAACAGGCCTAATGCTAGCGATAGCGCAACGCCTGCAATGCCGAAAGCAACTATTCCATAAATAGCTCCGCCACTACAGCCCGCCAGATAGGCATCAAACCCGGCTAACGCGACGCCCAACCCGCCAATAATACGTGCTATCGAGGAGAATACCCCACCAAGAACGTCGTCCAACCCCTTTACGACTTTCTCAAGCTCTCCCAATGCTTCAGAGCCAAAAGAAAGAAACTGGAGAAGCGCACCTAAAGCAGCAATAATGTCGGCCCAACCGCCACTAGCCCCACCACTTATCTTATAAGGCCCAACCCCATTCTCGGGATCAATAATGGCATAGCCACTACCTTCCCAGCCATTCACATTGATCGGCTGCTGGTGAATCGTCGCCTCAAAACCGCGCTGCACGGCGCTCTGATTTTCTACATTTAGACGGAGACCATATTAGACAGGTAATATATTCTATCAAAGCTTTTCACTGAGAGTAAAAATAACAAGCTTAAAGCAACTAAATATAACAAAAAAGGAACCGGCGCATCACGCAGCCTTAACGGATTTTTCGACCACGCACAAAGCCTTCCAGTTACTAACGAGCTTAATATTATAATGCTAGTTGTTAGCATGAAAATTATAGGTAAAGCAGTTAATGTAATCATAGGTTTTGCGTGCCGAGCCAAGAGAACATCGCAATAACCAAATATATAATTATTCCAAAATAGAAAATTAGCTTCTCGTCTTGCCGCCTAACAATGCGACCAAGGAAAAATAATTTTCCAGATACCAAACCCCAAAAACATAAAGCTATTAACGTTATTAATAACAATAAAAAAATTTTATTCATCATAGGGCTCGGTCACGATACTGTAAATTTATTCACACACCGGATTATTTCTAGTAAATGCCCCAGAAACAGCACCCGATACATAAAACCCGACCCAACTTAGCAGTGCAAACGCTGCAAGACTTACAGGGAGAAATAAGCCTAAAAGCAATGTTCCTGCGGCAGATAAAAGGTAGAGATCTGCCGCACCACTATTCGCGCACGCCGTTCCGTTAAGCTCACTAACAAGATCAAGATATCCATCGAGTGTTAGAGCCACAGATAATATCGTTGACAAAATTGCAAGGAGTGGCGCAGCGAATAATATTGCAACGAGACCAAGGCCCAACCCGAGGGCTGTAAGTAAATTTTCTGCATCAGATGATAGGAAGCCGCCACTTGCCCCACCACTAATTTTATAAGCCCCAACCCCATTCTCAGGATCAATAATCGAATAACCACTCCCCTCCCAGCCATTCACATTGATTGGCTGCGCATGAACAGTCACTTCATAGCCACGCTGCAAGGCGGTCTGGATTTCAGAACGCGCCGCCGAGTCGATGGTGATCAGGTTCAGTCTCGAGGCGTTTTCAGAGGTCAGCGTGTAGACCTTTTGCCCCTGGGCCATAGCCAGCGTTAGGGCTTTGGCCGTTGAGACGCCTTCCGCCGGTTGCTCTTCGGTCGAAAAGATACGTTCCGGGATTAAGTGCTCGTAGGCGCTGGAGCGCATACCCGAGGCGCGATTAAACGCCACCCAATCCTCATAACAATTATCCACCGATTCCGTATTGGCTGACATCCTATCCACGTCCATCACCACGCCGCTGAACAGAACATTTCGCGGGGAGCCAAAGAAGTAGGATACGTTCATCTGCGTAGCGAAGGTGCCGTAGCTTGGGCTTCGGTTGTACACAATGTTCGATGCCTTGGCGGCAATTTTGTCCATGGCGTAGGTCTCTGCCAGGTAGCCCTGGATTCCAGACTGAAGGATGGCGTCCGGCTTATACTTCAAAACATCCAGTTTCACGGCCTGGCGGAAACAGGTGCGCAGGTCATATCTTTGTATCTATAGAGATTGAGTACTTTCCATGAAAAGAATAAAGCCGCTTATGACGGTAATCAGAGCAACGCTCACCAAAACCACGAAAGCTTCGAAAATCGGGCGACGAGGACAGGAAAGCGAAGGAAATGCTGTGCAATAACTCACTGAAATGGCGTCACCTACACGTTTTCTTGGCCCCGCTGTTCCAGAAATCAGCAATCCCTACCTCTTTGACTACCTTTCACCCGAGCTAGTCTGAAAGCTGTAAATCACAATGCGATATTTTCGGGGCCCCCTTACCCCATTAGATTTCGTGACGCCGCAGTTGATTGACACTACCCGCTCCTGAACAACAGACCAAAATAAAAACCAAAGATAGAAAACGATCAAGCAAATAGATATTAAAACTAATGAGGCAACAAACACTATCCAAAAGTTAATCAAAAAAAACCTCTTATCTGCCAATGACAATTTAGGATAGATGGTGATTGCTGGCAGCAATCGCCATCTAGAAATAGCGCCTAGAAAACTGAGCCATTAGATACGCTATAAAGCTCGCAATAACGGCTCCGAAACTGCTCCTAAAAAGGGACCGACAGCGACCGATACGCTCGCTAACAGTAATGCCGTCGCGAAAAAACCAAACAGAGTCAAAGAAGTCTGTCCAACCAGATCCCACCCCTCTGCGTCACCAAATAAGTCGTTCGCCAAACCAGCCATGAGCCCCAAACCCCTCGCAAATTTTGAGTAGCCAGGCAGTTTCTTCCACCGCTCCGGGATCGTGGCAGTGTTAATAAGAGCTCCACACCGTTTATCAGTCGGCTAAGCAGTAAATCTGCTCAAATCCATCCTAGCCGTCCTGCCAGCACCATTAGGCCCAACAAAATCGCTCCCAAAACCGCAACTTTTAGGTGGAACGACAAAAAGTCGAACCCTTCAGACTCTCCTTTCTTTGAGAAGGATAGTTTTTTACCGCGCATAGGCTATTCCTCACTAAGCTTGACAACTTGCTTTTACGCTACGAGTGACCAGCGACTGAACATAGCTAATAATTTGCGTTATTGCGACGATGGCAAGGACCAAAAAGATTGGATTCAGTAGTCCTGCAATCAATATCAATGAGAGCTTTGTTAAATATATTCCAGCAATAAAGGAAAGCAATGCTCCAGCCGCAGCGTCGAACTCATTGCACCCTGTAACAAAAAGAATGTCGAAGAAGCTACCAACAAGACTAAAAAGGCCAGTCAAACCAACGAGCTTCTTAAACGCGTCCGAGGCTCCATCGGCATTTGCTAAATAAGCCAAAGCGCTAGCCAAAAGGTTCCAAAATTCGCCACCACTAGCCCCACCACTAATTTTGTAAGCTCCAACCCCACGCTCAGGATCAATAATCGAATAACCACTCCCCTCCCAGCCATTAACGTTGATTGGCTGCGCATGAACGGTGACCTCAAACCCACGCTGCAACGCCGACTGTATTTCAGAGCGCGCCGCCGAGTCGATGGTGATCAGGTTCAGTCTCGAGGCGTTTTCAGAAGTCAGTGTGTAGATCCTCTGGCCCTGGGCCATAGCCAGCGTTAGCGCTTTCGCGGTCGATACACCCTCAGCGGGTTGCTCTTCGGTCGAAAAGAGGCGCTCCGGGATCAGGTGTTCGTAGGCACTGGAGCGCATACCCGAGGCGCGATTAAACGCCACCCAATCCTCATAACAATTATCCACCGATTCCGTATTGGCTGACATCCTATCCACGTCCATCACCACGCCGCTGAACAGAACATTTCGCGGGGAGCCAAAGAAGTAGGATACGTTCATCTGCGTAGCGAAGGTGCCGTAGCTTGGGCTTCGGTTGTACACAATGTTCGATGCCTTGGCGGCAATTTTGTCCATGGCGTAGGTCTCTGCCAGATAGCCCTGAATGCCGGACTGAAGGATGCCACCGACAAGGTCATGCTTGGTCAGACCGGCGAAATCTTCTGCATCCAGCTTGGTTTTCACGTTCTCCAGTTGCCCCTGCAATTTGGTAAGCTGGGCTGGGCTGATGCCCTGCATATCAATTCCCACAGCCTGATATTGGCCGGCAATCAGGTTGTTTTCGCTGTAGTTCCAGCTTCGTTCGGGCGCGTGAAAACCCAGGCGCGCCATTAATGACTGGCCCAGGGTGACCGAGGACGTGGTTGCCACCACGTTGCCGTCGAGGGTGATCTCGCCAATCATGTTAACGGTATTGGCCGGTAATTGGGAGGGCAGGTCTTCCAACGATTCGACGGTGTCGGGAAGGTAGCTCTCCAGCGTCTGCTGGTCGGCCTCAGTGGCCGGTCGGAAGCTGATCGCCAGTGACTTGCCAACGAGCTCTGGCGTCAGGCGGTCGATCTCCGCTGCTGTTCCGGCCCATTGCACGGGGGCGCCAAAACTGCCGCCAAAGGTGTTGCCAATCTGCAGACGGAAGCGATAGTACAGTGACTCTGGAAGATTCGGGACAACGGCGCTGGCGCGCACGCGATTAAAGGGCAATGCGACGTCTTCGATGACGTCGGCGTTTTCGGGAACGATCTGCTGGGTGCCCAATACGTCGCCCAGGGTGATGTCGTTGCCGCTTGTGCCTGCCATTCAGAGCAGGTCAGGTCGTAAAACGCTAATAGCGTTTACTGGTATTCCAGATTTGCGACTTGCTTCTCCGGTTCGCTCAGATACCACATGCCTCAAGGAAGGCATGAAAACCCGGAAATTTTCGCCAGTACCAGCATGAAGCTACAAAATTCAGCATTTCAGACCTTCCTCAGACTTAACTTTTTTCTTTGCTAATCCAAGATTTTCTGGTTTTTTTCATGACCAAAGCGTCCCTCACTCAAAGTACCCATAATTAGTCGGCGTTGGGCAGCGACACCACCATCCGGCTTTTGAGGCTGATTCGGGGCGCAGTTAAAGCGCTCACCTCGGACAACTACAGTGAGTTCGCTGTGTACTTACCCCCGCTTACCGGCCATAGCCATAGGATCCATGGAGACTTATTCAGAGTCTCCCTAATTATTTTATATTCTCAAAGCTGATACAGTGCGGAAAACAGATATATCCCAATAGGCAGTCCGAAAAAAGTTACGACACAAAGCATTTTTTTTTCGTTCAACGTCCGCCATGAGGCCTCCCCAGAATCTGGGAATTTCCGATACTCTTTTGGACGCTTTTCCCACAAGTATTTAGAGATATCGTGGTTACGGTCACCCAACAGGGCAACACACAGCAATAAGGAGAAAAAAAACTCTAAGGTAAAGACATGAATTCCTGCAAAGGGCAGAGTAAACATATAAACAATCGATGATGGTAGAACCCAGAACTCAAAGAACGTCCATTTTTTTGAGGGACTACCATTGTTGCGCTCAATAAAACAGGCCCACTTTCCATGTACAAACAATAGCAATGACATCAAACCAGAGAAAACACCAGCCGCTATATTTGAATAATAGCGGGCGAAATTTAAATAATCTCCTTGTATTTTTATACAAATTAGCGCTGATGTGACAGCGCCCAATAACAAGCGAAGACTGATCATAAGAGTCCAAATAAGAAGGCAAACCCCTCTCCTGCGAGAATAAGTGGTAATGCATGGATACCTAAACTGAACAATCCAATTACTGCGAGAGACAGACCAAGCGCGGCTACTAAATTCGTTACATTGAGTTCTTCCCAGCTCCCTGCATCGCTTATGGCGTTGGTCCAAAGCAGAAAATTACCGAATGCAACCGCAGCTCCCAAAGCAGCAATGAAACTACCTCCCAATGCTGCTAATATCCCTACGCTTATTATGGCTGCAAAAGCTATGAATATCGTTAGCGTGGTTAGAAAAGGTAGTACACCTCCACTAATGCCGCCTGATATTTTATAAGCCCCAACCCCACGCTCAGGATCAATAATCGAATAACCACTCCCCTCCCAGCCATTAACGTTGATTGGCTGCGCATGAACGGTGACCTCAAACCCACGCTGCAACGCCGACTGTATTTCAGAGCGCGCCGCCGAGTCGATGGTGATCAGGTTCAGTCTCGAGGCGTTTTCAGAAGTCAGTGTGTAGATCCTCTGGCCCTGGGCCATAGCCAGCGTTAGCGCTTTCGCGGTCGATACACCCTCAGCGGGTTGCTCTTCGGTCGAAAAGAGGCGCTCCGGGATCAGGTGTTCGTAGGCACTGGAGCGCATACCCGAGGCGCGATTAAACGCCACCCAATCCTCATAACAATTATCCACCGATTCCGTATTGGCTGACATCCTATCCACGTCCATCACCACACCACTGAACAGAACATTTCGCGGGGAGCCAAAGAAGTAGGATACGTTCATCTGCGTAGAGAAGGTGCCGTAGCTTGGGCTTCGGTTGTACACAATGTTCGATGCCTTGGCGGCAATTTTGTCCATGGCGTAGGTCTCTGCCAGATAGCCCTGGATTCCAGACTGAAGGATGCCACCGACAAGGTCATGCTTGGTCAGACCGGCGAAATCTTCTGCATCCAGCTTGGTTTTCACGTTCTCCAGTTGCCCCTGCAATTTGGTAAGCTGGGCTGGGCTGATGCCCTGCATATCAATTCCCACAGCCTGATATTGGCCGGCAATCAGGTTGTTTTCGCTGTAGTTCCAGCTTCGTTCGGGCGCGTGAAAACCCAGGCGCGCCATTAATGACTGGCCCAGGGTGACCGAGGACGTGGTTGCCACCACGTTGCCGTCGAGGGTGATCTCGCCAATCATGTTAACGGTATTGGCCGGTAATTGGGAGGGCAGGTCTTCCAACGATTCGACGGTGTCGGGAAGGTAGCTCTCCAGCGTCTGCTGGTCGGCCTCAGTGGCCGGTCGGAAGCTGATCGCCAGTGACTTGCCAACGAGCTCTGGCGTCAGGCGGTCGATCTCCGCTGCTGTTCCGGCCCATTGCACGGGGGCGCCAAAACTGCCGCCAAAGGTGTTGCCAATCTGCAGACGGAAGCGATAGTACAGTGACTCTGGAAGATTCGGGACAACGGCGCTGGCGCGCACGCGATTAAAGGGCAATGCGACGTCTTCGATGACGTCGGCGTTTTCGGGAACGATCTGCTGGGTGCCCAGCACGTCGCCCAGGGTGGTGTCGTTGCCAGTGCCGTCAATGAACGACTGGACCCGGGCCTGGTAATCTTCCAGTTCATTTTGGACCGCAAGGGCGTCCAGACCCTGAACCCAGCCCTCTGCCTCGTTTACGGTTGCGGAGGCTTGCAGGTTGCTCAGGAACGCTTCTGCATCAAGGGGTACCTCATTCTCAATGTCCAGGCCTTCGGTGAAGGTATGCTCTTTGAAACTGGGATCAAGGCCGACCCATTCGCCGTTGATCCACGCTTCGACCCACACATGTTCCAGCTCCACTTCTTCAATCGATCCGCCGTAGGAAAACTGCTGCTGGGGAATGCCTCCCTGGCTTAGGATGTTGGTGGCGGCGTCAACATTGGAGACACCGCCAACCCAGTTCTGAGCACCCTCGGCAGGGACGGCTACGGTGCCATAGCTGTAACGCGCCGGTATGCCCGCTTCGCGGTATAGCGCAATAAGGGTACTGGCCGTATCAAAGGCATTACCCTGTTCACTCTGAATGGTGTAATCAGCACCCTGCATTACGCCATAGCTGGGCACGAAACGGATGGTGTCGTGTACCCATTTGTACAACGCCAATGGATCCGGGCCCAGATCTGCCACGATATCCCGGACTCGGTCGGTGTTAGCGGTCGCACTGTCCGTTTGCAGATAATCACTTAAATCCCAGGCGGGCTCGCCACTGACGCCAAGCAGGCCTTCAATCGCGGCCTGACTGGTGAACAGGTTTCGCGGTGGCGGCGTCACGAAATCCAGATCACCACTGAAGCTCTGTTGCGGGTTGCGCACCGGGTATTGCAGGTGGCTCTGAAGAGCGTTCGCTATGTTCAGCAACCCGTCTTTATCAGTGGCACCATTTTTCCAGCGAGAGAGCTTATCGAGACCGATTCCTATGCTTTTAGCATGGTCCAGATAATTAGATTTGAACGTCTGGTGGCGGGCAAGAATGTCATCGGGCAATCCCTTAGCAATCAGGGATTGGCGCTCAGCATCGAGCTCTTTTCTGACCCCTGCATCCCGTTCGTGAAATACCTCCGCCAACTCCCCTATCGCGTCCAGGTGGGCAGGAATCCGATCCATCCGCCCTCCAGCGACCGTCTGTTGTAGCGAACTGACCTGCTGTTCCAGGCTCTCTATGGTCTCGCCGAGCGGATTCGTGTAGGCCAACGAATTTCGCGGCGGATTTGACTGCCGATCCGCTTCATTGAATGCCGCGAGGACCGCCGGCGAATAGAAGGTGAATGAGAAGAAGAACAGCACCAGGGCACTGACCGCCCGCTTCAGGCGCTGGGAAAACATGGCTTCGGTTCTGAAATCGGCAAACATTGTCTCTCTCCCTGAGTTCTCTTACCCGCCACACGCTTCAGACTGCGCTGAGCACTGGATACGATTCAGCTTTTTGGGTGCTGCATATACCTGGATGCTCCAGGTCGGTTCTGCGGTCTGGCCAAACCTGTCTTCCAGCCCCAGGCGCACATTCTTTACACAGTCACCCTCTACCGGCGTCCAGCGGATGGTCGGCACGCCATTTTCATCGGCCAGCGTCATTCCCTCCGGGGCAGATAAGAGTTCGACGTCCACCGAGTAGCCTTCAGCGTCGATCGCAACGATGCGATAAACGTACGGTTTGCCGACTTCGGCTGTATCCTTTGGCACATTGCCCAGACTCGGAGGCAGCATATCGCCAGCTACTGTCACCGAATAGGTCCTGCCAACGGTGAAACGGCCGTCGGTGACTGTAACGGCAACCTGGTGTGTACCAATCTGGTCCTCATTGGGCACCCAGGAGATTTCTCCCGTTCCTGAATTGATGGCCATACCCGCCGGTGCAGAGACCAGCTTCCAGGCCAGCGCATCACCTTCAGGATCTGTTGCAGTCATGGTAGAGCTGTATTCAACGCCCACTCTCGCGGTGGTGGTCGGCGAACTTTCAAACACCGGCGCACTGTTTTCTGCCTGCACATTCAGAATATAGCTTTGTGTCGCCGATGCACCCTGTGGGTCACGCACCTCAAGGCTGACAGAATACTCGCCCGTCTGACTTCCATCCGGCGTCCATTGCACCAGGCCATTGGCAGACAGGGTCATGCCAGATGGGCCGGACAGCAGAGCGTAGGTCAGCGCTTCGTTCTCAGGATCTGTGGCTACGAGTTGATAGCTGTAGGTCTCGCCAACCAGAGCGCCAGAGGCAGGACGGCTGGTAATAGAAGGTGTCGCATTGTCGGTGGTTACCTCCAGGGTAAAGGCCTGACGCGTTGTTGCGCCTTGCGGATCGGAAACGTCAATGGCAACGGGCTGGGCGCCTTCATCGGTGTCAGTTGGCGTCCACTGCAAGCTGCCATTTCCAGCATCAATAGCCATGCCAGCCGGTGCCTGCCCAAGGCTATAAGTGAGTGCGCCGGATTCGGGATCCTCAGCCATAACCTGGTAGCGGTATGGCTGACCGACCCGCGCGGTTGCTGGCGGATTGCTGGAAATCACCGGTGGCTCATTCGAGGTCACCACGGTGAGGGTAAAGCTCTGGCTGACCGCATTGCCGTTCTGGTCGGCGACCCGGACCGTTACCGCATTAGCGCCTTCATCACTCGCGGCAGGTGTCCAGGTGACCAGGTTAGCGGCATTCACGGACATTCCGGCGGGGCCTGAAACCAACTGGTAAACCAGTTCCGTATCCTGATCGTCCAATGCCGTTACCTGATACTGCCAATCGGTGCCCGCCAGAGCCGACACGACCGGCGTGGAGGTAATTTCCGGTGGTGCATCGACAGCACTGACACTGATATCAAATGTCTGATTGCTTGATAGCCCATCAGCATCCCTGACCTGCAGTCTGACAGGATAAGTACCCTCTTGCTCACTGCCAGGCGTCCATGCCAGCAGGCCAGATTCAGGATCCATTGACATGCCCGCTGGCCCTGACACGAGCAGGTATTCAAGTACGTCACCGCTGTCCGGGTCGGACGCCTGAACCTGATAGGTGAACAGTTTGCCGGTTTCTGCAGATGCCGGCGCCACTGAAGTGATTCCCGGGGCCTGATTCACATCCAGAACTTCAATGACAAAGTCTTTCTCTGCATTGAGCCCTCTGCTATCACTCACCCGGATCGTGACCGGGTTGTTACCGATCTGCGTTGTCAGTGGCAACCAACTCAGTTCGCCGGTCTCCCGGTCTAGCTGCATATTCGAGGGTCCAGAAATAAGGCTGTATCGCAAGGTTTCCGCGGTGTTCGGATCCTCCGCTTCGATCAAGACCGTGTAGCTCTGATCTTCACTGGCAACCGGCAGGACCCGCGTTACGATCGTGGGAGCGATATTCTCTTCCAACACCCGGATTTCAAAATTCTGTGAGGTAGAACTACCGCGATCGTCGGAAACCACAACCGTTACCGGCTGCACGCCGACCTGGTCTGCAGCTGGCACCCACTGTATTTCCCCGGCCACCGGATCGATGGTCATGCCTTCCGGGAAGTCGCCCAGAGCAAACGTCAGTGTTGCGTCTGAGTTGGCGTCGGAGGCTTGCACCAGATAACGGTATTCCGAAGCTGCTTCAGCCTCAATCACCGGCGTACTATCAATGGACGGCAGGTAGTTGCGCTCTCGTACCTGCAGTTGATAGGACTGCTGGTCGGACTCGCCCTCGCTATCGGTAACCTTCAGAGAAATTTCGCGAGTACCCTGCTGGCCCTGTTCGGGGGTCCAGGTAAGCAAACCTGCGGAGCTATCAATGGTTACACCGGCAGGGCCGTTAACCAACTCGAAATTCAAAGTATCGCCAAGATCCGGATCCACCGCCTGAACCTGATAGCTATATTTTTCGAGTTCCGTCGCAGCCAGCTCCGGCGAGCTCACAATTGCAGGGGCCTGATTCACGTTCGTTACGCTGATCGTAAATGCCTGCTCGTCGAAGGCTCCCTGAGTATCGGCCACGCGCACGACCACTGTCTGACTACCCACATGCACGTTCAGTGGCGTCCACTCGATCTGGCCGGACACGGTATCGATCACCATTCCAGCCGGAGCCACCTGCAGCGAAAACTCTTTACGGTCGCGTCGATCAGGATCGGTCGCCTCAACCTGGTAGCTGTAAGCTTGCCCTTCGATTGCGCTGACCACCGGAACGGACTCAATGTCAGGAGCGCGGTTTGAAGTATTGCGCCTGCGGGCCGAAGGGGTAATGCTTACCTCTCTGGAACGGCAGGTGGGGCGTCCATCTGTGCCAAGTTCATTCACCGCGTAGTAGTAAGTTGTGTCGAGATCCAGCCCCATATCCAGATAAGTGGAGTAGCGATTGTCCGTCACTGCAATCTGCTGATAGGGCCCACCGGCCTGGGTGCTGCGATGCACGGCATAAGACGGCGCGCCGGAATCTGTCCAGGTCAATTGGGCAATCGTCATTTTTCCACGAACAGCAATATCGGTCAGACAGTTACAGGCGGCATCGGACTCGTCTCGGATTCGCACCTGCCTGACAGCTGTGTCAGTCAGGTCGGGCTTTCCACTACTGGGGAAGGCATTGGAAGTATTATCACTGACCTGAAGGCGGATCAGATAGTCTCCCGCACCCTCGCCAGCAAAGCGGCTGGTCACATCCACCAGATCGCCACTGGCATCGCCGTACGACAGATCGTTATCAAGATCCCAGAGCCAGGAGACCAACTGATCGCCTGGCTGGCCAGGCTCACTCAGACCATCATCCGGATTAACGGAACCCGTGCCATCCAGATACCAGGGTTGTGTCTGCGGGCAGAACAGGTAGGGCCCGCCGGCATCCGCTGTGGGACTCAGTGGTGGCGTGTCAACTTTGACAACAACCTGAGCCGTCTGAACAAGCGGCGTACTGCCATCATCCGTTACACGCAGAGTTACCGGATAGTCTCCAAGTTCTGGAAAGCTGGTGGTAATGATCGGCCCCTGGGCATCATAGGTGCCATCATCATCAAGGTCCCACTCCCAGCGAATGATGCTTCGCTCATCTTTTTGGTGGAAAGAACCCGTGCCATCCAGTGATATCTGTTCCCCGGCCACAGCCGGATTTGGAGTAGCCTGCGCAACGGCTACCAGATCACCGGTTGGCCGCTGACTGAGAATTTCTTCAACCTTGATATCAAGAAGTGCTTTGGTAAAAGACTCCGCGTTCGTTCCCCCTGAACGCAGAAACGCAAGGTCCCAGGCTGCCCCACCATTTTCCAATGCAAGGTCGACATAATCATCTACGGTCCGCCCGGAGCCTGAGGTTGCATAAGCGCCATCGCATCGGGTAAAACCGCCGTTTCCGTCCACGACGTAACCTGTCCCCAGGCTGTCTAACCCTAGAGCCCTTCGACCATCACCGCACTTTATTCTCGCGTTCACAACAGCATTCAATAGCGAGCGATTGGCTTCGAGAAGAGACCGGACAGATTGATACGTGATTGAACTTCTCGTATTATCCCGATCCTCATCCGTGGCCAGGATAATATTGACAGCGGCACCGTTTCTTCGGGGGTACTCGTTCAGCGCGTATTCAATGCCGCGCCAGCCATCCTCTGTGCCACCGCTGGTAACCAAACGATTCGATGCAGCCTCAAACCCCGCGACAGACCCAAGCTTCTCGCCGTCTACCTGCAATACTCTGGGTACAACGGAGCGACTACCATATCCTACCAGACCATAGAGATTCGCCTGCGACTCACTGCCTATTCCGTATTGCTGAAGGTTTTCGTCAAGCAAGCGAACCATTTCACCGATCCAGCGCTGCTCTCCGGACATAGAGCCAGACTCATCTATAACCACAATGACATCTGCTGCTAAAGGGGCCTGATTTGCGTTGGCGGTTAGGGGGGCGGAGCCCATGCCAGCGGCGAAGACGCTGGCCATCAGGGCGCGATAGAAACTCCGTTTCATAGGGATCCCTTATTGCTATACAGGTTGTCAGTATCAAGAAGTGAGGGGAGTCGCATCTTGGTGATTCAGGATGCGATAACGCGCCTTCTTACAAGCAGTGAGAAGAGGCCAATCGCCAGGAGAAGTCCTGCAGAGGGCTCTGAAACCGCTACTGGTTTTCCAACAATGTCCAGCTCGCCCCAGAAATAAAGCGACTGTTCTTGATTGAAGGAGAGGCCCATTTCAGGGTCGGTTTGGGAGAGATAAAAAGCATCGACCGGCGCTGTCAGGGCCGTAAAGAGTGACAGATAAGCGGTTTCACCGGCGGCAAGATTGAAGTCCCATCCAAGGGCAAAAGATACATCTTCTTCAGAGCCCTGCGGAACTGCATTGTCATTGCCCAATGAGTTGAATACCAGGTTGTCGTAGATGTCTCCGAAAATAAAGCCGGGCTCGTCGATCTCCCAACTCTGGCCAGGTGCGGGAGCGCCAACGGCTTGCCCATATTCATTGAAATAGGTGTTGGCGGAACGGCCAAATTCAAAGTCAAAGAATGCGCCAACAGAGTGGCTGCCGTTTGAGGCAAACTCGAGATCAACCTGCCCCAGACCCGACGCGTCCAATTGCGCACTTCCCGGCATGGTATCCCCGGCAAAGTATTCGTATAGGTCATCGTCAATATTGAAAGCCCAATCGTTGAGGACTATGGGGCTTGCTACTGCACTGGCTGAAAAATAGATGAAAAAAAATGAAAGCAGGATTGCTTTTGAGAAGAGAGAGAACATCCTTTACCTCTATATCGTGTAACGTCCTTTTAGATAGGGTCACATGAAAAAATGTTAATCGTCAAGTCACAAATTTATTTCTAGGGTTTTGATTACACAAATTTTTGTTAATTTTCGACACGACGCTCAAAAATTTCCATTGTTCAGAATTTGCTGGTAGTGAGTAAGCGCCCTTAAATCGACCCACTTGCCCGAGTAGTTACTGATAAGGCCACGAGGGTTATAGCTGTATTGCAGGTTATTTTGATAAGGCCCGGCATGACTGATGCTTGTGGGTTGGCCCGAAACGTTGTAACCGTAAGCGACGTTCTCACCGTTAGGCATCGACATAGACGTGCGTCGTGCCAGGGCATCGTAACCAAAATCATACTGCCCTTCCGGCGCCGTCATGGATGTTAACAGGCCGCGGGAGTCGCGCTCATAGCTGCGAGTTTGACCCAGTGCCGAAACGGACATCAACTCATTTTCAGCGTTGTAGGCATAGGCAACGGTCTCGCCGTTCACGTTTTCCGTGACTAACCGCCCGGCGGCATCGTATGTACGTGTGACCACCCCCACCTCATTCGAGGCTTTGGTGAGCAAACCACGTGCGTTGTACTCGTAGGTGTTTGTCTGGCTGCCCCTGGACACCGAGACGAGCTGTTTGGTGGTGTCGTAGGTGAACTCAACGACCGTTCCGTCCGGTTCGGTGACGCTTTCAAGGAGGTTGTCAGTGCGGTAGTCGTAGGTGCGCTGCCGGCCGTCGGTGAGTGTCTCGGCGGCCAGGCGGCCATACTGGTCATAGCTGTAGCGGGTTAGCTGTCCCTTGCCGTCAGTCAACGACAAGACATCACCCGCCGCATTTCTCTGGTAGGTCAAAGTTATTCCGGATGGCTCGATATTTTTAAGCGCTCTTCCGAGCGCATCCCGCTCAATGGCGTAAACGGCCCCGGTGTTGTCACTCAGGCTGACAATGTGACCTGCGGCGTTATAACCAATCCGGCCGGTTTTGCCGTCAGGCTGAGTCACCGAGACGGGTAATCCCGACGCATCCGTCTCGAACGTCATCTGCTGGCCCAACGCATTTTGGGAGGACTGGATAAAACCTTGCTCACTCCACTCAAATTGCGTGGTCGCATTGGAGGGATCAGTAATAGCCGCGAGATTGCCGTTCTCGTCGTAACGGGCGGTGGTAGTACGCCCTGTTGGCGAGGTGGTCGTCGTCGGGTAAAGCAGTTCCGAGTTGTAGGTCCACTGCTCGGTATTGCCCAGCGGATCGGTGAAGGAAATGCGCCGCCCTTGCTGATCATAAGTAGACGTCCACTGGCTACCCGCTTCGTCAGCGAAGGTGACCAGATTGCCCTCGTCGTCGTAGACGTATTCCTGGCTGGTGCCGTCTGCCGCCGTGACTTTGGTAATCACCGCATCATCGTCGTAAACAAAGGTCCAGGAGGAACCGACCCTGTCGGTTTTGACCACGGTTTTCTGGCTAACGTTGTAGTTGTAGGAGAAAGTGTTCTCACCCAACGTATAGCTCGATACCCGGGTACCGCTATAGGTCACATCAGTGACCACCACACCGTCTGGATCGGTAATTTTGGTCAGTTGGTAATACGTTTGGGCGTCAGCAGGCGGGCTGTATTTCCGGTAGCCGTACGCCCAAACACCCCCTGTTGGTTCCTGTACTTGCACAAGATTGCCATCGATATCGTAAAAATACTGCCATTGACGACTGGCGCTGTCGGTGATGGCGCTGACAAAACCTTGGGGGTCATAGTAGAAGTCGAGGTAGGCGCCAGACGACGCAGCCATCCGGGTTAGTTGGCCGTTGGCGTTGTATTCGTAGCTGATCGACTCGCCCGAAGGTGCTGCATCCTTTAGCAGCTGACCGCTGGCACTGTAAATTCGATAACTGCCCGCCTGTGCGGACAACTTGATGCGCCCTTCAGATAGCAGCTCAACCTGATCGTCGCGACCGACCGGCGATTCGATCTGGCCATCATCACCCACAGTATAGGAGTAACGCTTGCCGTTGGGTTCACGCAGTAGGTAGGTTGTTGACGATAAAGGGGTGCCCTCGGCGCCTTGCTCCCAATCGACGGTTTTAATTGCGATGGAGTCGCAGTTCGAACTCCATCCATTGCCAAACATGCCTACCTGGGGATCGTTTGAATTGTAAGAGCGTGAAATAGACAGGCCCGGCCGACCCGGGATTTGAACATCCTGTTCACTCCAGACGAAGTGTCCCGTCGGGATATAGACGGGCGACCCGGTACTCTTACAAGGGTCGCACTCCGACCCCTCGCACGGTCCTTCCTGGTTCGGATCATTCCAATCGAAGGTGTCGTGCCCCTGATCCCAGGGGTAATGGTAAGCTAACGCCTGATTTTGTACCGAGAGTGCGACGAGGAACACCAGCAGGGTAGCGAAGAAGCCACTGGTAGCCGTTCCACCTTTCGTCATTTTGGAGAGTCGTTTCACGTCCATGTCTTACCTCATCGCCGCAGACAGCGAGTCGAATTCCCGCTGCAGTTCATCGTAAGTTGCATCCCAGGAGGGGTGTGCTTCGAGCCATTGATCAATCTCTTGCGCATGACGACTGCCATAGGTCGCGTGCTGGCTCGGGGTTACACCGTGCTCGGCAAAGAGGGCAATCACCTCGTCGCGAGTGCCCTCATCAATTTTCATCAACTCGGATCGGGTCAGCGACGCATTCAGGCCGTCGCGTCGGGACTTCATGCCTTCCAGCGTAATGAGTCGGGCTTGCTGGTCGAGGTAAACAAAATCTTCGGCAGCGCCTACGCCGCCCGCTTGTGCAAACGACGTCATAAGTGTGAGTAGAATGATCGTCAATAGTCCATTTCGCGCTGAATGCATCGTCATGCCCTCCTAGTAATAGACCCGTTGCAGGGTGAACACTTCCATGGTTCGTGAACCACGCTCGTCAAGACCAAGGATGCCAATACGGTAGGTTCCGGGGCTGACATACGTTCCGTTGTTGTCCTTGCCATTCCAGGTGAGCGTGTTTTCGCCTTGCGAGAGCCCGCTGACCATTTTTTGTGCCACAAAGGCACCGGTGTCTGCATCGTAAACGGTCATTTCCGCCGCTCCGCCCCGGCTAAGTAGGAAACTGATTGTGGAGGTGCCTTGATTGTCCTCGTCACCGGATCTTGTGGGGTCTACGATTGGAGGTGCGGCGGAAATAGCACTTACATGCACACCGCTTTTGACATAGACCGCGTTGTCCGGAAGTGAGAAAGCGAAGATGCCGAATAGAAAACGATCATTGCCTGGGGGGTGAATAAGTTCGCCATTGTTGTTTTCGCCATGCCAAGTAATGGTGTGGCTACCACGGCCCAACGGTTTGCGCTGGTAGAACGTCACCAAGCGTGTATTGACATTGTAGCGTCCGATGAAGGCGGTCACTTCCGACGCCTCACTCAGGGTAAACGTAATATCCAGCGGGTCGCCGTCAAATGGCGAGAACTGGCTTGGCAGACGATTACGCGGCGGGTTGTACTCCCGGCCACCCGTCGAGAGAACGGTATTAAAGCGCTTTTCGACACCGTCAATACGATAAAACATGACGGCGCGGTAGTCGCCCTCAGACACAAACTCACCGGCCGCATTGCGACCATCCCAGGCGTCTGTATAGTCGCCCGCTAGTCTGACTTGCCAGGAAACTAGCGTGGTCACCGTTCCGCCAGCCGAGTCTTGGATCACAACACTGACATCGGTATCACCGCCCAGGGTTGTCTGCACCTGAACATTCTCGGCCAGCTCGGTATCGATCGTGTCGCGCGACAATGACAGCGCAAATGAGGGCAACACCGTCACCTTGACGAAATCTTCACCGGTGCCACCGTCCTCGGCAGTCGCCGTCACACGGGAATAAAAGGTGCCGGGTGTCGGGATAGTGTGGGACACCGAACCACTGTCAACTGAGGTGTAGTCGTCGGTACCATCGCCATCAAAATCCCAGGCCCACGCCGTGATCGGCAAGCCATCCGGATCCGACGCCGTTGCATTATATTGCACCGTCAGCGGCGCCTTGCCCGATGTGGGACTGGCCGTTCCAGATACAGTTGGCGCACCGGTGATAACTCGAATAGATATAGATGGAATTGCTAGGTCTGCGGCAGCACCCAGCGTATCCGTGACGCGGATTCGGGGCTGGAATTGACCTTCACTCGCGTAGGTGAATGTGGTGCTGCCTGTTGAGGTGTTCTCGTCATAGACACCGTCACCGTTGTAGTCCCATTCATAACTTTCGATGCCATTGTCATCGGACGCAGTGGCACTGAAACTGACCACCAGCGGTGGTGTCCCATTAGAAGGTTGCGCTTCGGCGGTGATTTCCGGTGGCGCATTGTCGACCTCAATGGTGACCATGGCATCAACGGTTTCGCCGGCGCTGTCGAGAACCTGGAGCGTTACGGGGTAGGATCCCGGGGCGTCAAATGTGTATGACTGATCGCGCCCAATGGGCTCGCTCCGATCAAAGACGCCATCGTTATTAAAGTCCCACCGATAAACTTCGATGGCCGTATTGGTCTCGATTTCAGGCGAGAAAGATACCGTGAGTGGGGAACTACCGGACAGGGGTTCGGCGTCAATGGTTGCAGACAACCCGGCTTCTGGTTGAACATCATAGACCAGTGTCTGGCTCGACTCGTTAGCAAGGCTATCGCTGAGGGACAGTGCAATGGCTAGCTCGCCCTCGGACCATTCCGACTCGGGCACAATTTCGATGACACCGGATTCGGTATCATAACCGGTGATCACAGCCGAACTTGGCGACGCATTGACCGACAGGGTTTCCCAATCAACTCCCACACCGTCGTCCGCCGCTCTGATTTGAAGAGCGGCTGTTGAATCTTTTATCGGGTTGCCGGGCGCCGGTGCAACGCGAGTAAATGTCGGGCCCTTGGTATCCATTAAAAAGGAATGCTCGACGCTACCCCGGTTGCCTGACTTATCGGCGATAGAAACAATAAAATGCTGCGGGCCGTCTTCCCAGCTTTGTGCTGTTTTGACCTGAATCGTCCCCTTAATAGGCAATATCCATGGAAACCACTGGCTTAACCCTTTGCGCTCAAATTCAACATTGTCATAGGGCTGGCCTTTGAGAGAGACCTGAATGGAACCGCCGTCAAGGCGACTGGTGCGAAGGCCGATGCGCCATGGGTCGTATACGTCAAACTCAACGATTACATAAGAGTTTGCAACCTCGGCGCCTGCTGACGGCGTAACACTATAGAAGACGGGCGCGAGGTCATCCCCAAAGAACCACCACCAACTGGAACCGGCGGCCGTTGCTGAGGCCGGAAACCCGAAAGTGGAAACCAACAGCGCGACCAGCACCCAGTTTCGATTCGCCCTTAAGCGGTTTGCCATCCGTTGTATCCCTACCCATCTCATATTCGATCCCTCTCAAAAAAACTAACGAAAATGCCCATTGTCTGGAATGCGTTATTCCTTGACCAGGAACTGAACGGTTTCCACGCCAACCTGACCCCAGAGGCCCGATATATTGACGGTCATCGTGTGGAACCCCGGATCCACGTCTGCGGACCAGCGCCAACTCAGGGGCGTGTATCCGGTTTCTTCCTCTGACACGAACTGATAGTCGACAAAGAACGCAACTTCATACAGGCTCTGCTGCATCACCCATTTGTTGCTCGGCGACATATCGACTCGAAAGGTGACCGGGCCTCGAACAACCGCAATACCGTTTTGGGTTTCATTGGTCTCAAAACTGAGCTGTGTCTCCGGGTTGCGCAGCAAGCTGATCGGAATCTGGGACTCGCGAGCGATCCGCTCACCATTTCTTTCGAGTTTGACCTGGCTGAAATCAGCGGTCGGAAGCGCCCAATCGTTCTGCTCACGGTAAGTTCGGTATGAAACGTTGTTATTGCCAACCGTCTGAATCGTGTGATCAGGCAGTGCAATAGCGCGCACGAGAAGCGTCAATTTTGGGTGGGACAGAAGATTTTGGCCGGCGTGGTCGAGACCGTCCCAGGGCTGGCGCTGCCGCCCCTCGGTTTTGGGTACCCAGGTCGCTATAGAGCGCACCAAAGCGCCACCTTTGATGCCGACGCGAACCAATACCCGAGAGGGCTTAGCCAACTGATAGCTGACGGCGCCTGACGGGTCGATCTGCACATTCGAAACTGCGACCGGATACCCACCCGAAGTCCCCCTGGAGTCGACGGTTATTAGCTCTCCGCCACAGACGCACTGAAAGACCGGGGTATACGCTTCATCAGGGACGACTACCCCCGACTCGTCTTTGCCATCCCAGCGCAGCGCATGGTTGCCGGCCTTCGCTACGATTGTCTCCAACACTCTAACGGCATTGCCGTCGCCCGAGTAAAGGGTCAATTGCACCTTGCCCGGCTGTTCCAGCGAAAAGCGAATTGTTTTGACGTCGCCCGCAGAGGGATTGAAACTCTGGCTTGCCGCTGGCAGAGCTTCCAACGGTGCGGGTAATACCAAACCCGGTACAGCGGCGCAGAGTGCTATAATCAAAAGGCGTTGAGTGATTCGAGAGAAGATCATTGGCTCACCTTGAGATCTTTAAGGTCGGAGAAATCGAATGGCAGGGAAACACGCTCAGGCGCACTGGAACCTGCCGCTCGACGCATAAGTGATGCGCCATCGACGGAATGGCGAATAAACAGCAGATCGCCATTCAAACGCACCACCGGCTGACTATCGAATTCGGGGCCCGCTGTCACTGCTTCGCTGGTGCCGCCAGACGAGACGGTCCAGATGTCATAGGTGCCCTGCGCGTTCGACGAGAAATAAACATCGCCAGACGGACCTACAAAGGGTTGCCGAGAGGTACTATTCAGTAAGGTGACTTGCCGGGCGACGCCAGAAACCAGATCACGCATCCATATCTCCTGGATCACACCACCGCAAGCCACGGTGCAAGACACATGACTGAAATAAATGCGGGGCTCGGGTGTTGGGGTAAAGACGGGTTCGAAATGCGCCGAACGCTGCTGATGGATCGGACGGTAGCCGCCTCCTTTAATGACGCCGATCTCAGTGTTCACGCTAGCACCATCAATCAGTCTGACGACGAGCAGATTGCCGGCATCATCGTAAGAGGGGTGAGTTAGCGAGAGTGTGCTGCCATCGGTGATCGATTTAACTTCAAGGCTCGACAGTTCTAGCTCACGAAGTGATCCATCTGCCGTCACGAAGGCGACACGGTTGCCGTTGTTGCTGATCGTTGGCGTTCTGGGCTCACCCTCGACATTGATCGCGGACCAGTCAGCCAGATTGTCCGAGTGATAGAGTGCCCACTGATCATCAACGAGTGCGGTGAGCAATAGTCGCTGCGAAGTGTCGTTAAGCCTGGCAGCGAACGCTCCCTGACAGGCAAGAGCCACCAGGATGGCGAGTGATGCTTTGAGTAAATGAACCATAGACCTACCCATCGGTGAAAACATTTGCATTCCGCTGCGCACGCTCGGCCAGCTTGCACCGCAGCCCGTAAACCGCGTTATTGGCGACCAAAAAAACAATACTGACAAGAATGAAATAATAGACGTACAGCATAATGCCGAGCCGTGTTTCCGTACCGATGTTGACGCCATGCAGGAAGATCAGGCCGAAGGCGACAAACCAAAGCCGATGGCCCCAGCGGGTGAAAACATTAAGATATTTTGAGCGCAAAATGCCCGCCACGAGACCCACAATAAGCAAAGCCAGCGCGATCACGCCGAGGGAGACGTAGAATTTATAAAAACCATGACTGAAGCTTGGTATGAGCACACCGAATGCGAAATGCCCGCTACGCAGGGAAACCGCGTAAAAAAAGAGAAAGACGTGAGCCAGGATCAGTGCCAGCAATGTACTGCCAATGAGTTTGTGAGCGCGGGGAGATAATCGGAAAAATCCGGCAATGTTCGGCGTGCTTTTTGTAAGAGCCGCTACGCACTGAAACCAGAAAAGACTCAGCGCCAGCAGTGCAAAGCCTTTAGAGATAACGTAAAGCCCTTGCCCCGGGGGGGTGTCTTCGAGGAAATAAAATAACGGGTTACCAGTGGTAAGTAGCCACAAACCCAAAGGCACCAGAAATATCATCGATGTTATAAGATATGAAATTTTTCTGCGATCCATCGCACATTACCTCTTCAAACAGTGTCCGGTTGCTGCACAGTCTGTAAGTTGTCGACTGGCCTCGTCCCGAGCCAATGCTCTCTGGCCAGCCACCGGTAAGCCCGAGCTCATCCAGCCCTTGAGGCCGTAAGGATTCATGATCACGGAGTTTTGAGCTCCAGCCCGGGCAAGCAATTTGGCCATTTCATAGCCTCTGAAGTCCTTGACGCAGTAACTGACCACATAATCCGCCGGACCGATCTGACTCAGCGTGGTTTCATTTAGATCGCGAATAGGAATATTCAGGGCGCCCGGTATATGCTGCTCATGGAATTCACTCGGCTCGCGCACATCGACGAAAACCACGCGCTTGCCTCGGTCAATGGCTGATAGAACCGCTTCGAGATCCACCTCACGAACGTCACTTGGTGTATGAGCATCCGCTTTCGAAGCGGTGGTGACGGCTCTGGAGGACTCGCAACGACTCAGCAGAGCATCAAGTGGAAACAACTCCCCCGAATCATGAGCATTCAGAGTCTGCTCAACGCTATCGAAGAACCGGAGATAACACTGCGCAGAGACGCTCGTCCGCCCGTTCACTTCCTGTAGACGTCGAAAGCCATGCTCGACCAAATCGGTTTGCACGGCGGTGTCGGTTTGCCAAAACGCCACCTCCATCTCATAGATAATGCGCTTCATGCGCTGAATAACCGGAGTGTCAAGATCGTAGTATTGGGCAACGCCCTGGAATGCTGAGATATCACTCGTGCGCTGAAAGCGCGGTTCGGGCCTTCGGGTCATCGAAAAGAATGGCGTGATGAAGTTTTGCAGTAAAAATAAAAAACGCCAGCTCCGTTCGCCAGAGCCAGCGTTTTGATTTCGCCTTGATTGTCAGTCAGGATCGACCAGCACCGGCTCACGCATGGTTACAAACTCTTCCGCTGACGTTGGGTGAATGCCCATCGTTGCGTCAAATTGCGCTTTGGTGGCCCCGGCCTTGATCGCAACAGCCAGGCCCTGGGTGATTTCACCGGAGTCTGGTCCCACCATGTGAGCGCCCAGCACTTTGTCTGTGCGTTTATCGACCACCAGTTTCATCATGCAGCGCTCATCTCGCCCACTTAAGATGTACTTCATGGGTCTGAATTCCGAGCGGTAAACTCGCAGGCTATGCCCGGCCAAGCGCGCTTCCTGTTCAGTCAAACCAACGGTGCCGATGTTCGGTTGGCAGAAAACCGCGGTAGGAATCGCCGCATAGTCCATTTCGCCTTCACCGTCGCCAAACAATCTGCGTGACAGCACCATCGCCTGGGCCAAAGCGACCGGGGTCAGCTGGGGGGTGCCAATCACGTCACCCAGCGCGGTGATTGAGGGCACTTCCGTCTGAAAATAGTCGTTTACCACCACATGGCCTGAGTTATTCATCGCCACGCCAAGCTCAGCCAGCCCAAGGCCGTCAACCAGTGCGCGGCGTCCGGTCGCTGCCATAACGAGCCCGGTTTTAAGTGTTTCTCCATTGCTCAATAGCACTGAATAATCGCCGTTTACGCCGGCTACCGATTCGATGGTGACGTTAAACTGCAAATCTACGCCCTTCTTCGCCATCTCTTGGGCTGTAAATGTGCGGATATCGTCATCAAAGCCACGAAGAAACAGATCGCCGCGGTACAGCAGTGTGGTTTTAACGCCAAGGCCAGCCAGAATACCGGCAAACTCCACGGCTATGTAACCACCGCCCCAAACGACTGCATGCTGTGGAAGTTCCGGCAAGAAAAACATTTCGTTGGACGTCAGCAGGTGCTCTTTGCCGGGAATGTCAGGCACCACGGGCCAACTCCCAGTGGCAACGGTAATGTGTTTGGCGCTGTAGCTTTTGTCGTCTACCACCACGGTATTTGGACCGCTCAAGCGGGCACTGCCATTAATAACGGTTACGCCAGCATTTTCTAACAGGCGTCCGTAAATGCCGTTCAGGCGCTCGATCTCGGTGTTTTTATTTGCGAGCAATGTGGGCCAGTTGAATTTTACGTCGGCAAGAGGCACCTGCCAGCCGTAGCCGGCGGCGTCTTCCAGTTCATCGTGAACGTGGGCACCATAAACAAACAGTTTTTTTGGCACGCAACCCACATTCACGCAGGTGCCACCCAGGTAACGCGATTCCACCACCGCTACCCGCGCACCGCGCTGGGCGGACATGCGGGCGAATCGAACGCCACCAGAGCCGGCGCCTATCACAATCAAGTCGTAATCTGCTGAGTTAGACACAAGGTCTCCCGTCATTAATTGATTTGAAGCTGTTTCATTCCGTTCAGTTTTACGCTGGCAGGGCGATTAGAGGCCAAGTGTCAAACGGGCTGTTACCTTGCCCCCTTCGGCGGTCTTTTCCAGCGCCGCCTGATCTATTAAAACACCATTTTCGACACTCAGGGTTTCCAGCCAGGCGGCCACATCGGAAAAGGGTACGTTATCCATCCATATACGAACAGAGCTATCACCACTAGGCTCAAAGCGCTGCAACACCAGCCCGGACTCCCGTGCCGAACGGGTGACCAGGGCCATCAACGCGCGGCTATCTGTTGGTTTTTCGATAGCGGTGTCTGCGTCAGCATCAATACGGCTCGCTCCCGCTAGCGTGCTTATACTGGCAGCGTTGCCGTTCATCCAGACGAGTAGCTGGGCGGCGTTATCACGAGATGCCTGCGCGCGATCGTGATAATGGGTAGCGGGCAGCCACAGTGCGAAGTACAAAAAACCCGCCAGTACGGCAACCACTAGCCATCGCAGGGCTTTCTGGTCGCGAGGGGGAAGTTGCAGATACTGCACCTGAAGTTTGCGAACACCGGCCTGGTTTTTCAATTTTTCCAGCATCGTTTAACCTCCTGAAACCGTTAAACGCCCGCGAATTTCACCGGCTTCGTTCACCACCGAGCCAATTTGCGCATCCAGCCCCTGTGCCGCGAGCCCGTTGCGCAATTGGCTCATCAGGTCGTAACTGTCTGCTCGTAAATCGACTATCAGCTCACCGCGGGCCTGGTTGTAATTCAGTGAGTTGAAGCGAATACCCTTGCTGCCAGAAACAGCCGCATACTGCTGGCCGGTAAATTTCATCAGGGTTATAAAATTCAGACTTGGGCCGCTGTCAGCGTTTCGTTTGAGCTGGCCTTCGACCACCCTGCGCACGTTGCCGGGGTGGGTGCGCCGGTCGTTTGGAAACGCCTGTTGGTACACATTCATGGCCTGTGCATTCAGATTGTCGGCCTGATGTTGATAGTACCAACCCAGCCCTGTGTCCAAAGACAGTTGAAGCACCAGCCAGGCCGCCGCTACCAGAATCAAAGGCCGCCAAGGCGCCAAGGCACTTTTTTTCGCCGGGCCAGCGGCAAAATTGCCCTGGCACAGATTAATGGCGCCTGCACTCTGGCGTTGGTGAGACAGCGCTAATAGTTCCACTGGCAAGCGCTCGGAATGTTCAGTAGTAATCTCTATTCCATCTTGAGCGACCCTGTCCTCCATAAGTAAAGACGGCTCATCGCCCGTCTGCCCCGCGAGATACAACGTCAAAGCCATAGCCTCACCGCTGCGGGGCACTGCCAGTGTTTGCAGGAACATGCTCAAATTAACGGTTTGCACACTTAACCACTCACCGGCCGGGCCCAGCAGCATAGTCACCTCGCCATCCATACAGGCGCTCCAACCGTCGGCCCTGGGCGGGAGCAGCGATGCGTCGGCGTATATGCCACTCAAGGTAAGATCGCGCCAACCGCTGAACACACTGAACCAGTGGGCCATGCGCTCACGATCAATCGCGGCCACAAGATAACCCTGGTTGCCGCGGTTACCAAGCGCCAGATGCAGGGTTTCTATATCCTGCGCTAGCTGTTCTTCAACTGCATAAGGCAGTGCTTGGGCAATAAACCGCTGTTGTTTTGCGGGTATACTGGCCAAACAAAATGCCGCCTCGTCACCGGGAATCAACCCAATCAGGAGGCTGCGTTCAATAGCGTTCTGCGCCAGCGTTTGCTCGATGTCCTCCTGACTATCGGCTTCGCCTCTGGCCTGGCAATGGCCGGCACTGTCCAGCAGCGCCCAACTGTAACGCCGTTCGCTTGGCTGCTGCTCTACAGTCGCAAAGCCTGAAACCGACCGCACGTATAGGCGATAAGACATGGTTATCCTTCCAAAATGGTAAACGGCGCTTTGGTAATTCGGTTTTTTTGCCCTGTGTCCCGGTGCAACGTAGACACCTTACCCTCCGGGTCGCGGTAAACAGTGCTAACCATGTGTACAACTCGCTTATCGTAGGTAATTCTTGCAACAACCTCAAAAAATCGGGTCTGCAACGTCAGGCCCTCTGGTCTCAAGCCTAGACCGGAAAATTGCGGCAACGCCAGAAAATCTTTGATGTTCTCGAAGCGTTGTTCTTTTCGCAGGTCAATTACCGCATTCACTTGGGCTGCACTCAAATCCGCATGCAGGGTTCGTAACACTTCCGCGCTGGCGGTGTTTACATTGATACCCAGGCCACTGACCGGCAGCGCCGCTACGAAGGGCCGAAGCGTCTGATAAGCTTCTTCGGTCATGCCTTCCAGCAGGCGTAACTCGGTTACGCTGGCAAATTTCTGATTGCCCGCCCGGTAACCGGGCTGCGCCAGCAGATATTGACCGTCTTCGGCGCCAAAAGCACTGATGGTCTGGTCGTTGGCATCCTCCCAATCAATGAACACATCGGCTTTCAGGCCGGTTATCTGAAGGTTCTGCAGTAATCGGTCCAAGCGTTCCCGGCTGACAGGGTCTGGCTCGTTATCCGCACCAATCAGATCGTTCAGATTTAGCCTGCCTCCCAAATCGTCCAGCTGTATCTCGGCTACGCCATCGTCATCTAAAGGCAGTACAACGGAGTTGGCCGCCCAGAATTCGTCCAGACTGTCGATTGGCGTTCCCGCTTCTTTGTCTTCGTCGTGGTCTTTGATCAGTATCTGGCGGGCGAACGCTTCTGCACCCAAAGCCACACTCAGCCCTTGCTGCTGGGCCAAATAATGCCCTGCTTTGAACACTCGAAGGCTTTGTTGGCGTGTCATCCCGGTTGCCAGTATAACCACCAGTGCCATCGCTAGCAGCACCATGATTAATGCCACACCCTGCTGTGTCCTGCACTTCGAGGAAGCGTTACTGTGGCGCATCATTGGACACCTGTTAGAGCCGACTCTTCATCATTATCAGCAGCGCTGTCAGTGGAACCGCCTTCAACGGGACGACTCAGGTCGGCTTGAGCCTTGCCTGCATCGAAATCTGTCAGTACGAAGAGGCGCTCCAGCGTGCCAAAACGGTCGTGCTCTATGGTCAACTCCAGACCCGCAGGCAGCGCGAGCGATTTAGCGCCGGTAGACGGATCCTGCACCGGCCAGTTGTCCTGCCACTGCAGGTCTTTGTCCAGAAAACGCAGTTTGAACGTTTTTAACCCGTCCAGCACCTGCGCTTGCCTACGATTGTCTTCCTGGCCTTGGTCCACCGCTGGCCAGTAACTACGCACCAGTGCATTGCCATCGTATTCCCATGCCACGCGCTGCAGTTCGCTGCGGCGCTGACCTAGAGGGTTACGCCAGCCCTGACGGGTAAATAGCAGGTTGAAAGGTTCGCTAAGACTGGTCATTGCGGGCTGAACGTCACCAAAAATATCCCTCGCCGGGCGATTGATAGCCTGGTTCACATCTCGTTCAAACAACAGCATGGTGCGCTGAAGCGCTGCGAACTCATCGGCAACTTCGTCTACCCGGTCACGGGCGTTGATCACGCCGTTTAAAACCTGCCAAACGCCCAGCCCAATCACTGCGGTAATGGTAACGGCTATCAGCATTTCCATTAACGTGAAGCCGCGCTGGCCGGCCATCATTTTTCACCCACAAAAGCCGCCAGACTGTGAACAGTATCAGGGTCCGAAGACTCGTTACGGTAACGGCCAACACTCACTTCAACGCGTCGTATGCTGGCGTCTGCGGTGGCTGTTACACGAGTGATCACCTGCCAGCGATAAGGCCCGAACTCTCTGTCGTCGGCGACTTCACTGGTAGTTGGTAAACGGGTTTCCAGCCGTATTTCGTTGATTCGATTTTCCGCCAACCACGCCGCTAGAGTTTTGTCGCGAACACGCTCGTAACTGGCGATATACTGGCTGCCCACTTCCGCCGCCGCGGTTGCAATCAAACCAAAAATTAGAAGGGCCACAAGCACTTCAATCAAAGTGAAGCCCCGTGACCGCCTCATAGACCCTCCGGCTCAGCGCCGGGCTTTTGCCAATGTATGAGTGCAATACCGTCAGAATACAAACGATGGGGGGGAGATGCCTGGCCCTTCACCATCAGCTCGATGTCGAAAGCGGTGCTTTCCCCGCTAGAAAAAAATACAATACTCGGCTGTAACTCTTTGTTGTCATTCGTTAAGCGTGGAGCTTCAGACGCCACGGTTGCATCCAATGACAACCAAGGTGGCAGGTCGTGGGCCTGAAACAGCCGTTCCGGACTGATTTCCCAAGCCTGGTTTTCATCATCGAACACCACAAACTGATAGGTGTCAGTATCTATCACCAAACCCGCTTCCAGATTGTTCAACACGGCTTGCTCGGACACCACCTGCATTAATAAGTACAGACTCTGAACCTCGACTTCCAGCTCACGCTGCTGGGAACTGCCGCCCATAGTGAACACCGCCAGGGCCGCCATTAGGCCAATGATAACCAACACCACCAATATTTCTATCAGAGTGAAGCCGTTCTGGACAGAGTTACGTGGCACGGTGTATCAGCCTTTGGTGTTCCATATACTGAGATCCGCAGCGTCGCCTTCACCGCCTTCTTGGCCGTCTGAACCCAACGAGTAAAGGTCATAATCGCCTTCCGTGCCCGGGCTAACATATTGGTAAGGCGTGCCCCAAGGGTCTTCTGGAACGTTTTTCAGGTAGCCGTCGGCGTTCCAGTTTTTCGGCTCCGGACTGCCCGCGGGCTTTGTAACCAAGGCTTCAAGCCCTTGCTGGGTTGACGGGTAACGGCTGTTATCAAGGCGATACAAATCCAGGGCATTACCAATATTGCTAAGCTGGGTCTGCGCTACTGTGACCTTGGCTTGGTCACTACGGCCCATGATGTTGGGCGCCACAATGGCGACCAATAAACCAAGAATGACCATCACCACCATAATTTCAATAAGGGTGAAGCCTCGGTTGTGGCGAATATCGGTAGAGTTCGAACGCTTCATAATAATATTCGTGTCCTTGGTTATGGGTCTGTTTGGATTGCGCTTCAAGAGCATTGATAATTTAGCCCACTAGGTTACTCATATTCAGAATCGGCAGCATAATGGCCATCACGATAATTAGCACCACTCCACCCATCAGCAACAGCATCAATGGCTCAAACAGGCCGACAATGGCGGCCATTTTTGCCTGCAGGGTGTTTTCCTGCATTCTAGCCGTGCGTTCCAGCATGCTGTCTAGCTCGCCACTGGTTTCACCGCTGGCAATCATATGAAGCATCATCGGCGGAAAATAGCCGCTCTGGTCCAGGGCCCGGTGCAGTGCCCCGCCCTCACTGACTTTGCGCGCAGCGTCTTTCAGTTGCTGGCGCAAATAGTCGTTGCCGAGCACTTCGCCAGCGATGCGCATGGCGTCTACCAGCGGCACACCACTGGTGGTCAGTATACTCAGGGTACTTGCATAGCGGGCCGTGTTAACGCCCCGCACCATGCCTGCCAGTAGCGGCAGGTGCAGAAGACGCTTGTGCACGCGCAAGCGAAACGCCGGTTTGCCCATAGCAAAGCGAAACGCCACCAGCCCAGCGCCCAGAGCCATTAGCAGATAGATACCGTAGCTCAGCAAAAAATCCGACATGGCGAGCATGACCCGCGTCAGCAATGGCAACTGCTGCCCTTGGCGCACAAACACAGCAATGATGTCTGGCACTACATAGGTGAGCAAAAACACCACAATGGAGATGGCGACTACGCTCAGAATAATCGGGTAAATAGCTGCCAACTGAATTTTCTGACGGGCTTCCTGGCGACTTTCGGTGTAGTCCGCGAGCCGGTTCAGTACCAGGTCAAGGTGGCCGGCGTGTTCGCCAGCAGCCACGGTTGAGCAGAACAGCCGCGGAAAAGCCCGCGGGAACTCTCCCAGGCTATCGGCGAAGCTATAACCCTCCATCACCTTGGCGCGAATGGCGATTAACATACTGCGAATACGTGGATTATCCGACTGTTTTGAGGTGACACTCAGGGTCTGTTCTATGGGAATTCCGGACTGGATCAAAGTCGCCATTTGCCGCGTAACCAAGGCCAGATCTGCTGCACTTAGGGAGCCTCGGCCACTCAATGAGGGGCCTCGCCCCGGTTTTTCCACAGCAGGCTCTACCGCCAGTGGCGTCAACCCTTTTTCTCGCAGCTGCTGCCGTACCGCCCGTGGTGCATCGGCTTCAAGTACGCCTTGCGTCTGTTTTCCGCGAGCGTCCAGCGCCTTGTATTCAAAAGCCGGCATGATTTATTGGTTCCGGTGGGTAACGCGCAGCACTTCTTCCACGCTGGTGATGCCCGCCAAAATCTTGGCTACACCGTCTGCGTGGATGCTCGGGCTGTGCAAGCGGGCTTCCTTTTCCAAATCCCGCTCACCAGCGCGCTGGTGGATTAGCGCACTGATGCGCTCAGTAATTCCTACGGTTTCGTAAATACCGACACGACCTCGATAGCCTAAATCGTTACACTGCGCGCAACCTTTGGCCCGGAATATAGTCGGCGGATTGTCTGAATCCTGCTGTAAAAAATCGCATTGCTCGGGTGTCGGTTTATAGGCTTCACGGCACTCGGAGCAAAGCACTCTCACCAAGCGCTGGGCCACAATGCCCACAATACTTGATGAAATTAGAAAAGGTTCGATGCCCATGTCCATCATTCGCGTAATCGCACCCACCGCAGAGTTGGTGTGCAAAGTGGAGAACACCAGGTGGCCAGTCAAACTCGCCTGAACCGCAATTTCCGCCGTTTCAAGGTCCCGCACTTCACCGATCATCACCACGTCAGGATCTTGCCGCAGAATTGCGCGCAGGCCACGGGCAAAGGTCATGTCCACTTTAGTATTGACTTGGGTCTGGCCAATACCGGGCAGGTTGTACTCGATGGGATCTTCCACCGTTAGAATATTGCGGCTGCGGTCATTTATTTCCTGCAACGCCGCGTACAACGTTGTGGATTTACCGGAGCCGGTTGGGCCTGTTACCAGCAAAATGCCGTAGGGGCGATAGATTAGCTTGCGCAGTTTTTTCAGGTCGTCGCCGCCCATACCCAGAGATTCCAGGCGTATAGCGCCAGCTTGCTTGTCGAGCAATCGCAGCACCACCCTTTCACCGGCCGCCGAGGGCATGGTCGACACGCGGATATCCACTTCCCTACCCGCAACCCGCAGCGCAATGCGGCCATCCTGGGGAACACGCTTTTCGGCAATGTCGAGTTTGGCCATAACCTTGATGCGCGACACCAATAAAGGCGCTAATGCACGCTTGGGCTGCACAATTTCGCGCAGCACGCCGTCTACACGGAAGCGCACTATCAAATGTTTTTCATAGGTTTCAATGTGAATATCTGAGGCGCCCGTTTTTACTGCTTCGGTCAGTATTGCGTTGATCAGGCGTATAATGGGCGCATCGCCTTCCTGCTCCAGCAGATCTTCGGTCTCTGGCACCGAATCCGCTAACGACGCCAAATCCATATCGTCACCAATACCTTCGACCATTTGCATGGCAGCGGTAGAGTCTTTTTGGTAAGCGTCGTTCAGGGCTTGATCGAACTGGTCCGCCTCAACGGTGGCAAAACGGGCGCGCCCTCCGCACAGACGGTTGGCTTCGGCCAGCGCCATGTGGGAAGAGCCGGGGCGCACCAGAATAATCGTTTCGCCGTTACCTGCACGGGTCACAATCACGCCGTTGCGTTTCGCAAACGAAAACGGCAGCCTGCTGGAAGCGCTATTATTGTTGTACGGCAGTTGTTGGATTTCTGAACTCACGACGTTTCTCGCTGCTGGTCGGCGTGCCGATAAAACAAGGCTAAAGTCTACCATAGCGGGCAAGCCGGCTGAATCACCCGATGTTCTATACTGCCATTAATCGGTGGCTCTCTGGTAACCTGTTGGTGTTATCTGCCAAACCTGTCTTAGCCGGAACAACACATGCGCCTGGATTCGAAACATCTTATAACGGCGGCCTCCCTTGCGCTGGCAGTATTATTGCTAGCATCTACGGCCTTGCAAGCTTGGGGCGTGTGGCAAAAGGAGTTGGTCGGGGGCGGCGTTATCGCAGCCGTCAGCACGGGCTCAGCCCCGACGCAAAAGCAAATTCCACAGATTTCATTGTCCAATCTTCAGCTGTTTGGCAATGCACAGTCCGATGATACGAGCGTTCAACAAAGCACAGAGAATCTGCCCGAAACCAATCTACAGCTGATCCTACGGGGCGTTTTGGCTGCCGACGGCGACTTTTCTGGCAGTGCGCTGATTGAAGACGATCGCAATAACACCGACGCCTACCTAGTGGGCGACACCCTGCCTGGCAACGCAACACTACGCTCGGTTTACCCTGCACGGATCATCATTGAGCGCTCAGGTAAGCTGGAAAATTTGTATTTTCCAGAAATTGACAACCGCAGTGGTTTCAGCGCCGTTGCCGATGAAACGCAAAGCCCAGGGTCTGCGTACACGCCACCAACACTTACGCAGCCCGCACTTTCACAATCTACAAGCGCTCCCACTACACCTACGGACGAAAAACGACGAGCCGAAATACGCGAAAGGCTTGAGCAGTTACGCCGCAATTTGCGCAATGGAGGTTGATAAGATTGATTCTAGCGCCCCAAAACCGCGCTTCGTTACCCGCAGCCACAATATCGGCGCTGCGCCGGCTTCTTGATGGCCGCTCTTGGTTGTGGGCAATTTTACTGACGGCCACACTCGGCCCGGTTGGGAACGCGTTAGAGCTCACCGATAAATTGATGAGCTATGTGCGCACCGAGTTTGGTGAAGAAGCCTACCAGCGCCTGCAGAATTATCAGCGCCTGCAACTGCTGGCCAGTAGAGCCCCGATAGACCGAAAGTTACGCCTGGTAAATTCGTTTTTCAACCAGGCGCGCTTTGTCAGCGACATTGAACACTGGGGCGAAGAAGATTATTGGGCCACGCCGGTGGAACTTCTGACCACCAACGCCGGTGACTGCGAGGATTTTTCCATTGCCAAATACCAGACCCTGCTTTCCATGGGTGTGCCCGACGAGCAGCTAAGAATTGTGTATGTCAAAGCTCTGGAGCTAAATCAAGCGCACATGGTTCTGGCCTGGTATCCACGCCCGGATGCCGACCCACTGATTCTGGACAACCTGATAAACGACATTAAACTTGCCTCACAACGATCGGATCTTGAACCCGTTTACAGCTTCAACGGTAGCGGCCTTTGGTCCAACAAAGCAGGCCAAAACAAACGTATAGGCGAGGCCGACAAACTGTCTCGTTGGCGCGATTTGAACCAGCGGATGCAACAGTCCGCACAACCCTGAAACTCGATAACAACGAACCCACCAGATGCGGCTAGTCACGGTGCTTTGCCAACAGCTGTAGAGCGAGGTATATCTGAAAATCTATCCGCAGCTGAAAAAACCATTCGCCGGATTACCGGTTACCCACGCTAGTATTCTCTAAGGCTAACCAGAAAATCCTTGTCCCCTGCAGCATCTACCGATATTTTTTCATCAGGTTGTTGACGCTCGAGGAAAGATCCGTATAATTCGCTTCCGTTGTCGGGCAACAACTTACGACAACATTTGCGGGAATAGCTCAGTTGGTAGAGCGCAACCTTGCCAAGGTTGAGGTCGCGAGTTCGAATCTCGTTTCCCGCTCCAATTTTTCTGGATAAATCAGAGAAAATACTTCAAAAGTCTCTCACCCCACTTGAGAGCACAAAGCCAAGAGGCTTTATCAGGCGCGGTGGCAGAGTGGTCATGCAGCGGACTGCAACTCCGTTAACGCCGGTTCGATTCCGACCCGCGCCTCCATTTTTTCGTTATTTTTCATCTCGCCAGACAGATCAAATTAACTGTCGAGTGCCCTGACAATATACTGAAAAAATAATCCGCCTTGTTCAGTGCCTAAATTTCATTTCTCACTAACCTATGCACCCGTCCCGATTAGCCTTTTCACGAAGACATTTAATTATAAACCTAGCGCGTTTTGGAAATCTGAGAGATGTCTTGGAATCGCTGGATGTCAGCAGCCCTACCGTGTTTAGTTGACGTAACCGGCATATTGGGAAAGACTCGTCTGAACATGAGCTTACGCTTGTACAGAAAACTCCTTCCAGTTATCTTCTAGCAGCAAACCACCAGTGAGGCGCAACTCATACA
Organism: Marinobacter sp. M3C; assembly: GCF_023311895.1. Taxonomy (GTDB): domain Bacteria; phylum Pseudomonadota; class Gammaproteobacteria; order Pseudomonadales; family Oleiphilaceae; genus Marinobacter. The sequence goes on from NZ_CP092284.1 coordinate 502,015, forward strand.
CGACCACATCACGGGCTCGACGCTCTGCGTCATCAATGACGCGGCCCATCTTCCAAACATTGAAAAGACTGTAGAATTCAACCGAGTGTTGAAGCATTTTCTCTCGCGACTCGATGCGAACGCTTTAAAAGCCAAGAGTCAGTGCCGGCCTATCTCAGCGCTGAACATCCGGGCGTTAAAGGGCTATTCGGATCATCACCAGACACCGCCTTCTGCATACGCAAGCTGTTAGCCAAAACACATACGCTGCTGAGTGACATGGCAATGGCCGCAATGACGGGCTGAACCCAGCCGATAACGGCTAGTGGGATCACTACAGCGTTGTAACCTACTGCCCAGAACAGGTTCTGGTGCATAAGCTTTCGAGCTCGTCGCGCGAACTGCAGAGTGGCAGGCACTTTGGCGATGCTCTCGGTCAGGTAAACGGCCGCTGCTGCACCGGTGGCAGACGCGGCATTACCGACGGCAATGCCAAGCCTGGCGCCCGCCAGAGCGAGGCCATCGTTGAGGCCGTCACCTACGAATACCGCATTAGTTTGCTTCTCGAGAGTCTCGATAAAACGGTGCTTCTGCTCGGGGGAATAGCCGGAAAGAACATGGGCGGGCGAAATTCCAAGGCGTTCGGCCAAATCAAGGCATGCGTTGCGCGTATCGCCGCTGAGCAGGTAAAGGGTATAGCCCTCGCGATTCAGCTGGCGGATAGTCGCCTCAGACTCCGGCCTGAGTGTCTCCTGAAAACCGATTTTACCCGCGTAAAGGCCGTTGCAAGCTAAGTGAACGCTCATTCCGGTATCCTCGGTTATGGGTACCTCGACACCGTGTTTGCGGAGCCAGCTCGCTTGTCCGGCCAGAGCGGTATCCCCGCCATTGACCCAGAGCGTGCCTGCGCCTGCAAAACTCTCTCGTGTGCCTTCGGCGGCTCTTGCAAACGAAGATCCCGCATCCGCCAACAACCCCCGGGCGACAGGGTGCGTCGACTCCCGGAGAATGTCCCGTGCTAGCTGCCGCAGTGTGCCTTCGGTCCATTGGCCCGCCGGCGTGATGTTGTCCACGCTGGGCTCGCCCGTAGTCAGGGTGCCTGTCTTGTCGAAGACAATAGCGCCAACCCCTGCGGCAGCCTCCAGTGCAGCGGGATCGCGCAATATAATGCCGCGGCTTACCATGTTCGCCTGGCCCATGGTGATTACCAGCGGAATGGCGAGGCTAAGGGCACAAGGGCAACTAATAATCATAACGGCCAGGCCACGGGCTGCAGCTTCCGGTGCAGAAACGCCTTGAAAAAGAGCCAAACCCACGGCCAACGCGGCCGCTATTACAATAACCGGCAGCAGGATTCGGGCAATACGGTCAGTCAGCCGCTGCAGGGTTGTTTTACGGCTGAGCAGAGCACTAATCGATCGCGACAAGCGGTCGATACGGCGCTGGCCAATAATGGCAGTTACTGTCAGTTCGAGTTCCCCCTCAACCAACTGGCATCCCGCAAGCAGCTCGCCCCCCGGCCCGATCGGTTGTGGCAGGTGCTCGCCTGTCAACATGGACAGGTCGGCTTGACCATGCCCGTGAATAACATCGCCATCCAATGCAAGCTGCTCGCCGGCCTGGAGAATAATGTGTTCGCCGACCTCGACGTCCTTGGCATGGCGAATTTCGCAGCTGTCGTCAGAGTTTCTCAGGGTGACCTGCTCGGGCACGTCCTGAAGGTAACGGCGAATAATCTCCGAGGCGCGCCGGCGCACGCTGGTATCCAGCAGTCTTGCGATCAGCTGGAAAGTGATCAGCATAACGGCCGCATCGAAGTACACATGGTGGCTGCCGGAAAAAAGCTGCCAGGTGGAGATGATACAGGCCGAAAAAACCGCCAGAAAAATCAAACTGTCGAGACCCGGTGCGCCAGCAATCAGCGTGCGCCAGCCTACGCGATAGAAGTGGGATCCGGAGTAAAGTACAACGGGCACCGCGAACAGACCGCTGGCCAGAGCAAGCGGCCACAAAACCTCCGGCTCTGCCGCTCCGAACGGTGCCAGATAAATCAACAAAGCTGGCATCATGCTCCACATGCCAAAGACAACCGCCACCGCCAGTCGCCTTTGCAGGTGCTTGCGCACGGACTCTGCCTGGAATTTGCTTCGCTCGGGGTCAACCGAACCGTGCAATCGATAGCCCAAACGGGCGACGGCTTGCTGAAGGTTGGCAAGCGGAGGCTTTTCCTTGACCCAGCAAATCATGGCGACGTCGGCTGCAAAATTAACCGCCGCATCACTAACGCCCGGTTGCTTTTTTAACAGGGCTTCGACGGCGATAGCACAACTGCCGCAGCGCATCCCTTCAATCATCAGGATTTCCTGGTGCTCGGGTTTTTGGTGCTCTTGGTCCCGGTGCAGAGGTTCCTGTGCTGTGTTTGCGTTATTGGCGGGCATCTCAGAGTTTCCCGAAAACCTTCGTTAGCTCTTCTGCTGACCATTCCTTACGGTCACCGAAACGATCTCTATGTTCGGTGACCGCGCCCGGGCTGATCGCGCTCGCGTTATTGCCCCATTGGCTGCGCGCATAACTCAATACAGCCGCCAATTCCGCATCGGAAAGTTGGCCGCCAAACTTGGGCATAACACCCTGAAACTGATTGCCTGCAACTTCAATTTTCCCCTGCAGACCATCGTGGACGATAGCGACAGGGACGGCCGCGTCGGCCAAAATCCACTCGCTTCCAGCCAAGGGTGGAAAGGCGCCCGGTATACCCAGTCCAGTTGCCTGATGACAGGCGCTGCACTGGGCGCTGAAAATAGCAGCGCCGTTCGGTTTTGCGCTTGCGACGCTGCTGTTAGAGACCGAACCTTCTGAGTTAGCAGTGTTTGAAATTGCTTGATCCGACGTACCTGACGAACCCGCATTCGAAGTATCTGATTTATCCGTGTTCGGCGCAGTCGGGTTTACCCGGACTTCAGCGCTGCCAGCGTTTGCAACATCATTAGATTCAATAACGCTATCAGCGCTTGAACCATCTGCCGGCCTCACTTCTTGATGGTCAGCTATAACGGGTGTGCGGCTGTCACCACCCATCAATGGCTTGCCAATCTGCCAGGCGTAGTAGCCAACGCCCCAGACAATCAGAATGGCAATCCAGACGAATACAATTTTTGGAGCGGCGCGAGTGCCCTCTTCCGGTTCGGCTGCTTCCCGGTTTTGGGCGCGATGATCATGCTGGTTCATAGCGCTCGTTACTCCCTGGAGTTATCGATTTTCGGCAACGTAGGTGCCGGATAAGTATGGTCAAGGGCAAGCAGATACTCGGCGAGTGCCAGCGCATCGTCGGTAGCAACAATCTGTCCGGACTCAGGGCCAAAAGACGCCTGTAGGTAAACGACTTTGTCACCCGCCTCAGCCTCGTCTACATGACGAAACAAGAAGGGATACGCCGGCATTATGCTGTCTTTATAGACCGCCCTCGGGTTGTAAAGGTGCAGCAGTTGCCAGTCTATGCTGGGCAGCCGTGCGCCGACATTGAACAGATCAGGTCCGGTGCGCATGGTGCCAAGCAGGTGGGGCTGATCGTAAGCGTAGTCCCCGGGTACGGAAGGGCGCCCCCAGCCCCGATCTCTGTCTCCGGGAGCAAAACCCGGATCCCGCGGTTGCTGGCTATGGCAGTAAATACAGCCGTTCGCAATGTACAACTGCCGACCGCGCTGCTGCGTTTCGGTATAAGGCTTGAGATCAGGCGGAATCTGTTCTGCCGACATTTGCAGATACGGCATAACCACCAGCGTAAGCATGGCCAACAATAAAATAAGGGCCGCACCGACCATAATTGCAAGAGCACCTTTCATTGCGTGATCTCCTTAATAGCAGGACGAAAGAGAGTTGGTTGCTGATTGCCAATTCCACGACGCGTCAGCATCGCAACGAAATGGAACGCAAACACCAGGTGCCCAAGCGTCATCAGAGCGCCACCTACCGTGCGGGCCTGAAGTGCCGGCATTGTCATTCGAACAATGTCCATGAACGGCATTGCCGCATCGAGCAAAGCCACACCCTGCTTCCAGCCGGCAATGGTCAGCGACACCACATAAATTACGATGCCAACGCTCACCAGCCAGAAATGCAGACTGATCAGCCTGCGCCATGGCCACTCCCAGTTGGTCAGGCGGGGCATGATGAAATAAATCGCACCAAACAGAATGAAGCTCAGAAAGGCATACATACCCAGGTGCGCGTGGGCAATGGTGTAGTGGGTAAAGTGAGTGATTACGTTAACGCTGCGCAGTGCTTCCATAGATCCCTGAAGCGACGCCACCGTGTACATGAGAGCGCCAATCCACACAAATCGAAGTGTCGGCGAATCTTTAAGACGCCCAAAGTTGCCCATCATCGTCCCGTGGTGGTTGATGGCGACGGTAATAACCGGTATCGACATCATCACGCTGTGGACGATTGACAGAGTCACCAGCCAGGTCGGTATGGGGCCGCCAATTATGTGGTGAATACCCACCTGGCTGTAGAACAACGCCAAAGACCAGAAACCAATCAAAGATAACTGATAAGAGATAATCGGCTTGCCGAGAATTTTTGGAATCATGTAATAGGCTATGCCGATGCCGATGGGCGTTACCCAAAGCCCGAGAACGTTATGGGCGAACCACCAGTTGACCGTGGCGCCGGATGCGCCGGGAAAAGTAAAAGGCAAGTTGGCGATCAGAAACAGAATCGGAAACCACACCAGCGCCGCCATCAGATACCAGCTGCTCACGTACAGGTGTTCGACCTGGCGGTTGGCAGCGGTTAACAGCAAGGGTATAGCGCACAGAGCACCCCCAACCACAAATAGAATGTCGATCTGCCATGGAAACTCCAGCCACTCCTTGCCATCGGAAAGGCCGATGATGATGGCCGTCAAGCCAAGAATCAGACCAATGTTCCAGATAACAGCACCAAAAACGGCGTACTTTCCACCTGCCAACGACGTTTTGAACAACCTGGGAATCAGGAATAACGCTACCCCAATGCCGGCCATAGACGCCCAACCGTATGTAACTGCGTTTAGGTGCGCAGGGCGTATCCGGCCGAAGGTTAAAAACTCACTGGCCGCCAGAAATTCGGGGAGATGCATTTTGATGGACGACACCAGGCCGAAAAACGAGCCTAACACCAACCAGAAAATGGACGAACTCAGCCACGTCAGCACGGCCGTTCGGGAAGATTGATCGGCAATCCAGCGTGCTTTGATCGCGGCGGCCTGAGCTGTGTTTTCGCCGGTGAACAACGGGTCGGCGGGGCGCGCAGGGTCCTCACTGTGGCCTTCCTCGCCCGGCGAGAAAATGCTACGTGCGGCCTCCTGGCCATGGCTGAACTGATTGTTGGCGATAGACCAGATCAGCAACAGCAAACCAACCGTTGAGAGCACGAAGGTAATGATCAGCAGAATGGCAATGGTAGGCGTCATAAACCGTCCTATTTGATTTATGTTAGATAAATTTTAGTGGATAAATACAGACACGTGTACAAATAATTGCAGCCTCAAAAGTGGCGTATTAACACGTTCTAGAGAGGCAACAAACACTCATCGCACGATAACGCCACCGAGGTGGTTGAGCTATGGCACTACTTGTTCCAGATCAAGCCTGGACCGCTGGAGAGGCAGTATGAAACTTTGAGCGCTAATTGATTTATCTTTAAGAAGACAATTTGGCCATCTGTTAGTCTGAAAAAACGATTTTCTTTCGAGGATTTGCAATGGTCAACAAGCCCCGCGAACCAGACTGGAACCCCCGTGCAGGTGGGGTTTTAAAAGACCAGATACGCGCCTACGACACCATGCGTACTCAGTGCCCGGTCGCGTGGAGTGACTATCAGCACTGGACATTATTCAGGCATAGCGATGTTATGCGGGCGCTGGAAGATCACCAAACGTTTAGCAGTGCGTCGTCCAGCCATCTTTCTGTGCCGAATGGCATGGACCCGCCCGAGCACACCCATTATCGCCAGGTGATCGAACCCTATTTTTCAGAACAGGCGATGAGCGAGTTTGAGCCCATCTGTCGGAACATAGCTCGTAATCTTGTAAACAGCCTGCCTAGTGGTGAAGCGTTTGATATTGTCGAACGGTTCAGCAGAGCCTTTGCGTTACAAATACAGTGCGCTTTTATGGGATGGCCCGACTCCCTCCATGAACCACTTCGTGAGTGGGTCTTGAAGAACCATCAGGCCACGCTCGCCCGAGACCGCAAGGCCATGGCTGATGTTGCCCAAGAATTTGACGGCTATATTCATGACCTACTGAAAACCCGGCGGCAAGCCGGAGCGAACGCCCCAAGGGACGTCACCACGTTACTGATGGAAGAAACCGTTAACGGTCGGCCCTTAACCGATGAAGAGCTCACCAGCTTGATGCGAAACTGGACGGTTGGTGAACTCGGCACCATCAGCTCAAGCGTATCGATTCTGCTGAATTATTTGGCTGAACATCCTGACTTAAAAGAAAGCCTGACCAACGATATCAACAAGGTACAGGATGCGATCGATGAAATACTGCGTATCGACGCACCTTTAATATCCAATCGCCGGATAACAACACGGGGAATAAAAATGGGTACCAGAAAGATTCTCTCCGGCGAAAAAGTCACCGTTCTGTGGGCATCCGCCAATCGTGACGAAGGCGTATTTGGCGATCCGGATGTTTTTTGTCCCGAGAAAAACCGCGACCAAAATCTGCTCTATGGTGCAGGCATTCATGTTTGCCCTGGCGCGCCTCTGGCCAGGATGGAACTCAAAATTCTGATGGAGGAATTTCTTCGCGGTATCGATACCCTGGAATTCGCACTCCATGAGACGCCTGAACGTGCAGCTTTCCCGACCGGCGGGTTCAGTTATTTACCGGTAAGTATTGGGAAGCGATAAGGGGCAGGACCCCTGCCCGTTTCTCAAAGGCTATGTTGGCGATGTATCAAGCAGAAGTACCTCAGTACGGCACTCTGTTTGAACTCGTGGAATGCACTATCGCTACTTTGCCTGGTTTAAATCCGTCGAATATCAATCTTCAGGCTGGTAGCTTCGCTCTGGCGCCGGAAACCCGAAGTCACGGCCGTCTGTCACCACAACATTCTTGTCCCAGGGCAAAACATATCGTTGATTGACCAAATCGTGCATGAAAGTATAGGGACAGTCAGTTGCCCCACCCTTCACCGCCACGTACCCGCGGTGCCCAAGCTGGTAAATATTGTTTTCTACCCCCCAGTGAATTCGGGCCTCGTCCACCAGGTCGGGACGGACTTCGGCGGTGATGATCTCATCAGCCAACCCGTTGCCCTCCACCATGGGAACGCCATCAAAGTTCACTATCATGCCTTCGCCCATAGAATTGAAGGTACCATCGGTGCCCGCCAGACAGACGTTGGCGGTGACCATTAGGTTGCAAAAAGCTTTGGCCTGATTGGTAATTTTCCAAGAGTGACGGATAGGTGCGGTGTAGCCGGCGGTGCGAAGCATGATATTGGCACCCTTTCAACCTTATTCCGGCACTCTCGGTACTGGACAACCTCTTGCTGGCGTATCCGAAGGCACCCTTTTGGACTTTCCGCCGTCTGTTTGAAACCTCGACTGCAAGCTCCGGCGAGATTCTCAGCTACCTAAGCGAACTGGCACCCGGCCTCGACCCGGAAGCCCTCGTTAGTGATCTGTCAGTGGGCCAGCGTCACTATAAAATAATTCCTCCCATCACCGCGCACAGAAACCTTCGGCAATTACACAACTCACGGAAAAAGACTGGCGAGTATTCCACTCCAAAGTTTCGCTTTATCCACTGCATTATCGGCTTTTCAAAATGAGTGCTGAGCGGCTCCAATACTCTGCACTCACTCTATACGATTCTTCCTTCAACAATATCGATGATGGGCCGGGCCGCCTCATTGAATTAATTTTGAGTAATCGCTCAAATTAATATTGAACGATCACTCAAGTTCAGTTACAGTTATTCCTGTTGAACCTACTCCGAAAAGTTAACGCCTAAATTTGATCGATCACTCAATTTAAGCGGTAACCTCTAACTCGATGTAAGTCACATCACTTTTATCTTTACGGCAAGGAGTCATTCCATGACAAACTTTACTCTTCACAACAAAGAAAGCGCCCCACAAGAAAGCCAGAGTTTGCTCGACAACTCTATTAAAGCTTTCGGTATGGTTCCAGGCCTCCACGCTGTTATGTCCGAAGCGCCGGGACTGCTTGAAGGCTATCAACGGCTTCATCAGCTCTTTCTTGATAGCAGCTTCAACGACGAAGAAACCACCGTTGTGTGGCAAACCATCAACGTCGAGCATGCTTGCCATTACTGCGTGCCCGCTCACACCGGCATCGCCAAAAGCATGAACGTTGATGACTCCATCACTGAAGCTCTGCGAAACGAAACACCGTTACCGACAGACCGGCTGGAAACCCTGCGCGACTTCACCCTCGCCGTTGTGCGCGGCCGCGGCAACGTGGATGACAGCGCCGTGGCAGCATTTCTGGAGGCTGGTTTCACCAAGCGCCAGATTCTTGAGGTCGTTCTTGGCACCGCACAGAAGGTGATGAGCAACTACACAAATCACCTTGCCGACACGCCGATAGACAAGCCCTTCCAGAAGTTTGAGTGGCACAAGGCTGACTAACATGCCGAGCAAGTCGGAGGCGGTTCTCATTAGCCGCTCTGACTTGTCGCTGCTGTATTGAACGCATTATCTATTTTTGAAAGAGGGCCAGGATCATGTCGAACAGCCATCAATATGAACCACCACAGGTTTGGACCTGGGACGCCGAAAGCGGCGGAACATGGGCCAGCATTAATCGCCCCATAGCCGGCGCTACACATGAGGCGACGCTGCCGCGTGGAAAGCACCCTTTGCAGATCTATTCGATGGGAACACCCAACGGCCAGAAAGTCACCATTATGGCCGAAGAGCTGTTGGCCATCGGTGAAACCGGTGCCGAATACGATGCTCACCTGATCCAGATTGGCGAAGGCGACCAGTTTTCATCCGGCTTTGTTGACGTAAATCCAAACTCGAAAATCCCGGCTCTGTTTGATACGGAGAGCGGCAGCCGAGTTTTTGAAAGCGGTGCGATCCTTTTCTACCTGGCTGAGACGTTCGGGCACTTTCTTCCAAAGGACACGGCTGCACGCACCGAAGTACTGAACTGGCTGTTCTGGCTGCAAGGTTCAGCGCCCTATCTGGGCGGCGGATTCGGGCACTTTTACGCTTATGCACCCGAGAAGTTAGAATACCCAATCAATCGCTTCACGATGGAAGTGAAACGCCAACTGGACGTGCTTGACCGAGAGCTAGCCGAGCATCGTTTTCTCGGCGGAGACGAGTATTCCATTGCCGACATAGCCACTTGGCCATGGTATGGCAACCTGGTGCTGGGAGAAGCCTACGGTGCGGGTGAATTCCTGCAGGTCGAAAGCTACAAGAACCTGCGCCGCTGGGCACAAGAGATCTTTGAACGCCCCGCTGTCAAACGTGGCCGCAAAGTGAACCGGACTTGGGGTGAGCCTTCAGAGCAACTGCACGAGCGGCATGATGCCTCGGATTTTGATTTGAAAACCCAGGACAAAGTGGCATCTTCAACAGCTGACTGAAGAGTCTATTTTGCAGACAGCCTGTTCCCTGCCATAAGGCAACAAGAACAGGCAAGTATGCGAAAAATATTATCGTTTACCTATAACATCGTCCTTACGCAGTGCTTCCAGGGACAGTGCCATATCTTCAGCAAGAGCATGAACGGTCGCACTGTCGACGTCGCGCTGAGCAAAAGCGCGCAGCCCCATGACCTCGGCCTGCAACCGCCGGCCGAGGCGAACAGGATCAAGCCGGCTATCCAGTTCACCGATCTGCTGTGCCGCATCGAAACGGTCAATAAAGCGTTCTTCCATACTTGCCAGCAGATCTTCTGCCTTACGCCAGGCGGCGTGCTCTCGTTCGCCCAGCTCCAACAGGCTCTTGACCAGCATACACGCTCGACTTGGCAATTCCCGATCGCGAAGGCCACCTAACCCGCGCAAATAGGCAGCCAACCCAGCCAGTGGTGATGGGTAAGCGCTCAAAGTGCGCTCAAACTCGGCCAGTCCCAAGCGAGCATAGCGCTCAAGAGACTCCTGAAAAAGCCCATCCTTGCTGCCGAAGGTGGCGTAGATACTACCCGGCCGCATGTCGAGCGCTTTCTCCAGATCCTTCAACGAGGTGGCATGAAAGCCCTTTTGCCAGAACAGCTGAAGAGCCCGTTCTAGAGAATCTTGCCGGTTGTGAATCATCGCGCGAGCCATGGTTAATTCCAGATTTTTGAGGCCGATATAGGGCACAAGGAAACATTTTGAGTAATTGCTCAATTTTATATTGAACAACCACTCAAGTACAGCTACAAGCCATTAAATTCGCAATAGTACCGTGCTTTGGTTAGTGGGGTTTGCGTAATGGATGCGTTGGTTAAACACTTTTGCGAAACATTCGTGTACCACTGAGTTTGATGCGATCTCCGATGCCGTTTTGAGTTTTTAAACGAGCATTTGCATGTTGGTATAGTTTTGTCGATTTCCGGTATCGTTTTTATGAGGCTTAGCTCGTCATAGGCACAATGGAACTGGCTCGCGCCACTGGGCTATTGGCAGTCGTGGCCCCCAGTTCACAACATCAAGCGCTGGCAAGGGAGTTTTTGGGTTTCATGTTAAGCGCCGCCCTGCACAACTGTCCGGCGGCCAACGTCAGCGGGTAGCCTTGCTACGGGCTCTGCTGCGCGGCCAACCTCTGTTACTGCTAGACGAACCACTGACCGGGCTAGATTCAGACGCCCGTCATATTTTGCACGGCCTGCTGCTGGACCAAAAACGCGACGGCGTGGCGATGATACTGGCCAGCCAAGATGTGGAAGACCGCCAGGTACTGGCGGATAAGGTCTGGAGTCTTTAAGCTGATATCAATTAATGATGATCCTGGGAGTTTGGCAACAACGTGACCCGTGCTGACATGTCGGATTACTCACAACCTGGCCCGAGCGCCGCTGGCGAACTGCTGATCGACGGCGACCAAATAAGCGCCTGCGGCGACTGGACCCTGCCCTACTACCACGCCCTCTACTCATCCGTTACCGCAGCTGGCCAAGACTCTGACCGCTATCAAACACTGAACCTGCAAACGTTGGGGCGTATAGACACCGCCGGTGCGTCACTGCTGGCCGAACTCATTGGGCCTCATAATCTGGAGCAATGGCTGGCGGACAACCCGCAAGCGGTTAGTCGCGAAACCGCCGCGCTTTTGAGTGTGGTCGCAGCCGCCATGGCCGATCACCAGCCACCCCCAGCCCCGCCCGGCTTTACGTTGTTTGGTATGGTGCGCGATATCGGCGCTTGGGTAGATCAGTTGTACCAGGTCGTTGTTACCCTTATCGGCTTTATCGGCCAGATTATTGCGGCCCTGGCGTGGACAACACTGCACCCACGGCGCTGGCGCATGACGGCTTTTGTGGCTGCGATTCAAGACACCGGGCTGAATGCGGTACCCATTGTGGCCCTGCTCACCTTTCTGGTGGGTGCCGTTGTCGCTTTCCTCGGGGCCACCGTACTGGCAGATTTTGGCGCCACCATTTACACCGTTAACCTGGTGGCTTTTTCGTTCCTGCGGGAGTTTGGCGTTTTATTGGCGGCTATCCTGTTGGCTGGCCGCACAGCCAGTTCCTTCACCGCCCAGATTGGCGCCATGAAAGTGAATGAGGAGGTGGACGCGCTGCGCACGCTGGGCCTCAGCCCCATCGAACTGCTGGTGTTGCCGCGGGTGCTTGCAATGATGGTGAGCCTCCCGCTACTGACATTTGTGGGGATGATATCCGGCATGGTGGGTGGCGCCCTGGTGTGCGCAGTGACGCTGGACATTCCTGCGACACAATTCATATCGATTGTGTCGCAGGATGTCGCGTTGAAGCACTTTTTAGTGGGTTTATCCAAGGCACCCATATTCGCTTTTCTAATTGCAGCTGTGGCATGTCTTGAAGGTTTCAAAGTCAGCGGCAGCGCCCAATCGGTAGGCGTACACACCACATCCAGCGTAGTACAGTCGATTTTTATGGTTATTTTGTTCGACTCCATCGCGGCGCTGTTTTTTATGGAGATGGGCTGGTAAATGACACAAACAACGGACGAAAAAAACAGATCCCAAACTCCGATTATCCAGGTGCGAAACCTGGAAAACCGCTTTGGAAATCACATTGTTCACCAACAGCTTGATTTGGACCTGTTTCGCGGTGAAATTCTGGGAGTGGTTGGCGGATCTGGTACCGGCAAGTCGGTTTTGATGCGCAGCATCGTTGGTTTAGTCAAGCCGTCAGGCGGCGACATTCGAGTATTTGGCAAGGATTTGCTCGCACTGTCCTCTCGCCAACGCTCGCTCACTGAACAGCGCTTTGGCGTGCTGTTTCAAAAAGGCGCGCTGTTTACCTCGCTCAATCTTCAGGAAAACATTGCCCTGCCGCTAATCGAGCATCGCAAACTGCCGCGATCCGAAGCAGAGCATCTTGCACGCATGAAACTGGCACTGACCGGTTTATCGGTAAAAGCGGCTACCCAATATCCGTCGGAGTTATCTGGCGGCATGATCAAGCGCGCTGCGCTGGCAAGAGCCTTGGCTCTGGATCCAGAAATCCTGTTTCTGGACGAGCCCACCGCCGGGCTAGACCCAATCGGCGCAGGCGCCTTCGACCAACTGATTGTCACCCTGCGTGATGCACTGGGTTTAACCGTGTTTCTGGTGACCCATGACCTGGATACGCTCTACACCAGTTGTGACCGAGTGGCGGTACTGTCGCAGAAAAAAGTTCTGGTGGCCGACCGTTTGCAGAAGGTTGTCGAAAATCCCGACCCGTGGATTCAGGAGTATTTTCTTGGGCCACGGGGCCGGGCCGCCAGCTACGCGGTTCAAAACAACCAGGCATCACAAGCACCCCATTCCCAGCAGGAGTTATCATAATGGAACCCAGGGCCCATCACTTCCTAATTGGAATGTTTACGATTATTACGGCGGCTGCCGCCCTGGTGTTCGCGTTGTGGCTTGGCAAAACCAGTAATGAGCGGGAATGGGCCTGGTATGAAGTGGCGTTTGATTACACCGTAGGTGGCCTTTCTGAAGGCAATCCGGTTCTTTACAACGGCGTCGATGTGGGCGACGTGGTGTCTTTGCGTTTGGTGCGGGAAAATCCTGGGGAAGTGCGAGTGCTGGTACGCGTCGATGAAACCATTCCGATGCATGAAGACACCCGGGCCAGCTTGGCGCTGGCGAACATCACCGGCAGTATGAGCATCGAGTTCAGCGGCGGCAGCCAGAACAGCCCGTTGTTAATCGGTAGCCGTGAGAACCCCCCGATTATTGACGCCCAGCGCTCAGCGCTCAGCGGCCTGCTGGACAACAGCCAGATGCTAATGAACAAAGCCGACCAACTGCTTCGTAACGCCAATCAGTTATTTTCTACTGACAATATCGATCAGGTGTCTGCCATTCTGAGCAATACCCGTGAGGCCAGCGAAACTCTGGTGCGCAAGAGCGCCGCTCTGGACGAGCTGTTTACAAATCTGAATCAGGCCAGCGCGAATGCCAGTCAGGCCGCCGCCCAAATAGCCGAAGTGTCCGGCACCGCCGATGCGCTGTTGCGTAACGAGGGTCGCTCGGCGCTGCGCTCGATGGACCGCGCCCTGGGTAATTTTGACGCCGTTATGCACAGGCTGGACACCCTTACCTCCGACAACGCCGGCGCACTGGATGCAGGGCTGCAGGGCATGGGCGAGCTGGCACCGGCACTGCGGGAATTGCGTAACACACTTAGTAACCTGAATCGCTTTACCCGCCGGCTGGATGAAAACCCGGCAGGGACACTCTGGGGCGTCGACACTATCAAGGAATTGCCACAATGATTCGCTACTCAATGAGTTTTGTACCGGCTACCTTATGCGTACTGGTGATGACCGGCTGCACCATTTTTCCGGTTCCCGAGACGCCACGGGTAATGGATTTCGCGCCCGCGCCTTTAACCCTCGGCCGCGCTGGTGACCAGCAGCCTTATAGTCTTCGTGTAGATACACCTGTTGCATCCGAGCCCATCAACAGCACTCGTATTCTGGCAAAACCCGAGGCTACAGAATTTCGGATATACGGTGGCGTGCGTTGGCGCGACACAGCGCCCGTTATCATGCGCGATGCGATGACTGCGGCATTGCGCAGAAGTCAGGGTTTTGAGCGGGTCATTACTGACGTTAGCCCGGCCGAAGCCGATCTGACCATGGTCACCGAATTGCTGGCTTTTCAAAGCCAACCCGGCGCTAACCACAGCGATGTGGTCATCCGCCTATACAGCGAAGTCATGGAAAATCGCAGTCGCAGAACGGCGTGCTCGCAGGTCTTTGATATTAAAACCAGCGCCGCGAGTAATCGTTTGGACGATGTCATTATTGCATTTGATGGCGCCGGCCAACGCCTGATGAAAGAGCTTGCGCTTTGGGCGAGCGCCTGTGAGGGGCTATCGGCCGACTGAAAAGGGGAAACGAATGGCCTTGAACGCTTATTTGCGCGGAAACAGGTCCGGCCAGGCCGCCTTCAAATATAACCCCATAGACCACAATGTCAGCCCGGCGGCGACATACAGCAACCCGATTGCAATGTCGGATTGAACCACACCAGGCGGGAAAGCCAGCAGTCCGATAATCGCGGCCATCTGAGCAACGGTCTTAATTTTACCAATGTAAGACACCGCTACGCTGGCGCGGCTGCCGATTTCTGCCATCCATTCCCGCAGTGCAGAAATTACAATCTCGCGGCTAATAATAATGATTGCAGGTAACGTCAGAATTAACGCCGCATGCTCTTCAATAAGCACCGCCAGAGCCACAGCTACCATAAGTTTATCAGCGACCGGATCCAGAAAGGCGCCGAAGGGCGTGCTTTGATTCAGTTTGCGCGCCAGATAACCATCTAGCCAATCCGTTACGGCGGCCAGTGAAAAAATAGCTGCGCTGACCAGGTAGCTCCATTGCACCGGCATGTAAAAGATAAAAACAAACACCGGAATCATCACGATGCGCGATAGAGTGAGAATATTCGGTATGTTCATTCGGTGCCTATTCGTCGTGCAATGCTGCGTAAATGGTTTCAGCCAGAGCTTTGCTGATGCCCGGAATTTTAATCATTTCTTCAATGCCGGCTTTGCGCAGCTCTTGGATGCCACCAAAGTAACGTATCAGATCCCGCCGGCGCTTTGGACCTACACCTTCGATTCCCTCAAGGGTAGACTGGCGGCGCTTTTTATCACGGCGTGCGCGATGGCCGGTAATTGCGAAACGGTGTGATTCATCGCGAATGTGCTGAATCAAGTGCAGCCCGGGTGAATCTGCTGGCACCCGAAACACCCGTCCGGTAACCGCATCGATCAACTGCTCCATGCCCGCCCGTCGGGCGGCGCCTTTTGCAACGCCAATCAGTGGAATGTCTGTAATTTCCAACGATTCAAAGACTTCACGGGCAATATTAAGCTGACCTATGCCGCCGTCAATAAACACCAATGAGGGCCGTTTGCCTTCTCCGGCTACCAATCGCTTGTAGCGACGGGTCAGAACCTGGCGCATAGCGGCGTAGTCATCGCCGCCGGTGATACCCTCAATATTGTAGAGCCGGTAATCGCTTTTCAATGGGCCGTTTTCGTCGAATACCACGCAAGACGCCACTGTATTTTCGCCATGACTGTGGCTGACATCAAAACATTCCATGCGCGCCGGCGTTTCTGCCAGGTCCAATAGGTCTTTTAGCGCCAATAAGCGGCGGTATGCAGTTTCCTTGCTGGCCAGGTGCGTCAGCAGCGTCTGGCGGGCGTTGGTTTGCGCCAGCTCTAACCAACGCCTACGCTCGCCGCGCACATTACCACGAATGCGGGTGTCTCGCTTGGCTGCCTCTGACAAAGCTTCTGCTAACAGCGCCATGCCCTCGGGTTCAGAGCTCACCAAAATATCCTGGGGAATCTCGCGACGGGTGTTTTCGGCAAAATAGTACTGGCCCAAAAACGCTCCCAGCAATTCGCCGTCAGACTGCTCAATGATAAATCTCGGAAAGTAGTCTTTGGTACCCAGCACTCTGCCACCGCGCACAATAATGACCACCACACATACGATGCCCGCGTCTTGGGTTATGGCGATCACATCGGCATCGCCGCCTTCACCATCAACCGACTGCTGCTCCTGAACATGTCGCAGGTGGTTCATCTGATCGCGGTAAGCGGCGGCCTTTTCAAAATTCAGTTCTGCCGCGGCCGTTTCCATAGCCTGCATCAGATCCTCAATTACTACCGGGTTCTTGCCCTCAAGAAACATCGCTGCTCGGCGTATATCCTGCTGGTAGTCCTCTGGCGAGATATAGCCCACACAGGGCGCGGTGCATCGATTGATCTGATATTGCAGGCAAGGTCGGTTTCGGTTCCTAAAATAGCTTTCATTACAGGATCTTATGCGGAATACTTTTTGTAACACATTAAGGCTTTCTTTAACCGCGCCCGAGCTGGGAAAAGGCCCAAACCAGGTTCCGCCACCTTTTTTCGTACGGCCCCGGCGAAAGGTCAGTGAGGGATAATCCTGGTGCGCGGATACATATATGTAGGGGTAAGATTTATCATCCCGCAGCAATATGTTGTAAGGCGGCCGCAACGACTTGATCAGATTCTGCTCCAGCAGCAAAGCTTCGGTTTCGCTGCCGGTTATGGTGACTTCAATGGAACAGATTTTTGCCACCAAAGCCTGGGTTTTTGGCGCCAGGCCGCTGTTACGGAAGTAGCTGCTAACCCGGTTTTTCAGATTGCGCGCTTTACCCACATACAGCACCGAGCCGGCGGCGTCGAACATCCGGTAAACGCCTGGCCTTTCGGTAAGTTGCTTGAGGAAGTGCCGGCTATCAAAAGGCGCCGCCGAAGGGGCGGCCACATCAGACGATACTGGCATCGTGAAACCCGAGGCGTACAACCATGAGGGCCAGCTCAACATCACTGGAAATACCAAGTTTTTCAAACACGCGGTAACGGTAGGTATTGACGGTTTTCGGGCTCAGGCAAAGTGCGTCGGATATGTCCTGAACCTTTCTGCAATTCACCACCATCAACGCTATTTCACGTTCCCGCTCGGAAAGACGTTTGAACAACGTCAGTTCCGGGTGATCTTCATTGCTCTGCCCCAACGCCATTTGCTGCGCAATTTCCGGGCTGATGTAGCGCTGTCCGGCGTGGGCTTTGCGCACAGCACGAATGATCTCGCGGATATCGGCGCACTTGGTAATATAGCCGGACGCACCGGCCTCCATAACCCGAACCGGATACGGGTTATCTGCACAACCGGTTACCACGACTACCCGAACGGCGTCATTCAATCGCAGAATTTTGCGGGTTGCTTCAAGACCACCAATACCTGGCATGCGGATGTCCATCAATACCACATCGGGTGGGTTACGGCGCACCTGTTCAATGGCATCTTCACCATTTTTAGCCTCGCCGATTACCTCGATGTCCGGGTTGTCAGACAGCATGCGTGAAATCCCTGATCGAACCAGGTCATGGTCGTCTACCAGTAACACTCTGATCAATATGCACCTCACACACAGCTGTTAACATTCAAGCCGCAATTGTAACGTTTAACGCCGAATCACGATAGGCAACCGACCGTGACGAAACGCTGTCAATGATGGGCCTGCGGCCTGTCCAAACTGGCGGTATTGGTGACTGGATCAAACCACACAACCAGCTCCCCCTTGTCGACCGCAGCCTTGACCCTACTGGTTTCCCCCAGAGGATTTTCCTGATCGTTCAGGCCGTGATAGCGGGTGCAGTATTCTTCAACAAGACCCTGTATCTGGTCGTCGGCCAGCAAATCGGCAGGTACAACAAATAGTTCTTCTCGCGGGTCCTGTTCAGATACGGTAGAACGCGACTCGTTCATTATTTAAAACCTCAGTCAGTGATTCATAAATATCGAAGGTCTAATTGGCGTACGCTCGTAAAAACCATATATTGTTTTAATCGTCATTTGATTAGTTGCATGTATACTATGGCAAAGAATAAAAGGATGAATTCACGGTATTCACTTTTTGCGTAAAGTTATTATACGGTAATACAAAGTGTGTTTCTTTATTGATTCCAACCACAAAGGAGTTTTAATATGTCTAACGATATATTCGAAAAAGCGAGCCGCCTGAACGAAACCTTGCTGGAGCAATTAGGCAAAGCCGCCGAGATGCAAATGAATGCATTTCAACGCTATTCCGAAATGGCACTGAGCCAGGCAAAAAAAGCCTCTGAGGTTCGTGATCTGGACGGCCTGAAGAGTCTGGCTTCTGAGCAAAGCGAGACGCTGAAAGCGTTGAACGAGCAATTTACTGCCGACATGAAAGCATGGCAGGATTATTCCAGCGAAGCGCGCGAAAAAGTGCAAAAATCCATAGCCAGTGCGGATGAGTCTGCCACACAAAAAGGCAAAGCGGGCACGCAAAAAAGTTAATTGCGCCTAGTTTAAAAACTAAGATTTTTGCGGTCGGTCAGGCTCTAATGCTTGACCGGCTGTTCTTGTTTCGTTTGAGGAATTCTGCATGCTGGGAATGGAGAAATTAAGTAAAACCAAAAAATTAGTGGCGGGTGTCGTCGACACTAATGTGCGTCGTGGTCAAGAGCGACTGGCAAAAATGCTGGGCGATAAAGGCTTGGTCAGCCCAACCACCTTGTCAATGATGGGAGAAATGTCGGATATTTATAAGGCCATGGCCGCCGATGTTGCCAAGAATCCGTTGCGCACGATTTCGGCAGAAAGCGACTTGCTGCGCAAATATCTGGCGCTTGGTTCCTATACGTTTAGCCGCGCAATGGGTAAAGATCAGGACGCAGTGGCTAGCCCGGAATCAGACGACCGCCGTTTTCAAGCTGAGGACTGGTCCAAGCACTTGCCCTTTGATTTGCTGTTACAAGCTTATCTGATCAACTCCCAAGCATTTCAAGATTGGCTAGAGGGCATGGACAACCTGCCCAAAGACACCCGCGACCAAATGCTTTTTTACGCGCGCCAGGTCACCAGTGCGCTGTCCCCTGCTAACTTCCTGGTCACTAACCCGGAAGCCCTGCGCATTACCTGGGAAAGCAAAGGCAAAAACCTGGTAACGGGTGGCAAGCAATTCATTGACGACTACCGCCAGAACCCGAAGCTGTTCAACGTCGGTATGACCGACCGTTCTGCGTTTGAGGTCGGTGGCAACCTGGCCACGACGCCAGGCAAAGTTGTATTTCAGAACGAACTGATTCAGCTGATTCAGTACACCGCGACAACAGAAACCGTAGCAAAGCGCCCGATGTTAATCGTGCCGCCCTGGATCAACAAGTTTTACATTCTGGACTTGACCGCTCGCAACTCGTTTATTCAGTGGTTGGTTAATCAGGGTCAAACCGTATTTGTTGTTTCCTGGCTAAACCCGGGGCCCAGCCAGAGAGACCTGGTGTGGGACGACTACATGCAGAAAGGCGTGGTAGCGGCGATGGACAACGTTACCAAAGCGACCGGCGAAGCGAAAATGAACCTTATTGGCTACTGCGTTGGTGGCACCCTGGTGGCATCAACCCTTTCTTGGTTGAAGAAAAAAGGCCGCAAACCAACCGTCAGCGTTACCTACTTTACCACGCTGCTGGACTTCACTGATCCAGGCGGCATCAGCATTTACATCAACGATCGTTCGCTTGCGGGCATCGAGAAGATGATGAACAAGAAGGGCTTCCTGGATGGCCGCGCGATGGCCTTCACCTTCAATCTGCTGCGGGAAAACGAGTTGTTCTGGTCTTTCTGGACCAAAAACTACCTGAAAGGCGAAAAACCAGCGGCCTTTGACCTGCTGTACTGGAACACCGATGGCACTAACCTGCCCGCGGCTCTGCACGGACCTTATCTGCGTGAAATGTATCTGAACAACCGACTGGTGCAACCGGATTCGCTGACATTCTGTGGCGAGACCAATAATCTGCAGGATATTGACGTGCCGTCTATGTTCATAGCCGCACGCCAGGATCACATTGCCAAGTGGAAATCCTGCTACGCCGGCGCTCAGGCTCACGGCGGAAAAGTGAAGTTCTTGCTGGGCGGCTCCGGCCACATTGCCGGCATTATTAACCCACCGTACAAAGAAAAGTACGGTTTTTGGACCAATAATGTGGATACATTGCCAGAAAATCCGGACGACTGGCTGGCAGAAGCCGAGCAGCACCCTGGTTCATGGTGGCCGCACTGGGTTGAGTGGCTGGCGCAGTATCAAGGCGACCAGGTTCCTGCCCGCGTCCCAGGCGACGGTAAGCTGAAGGCGTTGGAAGATGCCCCTGGCAGCTACGTGAAAGTCCGCGCAGCGGATGCGGCGAAAAGCTGATCGTAGAGTATGAAGTGATCCACCCGAAAACCGCGGCGAAGCTTATGCTTCGTCGCGGTTTTTTGGTTCTTCAATCTGGGCTTTAAATTGACTATCATGGCCGCCTCTAAAATAGTTTGGATGCTAATGACTCCCTCTGCGTTTCGACTCACCCTGCCAATCCTATTCGGCTATTTGCCGCTGGGCATGGCGTTTGGCGTGCTGTTTGCCACACAGCTTGATTACCCATGGTGGATAGCCCCGCTAATGGGCGTGCTGGTTTACGCCGGTGCAGGGCAAATACTGGCTGTCAGTTTGCTGGCCGCCCATGCCGGATTGCTGGAGGTATTTATTGCAATGTTTGTGCTCAACGCCCGGCATTTGTTTTATGGCTTGTCTTTGTTAGGGCAATTTCGCGGCGCTGGCTGGCGCAAGCTGTATTTGATATTCGGCCTGACCGATGAAACTTACTCGCTTCTCACCAGCCGCCAGCGCACCGAAACCCGTGAGCAGGAGTTGCATACGGATTTTCGCATTACCCTACTGAACCAGTTGTACTGGGTAGTTGGCTGTGCAGCCGGTGGGTTTTTGGGGCACAGCGTTGCCTTCAACAGCACCGGCATTGAATTTGCGCTGATCGCGCTGTTCATTGTGCTAACTATTGAGCAGTACAAAGCCCTGGGTGAAACCTTCCCGCTCTGGCTGGGTGCTCTGGCCGCCGGGGTGGCTATGGCCGTCCTACCAGCACCGCACCAACTCATCGGAGCTATTGTGATTGTTTCACTGGTATTGTTACTGCAATACCGCCGCCACAGAGACACTCTGGCCCGCAATCGCAGCGGGGAGGCAACTCATGGCTGAGAACCTGTTTCAAAACTACTATCTGTCCAGTTTTATAGCAGTAACGGTGCTAGCAACGTTCGCCACCCGCATCATTCCGTTTGTATTTTTCGAGCGCCATACCGAACACCCCCTCATCAAACACCTGGGGCGCTATTTACCCGCCGCTGTTATGGCGTTGCTGGCTATCATATTTTTACAACGTTCGGCGACATGGTCGGTACCGGTTGTTGGTCTGGACGCACTAATCCCCGGCGTTCTGGTGGCGTTGGTTCACCTTTGGCGCCGCAATGCCCTGCTGTCTATCGCTGCGGGTACCCTTCCGTATATGGCCATTCAACAGGCCGGTCTGTTCTGAGTCATAGCGTTCTGAGTCATAGCGTTCTGAATGACCGGGCCGGAATCATTGGAAAACACCTCTATGGAATTGCTGGATAACTTTGCCCGAACCCTGGAAACCACACTGCCGGTATTCATCATGGTCTTTATTGGCATGGGGCTGCGCCGCGTTAATTGGATAGATGATGCGTTCGTCAATACCGCTTCGGCCCTGGTGTTCAAAGCAACATTGCCAACGCTGATTTTTCTGAGCATTACCCGTGCGGATCTGAGCATCGCTCTGAATCCCGGTTTGCTTGTGTTCTTTTTGATGGCGACCGTTGGCACCTTTGGCCTGGCCTGGGTGTGGGCGCACTTCCGCGTGCGTCGGGAAAACCGAGGTGTTTACGTGCAGGGGGCATTCCGCGGCAACTGTGGCGTCGTGGGGCTGGCTCTAGCGGCCAATCTGTACGGCGATTATGGTTTGTCTGCCGGTGGCATTCTGCTGGGCCTGGTGATTATTTCCTACAACGTCTTGTCTGTGGTGGTACTGCTGGCCTATCAGCAAGGCCAAAGCGCCAGCCCAGGAAAAATCTTCCATAGTATTTTGCGCAATCCGCTGATTATTTCAGTGGTTATTTCCATTCCAGTCGCCGCGCTGAATCTGGAACTGCCCGCCTGGGTAATGACATCGGGGGATTACTTTGCCTCGCTTACCTTGCCGCTGGCGCTTATGTGCATTGGCGCGACCGTATCACTGAGCTCCATTCGCATCGACAGCCGCACGGCGATGGGCGCCAGCCTGATGAAAATGGTAACGCTTCCGGCGCTGGCCACAACAGCGGCGTGGCTCTGGGGCTTTCGCGGCGCGGAACTGGGCTTAATGTTCCTGTTTTTTGCCAGCCCGACGGCAGCCGCCAGTTTTGTGATGGTTAAAGCGTTAGGGGGGAACGACCGCCTGGCCGCAAACATTATCGGATTGACCACTTTGTTTGCCAGTGTAACCGTTACAGTAGGGGTATTTGTTTTGCGCAGTTCCGGCATTATTTAGCGTGGGCGGGTGTACCTTGCGCGCTTTCCCTGTTTAGATAAAGCCAACGCAACCGGACCGATTGGCTATGGACCGACTGGTTATGGATAGAATGGCTATGAATAGACTGGTTATGGATTCCCCACTTCTGGACAACCACCTAGCCTGGCAACTTATACTGCAGGCTCGGGATTGTGCCAACGTTATTTTGCCTGTCCCAAACAGCACCGTGCCCGCGCTTGCCTTGTCTGAAGCCGGCGGGAACTGGCGCTTGTTGCGGCCTGCCAACGAACAGGCACAGCGGCTGTTTGACTTGTTTTTACCGCTGGCAAGCCCATTGGCAGCGGGGCAGACCACATCGGTTATCGGACAATTAGGCCAAAGCCTGGACGGCCGCATTGCCACGGTGAGTGGCCATTCAAGATTCATCAATGGTGACGATGGCATTACCCACTTACATCGCATAAGGGCGTTATCAGACGCGGTTGTGGTGGGTGCAGGAACGGCCGTGGCCGACAACCCCCAGCTTACGGTCAGACGCACCTCTGGTGACAATCCGATTCGGGTGGTTATCGACCGCCGCCGCCGGGTGCCCGCCAGTCATCACTTGTTTACCGACAACGCAGCCCCAACGCTTCGGCTGATCGCCGGCGATTACCAACCCGGCCCGAAACCCAAGCTGCAACGGGGTGTTTTAGAAGTTCCTTGCCTGGGTCACAACCAACAACCCGTTTGCCCCGCGCAGATACTGGCAGTGCTGGCAGATTTTGGTTTGCACAAAATATTCATAGAAGGTGGGGGAGTGACTGTATCGGCATTTCTGAACGCGCAATTGCTGGACCGATTGCACGTGATGGTGGCGCCAATAATCATCGGTAGCGGTCGGCCAGCGTTTACACTGCCCGAAATTGATCAACTCGACGATGCGTTGCGGCCCCAGGCAACCATGGTCAATTTGGGTTCCGATATGCTGTTTGCCCTGGAATTCAACTCAAATCGCGGCCGCCTTTAAGCAGCACCAGGGCGCCGGGGCAACTGCCGATAAACACCAGCGCACCGTAGCCAACACTGAGCGCCACGCCCTGCTCGGCCGGCAGCCCCGCCAGTGGCCACAACAAAGCCGCGGCGCCCTCGCGGATTCCCCAACCGGCCACGGTCAATGGTACGACCATACTCAGTAATAACACTGTGCACAGAGCCAGAATGACAGCCGCTGCAGCGGCACTGTTGACGTAATCCGCAGCCACCGCCAGCAATAAAAAAACCGCAAGATAACTGGCCATAACCAACAGCGAGGATATCAGCTGCAGCGGCAAAGCTGGCCAGCTGAACAACGCCTGGTGCACGTCGTCACGGAAGGCCAAAAGGTAAGATTTGAATCGGGCGTTGTACCGTCGTAGTAACAGCAAACCGCACGCTATTGCCAGCAGCAAAATAATGGGCAGCCAGCCAATTGCAGCAGAAGAGCCCACCAGCGACGGTTTGAACACATTTGCCTGCCAAAGCACGACCAGGCCCAGGCCAACCATCAGCGCCAAAACCAGTTGCCCAGACAACCGTTCAATCGCCACCGCGTGGGCCGCTTTTTGTCGTTTGCCGGCTTTGGCGCCGTGGCGCAGCGCACGGCTCACATCCCCCAGAATGCCGCCGGGTAAAACCTGGTTTATAAACGTGGCCAGGTAATATTCCTGCACGGCATCACCTAAGCCGATGCTCAAGCCAAGGCGTTTGCCGGTGTAACGCCAGCGCCAGGAAGAAATGACGACCTGAACCACGCTCAGTAAAACGGCCGGTAGTACCACCCAGAGCGGAATTCGTTGCAACTCCCGCCAAAGGGCCGTGGTATCCACCAACAGAAAAAGTGTGCCAAGCAAAATTGCACTCGTCAGCCATCGCCAGGCAGCGCTGCCCCGCCCACCCTTTTTTGCCGTAGCAGACATCGCTACCCGACCCTTGGCGGCAACGCGAGCAGATCCTCATGGCACACTTTAATGCGCAACTCCCCTGTGCCCAGCTGCCGTTCTCTGGCGTCAAACCAGACCCTTAAGCGCGCGCTTTGATCCGAATCCTGCTGGATGGCGGCATTGACCCAACCGCGCATCAGCTGGCGCGCCAGCTCAGCATGCTCTTTACCTTCATCTGCACCATCACCTTCACGTTCACCTGCATCCATACCCAGCTGCCAGTCACTGGCGGCGATGTGCACCTCATAACCACAGCTTTGTAGTTCTGCGGTCAGCGTTGCGGTGGCGCTTGGCCCCAGTGCCCCTCCCAGGCCTTTGTCGCCGTGCTGATGTTGATTAACCAGTACGCGCAGCAGGTCGTCATCAGGGTGCTGGGGGATAAGTTCGAAGCGTCCGGCGTAGCTCAGCACAACCAATAGGGCCGCGCGTTTGTCCGCGACTTCTTTCACCAGCGCCTGCAACCATTCGGCCGACACAAGGTCAATCAGCGCCGATGCAGTCACCAGGCGTGTCTGTGTGGGTAATAGCCCGGCAAACGTCTGTGGTAACAGCTGTAAAGCCCGGGTTTCAACGCTCAGGCCCAGCGGCTCTAGTCGCGCTGCTGCGGCTGCCAACAGACCCGTGTCCTGGTCGATCAAAAGCCACGTCTGCGGGCTATCAAGTACCTTGGCCAAATACCCGGCATTGGACCCCAGCCCGGTCCCCAGATCGACCAGCGTTGGCGGAAGTGGCTCAACTTGGTCGCCCGATTGCTGTTTTAGCCAATCACGCAACATGGTATTAAGGTTATGCGACCGCGCCTTATAATCCGCCGGCTGCCGCAGGCTGAGCCAGTCAGCGCTGAACTCGGTATGTGGGTGATGACTTTGAAAATGGGCAAGCGCGGCCGTAAAAGCAGCGGCTGTATCAGCCCAGGTGCGCACAAGCCGCGACTCGGATTCGGCACTAAGGCGGGCTTGCGCAAGGACGTCAGGGTTGGTTATCCAAATAACCAAACGTTCACGCAACGCTGCCACATCCCCCGCGTGGTACATCGCAACGCCGGGGCGATCGGCGGTGTGCAATAAAGCGCCACCGTTTGAGGAAATAATCGGCAAACCAACACCCAGTGCTTCATCAATTACCATGCCATAACCTTCATACAGCGACGGCAACACAAAAACGTCGGTGTTGTTGTAAAGCGCTGCCAGCGCATCGCCATCCACCTCGCCGGTCAGCGTAATACGCGAACACAAACCAGCCTGCTGAATCTGCTGGCGCACCTGCTCGGCGTAGTGCGGATCGCGGTCACAAGCGCCCGCCAAAACGCACTGCCATGGCAGCTCCTTCAACCCGGAAAGAGCTTCGACCAACTGATGCTGGGCCTTACGCGGCGACAGTTGCGCGACGCATAACAACCGTATCGTTTTCGCACCTTCAGCCCTGCCATTAGCAGAGTGTTCCGGCGCAGCAGACGCACGCTTTTCAACCCCCGGTTCAGCAACGTGGATTCGGTCTGGCGCCACGTCAAAGCCCCGAAGGCGTTCTGCAGTGAAGCGGCTGGTGGTTATAACATGGGGCACCGCCGCCAGCGCCCGCTTTTCAGCAGCAAAAAACCAGGCTTGCTGCTGCGAGCTCAGGCCGGTTTCATCGGCCAGCGGATGGTGAATCAACGCGACCAGATTCAGCCTCGACCGGTGTGCTTCCAGTATTTCTGGCATGGCGCTCATGGCAAGTCCGTCGAGCACCACCCAAGACTGCTCTGCCGCACTCGCAAGCAACTCGTTCATGGCAGACAATGCCACGGTGTCGGGCTGCGGAAATTGGCCGGGCAACCCGGTTATTCGTGCGCTTGTACCGGGCTGATTTAACGCGCAGGCTTTGTTTAGCGCGGCTACTAACTCGCGCACGTAGCGATAACCACCGGTGTTCTGTTGCGGATCACCCGGCACAACAAACAGCAGTTCGTGGCTGGATTCAAATGTCGCCATGGTAGCTGGCCCACGCAATATGGGATTCCGCCAAGGTTACCTTTACGCTTTCAACACCCTTGCCTGACTCCCCCAGCTGGCCGGCCCGAATTGCTGTGGCAAGTCGTTCGAATATGACTTTTGCCATAAATTCGGTGGTGGTATTGCGGCCTTCAAATTCCTCCACGTCGTCCAGATTTTTCATGTTGAACTCCGCCAGCAATGCTTTCAGCTGCTCCGAAGCCAGGCCAATGTCCACAATCAAATCGTCATGGTCGAGCGTCTTACGCTCAAAGCTAACGTCAACGATATAAGTAGCGCCGTGGGTTTTCTGAGCCGGCCCAAAAATTTCGCCGTTAAAACTGTGGGCAATCATGATGTGATCGCGAACGGTCAGGCTGTACATTTAAATCTCCTTTGGCAAAGCCTAAAGTGAATAGCCTACTGTGCAGAACTGTCTATGAAGAGCTATCTGTAACGAACTATGACTAATAACGAATTCGATGGCATAACGTATCATCACCCGGGGCAAGAATTTGCGCCATGGTTTGCGGCATTTTCTCGAACGGGGTTTCTGCGCTGATCAAAGCGTCCAACACCGGATCTTGCAGTAAATCCAGAGCCAGCGTCAGGCGACGGCGATAATCCCAGCGCGGCTGGCGAAGCGGGTTAATCCCACCCACCTGGCTGGATTTCAGGGTCAGGCGACGGGGATGAAAGGCCGCGCCCAGGGGTGCGTTAACGGGCTGGTCGCCGTACCAGCTCATTTCCACCACTGTTGCCTCCGGACCTGCCAAGCCTAGAGCTGTTGCCAAGCCGGCGCTTTGGCCACTGGCATGAATCACCAGGTCAAAATCATCCGCGCTGCTTTGGCTGGCAAAGGTTAAGCCCAGCTTGCGCGCCACTGCCTCGCGACCCGGGTTGGTGTCCAAAGCGACTACCCGGGTTCCAGGTATGCGGCTGGCTAACCAGGCTACAAGCAAGCCAACAACCCCTAAGCCCACCACCGCAATACGGTCGCCCACGCCCGGCATGGCATCCCAAAGGCCATTTACGGCGGTCTCCATATTAGCAGCCAGAATCGCACGAGCCGCAGGTAACCCCGGCGGCAAAGGCATAACGGCCGCGGCAGGCACTTTATAACGCTGCTGATGGGGGTACAGACAAAAGACCGTCTTGTCGGCTAGCGCCTCGGGGCCGCTAACAACCCGTCCAACATTGGCATAGCCGTATTTGACCGGCCAAGGGAAATCTCCCTGCTGAAAAGGTGCGCGCATACTCTGGTATTCGCTGGCAGGCACTCGGCCGTGAAACACCAGAGATTCGGTGCCACGGCTGACACCGGAGTACAACGATTGCACCGTTACCTCATTGTCTTTGGTACTTGCATTCGTGCCTGGCGGACTATTCAGAACCGTGTTCAGTATTTTCCCTTCGCCAGCGGCGGTAATCCAGAATGCCCGTGTCGCTGTGTGCGATGAGCCATCATTTATGGAACTCATCCAGTACTCCTTGTGTCTATACTAAAAGCTAAACAGTCTACAGATTTCTTGATGGAGTTCACTGATGAATTCAGCACCCCAAGCGCGGGCGCAGGGCCTTGCGCCATGGATGGACCTGCTGTGGAGTGCCGTTGTAATGGCGGTTTTGTTTGCACTGGTGATTCCACCTGTTGCGTCAACCCGGGCAGCAGCCACGCTGGCCACTGCGGTAACCATCATTCTTTATGGTGCTATTGTAGCGAGTGTGCTGACACGCTGGCCGTCACACCTAAATTTTGGCTGGGCCAATCGGGCAACTCTGCTGCGCGGTTGCATGATCATTGTGTTGATTGCCATTGCCTGCGCTGTGGCCGCAGGCGCTAAACTGTCGGTTAACAACCTTTGGTGGTATGCCGTTGCAGCTTTGTTGGCACTTATACTGGACGGCGTAGACGGCCAACTGGCGCGGCGCACCAACAGCGCCAGTGAGTTCGGCGCCAGATTCGATATGGAACTGGACGCCCTGTTTATTCTTGGCCTGTGCCTGATGGTTTTCGCCATTGGCAAAGCTGGCGCCTGGGTGCTGGCGCTGGGCCTGATGCGTTATGGCTTTGTGGCGGCTGCCTGGGCTCTGCCCTGGATGAACCAGCCGCTACCGCCGAGCTTTCGCCGCAAAACAGTGTGCGTATGGCAGATTGTCACGTTAATGGTGGCGATTGTGCCGCCAGCGCCTTCCCTGCTTGTCAGCGTGTCGCTGGCAACGGCGCTGTTACTGTTAACCTGGTCGTTTTTTCTAGACATATATTGGCTCTATCAACGGAGAAGATAATGGAGAGAACAACATGAAACACATTGAGAAAAACCGTACTTCCAAAATCGCTTTCCTATCCTTGCGCCGAATTGCTACCGCTGTTCTAGTGCCGGCTTGTTTGGCTTCAGCCCCGCTGGTTCACGCTGAGCCGACCAATTTCAAGGTTGATGATGAGCACTTTTCCATGGTGTTTGAAATTATGCACGTCGGCTATGCCCCGGTGATGGGCATGTTCCGCGAGATAGAAGGTGAATTTGTCTATGATGAAGAAACCCGAGAGCTTAGTTCCGGCAAACTGATATTTAAAAGCGACAGTGTGTTTACCAATCACAAAAAGCGCGATGAGCACGTCACCAAAAAAGACTTCCTCGACAGTTCCAAGCACCCCGACATCGTTTTCACTGTGACCGATTTCAACACCACCGGCGATAACACTGGCCAGGTCACTGGAGACCTGGCCATGCTCGGCCAAACCAATCCGGTTGTGTTAAACGTAACACTCAACAAATCGGCGGTTTACCCGTTCGGGCACGAGGAATACACGCTGGGCATTAGCGCCGAAACCAGCCTGAAACGCAGCGAATGGGGCATGACCTACGGCCTTGATGGCGACATGGTGGGCGACGAAGTTACCCTGCGTTTTGGTTTTGAAGCTATCAAGCAATAAGTTTGGTTCTAAGCGGGTTGATAATAGCGTGATTAAATCTAGGCCGATTGTTGGCGGCCATATTTCATCGACGCCACCAATGAGCCCGCCACTACCAGCAACGCCGCCACCGGCAAACGCCAGTCCGGGGCGGCAATGCCGGCAACAACCAACAGCACCGCGGCCAATACCGGCACCGCGTAAGCCAAGCTGCCAATCAACGCAGTAGGCCCGGTGCGCAAAGCCAAATCCCAAGCCACCATAGCAAGCCCATAAGGCCCAAGGCCAAGAGCGATGCCGGCCAACAATGCGCCACCGGTAGGCATTCCCGGTGCGCTTCCAGCCAAGGTGTCAGCGGTTGCCGCTCCGGCGCCTGCAACCAGAAACAGCAATGGCATCAACGGTGTAATTGCCACCGGTGCCGCCTGGCAAATCCA
Organism: Marinobacter sp. M3C; assembly: GCF_023311895.1. Taxonomy (GTDB): domain Bacteria; phylum Pseudomonadota; class Gammaproteobacteria; order Pseudomonadales; family Oleiphilaceae; genus Marinobacter. The sequence goes on from NZ_CP092284.1 coordinate 531,893, forward strand.
CGAATACAAGGCCCAGCAACAAGCGGCCAACAGTGCCAGTGCATAACCGGAGTAATGGGCGCTAGCGCCTGATCCTAGAGAATCGGGCCCTATCAAGACCGCTGCGCCACAAAATGCAATACCGGCCCCGACGATGACTGGCAATGGAATACGCCGATGAAACATCCATTGGCTGAGCACAATAAACAGTATGGGCCAGGTGTACGTAATCAACGCAGCCTCCGCAGCAGGCGCCTTACCCATTCCCACCAGATAACTTGCCACAGCGCCAAAAATCAGCGCAGGTACCAATCCGTAAATCACCAGTTTCCACTTGAACGACAGCGTTAATTGCATGGGTTTAATTTGCGCTTTTTTGCGCTTGCACAACGTCGTGGGCAAAGCCGCCACAGCACCACTTAACAGAGCAATTGTTGCCAGCCGAAACGGAGGTACCGCGCTTGCGATATCCACCAGCAGCGGCGCGATCGCCCATAGAACAACGGCAACAAGCGCCGCAAAAACGCTGACGTAAAGAGGTTGATGTAAAGCAATGAAGTGGCTGCTCACGGTTAGTGCTCCCTTTGCGCTGGTGAATTAGCAAGACAGGGCTTAACCCTATACACTTTCAACACATCACAAAATCGACATTTTTTGATTGATAACCTAACAGGAATTGATGATTTGAAACGGCGCATTTTGGATTTGAACATGTTGCACACGCTGGTCGCGATTGCCGACGCCGGCAGCGTGACCGCGGCGGCTGAACGCCTGGCTTACACACAATCGGCTGTGAGCATGCAGCTGCGCCGGCTGGAAGCATCATTGGACGTTGCCCTGCATGAACCCGCAGGGCGTAAAATTCGCCTGACAGCGGAGGGGCAAAAGCTGGTGGGGTACGCGCGGAAAATGCTGGCGTTGAACAGTGAAGCGGTAGACGACGTTCAGCGCCGGCAGATTTCCGGCGAGCTGAGCCTGGGCATTCCCGAGGATTATGCCTTTTTGTTGACCTCCGTGTTATCGCACTTCAGTCAGCGATATCCGGCGATTCAGTTACAGGTTATTTGCCGCTCCAGCGTTGATCTGGTGAAGCAGGTACAGGATGGCGATCTGGATATGGCGGTGGTAACGCGCCAGGTGCGTTCACCGGGCGGTGAAGTGATTCGCCGCGAACCGCTGGTATGGGCCGTTGGCGCCACCGCGCAGCCATCATTGGCCGACCCGATACCGCTGGCGCTTTATTCGCCGGGCGCAGACGTGTTTCGTGATGTTGCTGAAGCGTCGCTGGCCTCTGCAGGCCGGAGCTGGCGCATGGCCTATTCCAGCCAATCCATGACCGGCCTTTTACCGGTTGTAGTAGCCGGTTTGGCGGTGGTTGTGGTAACCCGCAACATGCTAACCGATCAACTGCGGGTGATTGACGAGCGCAGTGGCATGCCAGCGTTACAATCCGTTGAAATCGCCCTGCACCGCTCTATTGGACGGCCATCGGAACCGGCACGTCAACTGGCGGACCTGATACGAACTCACTTGGCGTCAAATGAGTAAACTCGAACCAGCCCTGCGGCTCCAAAGGCTGGTCAAGTGCCTGCTGTAATCTGGCATCTTGTCGATAAATATCCGGGCGGAACACCAGCTCGCCGTCTTCGCCCGGGTGTACCGTCCAATAATGCAATATGACCGGCATCGCGCGCCGCAGGTTAATATTGCGAGTGTCTCCAGTCGCAATTAATGCTTTTACATCCGCAGCCGTGTCGGTGTCGTCAAACAGCAGTTGTGCCAACTCCGTGATGCCTTGCACCCGAATACAACCCGAGCTGAATGCCCGCTGCTGGCGCCCGAATAGTGCCTGCGCAGGCGTATCGTGCAAGTACACCGAGTGATTGTTAGGAAAACGCAGAACCAATTGTCCCAGCGCGTTCGTCGGGCCCGGATCCTGGCGCAGCATAATGCTACCGGGATTCCACCAGTCGATCTGTTGCGGGTCCAAGCGCTGCCCCCGAAGATTAAGCACGCTCAAATTCTGGCGATAAAGATAGCCAATGTCGTCGCGGATTTTTGGCAACGAGTCTTCCCGATAAATGGTCGGCGGCACTGTCCAGGTTGGGTTGGCGGTTAAGTGGGTGATCTCGGACCGCAGCGACGGCGTGCTGCGGTAGGGCTGGCCAACCACAATCCGCGAACGCCAGATTTTACCGTTGGGGCGAAAGTAGCTGATGCGATAACCGGCAATATCCACCAGAATAAAAGCGCTGGCTTCGCCGTGTAACAACCAGCGAGCGCGCTCCAGGTTGGCTCGAATCTGGTTAATACGGTCGTCAACAGAAACATTCAACGCGTCTCGGGTTTGTTGACCCACAATACCGTCAGTCTCTAACAGATGATGCTGCTGAAAAAGGCGCACGGCCTCTACCAGGGTTTCATCATATTGAAGAAGAGTCGCAGCCTGAAGGTCCTGCTGGCCAGCAGGCATGGCGCTTTGTAGGCCCGGGCCTCCTATCATCGCCAATCGCTGGCGCAACAGAAGGACATCGGCGTCGACATCGCCCGGCCTTAGTGACTGACTCCGTTGCGGCAACTGCCGCCAGCCGCCTTCCATCTGGATATTGCGATAGTATGCCAGCCCTGCACGCAGGCGCTGGTAGGGCGCAGCGTACGGCCGTGCCAGGGAAAACGCCTGTTCAAAACGCTGCGCATCTACCGCCTCGGAAATCCCCTGATAATCCAAAGCGCGCGCCAACACCGGTATTTCCCACTGAGGATCAATTTGATATGGGTCCACCTTGCCGCGCTGCAGGTGCGTCAACGCGGTCAACAGAATTCGGCTCACTGACAGTTCAAAGCGCAGACGATCACCGGCTGTCGTATACGGTGTCTGCAGTTCACGATAACGCGCCATAATGGCGCCGGGTTGATAGTCGGCTACATTCAGGCCATCACTTTGCAGGGTATTGAGTGCAGCCGCAAAAGCCGCAACTGATTCGCTGTGCTGCCACACAAATCGACCGTCTCTGGCCGCGTAAAAAGCGCGTAAATCCTCGGTTTCAGACAATAGATAGACCGCAAAAACTTCGTCTGGTTCGCTGTTTTCTTGCACAGCCACGCTGTGGCAAGCAACGCCCAGCCACAATGCAAGCAGCAACAAAACGCGGCTTAGCGCATAGCGCCTTAGCATACAGTTCCTCCATGTGCCAGCGGAAATCTGGCTATTTCAGCTTCTATCATTATAATAATGGACCTTGCGGAAAACCGGATGCTCCGCTTTTATAATGACAGCATGATCCGCCATTACCAGTAAGACAGTCCAACGTCAGGTAAGATCCTGCCTTTAATACGGATTTTCTGAATGCCGATGATACGTTTAAACCGATGGCTGCTCGGCGCAGCTTTGTGTAGTCAAATAATTCTGGGGGGCCACAATGCCATGGCCGCCAACTCCCACAAACCAGCAAAAAACGCGACCGTTAATACTGCAACTTCTAATAGTGCAACGCCTTCAGCCCAGCAAACTCGCCTCAACAACACGCTGGCAAAGCTGGCACCAAAAGCCAATCCTCAAGTCTTGCGCCTGGCAGCGCGGGCACTGGCCTGCGCCCAACCCGATGCCGAGAGGCTTGCCGTCATTGATTTTTCATTGCCATCCACTGAGCAGCGGCTCTGGGTGTTTGATTTGAAACGCCAGAAACTGCTATTTAAAGAGCTTGTTTCCCATGGCCGGGGCTCGGGCAATGCCGAGGCCAAGTCATTTTCGAACATTCCGGAAAGCTATCAATCCAGTATCGGCCTGTTTCGCACGCTTAACAGCTATCGTGGCCGCAACGGCTATTCATTACGCCTGGAAGGCTTGGAGGCAGGCGTAAACGACCTGGCCTACCAGCGGGCCATCGTGATTCACGGTGCCGATTACGTCAGCGAGAACTTCATAGAACAAACCGGGCGTTTGGGGCGCAGCCACGGCTGCCCCGCGGTTCGCCAGGAAGTCGCCATCAAACTGATCGATAGTCTGAAAGAAAACCAGTATCTGTTTACCTACTACCCGGATCCCGAGTGGTTGGCAACGTCTGAATTCTTAAGCTGTAAACGCACAGATGCCCAACTAGCCATGAACTGATGTCTCGTCTCCGCGATTAATACTGTAACCCAAAAGAGAATGCTCATGCCCAACAAGAAGTTTCCATCCATTATTGTGTTTGATGTGAATGAAACACTTCTCGATATAACGACTCTGGAGCCTTTATTTCATCGCGTGTTCGGCGATCGACAGGTGCTGAGGGAATGGTTTTCGGCACTGGTGCTTTATTCACAGACAATGACTCTGTCCGGTCTTTACACGCCCTTTGGAGAGCTTGGCGTGGGCGCATTGCGAATGACCGCCGACATTCACCAGGTGGACATTGGGGATGACGATATTGCGGAGCTGAAAAAGCGGATGAGTACAATGCCGGCGCATCCGGACGCTATTCCCGCTCTTACCCGGCTGCGCGATGCAGGTTTCAGACTGGTAACCCTGACCAACTCGGCCAGCGGCGCTTCGCCCACCCCGCTGGAAAAGGCGGAATTAAGTCACTTTTTTGAGCGAACCTTCAGCATCGAGGAGACCGGTAAATTCAAACCCGCCCCTGAAACCTATCGCCTGGTCGCGAAGGCGTTGTCTGTCGAGACCTCAGACTTGTGCCTGGTCGCCTGTCACCTTTGGGACACCATAGGCGCCCAGGCAGCCGGTTGCCGCGGTGCGTTTTTAACACGCCCTTACAACGCTATTCTGACGGCGCCTGGCGTACCCCTTCCCGACCTGGTTGCAGCAGAACTGACTGACCTCGCCGATCAGATTATTAGCTGCCGGTAGCACCTTGTAGAGACGCCCGGCGGTCGCACCAAAGCCAGTCGGGCCGTTTAAACCACGTCAGGCCAAAAGAGCCGTTTTGTGCTCATCAGGCATCTCGTTTAGAGCCGAAATGTTACTTACAATCTGGATCCCGCTTATTGCTTTCTTGGCCTTGGACTTGGCAACCGCTGCGGTCGCTGCCAGATCTGCCGCGGACCCAAATGCCCGGCTATCTGCAACAACGATTCCTGCTGAGAGAGCCACAAGGGGGAACTGTCTTGGCTGGCCATCACGATCTTCACCGGTTATGAACCCCGCTTGACGTATCGCTTCCGGATAACGCGTCGCTGCCTCTGAGGCGAAAAGCTGTTGCACTTCTTCGCAGCGCTTTCGGTTTTCAAGTCGGTCGCTAAATACCACAAAATCATCTCCGCCAATATGGCCGACCCACTCATTATCCCCATTGAAAACCGCACACAGTTGTCGTGCCAACGACAAGATCACCTCATCACCTTTGCTGTAGCCCAGCAAGTCATTGAAAGGCTTAAAGTGGTCAATATCGAAGTAGATGCAGGTGAACGGATTGTTTTGCTGAAGCCGGCAAACGGCTTCCTGCTGAATCAGAACATTCCCCGGCAACTGAGTAAGAGGATTGGCATGTCTTGCCTGTTCCACCCGGCTCCGGGTCATCAAACGAAGCAGAGACCGGGTTGAACCCAACCCTATGTACAGGCCGTTCCTGGTCACGATGAAATGCTGCTTGAGATAATGAAGGTCGTCCTCTAAAAGCGACTGACTGACGGCTTCCAAAGATTCGTCATGCTCCACGACAAGCGCATCGTAGGCGGTCAAACTCGACACCGGCTTTGTCTCATTAAGTGCACGGCCATAGGTAGAGCTGAACACTTCCATTACACGCCATTTATGCAGCAGACCGAGAGGCCGGTCATTGTCCACCACGGGCAACGCAAATATGGAGGGCGAAGATTGCAAGACTTGCCAGGCATCGCCCAGTGACGCCGTTGGAGCAAGTGGCACGATGTAGCGCCCGAGGTATCCCGCATCCGAGGTCGCCTGGCCCCCGCCGACGGGAACCGGGTTGTCCAGTGCTGACAATTCGGCAGTAGGAAACGGATTGGGGCGCCCCAGCAGGAAGCCCTGAATCAGATGAATTCCCATTGAGCGCAGCAGCGTCAGCTCAGCAACCGTCTCAACGCCTTCTGCAATCAGCCGGCACCCCAGCCTTTCACAGAGGTTGATGACGGACCGAACAAACTCTTTTTTCACCAGGTCTCGATCAACATCGCGAATAAAATGGCGGTCAATTTTGACAAAATCCGGCTGAATTTCAGACCAGAGTTTTAGCCCGGAATAACCCGTACCCAGGTCGTCTATCGCAACCCGGAAACCCCTTTTTTTCAATGCAATCAATCGAGCCTTTAACGCTTCCGGGTTATCCGCCGGATAACGTTCGGATAGTTCAATAACCACGTTTTCCGGCTTGAGGCCGTTCATCGTCAACAAAGACTGCAAGCGATCCTCTGCGAGCTCTGTCGGTAGCAGCAGACCCGGTGAAACATTCACGAAAACCAGGTGGCTGACTCCGTGACGAATGCAGCTTTGCCCGGCTTCCAGCAGACACGCCTGTTCCAGGCTGATCACCTGCTTGCATTGCTCTCCTGCCTGAAATAATGCGGGAGCCCCGTGAAGCGGGCTGTCCGAAGGTCCCCGGCTAAGTACCTCATAGCCAAGAACAGTTCCTTTCTGACAGTCAACAATGGGTTGAAACATCGTTGAAATGAGCTGCTGATCAATAATGCGCTGTAGCTCTCTCGCTTGGTCACCGGCTGTCATTCTGTGTTATGCCCCCTGAATCTGGAAACGAGAAATCAGGGCTCGCAGCGATTCTGACTGCCCACGCAACTGATCGCTCACCGTTTTAGTGTGACCGATATGCTGTTCCAGACCCTGAGAGCTTTCTCCCAGCGCATCCGCGCGCCGCCCCACCCGGCCAATTTCATCCCGTTGAACGTGAATTGCCTCGTCTACCTCATTGCTAAAATGGCTGAGATCATCAAAGGTTTGTTTAAGTGCCACCAGGTGGGTCTTGAGTGTTCCCAACGTCTCCCGGTTAGCGCCACCGGCTGCCCGGGTCTCATCCAGTAAGCCGTTAGCACTATTAACCTGGGTGACAAGCTCGCTAACCCACTGACGCACCTGATTGGTGGATTCACCAGTGCGGCGGGACAGGCTTCGCACTTCATCGGCCACAACGGCGAAACCCCGACCCTGCTCTCCGGCGCGGGCCGCCTCAATCGCTGCGTTCAGGGCCAGCAGGTTGGTCTGCTCAGCGATGTCCGCAATCACGCCGATCACCTGTTCAATCTTTTTACTGGAACCGTGAAGCGCCTCAATCGCTCCTGCCACGCGATTGATAACCTCAATCGCATGTTCAGCGGCACGCTCACTCTCGCGCAGCTGATTCTGAACATCATCGTTGCCTTCCACAGCGCCAGTAACCTGCGTCCGGGAATGCTGTGCCGATTGCTCAATCTGGCTCGCACTATTCGTAATGGCGCTCATTGATGAAACCACATCGTGAATCTGGCGAGTGTTATGTAGCGACGAGGCCTGCACGGCATCCGCCTGCTCATCCAGATTGGCTGAACGCTGCTGTAAGGCAGCCGCAGCGTCTGTGACGTCCCCCACGAACAGTTTGAATTTTTCGATCAGACCGTTGATTGCTAGCGCCACCGCCGTAACTTCATCACCCCCTGAAATCGGCAGCGGGGTGGAAAGGTCTGACGCGGCTTCCATGGATCGGAGACGTTCCGCGATCAACTGAAGCCTGGTGGTCACCGTGCGGCGGAGCCAGTACGTTAATAGCAGGATACCAAGCAAGACAAAAAGGGCCCCCCCAACCAGCAAGTGTTGTTGCTGTTCGAGAAATTCGACCAGCGCGGCAGACCCTGCCTCCGCCTGTTGGCGGCCAACCGAACGCCGGGCATCAATATCTTCAAGCATGGGATCAAGAGCTTGATAAAGCTGAAAGTCCACCACTTTACCGGCCGAATAATAACTGGCTTCATCGATTGGTTCTTTCAGAGCCACAAGCAGGCTCAAAACTGCTTGATGGGCCTCTGTGTTCTTCTCAGCCCAACCTTGCAGGCGCGGGTTACCAAGAGCTGACTGCCATTGCGCCTTTATCGCCAGCGAGGTTTCTTCGAACTGTGCGTTGATCTCATCCCACAGCAGCAGTTGAGCTTTAATTTTGTAGGAAAGATCCTTGAGTTGGCGATGGCTGCGATCTAAATCCGTCAGCAGCCAGACATCCGACATCTGCTCTCGCACGAGTCGATCCGTCGCCTCCTCAGCCTCCCGTACCACTGACATAGAAAGCCATGTCAGACCAACAAGAGCTATTAAACAAAACCCGGAAAACACTACTAAGCGCTGATGGACGGTAAGGCGCATAACGTGAACTACCTCTCGAAACGTTCACGCTGAGCATAAGTCATGATCATGACAGTTTTGTTTCAGTGGCGAGCGTTCCAGAACCATTCTTTAAATATAATCAAATCTTTCAATACTTTAAAGGCGCGACGTCAATGAACTGCGGAGGGGGGGGGCTTTCACAAGTCAGCCTGACTAGAGCTTGCCGTTCAAACCAACTGCGAGCAGGTACGACAATTCATCGTAGAAGGTGGGGTTGGATTGGGTGTCGCCATAGCCGGCACGAGATAAACGACCAATCCCTCCACGCCATGAAGTTCAGGTATTCGTAAGCTGCAAACAGGCTAAACTTGTCATCTGATCGCGCCTTATTGAACAGTGTGCTCGCACTGTCATAATCTCGCCTGGCGTAACCCACGGTTAACACCAGGCTGTGTTTGCCCCGAATATTCAACCAGCTGATACCGGCGCCATCGGCATCATGTTGAATGTAAATGACCGAAGGTATCAGTGCGTATTCCAGACCAAGGTTGTCGCTGATTCCACGGCAAAGCCGCCATCCCGGCAGGTTGCCTGAATCACCCCATCAGCTTCATTTCCCGAGCAAGCCGCATCATAAAACACGCATTCATTACTGTGGTTGGATAGTCTGGCCCCGGATGATTGAGCTTCAGAATATGTGTGGACGGCGTACCCGCTTCCGGTTCATAGATTTCGTCCCCGTCCAGAACGATTTACATTTTGTATTGAGCTCCGGCCAGCGACATCCACTTTGGAGAGTCTTTCTCTAAAGAAGATCTGGGTACAAGCGCAGGATAGTTCGATCAGGCCAGGTCATCAACTTGTCACGTGAACGACACGGTTTTGTCACGCGCAGGGAATAACGTTGCATCGTAAGTCGCAATACAGCGAGCTTACTTATTGCAAAAGGTGATCTCATGGCGTCTGTGCAATCCCGTGACACGATGCTTCGCATTGAGGATGTCGGGGTAACATACCCCGGCAATGTTCTCGCACTTCGGCCCACCACCGTTGAATTCCATAAGGGCGAGTTCACGGTTTTACTCGGTCTCTCCGGCGCAGGTAAATCCTCATTACTGCGCGCGCTCAATCACCTGGTGCTGCCCACCACGGGCACGGTGATCTCCGCCGAGTTTGGTGCTCTCAATACCCAAAAAACAGTACGCCAACATCGGTGTAAAACCGCCATGGTGTTCCAGCACCACCAACTCATCGAACGGCACACCGCGCTTCAGAATGTCCTGACCGGGCGGCTTGCCTACCAAAGCACCTGGCGCAGCCTATTTCCTCAGCCGAGACACGAACTGGAGCTTGCCCTGCACTGCCTGGATCGCGTTGGACTGGCCGACAAGGCCCTTGCCAGAGCAGATCAGCTTTCCGGAGGACAGCAACAACGGGTGGGTATTGCCCGTGCCTTGGCCCAGCAGCCTTCCATGATTCTGGCAGACGAGCCTGTCGCCAGCCTGGACCCGGCAACCTCGGAACGGGTGCTCACACTCCTGAAGGATATCTGTCGCGAAGACGGCATTACCGCCGTTATTTCCCTGCACCAACTGGATTACGCGCAACGGTTCGCCGACCGCATCATCGGCCTGGCGAATGCCCGGATTGTTTTCGATGCGGCCCCGGCGCAGCTAAAACAATGCAACTTCGACGATATATACCACTGTGCGTCCGAATCGGCGCCCGCCCACAGTGAGCCGACCGCACCCCAACCCACCAACCGCGCAACAAACTACCCAAAAAAGCAACTGGAGATAGCTCAATGAAACCGTTATTCAACGTTTTTTTCGTAATCAGTCTGATGATGGGAATGACCATGCAGGCCTCGGCCGCAAACTCGGACCCAGACCTGTTAAAAGTCGCCCTGCTTCCGGATGAAAACGCATCCGAGTTGATCAAGCGCAACCAGCCACTGAAAGACTATCTTGAAAGCACGCTTGGCAAGGAAGTGGAATTGATTGTCACTACCGATTATTCCTCAATGATTGAAGCCATGCGTTTCGGCCGTATTGACCTGGCCTACTTTGGCCCGCTGTCTTACGTGATGGCAAAGAGCAAAAGCGACATAGAACCCTTTGCTGCCATGATAGTGGATGGCAAGCCCACCTACCGTTCCATCCTTATTGCGAACGCTGAATCAGGTGTTGAATCTTACGCCGATATCAAGGGCAAGAAAATGGTCTACGGCGATCGTGCTTCTACCTCTAGCCACCTGATCCCGAAAACCGTACTGCTGGAGTCCGCTGGTCTAAAAGCAGGCAGGGACTATGAAGCCCATTTCGTTGGCAGTCATGATTCCGTTGCGGTGAACGTGGCGAATGGCAATGCCGAAGCTGGAGGCCTGTCAGAAGTCATATTCCAGCATGTTATAGATCGCGGGCTGATTGACCGGGACAAGGTCAGGATTCTGGGTTACAGCGGAGAGTTTCCCCAATACCCATGGGCGATGCGATCCAATCTGAACCCGGAGCTCAAGGAAAAGATTCGCAACGCTTTTCTCAGTATTGATGACGAGGAAATCTTGAGCAATCTCAAAGCCGAGGGCTTTGCCGCGATCCAAGATTCCGACTATGACGTGATCCGCAAAATGGGCAGCCTGCTCAACCTTGATTTCGCGAAGATGTAAGGGGCGCTATGACTCACACTACGACGGAATTGGCGGCACTGTCGCCGGCTCCGTCGGCTTCCGTGCTGGACGACTATGCACGGGGCTGGCGGGGAAAGCTCAGACAAACAGGCCTCTTATTGGCCGTGATTTTCATTGCCAGCTGGTACGTGGGGCTGTTCGATTTCCAGACCCTCGCCAATGGCGTACCCGCTATCGGCACCCTACTGGGAGAATCACTACCTCCCGACTTCAACAATGTAATGGACTGGGTCTCGCCCCTGATCGACACCCTGGCCATGAGCATTGCCGGCACGGCAATCGCGGTCACCGCGTCCATACCCCTGGCATTCTTGGCGGCTCGTAATACCTCGCCCAATCCAGTCGTATTCCACGTAACCCGCACCATCCTTAATGCCCTGCGCTCAGTGCCTGAACTGATCATGGGTATTATTTTCGTCGCCGCCGTTGGCTTTGGCGCCTTGCCGGGGGTACTTGCCTTGGGCCTTCACTCGATCGGAATGGTGGGGAAATTCTTTGCGGAGGCGATAGAGCATGTGGATGAGGCTCCGGTAGAAGCCGCCAATGCGGCTGGTGCGACACGGCTACAGGTCCTCTATCACGCAGTACTGCCGCAAGTTCTTCCGCAATTTGCCGATGTCTCCATCTACCGCTGGGAATACAACTTTCGCGCATCCACCGTGATGGGCATGGTCGGTGCCGGCGGTATCGGCTTTGAACTCATGGGTTCACTGCGAATCATGCAATATCAGGAGGTCAGCGCCATTCTGATTGTTATTCTGCTGATGGTGACGCTGGTAGACAGCCTGAGCGGCCACCTCCGTAAAAAATTCAAGTAGGGACACTGAATGAAACCAAAAGTTGTTATTACCCACAGAGTTCACGACAGTGTTCTAGCCAGCTTGGAGCCTCACTGCGAACTGATTACAAACCAGTCAGCCCATACCTTGTCCGTGGATTCGGTGAAGGCTCGCGCAGCGACGGCCGATGCCTTGATGGCGTTTATGCCAGACCGTGTCAGCAATGAATTCCTGCTGGCCTGCCCCAATTTGAAGGTTGTCGGCGCCGCTTTAAAAGGATTCGATAACTTTGACGTAAACGCCTGTACCCGCCGGGGGGTCTGGCTGACCTTCGTACCCGATTTGCTGACCGTGCCAACGGCAGAGCTAACCATCGGGTTGACCATCGGTCTGATTCGCCAGATTCGGGCGGCGGATGACTTTGTCCGCTCTGGCAACTTCCGGGGCTGGCAGCCCCAGTTTTACGGCCTGGGAGTTGAGGGCTCGACCATTGGCATCGTCGGCATGGGTGCGATCGGCAAAGCGGTGGCGACGAGACTCCAAGGCTGGGGTGCAACGCTACTTTATTCTCAACCCGAGGCCTTACCAGCGGCAGAAGAAGCGGCGCTGGCCGTTTCCAGGTCAACCTTTGATGAACTGCTTGCCACATCCGACATTATAATTCTGGCACTTGCCTTAAACAAACAGACCTTGCACGCCATCAACGCCGAACGTCTCAGCCTGATGAAACAGGGGGCGTTTTTGATTAACCCTTGCCGGGGTTCGGTCGTGGATGAAGCATCCGTATTGCAGTCACTGACGTCCGGGCAACTTGGAGGGTATGCAGCAGATGTATTTGAGATGGAAGACTGGGCTAGGGAGGATCGCCCTCAAAGGATCGATCCCGCTCTGCTGGCGCACCCGCGCACGCTATTCACAGCTCACATCGGCTCCGCCGTCAAAGACACAAGGCTGGCCATCGAACAGCGCGCCGCCGATAACATCCTTCAGGGCCTGAGAGGCGATCGGCCCCGGGACGCGGTCAATTCACCGGTCACACAGAAGGGGACGGAATGCTGAATCTGGTCTGGCTTAAAAGCTTTATAACCCTCGTCCAGAACCGGAGCTTCCAAACAGCCGCCAAAAACCTGGGAATCGCCCAGCCCACAATCTCCCAGCACATCCAAAAGCTTGAAGAACAGCTGGACGTGTTGCTCATCCGGCGTGGGAAATCTGGCTGTGAACCGACGAAGGCCGCACTGGTGCTGCTGCCTTTCGCCGCCAGCATGCTGGGTCTGGACCAGCGGGCCCGGGAAGCAATTGCCGGCACAAGTTTTCGGGTGGGCGCGAGCTCCAATATCGGCATCTACATGCTTCAGCCTTACGTGCGCTCATTCAAAGACAGCAAGGCGGCTCCCAGCGTTAAACTGGTTATTGACAACAACCCCGCCATCGCCAGCCAACTGACCCGCGGCGAACTGGATATAGCGGTTATGGAATGGTGGAACCCCAAGCCCGGTTTCGAGGCGCGTGACTGGAAACAGGAGCCAGTGGTGGTGATCGTTCCGCCGGATCATCCCTGCGCTAGGCTGAGCGAGATAGACCGGGAAACCCTCGCAGGCATGACGCTACTCGGTGGAGAGCCCGGCACCGGCACCGGCCGGCTCTTAGCAACTTTTTTTGGCGACAACGGACCTTTCCCCGAAGTGTCCATGCAACTGGGCAGCACGGAAGCGGTAAAACAGGCCGTCAAGGCAGGTCTTGGCATTTCACTTGTTCTAGCAGCGGCCGTCAGCGAGGAAGTCAGGGCTGGCACTTTGCGGGCCATTCCGATCAGTGGTCCGGGTTTAGCTAAAGAACTGATGGTCATCTTTCCTGATGACATTGCCCGGCATCCGCCGATTGCCAACTTTATAAGCCATTTGTGCCATCGTGATTCGATCATGGACAGGCACAGTGGACGGTAGTCCAAATACTCGGCTTGACGCCATTCGCTATCCGTTGCGTTATTAAGCAGCAATTTTGTCCCAGAAATGAAAAAACCCCTGATTTTCTATAAGAAAATCAGGGGTTTTAAGTTGGCGGAGAGAGAGGGATTCGAACCCTACGGTTCAGAAGGACAATCGTGGACAGTCGAGGAAAATCAGAAGGTTATAATTTAAAGGTCAGCCTTGAAAGGATAGGAACGGACAGCGTTTAGGCCCATTTAGGGCCCAAGGTCAGACACGTACATTCAACATCGCGGCCTTTTCACAAGAAGGCCACTAGAAAACCTGCGGCGCGTTAGGAGAGCAGCGTGTGTCGGCCGTTATTACCTTTGTGGAAGCCCTGCCAGGAATTCCTCGTCCAGGACGTCCACCGGACCGGGACTGCTGAACAGATTGCCTTGCAGTTGGTCGCACGCATTGCAGCAATCTCAGCAATCTCAGCAATCCCAGCACGGGTCAGGCCAATACGATGTTCATAAGCATAGTAGACTGAGTGTCCCAGCAGTCGCCTTTGCGGCTCATGCCAAAGTGGTTTATGGATATGACCAGCCCAGTTAAGGAATAATACGCTGAAACTGGAGGACGTATATGACTAAACGAAAGCTGCTGAGAAGGCACTTTTGCGGGGCCGATTAACTAGTATACCGACACTGGCCATCGTTGCTCCATCCGTGGGTCAAAGTGCTGCACTAATTCAATGAAACCAAGAACAGAGCAAGAGGAAGCAATGACAGAGATTAATGGAAAGCGGTTATCCTATCTTTATGAGGCTGTAACTATGGGGACGATCCGGGCTGCAGCAGATAAGCTCAATATTGCTCCCTCGGCCATCAGCCGGCAAATATCTCTGTTAGAGGAAGAGTTAGCATGCATTCTTATTGAACGGCACCGCAAAGGAGTAGCGCCGACAGATGCTGGTAGTATTATCTTACAGTTTTATCGGGAATCACTTTCCGCTGAAGACGCTTGTGTTTCCAAATTACAGGCGTTGTTGGGATTACAGCGGGGTCATATAAAGTTAGCGGTGGGTGAAGGTTTTGTTGGGGATTTGATGTTGGGCCCATTACCTGAGTTTGCCCGTCTCTATCCGGCGCTGACACTTTCAATCAGTATTGGTGGATCAAACGAAGTGATTCGTCAGGTTGAAGAAGATGAAGCGCATATCGGGCTATTGTTCCATCCCAGCAGTCATCCGCGCATCCGCTCACAAGTTGTCAGTTGTCAGCCAATTTGTATTATTATTTCGCCCGACCACCCGTTAGCCGATCGAAATAAGCCGGTGCAGTTGAAGGAGCTTCTAGAATACCCAGTGGGGCTGGCTGAAAGTCGTTTTGGCGTACGTCAGTTACTAGCGATGGCCGAATTTCAACAAAAAATTCGATTTACCCCTATCCTAACCACTGACTCATTCGCCGTACTAAAGAACTTTGCCCGCTCAAATATGGGGTTTACCTTTCTACCTTATTTTGTAGTGTCCAAAGAAGTGAAAGATGGACATTTGATAGCAATCCCCGTGGACAATACGCTACTAGCAAGCGGTGAAGCTCATATAGTAACTCGGTTGGGTCGTCATCTATCCCAAGGCCCGCATGAATTACTACAGCATCTGACGGCATGGATGAAAGCTATGTAAGCGGGCTGCACGCCGGCAATATCGAGTTGCTGGGCGCTATTTTGAGACAGCTGTGATGCGCCACCGATATTTACGCCCGTCCTTGTCGTAGCCAGAAATGCTGCAGAGCAATCTCGACATCGAATATGCCGTCGATGCCAAACCGAAGACGGCGATTGCGCTCTGCGAAAGCGCAATCGACTTCGTGACCAGGAACATACTCGTGGTGCTGTTTGATGACACCGAATCGGATCAAGCCCATTTTTGGAGCAGCAGCTCAGGCTGATAAAGATGGTGGGGCTCCCAAACTATCTGCAAGCCCAGATCAGAAGTGGGCAATCAACAAGCTGAGTCAGGCGGCTCTGTAGGAAACCCGTTCGATAGTGGCTACAGCAAAGGCGGGCGCTAGCGAACATCGAGAAACTCATTCCGTCCATCGTATCGTTGTTAGCGGCCCACAGTTCTTGGATAGCCGAGTACATCACATCCTTCAGCGCGGTTACGCAGGTCGAGCAGCCACTACCAACATCGAATCACTGAACGAGCGTCTTTATCTCAGTAATGCCTGACATGACATCTTCGCGAATGAGCTGTTCGGCAACGGCGTTGCAGATGCAGACATTGGCGGCTTTCCTGGATTGGCCCATAGAAGTCAATCAATCAGCTCAGCCTTAACCCTGCCAAACGCAGCAATCGCCGTATCGATATCTTCCGCTGTTAACGCCGCACTCATTTGCGTTCGAATGCGCGCCTGGCCTTTCGGCACGACAGGGAAGGAAAATGCGACCACATATACTCCCTCTTTCTGCAATGCCTCCGCGAAGCGCGAAGCGAGTGCAGCATCGCGCAGCATCACGGGAACGATCGGATGCTCGCCGGGTAGCAGCTCAAAGCCCAGTTTCTCCAGTCCCTGCCTGAATCTTGCGGTGTTCTCGCGAAGCTGGCGGCGCAAGGCGCCCGAGTCCATGACGAGGTCAAGTGCCTTGAGGGCACCGGCAACTACCGGAGGTGCAACGCTGTTGGAAAACAGGTAGGGGCGCGAGCGCTGCCTGAGCAGTTCCACGACTTCTCGACGGCCGCTGGTGTAGCCTCCGCTTGCGCCACCAAGCGCCTTGCCCAAAGTACCCGTAGTGATGTCCACTCGATCCATGCATCCACGGTACTCATGGGTTCCCCTGCCCTGTTCACCGATAAAGCCAGTGGCATGGCAGTCGTCAAAATGCACGAGCGCTCCATATTTTTCGGCAAGATCGCAGATCTGGTCCAGCTTTGCGATGTAGCCATCCATTGAAAAAACGCCATCGCTGGTGATCAGCTTGAAGCGTGCGCCGTTTGCATCGGCAAGCTGCAGCTGCGTCTCCAGGTCGGCCATGTCGTTATTGGCATATCGATAGCGGCTGGCCTTGCACAGGCGTATACCATCTATGATGCTGGCGTGATTAAGGGCATCAGAAATAACGGCGTCTTCTGGCCCCAGCAAGGTCTCGAACAACCCACCGTTCGCATCGAAACAGGAGGGATAAACGATCGTGTCTTCCATTCCAAGGAAATCGCTGAGCCTTTGCTCAAGGGTCTTGTGCAGTGTCTGAGTGCCGCAGATGAAGCGCACTGAAGCCATTCCGTAGCCCCATTCGTCCAGGCCCTGTCGCGCTGCTTCCTGCACAGCAGGATGCTGGGCAAGGCCAAGATAGTTGTTCGCGCAGAGGTTCAGTATTTTCGCCCCGGCCATGCCTTCGACACCTACTCGCGAATCCTGTGGCGAAGTCAGTGGTCGTTCCGTTTTATACAGCCCTTCAGCCTTGATGGAATCGAGTTCCTGGTTCAGGTGCTGCTGAAAATTTCCGTACATGTCAGTTCTCGCTTTCTCTAACGTTCGGACCAATCGAGCACGACTTTGCTTGCGCTGCCGGCAAGCAGCGCATCGAAGCCCTGCTGAAACTCGCTGAAATGCAGCCTGTGCGAGATGATCGGTTTCAGATCAAGACCTGAATCAATCATGACCGACATTTTGTACCATGTTTCGTACATCTCGCGGCCGTAGATACCCTTGATGGTGAGCATGTTGAATATGACCAGGTTCCAGTCGATGGTCAGGTCTTGCTCCGGTATGCCGAGCATGGCAATCTTGCCGCCATGACACATGCTGGCGATCAGGTCTCTGAAAGCCGACGCATTGCCGGACATTTCCAGGCCAACATCGAAGCCCTCTGTCATTCCGAGCGATTGCTGTACATCGCCAAGTTTTTCGCGGCTAACGTCTACCACTCTTGTTGCGCCAAGCGTTGTAGCCAGTTCCAGTCGCTTCGGATTTACGTCGGTTACCACCACATGACGGGCGCCGGCGTGCCGGCACACAGCCGCTGCCATGACACCGATCGGACCAGCGCCGGTAATGAGAACGTCTTCGCCGATCAGCGGGAACTGAAGCGCGGTATGAACAGCGTTACCGAACGGGTCGAACAGCGACGCTACATCCAGATCGATACCCGGACGATGCTCCCAGACGTTGGACATTGGCAGCGCGACATATTCAGCAAATGCACCCTGGCGATTGACGCCAATACTGCTGGTATGCGCGCAGAGATGTCGCCGGCCGGCCAGACAGTTGCGACAGCGGCCGCACACGACGTGGCCTTCACCGGATACGATCTGCCCCGGACGAAAGTCATTGACGTTGGAGCCGACCCTGACGATCTCGCCAACGAATTCGTGGCCAACGACCATCGGCACGGGAATGGTCTTCTGTGCCCAGCTGTCCCATTTATAGATATGCATATCGGTACCGCAGATGGCGGTGCGTAGCACACGCACCAACACGTCATTGATACCGACATCTGGTTCGGGAACGTCCTTCAGCCAGAGGCCTTGTTTTGCTTCGCTTTTGACGAGCGCTTTCATGGTATGAAATTCCTTTTGGTACGACGGGCCCGACTCATGATCGGGCAGTCAATAAAATGCAAGTTGAAGTATGCGATAGCGTACGTCAATCGACGCGAACACGAGGCAAACTATGTGGGGTTCTGGAAATTTTCCCTCTAAAAAGGCCAAAAAAATCTGAAGGCTCCATCATCTGTGCCCTGCAGAGCCTCAATACATTGAACAAATGAGCTGTATTCTGCTCCAATGTTCATTGAAAGCGATCAACGGTTTTTCTTTGATCTGAATGGATGCCGCATCCGATGTCTGTCGCCGTATTCGAAGTCGCCAACACAAATGTATAAAAGCAGGCTTCTGCAGGTTCGAGCGCTCGCGACTGTATGGATGAGACTGACATTTGCTTCAGCACTCAATGACATTGACAGCAAGTCCGCCTTCGCTGGTTTCCTTGTATTTACGCGACATATCCAGCCCGGTCTGGCGCATCGTCTCTATAACCTGGTCAAGCTTGACCTTGTGTGAATCTGCCGCAGTCAGCGCAAGTCTTGCCGCATTCACAGCCTTGACGGCACCCATTGCGTTTCGCTCAATGCAAGGAATCTGCACCAGACCGCCAACTGGATCGCAGGTGAGCCCGAGGTTGTGCTCCATGCCGATCTCAGCTGCGCGTTCGATTTGCTGATTGCTTCCACCCCAGACTGCAGCAAGGCCTGCTGCCGCCATGGAACAGGCAACCCCAACCTCGCCCTGACAGCCCATTTCCGCGCCTGAAATTGACGCCCTCTGTTTATATAAAATGCCGATGCCAGCCGCTGTTAGCAGGAAGCAATGGACAGCGTCGGTGTCGATAGCAGTAGCACTGACGCAGTAGCGCCTGATCACGGCAGGGATAATTCCGGCAGCGCCGTTCGTTGGAGCGGTCACTACTCTTCCACCAGCGGCATTCTCTTCGTTCACAGCCATTGCATAGACATTCAGCCAGTCGAACAGGCTCTCGTGTTCAGCATGGGAAGTCTTGCCCAAAAGGGCCTGGTACAGCTTCGCTGCTCGCCTCGATACGCCAAGCCCGCCAGGCAGTACGCCGACGTTTTCAAGACCTCTCTCGATACACTGCGACATCGTCCGCCAGACTTGATCCAAGCCAACAAGTGTAGCCTGGCGATCGCGGAAGCTGTCTTCATTCACCAGTATCAGCTGTTCGATCGAAAGCCCCTGATCCGCACAGATGGCCAGCAGTTCGGTTGCGGACATGAACGGGTGAGGAACACTTGTTGGCAGATCGATGAGGTCATCTTTTGCGGGAGCGCTCAGCTGCTGCGCAGTAGCAATGAAGCCGCCGCCAACTGAATACCAGGTCTGGTCGGTCAGTATTATGCCGTCGGCGTCATAAGCCGCAATACGCATCTCGTTGGGATGAATCTCTGGAGTGATCTGTGGTCGCAGGCGAAGATCCTCTGCCATATCGAAGCAAATTTCATGGCCACCTGCGAGTATCAGCCTGCCGTCGGTCCGCGTTTTCTGAAACGCTCTTTCGGCCTCGTCAGGATCTGCCTGATCAGGCTGCATTCCCATCAGGCCGAGCAGAGACGCCTTGTCGGTACCATGACCAACGCCGGTAGAAGCCAATGAACCGTGCAGATCTATCGTAATTCGCTCTATCCGGTTGACGATGCCCTTGGACTGCGCGAACTCTATGAAGCGCTTGCCGATTCGCATTGGGCCAACCGTATGTGAACTTGAGGGGCCAAGGCCAATCTTGAAGATGTCAAGTACGCTGAGCATAGCAGAGCTCCTAATAGATTCTGTCAGACTTTCAACAACATATACCCGACGCTCGCAACTGTGAGCGTCGAACTGAACAACTCCGCGCCGTTTACAGCATAGCCTGGGCTATCATGGCAGAACCCAAGAAAGTGCCGGTAAAGGTAAGCAGCGCAACAGCTGCAATCTTGAATCCAGACTTCCTGAATAAGGTGACTTCCATCTGTGAGATAGCAAAGCCTGCATAGGCCAGTACCGGGGTAATCAGCTGTAAGACTCCCAGCTTCCCGGTTTCTTGCAGAATATAGCTATTGAATGGAAACTGTGGCAACGAGATGATAATACCCACAATGGATGTCCAGGCAATGGAGGGCACACTGATAGGAATGACCCGCTTCAATAAAATGCCAGTAACGCAACAGGCGAATAGTATTAGCATGCCGGGCAGCGCCGCAATAGGGTTAATGTCTTGGCCAACCCAGTTACTTAATAACAGCACTCCGCAGATAGCACTCAAAAGGGCAATTGATTGTCCAAATGCCAAGATTGACTGCTCTTGCATGCCTTTTCCGAAATCGGAATGCGATACCGATTTAGTAGCTGATCCCTTTTTAAACTTACTGGTAATTTTGTACAAAAACTCAGCCAAGGGAAGAGCAATGAATAAACTCACGAACAACCCTGTCGCATAAGTCAAGAGGTTAGAAGACGCGGCAAATGCTATAATGACTTCCTTTTGATCAGGAACGGTCTCAGCTAGCGCCGCTGAACAAGCGCCCATCATGCTGCCACTGCCCATACCACAGGCCATGGCAAGTGCACGCACATCCATTATGTCCATGGAGGCGATAACACCTGCCATCAATGAAAAGAAAATCGCGCCGAATAGCGTTCCCATGACGTAGACCCCCATTACCCCGATACCTTCTGGACTTTTGAGTCCATATTTATCAGCGACCAGAGCAATATTAGGCTCACGAGCGACCGAGTGAGTGGCGCCTATAGCTTCGCGTCCCATGCCAAACACCAAGACGGCAACGGGCAGTGCAATAACAGCTGTGGCCACGTTACCCAGCTCTTGTAGTAATAATGCAGGACCTACTGCGATAATCTCTTCTATCTTAGGCCCGATTCCCACCCCAAACTTGGCAATAAAAGGCATGATGCTCAAGATAACGGCGTAACTCGCAAACACCGCCCGGTCTTTTGTAATCAACACTTTCATTGCTAGAATGACATTGGGATTTAGCAAGAGAGCAAAAATAAAAGCGTACAACAAAGGGAGTAAGACTAAGGTTCCGATGCCGATAGGTATTTTAATAATTCCGATCCATTCTGCCAACACGGAGACTAGGATCACAAATAGATGTAATTTCCAATTTAGCAAATTTTTTATGGTTACGGTTTTCTGCGTTGTATTTATTGTATTTATTGTATTCACAGTAAATTCCTTATTATTTTTCAGGATTATATGTGCGAAATAATAATTTCTATACGACGTTCAAGGCTATGTTGACAGCTGCGACTCTACCAAGGACACCCATACCTTAACCCCCACCTCAATCGCATTGTCATTGAAGTCATAACGGGCATTGTGTAAAGGTTTTGAAGGAGCTTGGCCATCAACGCCAAGCCAAAAGTAAGCTCCTTTAACCTTCTGACTCATAAAAGAAAAGTCTTCAGATGCCATGGAAGGTTCTACAGCGGTATTGACTTTATCTGCACCTAGCGCCCTGACAGCAGCGTCTTTGATGGCCTGATAAGCATCATGATTATTCGTAGTGACGGGGTAGCGTATGTGATAATCAATTTTACCGGTGACGCCGTAAAGAGGCGGCAAGGTGGTTACCATCTCGGTCAACATGTCTTGCATGGACTGGCGAACATCCATATCAAAGCTGCGAACTGTGCCTTTCAGAATGGCGTGATCGGGGATGACGTTCGTGGTGTCACCGCTATTCATCTGAGTGACGCTAATCACACCAGGCTTCAGCGGGGATATTCGGCGCGAAATAATGGACTGAATATTGGTTATTAACGCCGCCCCAGCAGCTATAGGGTCCGCCCCAAGATGCGGCATGGCAGCGTGCGTGCCCTTGCCCGTCAACGTAATTTCGAATGTATCAAAAGATGCCATCATGGGACCATTATTGACAGCAATTTCACCCAGTGTAAGTCCTGGCCAATTATGCAGCCCATAGACTTCGTCCATCGGAAATTTCTCGAATAGTCCATCATCAATCATCTTCTTTGCGCCGCCTAAAACTTCTTCTGCGGGTTGAAAGATAAAGTGGACAGTGCCACTGAAATTTTTGTTTTCGCTCAGGTATTTCGCCACCCCGAGCATGATCGAAGTGTGCCCATCATGACCACAGGCATGCATACAGTTGGCATGGGTGGATTTATGCTCGATATTATTTTTTTCCTCTATTGGCAGGGCATCGATATCAGCTCGTAATCCGATGGTAGGCCCTTCGCCATTCTTGAGTGTGCCAACCACCCCCGTGCCACCCAAGCCTTTATGCACGTCGATACCAAAGGACTCAAGTTTTTGGATAATAAAAGCCGACGTTTTTAATTCATTGAACCCAAGTTCAGGCTGGCTGTGTATTAGCTTGCGCCACTGTTTAATTTCTTCTAACAGCTCTTTATTTATTAACATTTTCCTTCTCCTTTAATATATACGGATAACACGGTGATATATCGATAGAATCCTTGTTATATTTCCAAGCGGGAAACAACAAAAGCCAAAATTTGAAAAAATGAAACTGCCCATTCCGAAATTAATTGCCTAAAAAGGACATAAAAACACCAGGAAAGGGCATCTTGAGTCATCTATTTAAGACGGCCTAATACCCGACCTTAAAATGCTCTTAACCATAAATACTATTGGATTGAATAACCAAACTGAATAGCAGAATCTTTTTCTGTTTCGATCCATACACTTTTAGTCTGTGTATATTCGAGTAAACCTTCGTAGCCACTAGATCGGCCATAGCCGCTCTCACCAAAGCCACCAAACGGCGACATTACATTGATTGCCTTATAGCTATTTACCCAGAACGTTCCCGCATTTACTTTAGCGGCCATCCGATGAGCACGGCCTACATTAGCAGTCCAAACGGCACCAGCTAAACCAAACCGGCTGTCGTTGGCTAACGCTACAGCTTCTTCTTCATCATCAAATAAAATGACAGAAACAACAGGTCCAAAAATTTCTTCCTGTGCTACTCGCATATCATTTTTCACATTGGCCAAGACTGTTGGCTGATAAAAATAACCATTTTCACCTCCACAAATTTCACCTGGCTTTCCGCCTACGGCAACAACAGCACCTTCAGCAATACCGTCAGAAACTAACGAACGCACATGACTAAACTGTTTCTGGTTATTAATCGGCCCCACCATCGTGTCTTCATTCCATGGCAAACCAACGGGCAACTTACTGGCTGCCGAGGCAACACGTTCCACTACTTCTTTATAGACATCACGATGAACCAATAACCGAGCACCCGATACACAGCTCTGTCCAGCGGCAGAAAACACGGCAGCTTGCGCACCCACTACCGCACGATCAAGATCAGCATCAGGAAAAATTATATTGGCTGACTTTCCACCCAGCTCCAATACGCAAGGGATTACACGTTGCGCAGATGCCGAAGCAATGAGAGCACCGGTCTGTGGTGAACCTACAAAAACCACTTTTTTAGTTGCCGGATTAGTAATTGCGGCAGTGCCTGTAGTGTGCCCCATCCCATTAATTACATTCACCAAACCACGCGGGATACCTGCTTGCTCAAGAAGTTTAGCGAGCACTGTTGAGCTTAGTGGGGTTAATTCAGATGGCTTCAGTAAGACTGCATTTCCTGTACAGATGGCCGGCGCGATCTGCCAGCCTCCGGTAAATACAGGTGCATTCCAGGGTGTGATCTGAGTCACTACACCATAAGGCTCATGACGAGTGTAGTTTAAATGACTTGTTGGTACGGGAATAACTTGTCCCATAATTTTGTCACACCAACCAGCATAGTATTCAAACATATCTGCAACTTTTGCCACCTCAACCCGGCAATCGCGAATAGGCTTACCTGCAGATATACATTCTAGGCGTGCCAGAGATTCCGCGGCTTCACGAATTTCCATGCCGCACTTCCACATTAACTGACCTCTTGCAGTGGCGGTCATTGACCACCACACTTTCTGAGCTTTTGCAGCAGCATCTGCTGCTGCTGCAACAATACATTCTCCCGCATCACGATAGATTAAAAATACCTGACCGGTTGCTGGGTTAATCAGCTCGATATCGTCTCCATTACCTGTAACCAATTCTCCATCAATCAAGCTGCCAAACTCAGAAGTACCCAGCAGTTCATTAAGCAATATTTCAACTTGCTGCTCACCATTTCCTTCTACTACAAAACTCATAATCTATTCTCCCAAGCCGGCATTTTTAATGATGTAGTTAAAATCAGCCTGATCAGGTATGTTTTCTTCGCTCTGCGACCAAATTTCGGCTACCTGTTTAGCCAAAGGTAACTCTAATCCCATTTCACCGATCATATCTTTTGCCAGACGCACATCTTTACGCATCAGCTGCATAGTGAAACCGGAATCAAAACCTTTATTGAGAATCCAACGAGGGAAATTAACCTCGCTGATCGCACTACGACCTGAACCGGCGTTCAAACCGGCAATAAGGTCTGTAGGATCGAGTCCCGCCTTGGTACCCAGAGCCACTGCTTCGGCGGTGGTCAATAGATGTGCGGCACATAGTAGATTGTTGATCAGTTTAGCCGCATGTCCATTGCCAGACTTTCCCATGTAGACCACTTTTGAACTCAAGGCGTCCAGATACAACTGCGCGCGTTCAAGGGAACTACTTTCACCTCCAACAACCATAACCATAGTACCGGCTTCAGCACCCGCCGGACCGCCACTAACAGGGCAGTCCAATAACTGGTGGCCTAGCAGATCCAGCTCTATCGAGAGTGCCCGTGTCACCTCTGGTTCTGAGGTAGAAGTATCAATAATCAGAGTTTTAGGCTGAGCGTAGTCAATAATGCCACCTTCGCCTTTAACAACCTCTTGTACATGCTTTGCCATTGGCAAAGATAGAATGATGACGCTAGATTCAGCACACAGAGCTTTAATATCTACAACAACATTCACGCCGATTTCCCTGGCAGCTTGGCGTTGTGCTTCCCCTATGTCCGTGCCGAACACTTTAAAACCCTTGCGAAGCAAAGACTGAGCCATACCGTTACCCATACGGCCTAACCCTATGATACCTATAGTTTTTTTATTCATTCTCGCCCCGTTATTTTTGTATTTTTCTTAAGCTGCATTGTGACTTATAAGCCATTAAGAAGAACCACAACAAACAACCTTTTGTGTTCTAAAAAAGGCAACGCTAACGTGGACAATTGGATGGATTCCCCCCCACCGGCATCGACGTGCCAAAATGGTGAGTGATCGGTAAACCATCATGAAGAGTGAGCGTTCATTCCAAGACGTCCTGCCATCCCGATGAATTTCATTCTACATCAGCCTCACATTTCCCAGCGCGAGGTTACCTCCATGAGAAAACACCGACCCCAGGAACAATGGCAGTCCTTGGTTGATAAGCAGCGTGACAGCGGTTTATCAGCCATGCAATTTTTCAAGCAGGAGGACTATAGAGGACCCCACGGTCAAGACCATAGGTGCATTAACTTAAGATAGAATGCCCTATGGGTTTATATTGTCTGATCATGCGGCCTGGAGCCACTGCACGTTAGTGCCATGTGCCTCTGCCGGTGTCTTGTTGTTGAGCGATTGATGCGGACGCTCATGGTTGTAAAACTGGAAGTATGCACTCAAGCCATCCCGAGCTTCCTGCATCGTCTGGTACTGCTTTAGATAGACTTCCTCGTATTTCACTGAGCGCCACAGTCGTTCGACAAAGATGTTGTCCAGCGCCCGACCTTTGCCATCCATGCTGATGCGGATTTTATGAGCCTTCAGAACATCCGTAAACGCCGCGCTGGTGAACTGGCTGCCTTGGTCTGTGTTGAATATTTCAGGGGTGCCATAACGCTCCAGAGCCTCCTCAAGGGCTTCGACGCAGAAAGCCGTGTCCATGGTGTTCGACAACCGCCACGACAGCACCTGACGGCTGTACCAGTCGATGACGGCCGTCAGGTAGGCAAAGCCGCGGCCTACCCTGATGTAAGTGATGTCTGTTGAGTAGACCTGCCGAGGGCGTACCACCGACATTCCACGCAGCAAATAGGGATAGACCTTGTGCTGCGGATGAGGACGACTGGTATTCGGCTGGGGGGCCACCGACTGCAGGCCCATCAGGCGCATCAACCGCTGGACCCGCTTGCGATTTACCACGTGCCCCCGGCGCCCCAACACAGCGACCATCTTGCGGCTGCCGTAGAATGGATGGGCGGTATACAACTCGTCAATGTGCTGCATCAGTTTCAGGTTTTCCTCAGGCTCATCAGTTGCGGCTCCCTGGTCATACCAGGTGGAGCGGTGCAGCCCCAACAGGCTGCATTGGCGTCGAATGCTCGGAGCATCGGCACTAGGCTCAATCAGTGTGCGTTTCTCGCTCACTCCAAGCCCAGCGCCTTCGATTTTTTTCTGAGCCACTCGACCTCAACCTGCAGCTTACCGATTTGCTGATACAGTCGGTCTTCACGGGCTTCCAGTTCCTTCGGGTCCGGCTGGCTACCTCCGCGTTCGAAGGCTTCCACCAGTCGCTCCTGGGCGGTCTTTTTCCAGGTGTTGATTTGGGAAGCATGCACCCCGTACTGCGAGGACAGTTGGGCAACTGTTTTATCGCCCCTGATTGCCTCCATTGCGACCTTAGCTTTGAACTCACTACTGAACCGTTTTCTCGCCACGTTACTACTCCTGGATGATCGTGGCATTCTACCTATGCCTGTGGTCTAAATCATGGGGTCCACTATAGACATCGGCTATGCCAGTTTCTGGAGTTGGCGTAAGCGCCTGACCGAAGAACCGGCTGCTGATTCCGCGAGCTCCGGCGAGGCCGGATTTCTGGACCTGTCGTCACTGATGGGAGCTTCGTCGTCTGCTGGTTCTGATCTAGCAGCCTGTCGGACTTAACCTGACAAATCCGCTGTGAGATAATCGCACGGCCTTAATCACGACGGGATACTGATGATGAGCCGCTTTGTAACCGCAGACCGAGATACCCCCTATCTTTTCCCTCCTTCGGTAACGGACTGGCTGCCAGAAGATCATCTGGCACGTTTTGTTGTCGAGGTTGTCGACCAACTCGATCTGTCGGAACTCACACGCCAATACGCGGGACGGGGATCGAAGGCGCACCCTCCGGCGGTCCTGCTCAGCTTGTTGATCTACGGTTATGCCACCGGGGTGTTCTCCAGCAGAAAGATTGAACGCGCCACCTATGACTCGATTGCTTTTCGCTACCTGGCGGCCAACACGCACCCGGATCACGACACCGTTGCGACGTTCAGACGACGATTCTTGCCCCAGCTCGAAGCGTTGTTTGTCCAGGTCTTGTTGCTGGCGCGAGAGATGAAACTCATCAAACTGGGGCAGATCGCCCTGGATGGCACCAAGGTCAAAGCCAACGCCAGCAAGCACAAAGCCCTGTCTTATGCCCACGCGAAAAAGATCGAAGCGCAACTCAAAGCCGAAGTGAAAGCCCTGACGGCACGGGCCGAAGAAGCGGATCACACGCCGGTGGTTGATGGTATGGACATTCCTGCTGAGATTGCCCGCCCCCTCTGCCAGCCTAGTTGTCCAGTTGGCGATTTTGCCTAAATTCATATCAGATTGGGCGGTGTGAGAGCAGTCATGCCACGTTATTCCGAGGAACGTAAAGCGGCCGTGTTGAAGAAGTTATTACCTCCGCAGAACCGCAGTGTGGTGCAGGTGGCGGCAGAGGAAGGCATATCGGATGTGACTCTGTATAGTTGGTTAAAACAGTGTCGACAACAAGGAGTGCCTGTGCCGGGTTATCGTAATGCTGGAGACGATGGGTCTCCTGATGCCAAGTTGGCCGTCGTGATCGAAACGGCGTCTATGTCTGAAGCGGAACTGGGTGCGTATTGCCGCCAGAAAGGCCTGTATCCCGAGCAGGTGCAGCGCTGGAAAGAGGCCTGCCTACACGGTACGGGCCTGCAAGAAGGGCAAGAGAAAACCGCTCAGAAACAGCAGCGCGATGCCCGTAAAACCATCAAAAAGCTGAGGGCGGAAGTTCGCCGTAAAGACCGGGTTCTGGCGGAAACAACTTCTTTGTTGGTGCTGTCAAAAAAGCTCGAAGCCTTGTACGGCGAGGACCCGGACAGCGAGGACAGCTAACACCGCTGGCCGAGCGTACAAGGCTTTTAAACGACTATGACGAAGCTGTCGCCAGTGGCGCAGCCCGATACAAGGCGGCCGACTTGATGGAGCTGAGCCAGCGCACGTTGAAACGCTGGCGACGCGCTAACGGCACTGTGGCAGAGGACCAGCGCCCGCAAGCGGAGCGCGTTGTGCAGCCACACCAGCTCACTCACGCTGAAGAAGCGGCCATCCTGGATACCTGCAATGAACGGGAGTATCAGAGCTTGCCACCGTCCCAGATCGTGCCTCGACTGGCGGATAAAGGGCTTTATCTGGCGTCGGAGTCTTCGTTTTACCGAGTGCTCAAAAAGCACCAGCAATTGAATCATCGGGGCCGTATGAAACCGCCGCGCAAAGTCCCTGAGCCCACCCGCTTTACGGCCACAGGCCCGAACCAGGTGTGGAGCTGGGACATTAGTTATTGTCCTTCAGAGGTGCGCGGCCAGCACGGGTATCTGTACCTGATCATGGACATCTACAGCCGCAAAATCGTGGCTTGGGAAATCCACAAAGCAGAGTCCGGCGAGCTTGCCAAAAAGCTCATAGATCGAGCTCTGTTGCGCGAGAGATGTTGGCAAAACCCACCGGTGCTGCACTCAGATAATGGCGCGCCGATGACGTCCTACACACTGAAAGCGCGGCTGGCAGAATTGGGTATGTTGATGTCTCACAGCCAACCCAGAGTGAGCAACGATAACCCGTACTCAGAGTCGTTGTTCAAAACGCTGAAGTACTGCCCGAAGTGGCCCGCCAAAGGCTTTAGATCACTGATAGCGGTGCGTGAATGGATGCTATTATTCACGCAGGCCTACAACGAGGAGCACTTGCACAGCGGCATCAACTTCGTGACGCCCGCACAACGACACCAAGGTGTTGATGCAGAGTTGTTAGCCAAACGTGAAGCGGTTTATGAACGAGCAAAGAGTCTGAATCCCAAGCGCTGGTCTGGTGACATTCGAAACTGGAAAGTCGCCGGAGCCGTATCGCTCAACCCTGGAAAACTGCAGGAAATTGAGCGCAATAAACAGGCTGCTTAAGTGCAGCTATTTGGACAACTGGGTTGCAAATCACCGATATTCGATCTGCTGTTTGGTCCAAAAGTGGTCTTGAGGCCCAAAATGCTGGCAATAAGGGCAGTAGCAGTCAGAAAAATCTGGGATACCAGTCCCTGGCTTGATCTTGAAGTATTTTTCACACTCGGGACACTCTCGCCCAAGGCAGCCTTCTTCATCTCTTTCAATATCCACCGAGAAAGTTTCCACTTTTTACTCCATCATTTTCTGCTATGTCACCGCCACAGTAATACTGACCCACCAACGCCAACTTAAAATTGACCCACCTGAGGCAAAATAGCCGCTTAATCACACGATCAGAGCGGCGGCCGATGTTGACTCAGGAGACACTTGTGGAAATTCATGTATTGCATCGTCAGGGCGAGAGCGGAGCCCGTCAACATAGTTGGCGCGTTTAAGAACAACTCACAGACTTCTGGCTAATCCCGGACATGGCAGCGGTAAAGCCCAGGTTGTTGATCGCCCTAGCCAACTTGCTCACATTCGGTGGTGGCATCTAGGGGTGATCTTGGACGCCGAAATGTCGCGGTTATCTGAATTTTTTGGCTCAGAACTTTGCATTAACGGGTGTCCGGAATCATTGAACTACTATATTTGATGGCAGTTGAAGCTCCGTCACGTAGACTCTTGTGCTGCCTCAGAGGAATAAATGTTAAAGTATAATTCATTATATTTGTGCCCATAATCTTAAGTTTTAATATTATTGATAGATTAAAGATGGCAAAAATGTACTAAGCACCGGAGTATAAGTAATTATTACGAGTGAAATTAACATCAAAATTATCAACGGCACACATGCTTTAAAAACTTCTTGAAGTGGCATTTTAGAAATTGTCATTGCGACAAATAAGTTTAATCCGACAGGAGGAGTTATCATTCCAACAGAAAAATTTATCAACGTAATAACACCAAAATGTATAGAGTCAACTCCGACTTGTTCCGCAATTGGCTGTAGTAATGGCGATAGAACAATTATTGCTGAAGCACTATCTAAGAAAAATCCAGCAATCAACATAACGACATTAAAAAGAGCCATTACTTGAGTGGGATCAGACGTCAACGATAGTACATCACCCGCAAGTTTTGTTGGCGCGCCAGTTATTGCTAGTAGCCAAGAAAAAGCTGACGCACCTGCTGTAATCAGCAAAAGTGAAGCTGACATTAAGCCAGCGCTACTTAACGTACTGGTCAAATTTTTGAGATTTATCTGACGATAGATAAACATTCCTACTAATAGCCCGTATAGACAAGCTACCGCTGCCGACTCAGTAGGTGTAAAGATACCGCTGTATATTCCGCCCAACAATATAAAAGGTAATCCAAGGCCCCAAGCGGCTGACTTTAAAGTCTTAAAGAAACTTTTAAAAGATGGCAGCTTAGATCTCGGATAGCCTTTTAATGATGCATAAATAATACAGTAGGCTATTAACAAAGATGCTATTAAAAGAGCTGGAATTAATCCTGCTGCAAATAACCGACCTACCGAAGTTCCTGTAACTGAGCCGTATATTATAAGAGCAATGCTTGGCGGAACAATAGGCCCAAGTGTGCCCGCTGTGGCAATAATGCCGATAGCGAATCGCTTATCATATCCTGCTGCTACTAATGCCGGAAACATTATGCTCCCAATAGCAACTACTGTTGCCGGGCTGGATCCAGAAATTGAACCAAAAAGTAAGCACGACAAAACTGTTGCAGCCGCTAGACCTCCAGGAACCCAGCCAACGAGCGCCTTTGCTAAATCTATTAAGCGATCTGATAATCCACCTATTCGCATTAATTCCGCGGCCAATATAAAAAATGGTATGGCCATCAATGAAAAGTTATTCATTCCTGAAAACATTCGCATTGGTACAATAATAGGATCGGCGCTTCCGAAAAATTGAATAGCTAATATGACAGAAAAAGCTAGAGCGGCAAATATAGGTAAACCCAGAAGTAAAACAGCAAAAAATATTGGAAGTAACGCGGCTATCATGAGTTATCCTTTTGGCAATTTCTTAAATAATTCTTATCCAAGAGTTTCGTGATCTGACATCATTTCGTTTGCATAACTCGTTGGCGGTTTTTTCCAAACCTCATGAATTACCCAGCAGTAACGAGATATTAATAATAAGCCGGATATGCCAATAGGAAAGTAAATCCAAGCCATAGGCACTCGAAGAGCTGGGGATAGCATCCCTCGGCCTAGCGTTATGTTAAAAAGTCGAAAACCCAAAATAGTCATTGCTATTGCAAAAAAAATACCAATTATCGCAGAAATAATTCGTAGCCAACGATTTACAACGGGCGAAACAACACTGTTGAGAAGGTCAACTGAAATATGGGCTCCACGTCGAACGCCCATGCTAGCTCCGATGAAGCTCATGCAAACTATAGAATATATTACAACTTCTTCAGCCCACGAAAGGGAGCCATTGAAACCATATCTATAGAAGACCTGAAAGATAGTAATAATGGTCGCCAATGACATAAAGGCGACCATTGCAAAATCTTCCAAGCGATCAAGAAATTTATTGAACGCTTTGATCATAATTAATACTCAATACCTACAACGTCGTAAACTTTATGCAGCAGCTCAGGTGTGAAAACATCCTCATATTCTGCATGGACAGGTAAGCTTTTTTTAATAAAATCAGCTCTTGCTTCTACTGATAACTCATTAATTTGAATTTGATCACCAATCTCAGCGAGGATTTTCTTTTCATCTTCGGCTGTCAATTCTCGAGCGAGATCCCGACCATTGTCAAAGGCTATAGTCATAACTTGTTTCAGATCATCGGGAAGAGAGTCCCATGTACCTTTATTAACAATCGCCGCATATCCGTGATATGCATGGTTTGTTAATGATAAATAGTTTTGAACCTCGTAGAATCGCATGGTGTATATATTGGCTAAAGGGTTTTCTTGACCTTCAACAACTCCTTGCTGGAGGCCATTATATACTTCGGTGAATGCCATGGCTGTAGCGTTAGCATTCAAGTTTTCGTAAGTCGATATTATAATAGGTGACTGCATTGTACGCATTCGGAGATCTTCTAGGTCAGAAGGGCCTTGTATAGCTTTGGTGTTGTTTGTGATATGCCGAAATCCAGCACCCCAAAAATTCACACCATACATGTTGTCATCATTTAGCGTGTCAAGTATTTCTCGGCCAACATCGCCATCTAAAACATTTTTCATCGCTTCGTCGCTCGATAATAAGAACGGAAGATCTAAGATTTGCATCTTCGGTTCGAAGTTGCCGAGTGTTGCTGTAGGCGGAATGCCAATATCAACGAGTCCCATCTGAATCTGCTCAATTATTTCTACATCGCCCCCGACCTGCGCGGCTGGAAGGACTTCAATATTTATTCGTCCTCCTGATTTTTCTTCAACTTCTTTTTTGAATTGTATTGCCGCCTTACCATTTGGGGTGCTTTCTATCAAAACATGTGCAAATGTTAAATTATAGTCTGCAGCTTGAACGGAGGCTACGCTAAGTGGCGTTAAACTAATAAAGGGAATTAACGCTGCATTTACTAATAATTTCTTCATATTTTAACCTATTTTATTAGTGTGATTTATTTATAAATAAGTATTTTTAAAATTATTATATTCTTTAAATTAATCTCCTTTTTTATTTTTAATAATATTGATAAATCGCAAATTTTATTTAATGAAATTTCAACTTATTCCACACCTAGTCTGTTGCCGAAAATTTCATGGCAATTTCCTATATTCAGAATTTTTGATAATTGGCGGTGCCATTAGATTGAGCAACAGGATTGCGCAGAATTTGAGGGGTTAGAATAGCTTCTTTTGTAGAATTGCATTCAATGCAGACAATCATATTTAGCGCGTAAACGAAACAAGCTGTAACCGCTGACACACTTAGCACGGCTGTCTTGACAATAATATTTTGGATAACTATTTTTTTAAAGACAGAAATTATGTTTGTCAAGACCATACCCATAAGATTCTGTTTTTATTTTATTTAAGTGTAGTTAGACCTCGCATGTTTGTCAACTACTAAGCTCGGATAAAAAGCTAGTTAGCGTTTTCCCGTAGCGTAATCTGCAGAGTTAACTTAGTAAATGTGAGGTGTGACCGTCCAATTCGATTTCATGTACCTTGTTGAGTCGAAAAATAGCTGTTTTGAGATCGTCAACGCTGGTAAAAATACCCCGGTATAGCGCTCGTCGTTCCAGTTGGCTAAACCAGCCTTCTACTGCATTCAGCCACGAGGCACTGGTCGGGGTGAAGTGAAGCTTAAAACGAGGATGCTTCTCCAGCCAGGCTTTTACTTTGGGTGTTTTATGGGTCGAACTGTTGTCCAGAATCAGTTGGAGATCTTACTCCTTCGGAGTTTCCCGGTCGATTTGTCGTAGAAAGTCGAGAAATTCCTTGGCGCGATGGCGTTGGGTGATCCGCCCGATTACCTCACCGTTCAAGATGTTGAAGGCCGCATACAGGCTCGTTGTGCCATGCCGTTTGTAATCGTGAGTGTGGCGCTCGATTTGACCCGGCCTCAATTGTAGTTTGGACTGGGTGCGATCCAGAGTCTGGATCTGCGTCTTCTCGTC
Source organism: Marinobacter sp. M3C (assembly GCF_023311895.1). Taxonomy (GTDB): domain Bacteria; phylum Pseudomonadota; class Gammaproteobacteria; order Pseudomonadales; family Oleiphilaceae; genus Marinobacter. Next base: position 565,825 of record NZ_CP092284.1, read on the forward strand.
AACAGACAGCACCAGAGCGTTATCAGGCGGGTTCAAGTACAAACCGACAACATCAAAAACCTTCTCAGCAAAGTCTGGATCGTTGCTGATCTTAAACGTTTTCAGGCGGTGGGGCTTCAGGTCTGCCGCCTGCCAAATCTGCTGTAATTGCCAACAGGTCACGCCGGCATGTTTCGCCATCAGCCGGATGCTCCAATGGGTAAAGCCCCGCGGCACCTTATTGACCGTATCGTTCGGGATGGCTTTGACTTTTTTTGTATCGGTCCCAGTAGGAATGCCCTCCATCGTCGTTTGGAGCTGCGGGGTGATGGCCGTCGCCAATCGCAGAATCCGCATCAGGATTCGAGGATCGCTGTTTCATAGGCATCTCCAACGTATTGGAAGAATCCTATACTCGTTGCTATGCCATCAATGTCCGTGCCAAAGACAATAGCCGCTCATCCTGCCAGCGGTCACAGATCAGCTGTACGCCAACCGGCAAGCCCTCTCGGCCCTTGCTTAGGGGGAGGTTCAGACAGGGCACCCCAAGCAGCGTCCAGCCGCGGCAGAAGACCGGGTCGCCCGTCGCATGAAGCCCTTCGGGGGCGACGCCGGGCGCACTCGCCGCCAAGATGACGTCTATCTGTTTGTCGAATACCTTCGAGAGAGCGTGCTTCAACTGATCGGCGGCTATTAAGGACTTCCTGTAATCGGCATAGCAAATCGCCATGCCGTGCTCGATCAACTCAACTAGCTTGGTTCCCATTTGCTCGGCATAATGTTCATATTCGCTGGAAAGGGTCTGTGACGCCTCGTATGCTAGCACCACCTGGTGGTGCGCGACGAGCTCGTCATAACGGGCATCCAATGGCAACGGAAACACCCGGGCGCCGAACTGTTCCATACGCTCGGCCGCATACGTCAAGGCTCGCTCGACATCGGGGTCGAGGGTGACGTTGCCCGGCAGGTTGCGCAGTCCAACCCGGACCCCGCGAAGATCCGGCATCGCTTCGATGACAACGGAACGGGTCAAGGCAGAGAATGCCGTACAGATATCCTCGATATTGCGAGCAAACCAGCCCAGTGTATCCATCGATGGCGCAAATGCTTTGATCCCCGAGAATGTCACAGTGTTAAAGGTCGGTTTGAAACCCCAGACGCCACAGTAGCTCGCCGGGCGAATGATGCTGCCGGCGGTCTGGGTGCCCAAGGCCAGGGGAACCATGCCGGCCGCTACGGCTGCCGCGGATCCACTGGATGAGCCGCCCGGGGTGCGTGAAAGATCATGTGGATTACGGGTTTTGCCAGGAGTGAAGTAGGCGAACTCGGTGGAGACGGTCTTGCCTAGAACCATCGCCCCTTGGCGCTTGAGCAATGTGACCACAGCGGCATCCACTACAGCACCTGGTGACCGTAGATAACCGCCCGTCCCCCAGGTGGTCGGCATTTCGGCCGTATCGACGTTGTCCTTGACGCCGACTGGCACACCGTGCAGCAACTGACTTTTTTCCGAAAGCCTAGGAGCGAATTTCAGCGGGGCGATGTGTTCCCAGGCCTGAACCTCCTCCTCATACCTTTGGATTCGTGCCTGGCAGGTTTGCCACCAGGCCAAGGTATGACTCTCTCTTTTGGCAAGACGCGCCTGAAAGCTGTCGATGGTCAGATCGTTTGGCTCAATCACAACATACTCCTTCGTCGGAAAAAAGATCGTCTCATACAGGGCAGCGGGCTGTCAGAGAGACGGCGGCGTACCGAGAACTACTAGGCTGTTACCAAGCGTGTTTTCTATAGTTTGTCCGATGGACAGCAGCCTGGCCTCCTGCCAGGGTCCCGTCAGCAGTTGCATGCCCACCGGCATGCCAGCCGCGTCCTTGCCCACCGGCAAAGTCAACCCACACAAGCCCATGAAGTTGCCCATTACGGTGTTGCGCAGCGCGTGCATGTTGGCCTTAGAATATGCCCCTTCGGGCTCTAGGCTTGCCAGTACCGGCGGTGTGATAGCCACGGTTGGTGTCAACAGCGCATCGACACCGGCCAAGCGCTCGGCAGCGGCGGCACATAGCGAATCGATGACGTTGCGCCGGCGAACATAATCCCAAGCAGGCACATTGTCGGCAGCCTTGATACGGGCAGCCACATTGGGATCGAGGATCTCGATCATTTCGGGCATTTCGGTGTTGAGGAACGCAGCTAGCTCGGCTGCCGCCAGACCGCCTTGCTGGAACAGCTTATAGGCTTCGTCGGTGCGTGGCAGATCGACGGTAACGATGCGCGCACCACCAGCTTCGAGTTGGCTGATTGCTTCATGAACCGCCTCGGCGATCCCCGGGCTACAGTCGTCCCAGAAGAAGCTTTCCGGGATGCCGAAGGTAAGATCAGCCAACTCGGGCATGCTCGATCGCTTGGTGCGAATACCGCTCAGTTCATAATCTAATGCAGCGAACGCGAAGGCTAAATCGTCGACACTCCGTGCAAGCAAACCGGGCGTGTCCAGAGTGGAGGAAAGCGGCACGATCTGTCGGGTCGACCAGCGGCCAACAGTGGTTTTGAGTCCTGCTACCCCGGTCATGGAAGCGGGAATGCGTACCGAGCCGGCGGTATCGGTGCCCAGGGCCAGACTCGCGCTGCCCCCCATCAGCGAGACGCCTGCGCCGGCACTAGAACCACCCGGTGTACGATGATTGACCGGATCCCAAGGGTTGCGAGGTGTGCCCCAGTGTGGGTTTGTGCCCAAGCCACCAAAGGCGAATTCCACTGTATGCGTCTTGCCCATCACGCTGGGCAACTGGCGCAGAAGTGCCGCTATCATGGGCCCGGCTTGCTCCCAGCATTCGGGCAACCGGCGTACAGAGCCTGCATACGTAGGCAGGCCGGGCACAGCGAAGATATCCTTGATCGAGACCGGAATTCCCATCAACGGACCGGTATCGCCGCCAACGGCCAGCACGCTATCGGTGGCGTGGGCAGCTTGCAGCGCGGCCTCGCCATTCCATGTGAGGTAGGCATTGTCATGCGTACCGCGAGACGCATAGTTGGCGATCGCCGACTCAGCAAGCTGGCTCGCACTCAACGAACCGTTGCGTAGCCTCGCATACTGCTCGCGCAGCGGCAGAAAGATCGGGGAGTCGTACATAGCTCAGTCCAGTTGTTAGCGGCTTTCGAAGATCGGTTCGATCTTCTACGACCGTATTGTGCTCATTGGCAACCACCGACCTCGATGAAAGGTCGAGATCAATTGACATTCTCATCCCAGCAGTGAAGTCGCGGCATCCGTCAACACCCGCGCGGCGACCTCGGCATCCTCGCGTTCTATATGCTCATCCGGATGATGGCTGAGTCCCTGGCGGCAGGGCGTGAAAAGCATCGCGGTTGGACAGACATGGGCCAGATGGATGGCATCATGAAAGGCCCCGGAAACCAATTCTGGTGTGTCAGGGCAATAATGCCTGGCACACTCATGCAACACGTCGAGTAACGAATCGGGAAACGCCACAGGAGCCACACGAGAGGTAACCTTGAGCGTGACATCGCAACCGCCCCACTGACATTTAGTCAGGTCATGGAACCTTGCATCCAGGGCGTCAAGCACTGTCTGACTTGGGTGGCGAAGATCGATGGTGAAGGTGGCTCGCTGAGCAATGGTATTCACCGAGTCGGGCCAGACAGAGAATTTGCCGATGGTGAAGCGTAGATCGTCGTCCTGATCAAACACCGCGGCTTTGAGTGCTGACACGAGATCATGGGCGCTGTCGAAGGCGTCCCGCCGCGCTTGGAGCGGGGTAGTGCCAGCATGGTTGGCCTGCCCCTTCACCTCGATTTCGTACCAGTTCACCCCTTGGATGCCGCTGACCACTCCGACCGGTTTCCCCAGCGTTTCCAGTACAGGGCCCTGTTCGATATGCAGTTCGAGGAAGGCATGAGGCGTGAAAGGCTTAGGGCGGTAGGTAAGTCCATGTTCCTTCAGCAAGTCGAGGCAATCCGCAAGGGCATCACTAAAGCGGATACTGCTGTCATCGAGAGAGGAAGCGATCTCGTGGTAATCACGCTGACCGGCAAACCACGAGGATCCTGAAGCGCCCGGCACGAAGCGGGCGCCCTCTTCGTTGGTCCAGGCAACGACCTCCAGCGGATGAAGATGATCAATTCCTTGATCATGCAATGTCCTGAGCACGGCCAACCCAGCCACCACACCCAGCGCGCCATCATGTATGCCGGCTTGAGGCTGGCTGTCCAGATGACTGCCGATCAGGAACGGCGCACGTGAAGAATCTTTCCCTGCCCGGCGGATAAAGACATTACCCAAGTCATCGTAGTAAGCCTCGCAGCCCAATGCCCTCCCTTGCTCCGCAAGCCACAGGCGTGCCTGATTATCTTGGGCATCCAGAGCCAGCCTGCGGATGCCTTTCGGGTGAAGAGCACCAATACTGGCGAGAGACTGCACATCCTCCCAGAAACGCTGTCCGTCAAGGCAGTCACCCAAACGTCGTGAATCGTTCATTTAGCTTCCTCATTGGTAGATCAGTGAAAGTAGATAAGTGCTGAGCCAAGGCACATAGGTGATGATCACCAATGACAGCAGCATCAGTCCAGTCAGCAGCGGGGACGGCTTTAACACCTCCTGCAGCGACATCTTCGAAATCGCCATCTTGACGAATAGGTTACTAGAGGCATCGAGGTAAGCCGGGAGAATATCTACCCGTGGCAGGCTTTCGCCCAGCGTTAACGTTTTCGTCCTCACGGTTCTCTGAGCTAGGTGCGCCCTAATGCCGTTGACATATCCCAGCCGACCATAGCCAGGCGGCTCGAAGGCGTTCACTTGGTAAGTATTTACATCGCGAACGTGTTGTGCAGCATAAATCGACTCGTTGAACACCATTAAGGCAACTAGCCCCTGTGTAGCAGGATGAGCGGCCACGATGATGGCGTTGGCAATATTACGGTAGCCGTCGGTACCTTCTTCATGAGGAGTGAGCGGGGAGCCGGTTACGACCAGTGCGCAGTGGTCGAGGGGGAGCGTGATATCCAGGAAATGCGCAGCTTCTTCGAGGGTATCGGCGCCATGGGTGATGACAGTACCGGCAACGTTAGGGTCACCGGCCAAGTGCTGGCATAAACGCTGGATTTCGATCAAGTCCGCTTGAGTAATAGCATTACTAGGCTTTTGCAGAATCGAGAGAACTTCAGCCTTCACGTCCGCCTCGGGCGGTAGAGCCACACGCTCGAACAATAATCACCGCTTAAGACGCCGGAGACATTAAGCTTCGCCTCATTGACCTTACTGACGATCGTGCCGCCTAACGTCAGTAGTACGACGTGTCGTCTTGTCATTGCTTGGCACCATTTTTTTATCGGATAATATCACACTAATGACTAATGGCCATGATACGGCCAGAAATCTTTTAATATGTCAATATACATCAGCGGCCAACTAATATTTTAAGCTGTTTTCAATTCCTGCTGAGACACAATTAGAAAAAGTTCAGTACGCTTAACGAAGTTTGAGGGCGCTAGGGCTTGTATTCCAGAAAGCCCTTTGCTGTTGGTTAATAGTGAAGATACGAGACGTCCCAAAACGACACTCAGACGCTAACCTGCCACCGCCCTATGGATCCGGAACGCTTCGGGGGGTCAATTGACTGCAGTTCCATCATATTTCAAATCCTAGAGCCTATCGAGACAGCCTTGATTCGCGGCGAACTCAGCCCCGGCGACTTTCTGCACTCCGATGTGAAGCTGACCGAAAACCTGGGTATCGGAAAATCCAGCGTGCGTGAGGTTATCGAGATGCGGCAGCGACGCCATCGCTACTCTTCCGGGTGGGAGAACGGCCGGTCACATGTGAAATGAATCCTGCAGCTCCCGCAAAAATGCTTTCGATGTGTTCAAAGTCCTAGGTAAGCTTTACGGATTAACTCGTTATCCTGAAGTTCCCGCGAAGGTCCCGCCAATACTTGGTGGCCATTTTCTAAAACATATGCGCGATCACTAATCTGCAAAACTTGCTTAACATTCTGTTCGACTAGAAGGACTGGCATGCCAGTATCGGCGACGCGCCGGATTGCTGCCATAACGCCTTTCACCATCAACGGAGAGAGGCCCAAGCTAGGCTCATCCAATAACAGCATTTTTGGGTTCAACATTAAACCGCGAGCAATGGCAACCATTTGCTGCTGTCCGCCTGAGAGCTGTGCCGCTTTATCTTTAGCGTATTTTTTCAAGTCGGGAAACAGTGTGTGCACCTTTTCCAGGTTATCCTCTCGCATCTTTCGCGATTCTGGCAAAAAAGCCCCAAGAAGCAAGTTTTCATGGACGGTGAGATTGCCGAACAGTTGGCGCCCCATAGGAACATGGGCAAGGCCAAGCCGTGCCATCTCGTGGGGAAGTTTTCCAGACACTTCAATACCATCAAAATGAATTGTGCCTGACCACGGTTTTATCATTCCAGAAACGGCTCGCAAAATCGTCGACTTTCCGCTTCCGTTTCCACCAATTAAACCAACAAGTTCGCCCTCCCCGATTGTAATTGACGCCTTAAAAACTACTTTCAGGCTACCATAACCAAGATCGACGTCTTTAACATCCAGAATTGCTTGTCTGTTCTCTGACATCAGTCCTCTCCGAGGTAGGCCGTCACCACTTTTGGATTATTAATGACATCATTTGGTTTGCCTTCGGCAATTACGCTGCCGTCAGCCATGACAATCACGTGATCGGAAAGCTCGATAATAGCTTCCATGATATGTTCAACCATAACAATTGTGATGTTTTGCGTTGTAAGCTCTTTGACGAAAGCGATCATCTCACGCAGCGCCGGAGGGTTTAACCCAGCCATCATTTCATCCAGAAATAACACGCTCGGTTTGACGGCAAGGGCTTTAGCCAACTCCAAACGCCGCCGCCTTGCCAAGTTGAGATCCATCGCAGGCTGGTCATAACGATCCGCCAGACCTACTTGTTCCAAAACCTGCATAGATAGGTGTTCAGCCCGCTTCCGTTTCGGTTCTTTTAAAAACGCGGCAACTAGAACATTTTCTAACAGCGTTAGCTCCTCGAACGGACGCTCTGTCTGGAAAGTTCTGCCCATCCCAGCCCGAATTCGGGCATAGGGCGGCAAGGGCGTTATGTCGCGGCCATAAAGATGAATAGCGCCTGAGTCAATAGGTGCAAAGCCGGTAAGAGCGTTGAATAACGTTGTTTTACCGGCCCCATTTGGGCCAATAAGTCCTAGAACGTCCCCTTCTGGCACATCCAAAGAGACATTGTTGACAGCTATCACGCCCCCAAACTTGACGGTAACTCCTTTAGTCTTGAGCGCGCTTGGCATAAGCCCTCCTAATAAAATAGCGGGACGGCTCACCTACAATACCGCGGGGCATGAATATGATTACCAGCATGATCAGCAGCCCGTAAATAAGCATATTGGCCTCAGCAAAGGTGGTTCGAAAAATCTCACCTGCCCCCACGAGTAGAAGTGCTCCAGCACTTGGACCCCAAATAGTACCTCTGCCCCCAATGATTGCTGTTAACGCTATCTGCACGGACAGTAGTAAAAAAAAGACAACTTGTGGCTCAAGGAAAGAGAGAAAAATCGCGTAAATACCTCCTCCAAAGGCGGTAAGGCTGCCAGAAATCATGAACGCTTTCAATTTCACAGATAGCGGGTTAATTCCCGACGCCATTGCAGAACTTTCATCTTCTCTTACGGCTCTCAATTGATAACCGAACTTATTACGCGAGATTACAATAACCGTTAGTATGCACAGAGCGGCGAATGTTAATGCAAGATAATAGTTAGAGAGTCGATCAAAGAGATCAATTCCAAAGGGCTCTGGCAGCGAAAATATGAAAACACCAGTGGCACCGCCTGTTAACCATTCCTCGTTGATTGCAACCAGTCGAATAATTTCGGCAATCGCTATGGTGGAAAGCGTAAAGTAAGGTCCGGTGAGTGTGAAGGTTAGTTTACCCCACAAATAGGCGAGCAAAGCTGCCACAACTAAAGCTATCAGAACCGCCCACCACGGATCAATTCCATAATGGGATGTGCCGACCGCTACAAAGTAGCCTCCGAGACCGACAAAGCTCGCATGACCTAAACTAACCTGGCCAGCCCAGCCGCCCAGAATATCCCATGCAGTGGCCCAGCCAACAAATAACAACAACGTGATTGCGAAAGTCAAATAACCCGGAAATGCCATGGGATAAAAGACACCTAGCACTACTAGGCAGAAAAGAGCGATCAAATGCTTATTCATACGCGCTTCACCGTTTTACCGAACAGTCCTTCTGGACGCAGCAGTAAGACCAAGAGGAATACGACAAGTCCATAGGCATCACGGTAGCTTGAAGTTAGATAGGATGCCCCAAGCACCTCAACCACGCCTAGTAGAAGGCCTCCAGCGATAGCTGCACCAACATTGCCGAGTCCGCCGAGTACAGTGACAACAAAGGCCTTTAAAGTGAAAATAGCGCCGGAAAAAGAGGGAGTGGCGAACAAAAGTGGAATAAGCACCGTGCCGGCTGCCATAGCAAGCGAAGTCCCTATACCAAAAACAATAGCTTCAATTCTTCGGGTATCAATACCCACTAATTCGGCGCCAAGACGATTCTCCGCCGTCGCACGAATAGATCGACCTAATTCTGTATGACTGAGCAGTACGTAGAGGCCACCGATCAATAGCACGGTGGCACCGCCTGCGGATAACAGTATTACAGAAAAATAAATATCTCCAAGAGATAGAGTAGAAGCGGCATATGAGACATTGACCGACTTGGGTTCGGCACCAAAGGTAAGTAACAGTACATTACCGATAACTAACGCCAAGCCCAGAGTCACCAATAGAGTGCTCTCCGGCGGCGCGTCTACCAATCGCGCCAAAACTATACGCTGGAGCGACGCGCCAAAAATGAACCCTAGCGGAATGGCAACAAGCAGAGAGAGATATGGATCCCAACCCCACAAAACATTGAGAAGTACAGCCGTGTACATGCCTAGGACCACAAAATCGCCGTGTGCAAAGTTGATGGTCTTCATGACCCCAAATACTAAAGTCAGGCCCACGCCGATAAGGGCATACACACCACCAATTAACAATCCGTTTGATAGGTTCTGTAAAAAGGACACATAATCAAACATCGTAACCCCTCTGATTGCGCCAAGCCGATGATGGATTGATTAACGATTTTCCCAAGCAGGCGTCGGAAATCGCACCTCTTCTGCTGCTAGATCCTTCGGGAACACTGTTACATGCTCGCCATCTTGAATCTGCAGCACCAAGCTGCGAATTGGGTTTTGCCCTTGGAAACCATTATTGTTCTCGAATCGCACATGAGTGACGGGCGTATCAAGATCGGTCCCGGCTAGTGCGTCTCGGACATCATCGCGGTCAAGTGACTTGGCGCGTTCCAACGCATCTGCGGCTACGCGAAGGGCAAGATAACCTTCGGCTTCGTAAAAGGTCGGCTCTTCGCCTATCTTCGCTTTCAGTCGCTCATACAAATCTTCAGTGCCTTCGTACTTCACATCCTTACTCCAACTCACAACGGTAGCGACATACTCTGAAAGATCCCCTACTTGGCTGATGAAGCTGGGGAGTGCTGCGCCAGTATCAATGGCTATGGCCTTGGCGTTCAGATTCACTTCTTTTATCTGCCTCGCAATGGCAACACCGTCTTCTGCGTAAGCAACTATGTAGAGCAAGTCAGGGGGGTCGGAGCGAAAACGATTGAGAATCGGGCGAAAGTCTGTTGTACCTTGGTCATAAGACTGATTGCCAACCACCTTATAGCCGTTTTCGGCAGCAAGTTTTTCACCTTCTTCTGCCAGTGATGCGGGCCAGGCTCCATTGCCATAAATTATAGCTACCGTCGAAAGATCTTCGTTAAACGTCTCTCTTAAGTAATTAAAATAGTCGAAATATGTTTTCGCAACGATCGCGGAGTTATGTTTTGCTCGGAATACCCAGGGCGAACCTGGCTTAGTGATGCTGTTATCGGCACTGCCCAACACAATCAGCGGTATTTTTTGACGGGTCATCAGCTGTGCCATAGGACCCGTAATTCCTGACGAATAGGAACCCATGATCAAAGGAACGTTTTGCCGATTGAGTGACTCGACCGCAGTAAGCGCACTTTTGGCTTCAGAGCGATCGTCTTGCACGTTTAGTAATATTGATTCGCCGCGTACGCCACCAGCAGCATTAATTTCCTCTAAGGCTACTTCCATGCCTGCCTGATAACGCTGGCCAAAAGTGGCAAAATTTCCAGATAGGCTGTTGATTACCCCAATTTCGATATCGGCAAGAGCGGGAGGCGCTATGGCCAAGCACTGGGCTGCCACAGCCATCATCAGTAATTTTTTCATTTTCAAGCCTCTATTTATTTTATTTATTTAGCTGAAGTTTCATTTGCAGTTTATTATCTTTCTATTTATTGCGATAAATATAGTATAATAAGAACTTGTACGTATCAAGAAACTTTAACCGGAAATTCTGCTGCTGCCGATGTATGTAGCGAGGGCAGTAGACGACGCCACAAGGACTAATAGAATGCCCATTCCCAGTGATCCGATTGCGCCGATTGGCTTGGAGGGTTTTGCCAAGAGCATGCGCCAAGGCAAAATCACGTCAGAGCAAGTGGTGAAAGCCTACCTAGAACGCATAGAGCTTCTGGATCCCTTGCTGGGGGCTTTTGAGCGTGTGGATAGTGAGCGAGCTTTAATAGTCGCACGCGCCATGGACGCATTACTCGCTGAGGGTATCGACCTTGGCCCACTTATGGGCCTGCCCATCTCGGTAAAGGATATTTTTGTTTTTGACGGCAACTATCCTCATGCTGGTTCCAACCTATCCTTGCAAAATAAATATCAACCGCAAGACTCCAGTTTTATTACGGCTTTGAAGGAGGCGGGCTGCGTGATTCTGGGAACTACCCGTATGGTGGAGTTCGCGCTGGGGATCACTGGCCATTCCGTCTCACGAGGTACTCCATGGAACCCATGGGACGAGCATCAACACAGGCTGCCTGGGGGCTCAAGTTCTGGAGCTGCTGTAGCTCTTTCCGCAGGAATGTGCGCATTATCCATAGGCAGTGACACTGGTGGCTCGGTACGTGTGCCCGCTGCCATGTGTGGACTATTTGGCCTTAAGACCACGGCCGGCCTTTGGCCTACCGACGGCGTTTTTCCATTGGACCCCCAAACTGACTCTATCGGGCTTCTAACTCGCTCGGCTCGGGATGCGCAGCTAGCCTTCCAGGCATTAAATTCACGAATAAATCCCTGCGATTTAAAGCAGACTAAGTGCTCTAATCCCCCGAGGCTGGGTCGACCAACGCGATATATGTTAGATGACCTGTCGCCCGATGTTAGTCGGGCCTTTGAAAAAGCAATCACAGCTTTAAAAGAAAAAAATGCAGAAATCGTCTCTTTAGACATTCCAAATATTGAAGGACGAGAACGTTACTTTCCCATCGCGATGCCCTCAGAACTTCTTTCTTGGCTGGGTGAAAAAACTTTTAATGATCAAAAAGAGCTAATTGATCCAACGATTCGCGTTCGAATCGAGAAAGGATTGACAATCAAGGCTCACGACTATTTAACAGTGTCAGCAGAACGTCACGCCCATGTAAAAGAAGCGGATAAATTATTCGATGCTGTTGACCTCATTATCAGCCCCACAACGCAGGAAACTGCGCTTCCCATCAAAAGCCTTGAAGACCCTGATAACGCAATGCGTGCTGCCATGAGCATGACTCGTAACACTCAGCCAGCAAACTATTTTGACTGGTGTGCGGTGACACTACCTATTGGGCTAGATTCCAGTGGGCTTCCTATGGGTTTGCAACTCAACACTAGAGGTATGACAGAGAGTAACCTGTTAGCCATGGCTGTTTGGGTAGAATCGGTATGCTGTGAGAATCTCAGGCCGTCCTCTTTCCAAGGAACTGAGCTGATTTAAATTGGGTTTAAGAATCCTGCTGGAGTTAAAATCTCGGCTTATACATCGTGTTTCGTAACGCGTTATTAAGGCATATCCGCTGGTAATGGTATTGCTCTGTAACGTAAATCTGAAACGAGCTGAAAAAGAAGAGCCCCTGATTGACTTAAGACAGCTGGGTCAGTTTATCGGGACTTACGATTCCGTTAGCTTTGTCGATGGTGATTTTTTCAGAGGTTGTTATTTGGTTATCGTATTTATTAAGCAAAGAAATCACTAATTATCTTACCCTGCCAATGATGTACGTCGTTGGTAAGATGAGACCTAAGACTAATCAGTTATACCAAGAAAATACTGATTGAGTCGACCTTCTAGCTCACGATTGAAGTGTTCCGCAGACTTCATATGATCAAGCATTAATTTGCGGGCACCAACGGCATCCCGGGAGCGGAAAACTGCGATTAATTGCTTGTGGTAGGCAAGGTTTGCGCAGGAAAACTCGTGCTGTTCTGGTAGAGCGGCTTTTTTAAAGATCATCAAATCTCGGACCATGTCGTTTACAAATCGACCGATGAACGCAAGCATGGGGTTGCCGCATCGTTGTGCTAGCAGAACGTGAAAATCGAGTTCAGCAATGCGTTGCTCAATGCGCTCCTCAAAAGTATCGGGTGCTATTTCGCATAGCTTAACGAGCGCTTCAAGTGTATTTAGATCTTTTTCTTCTAGGCGGGGAGTGGCCAAAGCTGCAATTTCGGGCTCTATCAACGTCCGCAGAGCATAGATCTCAAGCCCAGAGGGTTGTTCGAAGTGTAAAAAATTCCGCAGCAGTTCACTAGCCTTTTCAAAAGGCACTCGTTCTAGAACGGCACCACCATTGGGGCCCGTGCGAACCGAGATCAGTCCCTGAACCTCAAGAGATTTCAGTGCTTCCCTTACTGTTCCCTTGGAACATTCGAACTGCTCCATCAATTGCCGTTCGTTAGGCAGCCTGTCGCCAGGCTGCATTTGGTTTACCGCAACCCAACTCTTGACGGATTCAACAATCTGATCAGATAGCTTCACCCGTTTAGGAACACGCAGGCTCTTGGCATTCATCTAGATTAGCTGTCTCCCATCAAAAATTTATTCTGCCACAAGATTGCTTTTTTTACGACTCGGTTGAATTGGTTACCGGCTTTCTGATTGTTCCTCCCCTAATTTTCCCATATTCTCCCAATTTTCTAGGGTGGGGAAAGCAATGACTGAACAAATATTGACCATCAAGGAGGTCGCTGACTTCCTCAAGCTTACGGAGAAAACCGCTTACCGGTTGGCGGCATGTAGTGGCGCACTGACGCCGGAGTGGGATGAGGAGGATTCCATCCCATTGCTTACGGCGATGCGACCCTGGCAGACGCGATTCTCGACCGCCTCCTGCACAACAGTCACAAGCTGAATCTGAAAGGGGAATCCATGAGAAAGGCCATGAGTAAAATGGGGCATTCCGATCACTCCAAGTGATAGGATGACCATCGGCGCATTAGGTTGAATAGGTGATCGGAATCACCAGAATACGCAGCTCGATACCAGCATGGTAGCGAAGATAGGAAAAAACGGTCGCAGAAGGCTTTTCAATAAGCTGGCAGATAACGCTCATGGGGATACCTTTCTTCCATTCGCGCCAAACTATAGCTTTCCTTGCGGAGTTCAGGGGGTTTGCTGTGGTCATCTACCATTACTCCAAGCCGAGGCCAGATATTAATGGTGTTGTCTTGACCAGTTGAATGCACCACCGCTCTTTACCGGGGGGATTACCGTGGCAAGTTCCCAATCTCCTAGACATTTGGAACTTCAGCCCGGAATTAGTTGACTACTACACTATGCAATTATGCAATTATGCAATTATGCAACAGAGCGTTAGAGTCAATAATAGATTGGGCAACCTCAGTTGTGGTTATTCTGCATTTCATCGCTTGTTGGCGTATTGCTCTGTAAGCCTGATCTTCATTGATATCGTGAACTTTCATGAGGACGATTTTGGCCTCATTCATCTTATGGCTGTTTTCCACTTTATTCTTGAGTTTCGTAATGATTTTTTCGTTACTTTTGCCTTGCTGCCAGTTTCTTCGAGCAACGATGATGCTGCTAAGCACACCATAAGGTCGAACGGGTTTAGCCAGAACACTATCGACTTCAAGGTCGATTAAATTCTGTAATACTGAGGGACTCTCGTAACCGGCCAGACCAATCAGGGTTGGTCGGTCTGCGGTGAGTTTCAGGTAATTGGTAATACCTTCGTCTGGCGTTTCCCGCACTTCAATAAACGTCAAATCGGCCGGGTCTGAAGGGCAGCTGGGTGGGGGCCAAATAGCATTCGCACGACATCCAATACGATTTAGCTGCTGAAGGAGTTCCTCGGCGTCACAATCTCTGGGATGAAGGACAAGAACATTCAGCCCACGCAATTGCCGTATGATGTTGTCGTGTTCCATTAATTCGTCCCAATAGGAGCATTTGCCCAATCATTCAGGGTTGGCACCGCCAGGTATGGGTCCGGTTTAATTGGCCTGACGGCCTCCCGTTCAACGCGATACTCTCCGTCCGCCCCTAGTCTCGCTATTCGCGACTGCAGATAGGTGTGATTGTTGTCCGGATCAATCTTAATGCGCCCTTGAGGGGCTTCAAACTCTGCGCCTCGCAAGACAGCTCTCAATTGATCCGCCCCAGTTGACCCAGTTAGACGCAACGCATTGGCGAAGAGGTGCACCTGTGAATATGCCGCTTCGCAGCAACTGGTCACATCCTCAATGCTGCCAAACTTTCGCGCATATTTACCTAGAAAGCGAGCATTCTCATCCGTTTTTATGTTCCGGAAGTAAGGTGCAGCGGTAATGTGACCGGCGGCCGCGCTACGGCCCATGATTGCCACTTCAGCTTCATTAGTTGTTAGGCTTGCAATCGGCAACTTGAAACCATTACCGCCACTCTCATGATAAGCAGTGTATAAATTAACCGTTCCAATTCCAACTACCGTTGAAAAAATTACGTCCGGGGAAACTCTCCTGATATCTTCAAGAATCCATTCGAAATCCTCACGTCGGGCGTCCAGACTTAAATAATTTTCCCCTACCACTTGGCCGCCACCTTGGCGAACGATATTGCGCATCACTCGATTGGATTCCCGAGGATAAATATAATCCGATCCAACGAAATAAAAACGTGAACCAAAATTCTCCAGAAGGTAAATCGCTAAAGGCAGGCTGTTCTGATTAGGGGCGGCGCCACCGTATATAACATTGGGGGAGTACTCAAAACCCTCATAAAGCGTTGGATAAAAAAGAAAGCCGTTCTGACGTTCTATGACGGGAAGGACCTCCTTACGAGAAGAAGACATGTAACACCCAAAAATAACGTTCAATTCTGGATCAGCTAACATTTCCTCGGCATAAATTCGGTATTGCTTAACGTTTGAAGCCGGATCAAGTATCACGGGTGATATATTGCGGCCCTCTATACCGCCGGCTTGATTAATCTCGTCTATGGCAAGCAACGTTCCTTTTAGCTGTGAGTTCTCAATAATGGATGTCACGCCGGTTTGAGAAAACAGGACACCGACAGTCCAAGGTTTCTCCGAAGAACTTCGCGTCATATAGCTTCGTCCTGAGTTTTGGCTTTAATACTTGATATCAAACTATAACCTCTTCTTAGAATCCCATAAACCGCCTCGTGACGATACTTCGGCATAAAAACCAAGTGGCATTTACATTATCATTTCACGTACGACCGGCGCTGCCAGTCTCATATGATGACCCCCCTTCTTTACTTTGCTCGTTCGGAAGGGGGCGTCCACTATGGACCACGTCCTATTGGCAGAGCCCTGTCGAGTCGCACCGCCGGAGGCGGCGGTTTACTTCGTATTAATCAGGGTTTCCCTAAGCCTTTTTGAGTTCCGGCGCCTTGCGGTGCTTCGTTCCCTGTTCGTAGGCGTATGCGATAGCAAGCATTTCGACCTCGCTCCACTGCCGCGCGACAATAACGAGGTTGAACGGAGCGCCCGAGGCGTAGAAGCCAGCCGGTACGGTCACCGCCGGCAGGCCGGCGATATTTACCTCGCTAACCACCATTCCATCAATGGCTTCGTCTCCATGCACCGGTCCTAAAGGACCACGCATTTGCGGGTAGATGACCGCATCAAGCTTCTGTTTGTCGAAAATCGTGTTGAATATATCGAGATAGGTTTCCCTCAGAGTGATGAAGGAAGTCATATCGGGGGGGGTGGATGGGGACTTCGTTGCTTCAACGAACTCGGGCACGTGGCTCATATAGCTCAACACACCCTCTGGTCCGAACGCGTCTTCTTTTTGCGTTGCCTTGGCGAATTCGGCGAACGTCTTCAGAGCGACTTTCGAACCCATGCGCTGGAGATATTTCTCTATGTCATTGGCAATTGATTCCATACCACGCGCGTCGAACTCGGCCCCTGGCAAAACCGCCTTGCTCAGTTCCCGGAACCCGGAACCCGCGAAGGGATCCTTTACAAGGTCTGCGCCAAGTTTGTTCAGTTCTTCTTGGGCGCGCTGATAAAGGCCTGTCGTCTCCTCGGAAAACGTCGAGGCGCGCCAGCCCGGCCCATAGAGACCAATGCGCTTGCCTTTTAGCGCATTCTTGTCCAATTTTGAGATATAGCCGCCTTTCGGACGTTTGTCCACACCTGCCAGCGTCTTGGGATCCTCCATTGAGAACCCCGCAAGCGCGTCCAGCGTAAGTGCCGCATCGCGTACACACCGTGCGATGGGGCCGACGACGTCGCGGAGGCTGGAGAGCGGAAAGACGCCCGTATTGGGAACGAGTCCGTGAGTCGGCTTTATGCCCACAAGGCCTTGCGCCGAGGCAGGGTTTTGAATCGAGCCGGCGGTTTCTTCCGCCAGTCCGAGCACGCAGAAATTGCCGCCGACGGCAGTTGCGGTCCCGGTGCTGCTGCCGCCGGGTAGGAACTCTCGGTCAACCGAATTGTAAGTAGAGCCAGCCCATGAACCATTGGCATGCGCGCCAGTGTGGCTGAGCACCGGAATGTTGGTTTTGCCTAGGATCACCGTATCGGCTTTGCGCATGCGTGCCACCACAGGAGAATCGGTCTCAGGCAGCAGGTCGACGCCGCCGGTCTTGCTATAGAGAAGCGACCAGCCACCGGTAGTCGGAAAGCCCTTCATGTCCATGGAGTCTTTGACGACGACGGGGACACCCGCCAGCGGCCCCAGTTTTTCCCCGGCGGCGCGACGCTTGTCGATCGCGCGCGCTTCTTCAACCGCCTTCTCGTTGAAAAAGACGATCGCATTGTAGGAAGGGTTGAATTCCGCTATGCGCTCTAGGTAAGCCTTAGTCAGCTTTTCCGAGGTGAACGCGCCGCTGGCGAAACCCGCCTGTACCTGCTCGACAGTCAGTTCAGTCAGGTCGATGATCGCTGCATTTACATTGGTCATTTTTTGTTCCTCTTTTACTTTAATTTTTTAATATTCGCTCGATGGTTTGATATCCCCATCTCGCAAAAACTCTTTAATCTAACGAAGACATACAAACCTCCCTATATGATAATTAGTGCATCAAGTTCAAAGTAATTATTCATTTTTTAGATTTCAAATACTAAGTGTGCCGACCCTCTGGAATTAACAACCGCTACGCCAATGGTATCGTCGCTGCTTGAAATGTCACCATGTCGCATTGCAATACTCCTTCGGACCGTTGAAAGAAAACGAGAGGACAGTGTATGTCCTATGTCCCGATGGGATAGCTTCTATCTATCCCCTTAAATAGCGAGATACTGATCAATGACATCACTGGTCAGCTCCTCGCCCCTGCCTCGCAACGCCACCCGCCCTTTGTCCAAAAGCACAAAGGAATCCGCAGCCTGGCGCACGAATCTGGTGTTTTGCTCGACAAGTACAATAGTCAAGCCCATATCACGGTTAAGCTTTCGGATAACTTCCTCAATCTGTTGCACTATATTTGGCTGAATACCTTCGGTAGGTTCATCTAAGATGAGGACCTTGGGGTTCATCGCCAAAGCCCGACCAATAGCCAGCTGCTGTTGCTGGCCGCCTGAAAGATCACCGCCAAGGCGGTCAATAAAATCTGACAAAACAGGAAACAGCTCGAAGATATGTTCAGGAATGAATCGAGATTTGTCAGCCCGAGGGAACATGCCCATCAATAGGTTTTCCCTCACTGTAAAGCGCGGGATCACTTCCCTTCCCTGGGGGATATAGGCAATACCGGTCGCAGCTCTCTCGGGCGTCGACATGTTCAACAGGTTTGAACCCTGAAACGAAAGCGTGCCATTCGCTCTGTCGGTAAGCCCCATGATGGTGCGAAGTAATGTTGTTTTACCCACTCCATTTCGACCGACAATGCCAAGAAAACCGCCATCCTCAATCTGGAAATCAATATCCTGCAAAATAGGACTTTTCCCGTAAAAGGAGTACAGACCTTTCGCTTCAAGCATGATCGTCTCCAGTATCAGAAAGATACGCTTCCCGCACGGCGGCATTAGTCTCAATTTCAGTTATGCTGCCTTCGGCTAGTAACGAACCACCGTCCATCACCGTAACGATGTCGGCGATATCTCTAACAAATGCCATGTCGTGCTCTACTACGATCATGGTGTGTTCACCCTGCAATTCCCTGAACAGTGAAGCTGTCTGTTTGGTTTCCTGTGCGGTCATACCAGCGGTTGGCTCATCCATCAGGATTACGTGGCAGTCCTGCATCAGCAACATAGCAATTTCCAACCATTGGGTTTGGCCGTGAGAAAGATTTTCTGCCTTGGTGTATGTTTCATCCTCCAAACCAACCAAGGAAAGCACCTCCCGGATTCGGCCCCGGATAGGGGTTCGAAAAACACGCATTGTGCTGAATACTCCGGGAAAGGCTGAACGACCTATTTCCAGGTTTTCAATAACGCTCAGATCCTTAAATACGGTCGGCGTTTGAAACTTTCGCCCAACTCCAGCCCTAGCCCGCTTGAATTCCGGCAAGTGAGTAATATCCTGATTGCCAAGTAGAATCCGCCCAGAGGTAGGTAACGTTTTGCCGCAGATCAGATCCAGTGTGGTTGATTTACCTGCCCCATTCGGACCTAGAAGACAGCGCAACTCCCCATCGCGTATGTGCAGGTCGAGCTCATTGACCGCAACAAGTCCGCCAAATTTCACAGTCAGTTTTTCTAATGTCAAAGCAGCCATTATTTACCCTCCCGCTGGCTAGCAGTAGTTTCAGAGCGATGTTTGTCCAGCGACGTATTCATTCGGGATATGGGATTGGCCATAAAGTGGGATTCCAGCTTTATTCGTAAATCCATAACGAGGCCGAAAAGACCGCGAGGTAGAAACAGCACAACCACAATGAAAATAACGCCCAGAATCAAGGTCCACTGATCAAAAAATAGGTCTGACAGCCGGCCTTCAGCCATATTGACGCCGATGCCTCCCAGAGTTGCTGCCACGATAGATTCACGTCCACCAACGGCAGCCCAAATCACAAATGCGAGACTGAGAGATAGCCCCATATAAGTGGGAGAAGCAAATCCTAGAATCATTGCATAGAGCATTCCCGCTATTCCGGCAATCCCGGCAGAGGTTGCAAAAGCCACGATCTCATAAGTTGAAACGTCGTAGCCAAAAAAACGAGTTCGTTCCGGATCAGCCTTTATTGCACGCAGTACAAGTCCAGCCTTGCTGCGCAAGAAGAGCAACCCAAGCGTAAGGACGACCAGCAGACAGCCGGCGACCATGTAATAAAAGGCCAAACCATAAACATCTACCGACCAACCAAATAGTTCCAGGGCTGCCAGCCCCGTAAGCCCATTTTGACCACCAGTGAAACGCTGCTCACTGATTATCCAGAGTTGAACAGCAAGCATGAGAGACAAGGTAATAATCGCGACAAATACGCCGGTGATCCGGCCACGGAACATGAAGCCGCCAATCAAACTTGCTATGGCAACAGGAACCAAGATGCCAGCTGCAAGAGTGAACGAAACTGATTGGAACGGCTCCCAAAACCAGGGCAATTTCTCCATATTCGTCCACACCATAAAATCTGGCATGCCTCCAGCCTGAGCTCCACTGGCTTTAAGCTTTAAATGCATCGCCATAATGTAACTGCCGATACCGAAGGTCAGTGCCTGACCCAGGTTGAGAATGCCCGCAGTGCCCCAGGACAAGGCGACGGCTGCTGCTGCCATGCCCAAAACCAGATAGCGAGCGTAAATATTCAGGTCGTAGCCGCTATAATTCGCCGACCAGGGTATGATCAGCACAACAAACACTGCAAACAGCGCATAACCAATACAATCTATAGAGAAGCCTTTGTTCATAAAAAATTTTCCTTAGCGCCGGACTTTATCGGGAAAGAGTCCCTGCGGACGAAAACGAATCAGAACTATGACGCCCAACAGAATCAGGATGCGTGCCGTGGTTTCATTCAAGAGATAGGACAGCCACGCCGATGCCTCCCCAATCATAAGTGCTGCCGCCGCAGTCCCGGCAATACTGCCTACACCGCCAACGATCACCACTAGAAATGCATCTACCACAACCCCGGTGCCCATGGTCGGAGTAACACTGACCATTGGTGTTATCAGCGCGCCAGCGATTGCTGCCAGCCCCGCGCCATATGCAAATGTCATGGCATACACACGGTTTGCGCTGACGCCGTAGCATTCAGAAATCTCTTTGTTCTGGATAACCGCGCGAAGCTTGGTGCCAAATTCTGTGCGAAACAGCAGAAACCACGTAACTGCGAGAGTGAACAGTGCAAAGCCAATGATAAATAGGCGGTAGTAAGACATGTGGATACCGGCAAGTATGAGGTTTCCGTCCAAAAATTCAGGCCTTGCGACGTAGCGTGAATCTGACCCGAAAAGTCCTCGAACCAGCTGTTCAAGTACGATACCAATCCCCCAGGTCGCCAGGATTGTATCCAACGGGCGTCTGTAGAGCCTTTGAATAATCGTTCGCTCTACCGCGAGGCCCAGCAAGGCGCCCGCTATGAAAATCAGCGGTAATCCTACAATAATGCCGATACCAAACTGGCTTTGCAGAAACCAGGCAACATAGGCACCTATCATCACAAATTGACCATGGGCTAAGTTAATTACACCCATGGTGCCGTATATAATGGCCAACCCTAACGCGACCATCAGCAGGATTGAGGTCAGGCTAAGACCGATGAATATCTCATTAAGCCACGAGTACATCGAGCGCTCCTATTCACGGTGACCGTTTTAAGACTGGCCCCTCTTATTCTATGAATCCAAGATGAGGGGGCTGCTTAGATCAGTTTCTTGTTAAATGGGTAGGTTGCCTCAGCTTTCCTGAAGCCCCTCAGCTGTGCACTCTTGGCCCTCGTACGCCCAGTATGGCTCTGGTGCCACGCGGCTCTTGGAATCTACCAACACTTTAGCTTGACCATCCGCTTGCCATTGACCGATCTTGGGCCATAGATGTGTGTGCAGATTAGCAGCGATTTCTATCTCACCCTGAGGAGCCATGAAGCGCTGCCCGACTGCGGCATCCCTGATAGCTGACGGCGTCAGTTCACCTGAACCAATTGTTTCGACTGCGTTTTTGAACTGATATACTTGGAAGTAAGCTGCTTCATTCACGAAGTGCGTTACCTGATCCTGTCCATACTTCTTCAAATAAGCTTCCACAAACTTCTTGTTCTCTGCCGATTGATACCCCATAAAATAAGGTGCCGATGAGAAATGACCGGCAGCAGCTTTACCACCAATCGCTTTAACTTCAATTTCTGACCGGGTAAGGCTGGCGACTGGCATCGTTTTTGGGTCTAAACCTGCATTGTGATATTCCCGTTGGAAAGCCACGTCGGAGTCGCCCACTAAAGTACAGAAAATCACATCCGGCTTATCGCGCCGGAGTTGGCTGACAATGGAGCTAAAACTGTCATGCCCCATAGGCACATATTCTTCGTTAACAACTTCGCCACCGATACCTTTGAGGATTTTCCTGGCAACGTTATTTTCCTCTCGCGGGTACACGTAATTGTTGCCAAGCAAATAAAACCGGCCACCGAATTTTTCTTTCAGCCAGGGCACGTAATCCTGCTGTTGTTGATTGGGAACCGCACCGCCGTACATCACATTGCGAGAACATTCACGTCCTTCATAAAGCGTTGGATACCAGTAAAGATTGTTCTGCCCTTCCACAACTGGAAGTACCGCCTGACGGCTGGAGGACGTATACGAGCCAAATATGGAAACAACTTTATCTCTTCGCACCAGTCGGTTGGCACGATCAGCGAAGGTCGCTGGATCCGAAGCCGGATCTTCGACAAATGGACGAATCTTGCGACCGTTAATGCCGCCGTTGTCGTTGATTTCCTCGATCGCCATCATGCAAGCGTCATGAAGCGTGCTTTCAACCACCGCTACCGCTCCAGTCTTCGAGAATAAAACTCCGACCGGTATGTCACTCCCGGCCGCCCACGCGGCATTACGACCTGTCCAAATACCGGGAAATCCTCCAAGTCCCGTGGCGCCAGCCACGCCAGCGAAGGCAACTCCTTTCAACAAATCACGTCGTTTCATCACAAAACCCTCCAGTGCTATGTTGCTGTGAAGTCACCCTACCGGTGCCTCCAGTTTTTTTTGCACAAAAAAAAGCCCCACGTACCAAACCTTTCGGTTTCAGCATGCGGGGCTTCTATGCCCGTTGTATTGTTTCGGCCCAAGTCCACATTGACTCCGGCTAATGTGATTATTAATAAAGCACAAGAATTACCATTCGTCAAATTTAAAATTATCCGTTTCGGCTTTGCAAAACAAAGAGACAACGTCTGGGCAACAGAATCGACAAGTTAATCAATTAACTAATCAATATTAGACTTGTGCCGTAACGCCCCTTTGGATATTGCTTACGTAGACGGTGGAGGCGAAAAGCCCTCTTAAAATTGGGGATACCTTAGGCTCCCAGGCGATTTCGAGCGATATCAAGAAACTGACCCAAAACAGATTTTACTTGAGATACTCTGAGACCTCTCGCTCCAGATTGGCATAAATGGTCAGTAGCTCATCGCCGTTAAAACGTTCATTTGTGTTTTCCCGGGCCTTTCGATTTTCCAATTGTTTACGCTGCTCAGCGTAAACATGGTGCAGGACACTGACCGGGAAATCATGACCCTCTTGATCGTTTAATTGCTTGCGAAGCGCTTTGAATTGATCAGGACTGGGAAGGAGCTTGAGCTTATGCGCGACATCTTTGGGTCGAATCTCATAAACATTACCCCAGTAGGAAACCGCTTGTTCCCAGGCTTGTGAGAGTGGAGTTCCGTTATCGATATAGAATTTGGTCGCCGCGCCCCGCTTGTTCACTGAGAAATAACAAGTCTCATGGGCGGTACTCCTGCCCGCCCCAATGCCCAGCGTGACGCCTTGAAATCCAACGCCGCGACATGGCCGGGTAGTGGGATGGTCCTTGTTAATGAAGTCCAGGTATTGGATGGCGGCCGACCGCGCCATATATCGAGCCTCGTAGTACCGGGCCCTGGTCTCCTGGTAGCTATGCCAGAGTTCCTGGGGGATTCGAGTGTTATAGCGATTTAAAGAAAAGTATTTTTGATAGCGTTTACCTCGAATGGTGGCGACGACACGCCACCCGTGAAAGCCGGACGATAATTCACCTTTTGCGTAAAAATTTATAGCCATGAATGGTCTTCCTCCGTCGAAATCCCAACGGTCATTTCAAAACAGTAAAAATAACGCAGCAGCGTCGGTATGGAATTGTTTCGGGTTGTCGTGACTGGCGGCGATACGTAGACTGCGACGCTTTTTATCGACTGCGAATTTCAGGACGTCGATCGGTATTGTATCGCAGTTACGTCTTTGGATTAGAGGTTCGCTCGTGCAGGACAATTGAATTACGGCGCTACTTGAAAATAGGTTTGAAAATCATGCCGAGTTTAAACTGCGGAGGATATTTATACATTATGGCTGGCGCCCCAGATCCCTTCTGCAGCTTTTTTGACTAACAACGCTATATTGTCGTTTCAAAAAGAATACCCTTGAGCTACCTTGTTGGACAGTAAGCGATCAAGAGAAAAGGTGGAACCCATCATCAACAGACTACTACAAAGAGCTCAAAGCCCAATCGCACGCATTCGATATCTGATGGCGATACAATTATTTGAATTTTAATGAAGCGTGCGACTACTACATCGTTTCTAAAAACTTCTGTGCGTCGTTCTGGCAAAAAACAGTTTTTTCCACGGCATGCGATGCCATAAGCGATAAACATAACCGCGTCGCTTGCTCATGACTGAAAAATAGAAGTGGATCAAGGATGGTAATACTATAGTGGACCCCATGATTTAGACCACAGGCATAGGTAGAATGCCACGATCATCCAGGAGTAGTAACGTGGCGAGAAAACGGTTCAGTAGTGAGTTCAAAGCTAAGGTCGCAATGGAGGCAATCAGGGGCGATAAAACAGTTGCCCAACTGTCCTCGCAGTACGGGGTGCATGCTTCCCAAATCAACACCTGGAAAAAGACCGCCCAGGAGCGACTGGTGGAAGCCTTCGAACGCGGAGGTAGCCAGCCGGACCCGAAGGAACTGGAAGCCCGTGAAGACCGACTGTATCAGCAAATCGGTAAGCTGCAGGTTGAGGTCGAGTGGCTCAGAAAAAAATCGAAGGCGCTGGGCTTGGAGTGAGCGAGAAACGCACACTGATTGAGCCTAGTGCCGATGCTCCGAGCATTCGACGCCAATGCAGCCTGTTGGGGCTGCACCGCTCCACCTGGTATGACCAGGGAGCCGCAACTGATGAGCCTGAGGAAAACCTGAAACTGATGCAGCACATTGACGAGTTGTATACCGCCCATCCATTCTACGGCAGCCGCAAGATGGTCGCTGTGTTGGGGCGCCGGGGGCACGTGGTAAATCGCAAGCGGGTCCAGCGGTTGATGCGCCTGATGGGCCTGCAGTCGGTGGCCCCCCAGCCGAATACCAGTCGTCCTCATCCGCAGCACAAGGTCTATCCCTATTTGCTGCGTGGAATGTCGGTGGTACGCCCTCGGCAGGTCTACTCAACAGACATCACTTACATCAGGGTAGGCCGCGGCTTTGCCTACCTGACGGCCGTCATCGACTGGTACAGCCGTCAGGTGCTGTCGTGGCGGTTGTCGAACACCATGGACACGGCTTTCTGCGTCGAAGCCCTTGAGGAGGCTCTGGAGCGTTATGGCACCCCTGAAATATTCAACACAGACCAAGGCAGCCAGTTCACCAGCGCGGCGTTTACGGATGTTCTGAAGGCTCATAAAATCCGCATCAGCATGGATGGCAAAGGTCGGGCGCTGGACAACATCTTTGTCGAACGACTGTGGCGCTCAGTGAAATACGAGGAAGTCTATCTAAAGCAGTACCAGACGATGCAGGAAGCTCGGGATGGCTTGAGTGCATACTTCCAGTTTTACAACCATGAGCGTCCGCATCAATCGCTCAACAACAAGACACCGGCAGAGGCACATGGCACTAACGTGCAGTGGCTCCAGGCCGCATGATCAGACAATATAAACCCATAGGGCATTCTATCTTAAGTTAATGCACCTATGGTCTTGACCGTGGGGTCCTCTATATACCGCTCAAGAAAGCCACAAAAAAAGGCGAGATTTACCTCAGGCGCGCTGAGATTGAACGGGTGCTTAATGAACTCGATGACCTTGTGCCTGATCAGTTGGTTGATCGTCTAAGTTGCACCCAACAGCTAGTGCCCTTTGAGGTCTTTATTTACTACCTTCGCCACAGCGAGATAGGGTTAGCTGAGAAGCATCTGGGGCCGATCTTCACTACCTTCTATGGCCGGCTCGAAACGGCATTGCGCAAAACCGTATCCGGTGCTGGGCTCGACCAAGCAGTCAACATTCGCAAAGAGATCGCCGAGCGGGTGGTAGAGATGATTGCGAAAGACCGCGACTCACAAGCGGACAGTATGTACTACTGGGAGACCAATTTTAACGGCGCATTGGCCAGCTTGCGTACAGACGTTCTGAGAAAACATGGGCCTGCACGAGAAACCGATCCCTTGATCAATGCTGACCCCCTGGATCACGAAGGCGGACATGGAGTCAGCCCCGAGGTAGACATTGCCGCTAACGACTTCATTAACCAGAATCCATCCAAATTGGACGATACAGCTTTCCGGTTGAGTCTGATGGACGCGATTAACGGGCTACCGGAAGATGAAAGGCGTGCAGTCGGGTTACTTTTACAGGGAATGCAGATCGAATCGCAAGACCTCGAAGTTATGACCATTGCGAAAGCTTTGGCGTGCACGGACAGAACCGTACGCAACCGGTTAAAACGTGCCTATGAAAAACTGCGAATCGTGCTGCAGGCGGAGGACATACAATGAAGACTAAATCCCAAATTTCCAAAAGTGCCGTATTACATGCATTCTCTGTAGAAGCTAATCCCAATGCCAACACATTGGCGATCTACTTGACGCGCTACCCCCAGTTTGGTGAATCGCTTATTGACCTATCCATTGAGCTATTCACGGCCCCCTCTTTTGATGTGAAATCAGATGAGACTGCACCGAGCGACAATGCCAATCGGGCCTGGTTAACATTTCAATCCATGCTAAGCCCCGAGGATCCAGCCTCGGCAGCTCCAAGCACAATGGATAATCCTTTGTCGAACCTCAGTAAACAACGTTTCCGAGAACTAGCTGGGGAGTTAAACGTCAGTCGCCTGTTCCTATCCCGGCTGCGCGACTGCTCTATCGAGGTGGCCACCATTCCCCAACAACTTCTGACGTTGCTTGCCGAACTTCTGAACGTGTCGGTTCAGGGACTTCAACGTACCTTAAATGGCCCGTCCACTGTTGCATCAGGACTGCGCCATAAAGCTTTAGGCAAACCCGTTGCAGGTAACAAGATTACTTTTGAAAGTGCGCTGACAAACTCACAGTTGAGCGAGGCGCAACAGTCTGCGCTGAGGACTATGAAGGACTAGCACTATGGATGCCATCGAAGCGGCTCGACAAGTGGCCGAGAAGCTGTACCAGGCTGCTTTAGAGCGGGGTAACGATACTAGCTCCTTACTGAGCTTCGTCACGGATGAGGCAGAACGACGGGGGATAGAAGTCTTCGCTATACCCCAGGGTGACCCGCAGCTCAGCGGCGGACGAGCCATCTTCGATAGCCAAGCTGAAATGATCCTCTACGAGGATGCAGGCAGCGATTTTGACAAAGCTTTCCTCATCGCCCATGAAATTGGACACTTGGAGCTCGAAGACACTTCGAAGGACGACCTTACTAAGGAGATTGAACCAGACCGATCCGCGGAGCCCCCTGCAATGGGCGCAGAGCGGGTGGTGGACTATGGCAGCCGCGAGCGGCGAGAAATCATCATGGACCTCTTCGCTCGCGAACTGCTGCTGCCGCGCAGCTTGCTAAAACACTGGCATATCGATAAACAGATGACTTCCGGCGCCATCGCCGAGCGATTGGGAGTCCCCCTAAGTGTGGTGCAACAGCAGTTAATCGACGCGTTGCTGTTGCCGCCCATCACACCTTCACAAGCAGAGCCCGCTGGTGCGCAGATCGGGTTGGACGAGTCCCAACGCGCCGCTGCTTTGCATCGAGGCAGCGCTTTTCAACTCCAAGCGGGACCAGGAACCGGTAAAACCCGCACTCTGGTGCATCGCATTGAGTCTTTGTTGGAAGAGGGGGTCGACCCCGGGACCATCCTAGTACTGACCTTTTCCAACAAGGCTGTCGGAGAGCTATACGAGCGCATCTCCACCAAATTCCCCGAGGCCGTGGCCACCCTGTGGTTGGGTACATTCCACTCTTTTGGCCTCGATATTGTGCATCGTTTTCACGATCGCCTGGGCCTATCTGAACACCCAAAGGTGATTTCGCGCTACGAAGGCATCGAGTTACTCGAAGACGAACTGGCGCAACTCACTCTCAAGCATTTTCGCAATCTCTATGATCCAACGCTGGACTTGAGCGACATGCTCTCGGCCATATCACGAGCCAAAGATGAAGTGGTCAGCGCCGCTGAATACCGAGTATTGGCAGAGGCCATGCTGAAAGCCGCAGAGGACGAAAAACAGTGTGAGCAGGCCGAGAAATGTCTAGATGTGGCACGACTGTACCAAGTTTATGAATCATTACTGCAACACAATGATAGCGTTGACTTTGGCGACTTGGTTTCGCTGCCCGTGCGATTGGTGGAATCGGATTTAGACGTCCAAAGATCGCTCTCATCGCGTCATCAACACATCTTGGTGGACGAATATCAGGATGTAAACCGCGCCTCTGTACGCTTGTTAAAGGCCATTGCGGGAGGAGGAAAACGGCTCTGGGTCGTGGGGGATTCACGCCAATCCATTTATCGCTTTCGGGGAGCCTCGTCGATCAATATGAAGCGCTTTACCGACGACTTCCCGGGCGGAGTAGTGGATGAGCTGAAAACCAACTACCGTTCCTCAAGTGAAATCGTTAATCTCTATCGCCACTTCTCAGCGGGCATGAAAGCCTCAGAAGGGGCCTTGCCCCTGCAGCTCCATGTCAAGCGTGGTCCTTCGGGCAAGCGGCCCGAATTCAAAGTAGCAACCACAGCGAATGACGAAATCGCCGTGATCGCCGCGGCGGTGGAAGAGAAGAAGCGCCAGGGCGTCGAATACAAAGATCAGGCCATACTTTGTACCTCCAACAACCGCCTGAGCGAAATCGCCATTAACCTTGAAGACCTAGGGTTGCCAGTATTGTATTTAGGCAGCCTATTTGAGCGCGACGAAATTAAAGACCTGTTATCACTGCTATCACTGGTCACCGACCGTCGTGCCACGGGCCTGATTCGGGCGGCAACACTGACCGGCTACGCTGTTCGCCTGGAACACATCACCGCGCTGCAACAGCACCTGCGCAAGGTCGATCTCGCCCCACTGGGTTGGGGCGCATTGGTGGATGAGGTGCCAGGTCTAGATGAGCAAGCTTGCGAAACACTGAAACGCCTGTCTACCGTAATGAGCGATATTCCCCCACACGCCAAGCCTTGGTCCGTACTGGCGAGCCTGATTATTGATCGATTTGGCTGGGCAAAACAGGCGAGTCAGGCTGAGGACCGGCAAGGTCAAATGAAGGGGATCGCGTTGTGGCAACTGCTGAATTTTGCCCGCACGCCTACCAAAGGCGACGGGCTACCTATTGACCGTTTGCTATCGAGAATCCGGCGTATTGTGCTGCTCTCCGAAGATCGTGAAATGCGGCAGCTGCCGCAGGCGGCACTTAGCATCAACGGTGTTCGCTTAATGACCATACACGCCAGTAAGGGGTTGGAATTCAGGGTGGTTCACCTACCAGGTATGATCTCTACCGGATTGCCAGGTAATAATAGACGGCCGCGCTGTGCGCCGCCTGATGGGCTGATCGACGGTACGCAAGGGTTAACTGGGCTCGATGCCATAAAAGCCGGCCACGATGAAGAAGAAGAGTGCAAATTTTTTGTGGCCGTATCGCGGACGCAAGATAGCTTGTTAATGTACGCCTCCTCGGTACAAAGTAACGGCCATAACCGCCGTCACTCCGTTTACATCGACCGCATTGCGCCTACCATTCAGCAGCAGAACGATCCGTCTCGGCTTAGCCTCAACCCCATGGGGCCTGAAGTCTTGATCGTCGGTGACGAGCCTCTTCTGCTCAGCGAAAGGCAGATTAGCTTATACGATCGGTGCCCAAGGCGCTTTCTCTATACCCATATGTTGGCCCTGACGGGCAAACGTACCGAGAGCGCTTTTATGAAAATGCATAGCGCGGTTTATGAGGTGCTGGAATGGCTGAGGCAGAACCATAGCGAATCTACCCCGAGCGCTGACGAACTGGAGGCCCAATTCACGCGGTCATGGCACAATCGGGGCCCCGTTGAACACGGCTATGCAGACGACTATCACCGTATCAGCCAGCGCCTGGTGCAATACCTAATAGAAACTCGCCAGGGGCGCCGGCTGATTAAACCAGAGGTACTGCAACTGTCTTTTCCTGAGGGCGAGATCACCGTATTACCCGATGAAATCACCCTCGACACTGATGGCAACCACAGCATCCGACGTATCAAAACGGGCAAAAAGGGCAGCGACGAATTTGACCGCATTGAATACACGCTATTAGTGGAGGCAGCCGAACGTCATTTTGGGCAAGGCACCCGAGTTGAGGTCGTGCACTTAGCAGGTGAAACCCAAGAGGTCGTCACAGTGAGCCATCGCAAAAAAACTACGCGCCTAGATAAAGCTCGATCGGCCATGGGCTCTATTGCCCGCGGGCATTTCCCGGCCAAGCCAGACAACCGCACCTGCCCCCGCTGCCCTAACTTTTTCATCTGTGGCAAAGTCCCGCAAGGAAATATCCGCTTAAAAAATTAAATTTCACTTTCCGGTCGGAAAATTCGCTTCGATTAACCTATTGAACAGCCATGAAATCGCATGTCGCGGTAGGCCATAAATAGAGTATTCGATATGAACAACATAGTTCCACCCGACCAAGCGCGCGTTGAGCGCGAAAATATCGCCCTGTCTCGCCATGAGGGTCGCCCAATGCGTCCAGCTGATCGTTACCTGATTCAGGTGCTTGATCCAAACTGGCAGGGCAATCTAGTCGAGATTGACGACCCGGTGCCTACCGGCCGCCAAATTTTGACCGCTGCCGGTAAAAACCCCGTTGAACACCACCTTCTGTTATTGCTCGACGACAAAGGTGTACTCGAAGAGGTCAATCTCGATGAGACGGTAGACGTGTACCACCGAGGCGTTGAGCAATGTTCGGCGTCAACTATCCTGTCCGGTCCGCGACAACTATGATGGCCGGTTGGGTGGTTTTACTTTTTACTCTTTGCAGCCTGTTTGAGCTGTTGCTGTCTTCGGTAACTTTCCCCCTCTAATTCGATAATAGTTGCGTGGTGTATCAGCCGGTCTATGGCCGCTACGGTCATCATGCTGTCTGGGAAGATTTGATCCCACTCACTGAATGGCTGGTTAGCGGTGACGATTAAGCTGCCACTTTCATAGCGATGGGCGATGAATTCGAACAGTACCTGGGTTTCTGCATCTGTCTTTTTTACGTAACCGATGTCATCGATGATGATGACCCGGTATTTATCCAGCCGTGTCATGGCTGTCATCAAGTCGAGATCGCGCTTGGCCTGTTGTAAGTGCTGAACCAGCGCTATGGCAGGGAACAGTTTACAGCGCACCCCCTGTTCGGTGAGTTGATGGCCCAGTGCATTAGCAATATGGGTTTTGCCAGTGCCGCTGGGGCCAATCAACAGCACATTGTCGGCATGGTGTGCCCAGTCACTGTCTTGTTGCAGCCTTGCCAGTGCGGTGTTGCAGGGACGGCTGAACGCGCTTTGATCCAACGCTGAGAAGGTCTTGTTGGCGACAAGTTTTGCCTCGCGTACCCACTTCTGGGTCCGGCGCTGGTAGCGGTCTGAGAGCTCGTACTCACACAATGCCGCCAGGTAATCGGTGTGTGACCAGTTCTTCTCAATGGCGGTTTCCCAGAGCGATTGGTAGTGACGGTGGAAGGCCGGCAAGCGAAGTTCTTTTAACAGTAGAGCGACAGAGCCTGTCATATCTGTGCCTCCTGACTGTTGATCGAGGACAGTAGCTCGTCGTAGCTCACTAAGGTGTGTTGGCTTGATGCAGAGCACTTGAGGTCTGGGTTGCCGCGAAGGTAGCGTGACTGGATCTCGGTAATTGACGCGAACCGGCCTGCTTGGGCCTCAATCAGCAGATCCTCCCCCAGCGACTGTTCGTCATCGTACTCGAAGGCCAGTCGCAGTGTTGTCACGATCCATTTGCAGGCTTCTCGGGCTTCAAGGTGCGTATCCGCGAGCTGCCAGAGTTGACGGTAGTTGTCGTCCGGGAGTAAGTCATCACGCAACTGAGAGTAACGGAAGGCCTGCGGCTTCGAGGCCAGCGAACGGATAACGTGCCGGTAATTGACGCTGCGGGCGCGATTCTCGCCAGGTCTGGGGTAAATGCGAGGTAATGTCAGTGCCGGCTGCTGTCCGACGAACAGCACCAGCTTGTCGTGGTGCAACCGGATTTGTACCGACTCTCCAATCAGCCGCGATGGCACGGTGTAAACAACGCGCCGGACTTCGATCGTTGAGCTGCGCGTCACCTTAAGGTGGAGGGTCTGATACTCGGCCGCCGTAAACTCCGGCAGGGGCTGCAAGGCCGCCTGCTCCTCAAGCACGCGCGATCGGTTGCGCTGATTGAGCTTGTCGACAGCGCGATCGATAAAAGCCTGATAGTGCGCGACATCGTCGAAGTCACTGTGACCGCGCAGTAACAACTGTTGTGCCAAGCGTTTCTTGAGCGAGCCATTGGCGCACTCAACCACACCATTTTCATGGGACTGCCCCAGATTATTGCGAGTGGGTGTCATGCGGTAATGTTGGCACAGCTCGCTATAAGCCTCAGTCCACACGTTTTGACGGTTATTGCGTGCCGCACTTAAGCTGTCCGTGCGGTGCTCAATGGGACTGCCACCCACCTGTTGTAAGGCTCGCTGCAAGCCCGCCGCCAGAGCCGCATAACTCTCACCACCTTGAACGACGGTAACCGAGCGCCAACCGCTGTAGGCCAATCGAAATTGATAGAGCAGGTGTGGAAAGGTCTTGGATTGAATCGTAACCGGGTTGTCGGGGTGGGTGAAATCAGAAAACCCCTGTTGCGCCACAACCGCCTGCTGGCGAAAAATGACCTCGCGTTCCGGCCCGTGTAGCGCCCGCCAGAGCTTCACCCGGCGTTGCAGGGTGCGCAGAATGGTCTGATCGTAGTGCTCAGGGTAATGCTCTTGCAGATAATCAAGCAGAGTTGTGCCGGTCAGCTTAGGCTCATTTTCTAACAGATGGAGCAACTCTGTTTCCCAAACCGCTTCCAGTGGATCTTCTCGGGTGCGCCATTGCCGCTCGGTGTCAATGCAGGGTTTTTGTCCTGATGTCTCGATGCGTCGCCCAGATCGGACAGAAACGCCTGCCTTGGCGGCAGCTACTTCTTGGCTTGCGCCATTTTGTCGGTGCTGCATGTACAGCTCCTCTTGTCGGTTGGTTATGTGTTGACCAGGCACCTAGTGCTCCACAGTGGAAAACAAGGTACTGATTGTTACACCCAACCGGCCAAGATAATTGTCGTTAACCGGTCATCCTAATTGTCGCCGAACAGAGCAATTTATTGCCTTCGACAGCGACCGCCTTTTCTATGTCGCCTTAAACGGTCAGCGTTTTCCTTGGGGTTTGGCGCACATCCGCGAAGATGTATTGCGTCAAGTCGGAGGCATTGCCGAGGATCAGGCCATCTGGCTGGAGCGCCGCAAGGTGCCTGATCAGCTTCTTGCCTATGGGGAGAGTGTAAATTTGGACGAGCCCGGTATCGAGAAGCTCTATACCCAACCAAAAAGCTGGCAGCTGAACGTTCAGGGCGTAATGGTGAACTCCGAGAAACCAACGATTCTCGCTAGGGACGCTCTCAATGCCGCTGGTTTTAACTCCGACAAAGGCTGGATTTTGGTTCTAAAGATCAAAGGGGAACCTAAGCAGAACATCGGCGTGAACGATGTCATCGACCTGCGTCATCCCGGAATTGAGAAGCTTCGCCTCACACCAGCAGAGATCAACAATGGCGAGGCGGCTGCAGCCCCCGGCCTGGAGTTTGCCTTGCTGGAGCAAGACGTGGCTTACTTAAATCATCTAGGCCTCAACTGGGAAACTCGTCTTATAGGCGCACGTCGCTGGCTGATCATTCACGACTACGCCTTGCCGAGCGGCTACAATCACGGGCTGGTCAATCTCGCCATCGAAATTCCAACCGCCTACCCAGACGCAAATCTCGACATGTTCTTTGTCCACCCCGCTCTTACCCTGGCCAATGGGAGCGGTATTGGGCAGACCGAAAGCCGAGAGAACATCCGCGACAAAGTCTATCAGCGCTGGAGCCGCCACCTCAATGGCATCACACGCTGGAACCCCTTAACCGACAGTGTGATCACCCACTTGGCTGTTGTGGAAGAATCGCTGATGCGGGAAGTTGGACAATGAATGCGTCAACTCATAATCAGCCCTTCAAACTAGCCCTCAGCGAAGCCCATCACGCAAAACTACGTGAGCACCTTTTCCCCGGCGACGGTCTGGAGGCCGCCGCCATTGTGCTCTGTGCGCAAAGTGCAACACATCGCTACGTAGTTAATCAGGTTCTGCCGGTTGATCACGCCAGTTGCCGCGTGCGCTCACCCGATCGCCTTAGTTGGCCAGGTAAGGCTATCGAGGCCGCTATAGACTTGGCCGAGGCCAACGCTCTGTCGATTGTTTTGATCCACTCACACCCTGGAGGTACGTTGGGGTTTTCGGCCGTTGACGATGACAGTGATCACGAAGTCATGCCTGCGTTGTTTGAGGCTTGCGAGTCGCCTTCGATCCTTCACGGCTCGGCAATTATGACGCCTGATGGCGCCATTCACGCGCGACTCTATAATCGTCAACTTGCGATCACACCAATTGGCGCCGTGCATTGCGCTGGCGATGAGTTGCTCACCTGGCAGGCATCGGAGCAGCGAGGTGTAGTGCCAACACCCATGGCTTTTTCAGCCCAAATGGGCCGCGACATGAAACATCTCACCGCCTGTGTGGTCGGGGTGTCGGGCACTGGATCCATCGTGGTTGAGCAGTTGGCCCGCCTGGGCTTTGGGCGACTGATCTTGATCGACTTCGATGAGATCGAATCCAAGAATCTCAACCGCATTGTCAACGCTACCCTAGAGGATGCCCGCAACGGTATCGCAAAAGTGGCGCGATTCGCTTCTACCATCCCTTTGTATCGCGACAACATTGAGGTACTAACACTTAAAGCAAGCATCGTCAGCCGCGAAGCCATCGAATTGGCCGGCCTGGCCGATGTGCTGTTTTGCTGTGTGGACAGCTTTGAGGGGCGCCAGATGTGCGACCGCATTGCCGCTGCGTTCTTGCAGCCATTGTTTGATGTCGCCGTTACCATCCCTACCCGCCAGACCGACCATGGCGTTGCCATCGGTGATGTCTGTGGGCGAGTGGACTATGTTAAACCTGGCGGCAGCACCCTTGCGGATCGTGGCGTCTATACCCCGGAAGCGCTGCGCCGGGAGTATCTGCAGCAGGTGGCTCCCAATGAGCTGACCGACCAGGTGGCCGAAGGTTACATCAAGGGCATTGCCGATGATGCCCCTTCGGTCATCTCTCTCAATATGCGCGCAGCCAGCGATTGCGTAATGGAGTTTATTGCTCGCGCGTACCCGTTTCGCCATGAACCCAACCAAGCGCGAGCCCGCACTATGTTTTCACTTGCCGCAGGCGAGGAAGAATTTATAAGCGACACGAACTTTAGTCGTGCGCCGAACCCCCATCTTGGCCGCGGATTAATTGAGCCCCTGCTGGGCATGCCACGCTTTAGCGTAGGCAAGATGACTGTATGACTTGGTCTCGATGGTTATTAAAACTGAAAGAAAATTTGTTGCCTGCACGGCGCATCACCATCATTGACGCCGATACCCCCCCGCAGACACTTCCTAGGCGCAACTTGGTCCTGGCCAGAGAGGATAACGAAGACTGGGCCGTGGCGTTTCGTTGCCCTTGCGGCTGCGGCAAACGCCTTGAATTGCTGTTGATCAAGGAAGCAAAGCCCAACTGGGCCATCAGTATTGGCGAGGGAGCCAGGCCCACTCTGCATCCGTCCATCTGGCTGAAAGGAGGGTGCAAGTCTCACTTTTGGTTACGAGATGGAAAAGTTATCTGGGTCTGACAAGTGCCAGCCTTCACAGCTGCGTCGAACGTCAGACCCAGCTGTCAATTACGTATCTTCTCTGGCCGGAGGGTTTTTATCTTTAGACGCTCACCGGTTTATGGAGATGGTCACATGCAGTCAAATTTTGGCATCAAGAACACTGTTTCCATCCAAGTAATCAGAGCGGACAAACTTAAGTATCAAAAGCCGAACAAGCTATGCACCCAAAAAATAAGGACTCGTTCAGATTTGACTGCACCAAGAATAACAATAGAGTACACCCATATGGGATGGTGCAATTGTCAGCGGACAATAAAGTTTGATAAGAGTCAGCCGCATGTTTCTGCATTTTCAACTTCACAAGACCCTAAAGTTTGATGCTTTTAGACCCGGTCACCGGGCACTCCAATTCGACTCGTGCCATTAAGGTTTGACAAAAGTTCCCTCCTTTTCTTTTCTTAACTCCCGTCACGATGGCAAAGTGTCGTAGTTCAATGATTCCGAACACCAATCAAGGTGGTAATAATGCCGCCTTAAGCGAGGTATCTGATGACCAAAAAACGACGTTCCTTTTCCCCCGAGTTCAAGTAGGAAGCTGTCAGTCTGGTGCTTGATCAAGGCTAGTCCTTTGTTCAGGCCTATGTGTCCTTGGGCATGGATGAAGGTGCCCAGCGACGATGGGCTCAGCAACTGGCTTTAATGGAGCGTTAACAGGCGTGAGAAGATAACTGCCGCCTTATGCTTGCCCATCAGTAAGTGAACGCTTCTCCGAGGTACGGATCAGTACTCGCATGGCTGCTGCACCCAGTAGCGGCCCTAGGCCCAGAAAGGCCATTGCCCAGCCCCAGCTAGCGGCATGCTGGATTAAAGGGATTAGCCAAATAGTCGGGATGGTGAGCGCAAAACCGATAGCTAGTTGTAGAGTGAGCACCGTGCCGACATATTGCTGCGCGGCCACTTCGGTGACCATGACTGAAAACTGCGCTGAG
This sequence comes from Marinobacter sp. M3C, assembly GCF_023311895.1. Taxonomy (GTDB): domain Bacteria; phylum Pseudomonadota; class Gammaproteobacteria; order Pseudomonadales; family Oleiphilaceae; genus Marinobacter. The sequence continues at coordinate 602,548 of NZ_CP092284.1, forward strand.
TCGGCCACCACCCAAAAACCCCAGATCAGCCCAACCAGTAGCACCAGCGCAATCGATTCATCCTGCATAAAACCGATTACAACCGCGCAGCTTCCGGAGATGAGCATAGACAGCGCCGCGGTGCGCGCGCGCCCCCAATTGTCGCTGATGATGCCTCCTATCCAGCAGCCGACTGCGCCTATGCCTATTACTACAAAAGTGCCGATAGCCGCCCATTTGGCAGCCGAAGGCACACTATGACGCAGTAAGGTGTCGGCGAAAAACACCGAGAACCAAGCCCACATGGCGTACAGCTCCCACATGTGGCCGAAGTAGCCAAAAGAAGCCAGCAGCACTCGTTTTTGGGTAAAAGCCTCCCAGGCCTTACCGGGGTTAAACGACCCAGGAGGAAAACTATACGGGCCGTCGCGCCCTAAAAACTCGGCGACCAGACCACCAGCCAGTGTGAGCAAGGAGGTCAAGGCGATGACAATTTCCCAGTCCAGTCCACCTAGGCCATTAATCAGGTGCGGAGTGGCCGACCCCAGCGTCAGTGCGCCGACCATGACGCCCAGCGCCGTGCCGCGTTTGTAACGAAACCAAGTAGCCATGGATTTCATGGCGGGTGGGTAAACACCGGCCAGAAATATGCCGGTCAATAGTCTCAGTGCTATCGCTACGCTGGCATTGGGTGAAAGCAGCAGCAAGGCATTGGCTGCCGCTGCGCCCAGCGCGCCGTAAAGCATCAGCCGCCGTGGTGGAATCCAATCGGGTAGGCTGAGTGCCGCCGAAGCTAAAGCGCCGACGATAAACCCTACTTGAACCGCAATCGTCAGCCAAGCGGCCTGACCGCTGTCCATATCCCACAACAGGAGGAGCTGTGGGGCAACGGCAGTGGCCGAGAACCAAGTAGTCATCGACAGCAGCATGGCCGATGCCAGAACCGCAAGACGGCTCCAACATTCGACCGGATCGTGCCAGCTGTCTGCCACCGTCATCCTTGCAGAGGCAGAGGTGTGGTGTAGGTGACCGCTTTGCCTTCCAGGCATATTTCGCCTTTTTGGTTAACTACTTGAGTTTCTAGGGTGCAGAACGGTTTGTCCTCGCGCACTTCTAAGATTTTTACCGAGGCAGTAATACGATCACCAACATAGACAGGTTTATTGAACTTCCACTCGACGCTTAAAAACACCGTGCCCGGCCCAGGTAGGTCTTCTGCTACCACGGCGTTGAGCAAGCCACTCGTTACACCGCCTTGCACGATCAGGCCGCCAAAGCGTGAAGCTTCGGCGGCTTTGCGATCGGTATGCAGAGGTTGGCGGTCACCGGTCAGCGCGCTGAACAGTTCGATTTCGGTCAACGTCATGTCTCTACTGCGCTCTGCGCTGTCGCCGACTTTAGGCATGCCTTTACGTACATCTTTCCAACCGTTAGGTTTCTTCGTTACTTCAGTCATTAGTTTATCCTCTCAATTACCACTGCATATCCTTGCCCACCGCCACCGCACAAAGAGGCCACGCCGTAGCGCCCCTGTCGGCGATTAAGCTCGTGGGCTAGGGTTAAAAGAAGCCGAAATCCAGTGCCGCCCAAAGGATGGCCCACAGCAATCGCGCCGCCATTCACATTGACCACATCCAGCGGAATGCTCAGTGAATCACAGCTAGCGGCTACCACGGCGGCAAAGGCCTCGTTAATTTCAAACAGATCGATATCGCTGATTTTAAGACCGGACAGCGCCACCGCACGTTCGATGGCCATTGCCGGTTTAAGGTGTAGGCTGTTGTCAGGACCCGCGATTTCGGCAAAGCCGACGATGCGTGCTAAAGGCTTGCGTCCCCAGCGTTCGGCAACAGCCATAGAAGTGACCGCACCTATCGAGGCACCATCGCTCATTTGCGAGGAGTTGCCAGCGGTTATAGTGCCGCCGGCAACAAACGCCGGCTGTAGTTTCGCCAATTTTTCAACTGAGCTATCGGCACGTATGCCTTCATCTTGGCTTAAGTTCGCGCCTTCGATGCTGACTCCGGCCATCTCTATGGCCAGAATGCCGCTATTGGTGGCCTTGGCTGCCAAGTACTGGGAACGATAGGCAATTTTGTCCTGTCTTTCACGGCCTATGCCCAGTTCGGCATTAACGCGCTCGGAGAGCTCACCCATACCTTCGTTGCCCAGAGAGCACCACAAACCATCACTCAGCGTGGTGTCGATAAATTCCACGTTGCTAGGTCTGGCTACTCCGTCACGGATCACCGCCGCATGCGGGCCTCGGCTCATTGAGTCGCCACCGCCAACGATGTAGGCGCTCCCTTCACCGGCACGTATGCGCCGGCTGGCATCACTGACGGAGGCGAGCCCTGCCAGACAGACGTTATTTAAAGTCATGGCCGGCACACTAAGGTTCACTCCGCCATCCGCTGCAGCCAGCCGCGCCGGGTTCTGGCCTTGGGCCGCCTGAATCACTTGGCCGAGCAGCACGCCATCACAGCGAGCCAACTCTGGCTGACGTTCTAACAGCGCGCGGATGGCGGCTGCCTTGAGCTGACGCGAGGAAGTTTGGGCCAGTGCGCCTCGATAGCGCCCGAACGCGGTTCGTATACCATCGAGCAGAACCGGCATGTTTTCTGTCGACATAGTTATTCCTCCTAAACCTTAGAAATTGAGGGCTGAAACTTAGGTAGAGTGAAATCACCCTGTTCAACCCATTGCACCGTGACCGGCATGCCTACATGCACCTGATCGATGGGACAATCAACCACATTGGACAGCAGACGTACTCTTTCTTCCAGGTCAATTAGCGCGACGATATACGGCGCTCCTGCGGCAAAAGCTGGATGGCCGGGCTTGTGAATGATGGTGTAACTGGCGACCTCACCTTTACCGCTAGCTTCTATCCAACTGAGGTCATTACTCCAACAATGTGGACAACGTAAGCGTGGATAAAAAATTGTCTGCGCACACTTACCGCATTGCTGTATCAGCAGGCGATGCTGTTTAGCCGCATCCCAAAATGGTGCCGATACGACAGTGGGAGTTGGAGCGGGCTTGGGGGTAGTTGACTGGGACATCATCGCGTCTCCCGATGTAGGACCAATGCTGTGGCTTCGCTCATGGTCGCGCCGTTGCCAGTCACTAACGCCCACTCGGCGTTGGCGATCTGCCGATCGGGCGCGGCGTGGCGTAGCTGCCGCACCGCTTCAATAATGTGCGACATGCCTCCGGCCAAATCGGCCTGGCCGCAGGAGAGCTGACCACCGTGAGTATTGAGCGGAAAGTCGCCCTTCCAGCTTAAGTCGTGATCCACCAGCCAAGCTCCGCCCTGGCCTTTTTCACAAAAACCGGCATCTTCGACGGTCACGGCCAACATGATGCTGTAGCAGTCATACAGCGACAGCAGGTTCATATCGTTCGGACCGACTCCAGCCTGCAGATACGCACGGGCGATCGCTTCTTTCAAAGGCCCTATGGTCAGATCCGGTGCACAGGAGATGGCGCGGTGAGTCACTTTCTCACCCGCGCCAGCCAGCAGCACAGGGTTATGCCTTAAGCTTCGCGCACGCTTAGCACTAGTCACCACAAAAGCCGCGCCACCGGCACAAGGCATGACCACTTCAAGCATGCGCAGCGGGTCTACCACCATTTGCGAGTTGAGCACGTCGTCTATCGTTATCGGCTTACCGTAGAACACCGCATTGGGATTTTGCTGGGCGTTGTTGCGCTGTGCCACCACCGCGTGAGCCAGTTGCTCACTGGTGGTGCCGTAATCGTGCATGTGCCGGCGGGCGATCAGAGCGTAAGAGGTGTTAGCACCCGAAGCACCATAAGGCACATCCATCTCCCGGATCGGGTTTCGGTTGGGCGAACGCGGCTCGATTTCCTCGCGAGTGTTTCCCAGCACACACAACACCGCCTCACACATACCGGCGTTGATGGCTGCAGCGGCCCGCCAAGCCATACCGGCACCGCTGGCACCGCCTAAATCGACCACGTTGGCCATGCTAGGCTGCAGGCCTAGATACTCCGCGACCGCAGCTGGCACGTGCTGAGGAGTTTCGCCCACTTGCGGGCCGACCAGCAGTCCATCGATTGCACTCGGCTCCAGGCCAGCATCGAACACCGCTTGAGCGGCGACTTCTGCGATCGTTCCCAGCGTGGTCGCCCCGTGAGTGCGTCTAACATTGGGCAGTTCGGCTATGCCGACGATGGCTCCTATACTCATAGTGAACCCGCCTTAGCAGCCGGCTTCTCGAACGCATTGGCCGCCTCAACCGCATCGCTGAACGCTTCTAGGCAAGCTGGGTTGATCAGCGAACCTTTGTTTTTTACCTCGATGCCGGTGATCACCTGCAACACGGCTTTCTCGACCTTCTTACCGCTCAAAGTGTAAGGGATCTCCGATACCGCCATGATGCGTTTGGGGATATGGCGCGGCGAGGTCTCATTGCGTAGATGGTCACGCAGCTTTTTTTCCAGCGCGGCATCCAGAGGAGCGTTGTCCTTGAGCACAAGGAACAGCCAAATTTCCATATCGTCAGCGCGAGGATAGCCAATCACCAGTGAGTCTTCGACTTCTTTCATGTTCTCGACTACCCGGTAAATCTCGCCGGTGCCAATGCGCACGCCGCCGGGTTTCAGAGTGGTATCGGTGCGGCCCGAGATCACCACGCCGCCCGAGACCTTGAATTCAGCCAGATCGCCATGCGTCCAGATGCCCTCTCGCTCGGCGAAGTACTCATTAAAGTAACGATCCCAACCGCCTTCGCCCCAAAATTTCAGTGGCATAGAAGGGAAAGCCTCAGTGCAGACCAGATCACCTTTGCGACCTACCACCGACACACCGCGCTCATCGAGCACTTTGACGGCCATGCCCAGCGCCGGACACTGAATTTCGCCGGCGTGTACCGGCATGGTGGGATTACCCATCACAAAGCAGCCGACAATCTCGGTGCCGCCGGAGATGGAAGCCAAGCACAGATCAGCTTTGATCTGGCTGTACACCCATTGGAAGTTCTCCACTGTCAGCGGCGCACCGGCCGAGGCAATCAGACGCAGTGAAGACAGATCATGCTTGGCACCGACTGCGTAACCGCTTTGCTCCAATATCGTCAGGTATTTAGGACTGGTGCCAAAGTGGGTGACCTGCACCTGTTCGGCTATGCGCCACAGAGCACCGCAGTCCAGACCACCGTCTTTTTTCGGTATGGCAGCGCCATCGTAGAGCACCAAAGTGGCACCACAGCTAAGCGCCGCGATGGACCAGTGGTACATCATCCAAGCGGTATTAGTGTAATAGAGCATCCGATCACCGGGCTGCACATCACAGTGCAGCATCAGCTCCTTGCGGAGATTAAGCAGCGCGCCGCCGGCGCGGTGCACGATGCATTTCGGCAGCCCGGTGGTGCCGGAGGTGTAGACGACGTACAGCGGATGATCGAAAGGCAGCTGCTCAAACACCGGCTCCGCCGCGCTGGCATCACTGATCTCGTTGAGCTTATGCACCGGACAAGGCGCATTGGGAACGTCCATGTCACCGATAACGATGATGTGCTCAAGGCCTTTTAGCTTTTTCGCGATCTCGCCGGACTTACCGGCGATGTCGTGACGCACACCGTTATAGAGATAATCGCTGGCCACCACCATCAGCCGCGGGCTGATCTGACCAAAGCGATCGACTACGCCGGTGGCGCCAAACTCGGGCGAGCAACTAGACCACACCCCGCCATAAGCGGTCACGGCCAACATCATTACCAGAGCATCGAGATTATTTGGCAACATGCCGGCGACCCGATCGCCCGGAGCGATGCCCAGTCTTTGCAAACCGCCCTGCACCTGTGCCACTCGCACACGCAGCTCAGCCATCGTGACTTGGTCGAGAATGCCGGATTCATCGGCCTCGATCACTGCCACCCTACTGCCATCGCCAGCGAGCATATTCTCGGCAAAGTTGAGCTTGCGCTCGGGGAAGAAGCGGGTGGTCGCCATCGAGGCCGGCTCACCGGCGTCGATTATTGGTCCTTCGCCGCTGCCTATAATTCCAGCGAATTCCCAGAATCCCTGCCAGAACTCACTCATATTGCCAATCGAGAAACGGTGCAATCGCTCATAAGGGTAAAGTTCCATCCCCAGTTTGCGAGCAAACTGGGTCATCAAAGCCTTCTCCACAGTCGCCTCACTAGGCGTCCAGAGAATATTGGAATCAGGGTTTTCGTGATACATTATTAACTCCTTAATCTGCTCTAGAACAGTAGCGGAAGAATGCAGACACCGAACGCGAAGATCACAAAGGCAACCAACATCATAACGGCGGTGTAGCCCAAGATTTCTCGTGCCTTAAGTGAGGTGATACCCAGCAGCGGCAGCATCCACATCGGCTGTATTCCGTTAGTCAGCTGATCACCGTAGGAAAAGGACATGATGATCACACCAAGGTCCGAGCCCAGTTTTTGAGCGGCCTCCACCAGCATCGGTCCTTGCACAGCCCATTGACCACCTGCAGAAGGAACGGCCAAGTTGACGACTGCAGCGCTTAACAAGGAAGTCAGCGGCAAAGTGTAGACGTTAGACATGGCCACCATCCAGTCGGCGAATATCGATACAAGACCGGAAGCCGCCATCATTCCCATGATTCCCGCGTAGAATGGGAACTGCAAAACAACCTGACCGCAAGCGCGGATGCCTTCATCAATAGCTTTGACATAAGCCATCGGTGTTTTATAGGCCACCATACCGACGATCAGCAGGATAAAGTTAACGATGTTGAGGTTAAGGTCGAAGCCTTTAGTGATGAAGTGATGAACAACAAAGCTAAGACCCGCCAGCACAATGATCCAAGTCAGCGCCGGTGCATTCTCTAGTTTCTCAGCCACCGTCTCTTCTGGAGTGGCATGTTGTTGTGCCGAAGCTTTGTCTTTCATCAAAGCATTGATGGCCACCGCTTCACCTTCTTCTGCAGTTGCTTGGCCGTTTTTAATTTTTTTTGCCGGTGCGTTATCAAAATCAGGCACCTCATCGGTGTCTTCCACCTTGGGATGCATGGCGCGGTAGACCAGCGGAATGATGATCAGGAAAGCAGCGAAGGTAATGAGGTTAAAGGGCGAGAGTATAGTCTCGGAGACCGGAATCAGGCCGATTGTACTTTCTAGAAAATGACCTTTGGTATTTACCAGCAGCGGCGCCGAAGCAGAGAAACCCGCATTAAAAATTATCAAACCGGTAAAACCTGCGGCGGCAGCCAACGGGTAGTGGACTTTAATACCCCGCAGCTTGGCCTGGGTGCAGATTTCCCGCGCAGAGATGGCGCCAACGATCAAACCCAAGCCCCAACTGACAAAGCCAAATACAATCGCCAAGACCGTGACCAGCATAATGGCCTGACCGGCGTTCTTTGGCAGTTTAGCTGCAACAGCAATGATTTTACGTGCTGGTGGCGATGCGGCAAGCACGTAGCCAAACAGTAGAATAACCACCATCTGCATGCCGAAGCTCAGCAGATTCCAAAAGCCTCCATACCAATACTGAACCATCTCAAATGGTCCAGACGGGGTTAATAGAACACCCAGTGCATAAACTATAACCGTCAGAATAATAGCGAAAATAAACGGATTAGGTATGTACTGTCGGGATAATCGTGCGCTAAAAGCGCCTGCAGCCTGCAACATGATGTTTTCTCCTTTCGAACTTTTTTTGTTATAGCCAAACCACGTGGCGCCGTCCTGCTCGCACTTTCTTCGTTCGCTTGCAACGCACAGAAGTGACCGTAAGTAGTTATACCCGCGATTGTACCGACCGGTCAATAAAGTTCTCTAGACTGAGTAAAACCCTTCCTATCAGCCTGTCAGACTTAACGTTGCACCTCCCTCAGTTTAGTGGACACGCATTGATAACTTCGCAGGCGAGATGCGATGCCTGCAATCAAGACTGGGAAGAGAACCTTGAAAGTACACCACCAAGTTCAAAGACAAAGCTGTCGAGTGGAATTACAAAGCCCTTCGCGATGTCAAAGGCGTGGTTGAAGCACTGGATATTCAGTCTTTTATCCTGTCACGCTGGCGAAGAAGCAAAAAGAGGAGGACTTCGCCATGAAACGAGTCAAGCCAGCGGAAGCAAAAAAAAGATCAATGAATCAAGATGAGATCAAGCGACTAAAGCGCCGAATAGCAGAGTTTCAGGAAGAGAATGACGGCCTGAAACAGTTTCAACGTTTTTAGGCCAAGGAGCGACAGAAGCGCTCAGGCTTGCCTAAACAACACCGACGAGAACACGACATAAAGCCCTTGTGTCTCCGTCTGAATATCTCGCGCTCGGGCTAATATACCTGAGCTAATCGCAGGTGGGCATGAAAGCGCGGGCCCATCACATATATCAGCGCTTGCTCATCAGAAAAGCGGATATCCAAGATCTACCGAATTATCGCCTCAATTCCGATAAGCCATCGGTGCGTCAGCAATGGAAGAGTAACGCTACGTAAATCAAGATGAGCCGGAAGAACGTATTTCTGACCGTGGCCCTGGATCTTTATTTTCGTCGCATTGTGGGATGGAAACTAAAGATATTCTGAATAATGACCTGTCTCTTGACGCACTCCTGCAAAACATAACCCAGCGTTTTCGATCGCCGGAGCTTCTGTTCTATTCTGATCGTGGCACTGAATTCAGAGCTCCGAAAATGCGCGACATGCTAACCCAGCATCATGTTTTTCATGGCGTCAGTAAGCTAGATACTAGGTCAGTGCACCCTTAATGCTGTGATGGAGTCTTTTTTCAAAAGCCTGAAGGGAGAACTTCTGCACGCAACCAACTTCGTCACTCTCCACCAATTGCGACACTATATTTAGCGCTTTCATAATATCCAAGGGCTCCATATTGGCCTTGGTTACCGAACTCCGATAGGATCCGAAGGAATTAACGAACGGAGTGTGTCCATTTTTTTGGGTCAATACCACATCCGAAGGCAATTGCTATCTGCTTCCACGGGATTAGTTTGCCCATACGTTCCAGAAAGTTCTCGCGGCATGTCTTGCGCGTTTTGTTCTGGTACCCGGCTTCGGAGAAAGGTATCTGATCCATGGTGGCAGCGGTTCTTATGCGGTTGGCGAAGGAGTTATTGCCGCTGATTCTGGAGACTTTTCCGAGCGTTCCCTCGCAATTAGATTTTATTGCTTATAGACTTATGGTTGTATTTATTACCGAATCGTCAGTTTATAGAGAAATGCCGCTTATCCATCTACATGATCTGATTCGTTTTACTCGTGAAAGCGGGTAAACAAACATTTGAAAGGCACGGCTTCACGCCTACGCGGGAACAACGGTTAAGGCACCAACCTAGAGCGCTCCATTAGTAGCTGTATTGACGTGTCTGACCGATCATAGCCACAGCCTTGAAGAACATATTTAAGGCTGATCGTATTTTTAAGGCGCCAAGATGAACGACAACCAAAACTTTCCTGTAGAAACCCCGACTGCTAGCAGAAACAGCAGTCTTGATCGCATCTTGAAAATAGCGGCGAATCTTTTTGCCATCCACGGCTACCACTCCACCAGCATGAGTGATCTTGAGCGGGAAACGGGGCTGGGCCGCGGTGCGTTGTACTACCACATCACCAGCAAAGAAGAGTTGCTGTTTGAGGTCATCAGTCGTTACCTGCGCCGACTCATAGAAGCTGGCGATCAGCTATTGGCCACTCAGATGCCCGCCGAAGAGCGGCTGCGAAAACTCTCTCGTCACGTGATGCGAGCGGTAAGCAACCACCTGTCAGAGCTCACAGTTTGCTTTCGTGAGGTGCACTCCGTTATTGGTGTACGCCGAGTCGAATTGCTCAACTTGCACCGCCAGTACGAACAAATCTGGGCTGATGTACTCAAAGCCGGCGAGATCGAAAATAGCTTTTGCCCCACCGACCCGCTGATGGTCAAAGCACTGCTGGGCATGCATCACTACAGCTATTTGTGGATGCGCCCTGGCGGCCCTCGTAGCCCAGAAGACATCGCCGACTATTTCTGCGATCTCGTCATGCCGGGCTTGAATTTGCGCACAGAGCCAATCGCTTAAGTGGACACGCACTTATCTTTTCCTGATTACGCATAAGCTTCAGCCATCTTTAACAGCCGGTAAGGCATCGGTGGTGTCCGGACTGCCACTGTCAGAAAACGTGGGATCATGGCGCTGAGGTCATAGCGCCGGTTGAAGCGATATTCGAACTCGGCAAGATAGCGAGGGGCATGCTGCCCACGGATGGCATGGTAGGTACCGGTGATCGCGTTCTTGACGTTGCCAAGCAGGGTGCTGACCCAGTTGAACTCAGGATTCTTCACGCTGGCACGCCCAACCCCGGTGATGTGGCGGTCATGGCTGTAGATGGGAGTGTCGAAGGCCCGGAAACACCATAGGCCGTCACTGATGACCTGGCTTCCGGGCGCAATGGCCTGTTGGGCGTAGCGACGTATCTCGACAAGGCTAAAACCGCTCACACGTCGTAGCTGAACACGCTGCGGATGGCCCGCCTCATCGGTTTGTACGGCGGCCACAAACGGGAACGTGTGCTCAGCGCCGCGACCGCGCTTTCCCGGCCGTTCACCGCCCAGGTAGGCGTCATCAATCTCAATGCGCCCGGAGAGCTTCTCTCCCTGGTTGCGCTCATGCATGACCTGCATCAGCTTGTGCTTGAGTTTCCAGGCCGTGTTGTAGGCGACGCCAAGCTCCCGGGACAGTTGTAGTGCCGAGATACCACTCTTGCGCTGGGTCAGCAGATAAATGGCCAGGAACCAGATGGTCAACGGCAGGTGTGTCGCATGAAAGATGGTGCCGGCCGTCAGCGAGGTTTGATGGTGGCAGCGGTGGCACTGGTAGTGCCCTCGGGACAGTCGACAGCCTGTGCTATTACCACACTCAGGGCACACGAAGCCCTTGGGCCAGCGATGCTGAAAGAGGGCTGCTTGGCACTGTGCTTCCGTGCCGTACTGCTCAAGAAACGCCGGTAACGACAAGCCGGGCTGGAACTGGATTGGGTTGCGTGCCATGACGTCGACTCCTCTACTGGACATAACCCCAGTATAGGTCAAGCTGGCGGAATGGTGGCTGATCAACATGCGTAATCAGGTAAGTTTTTCTTCGGCGACCACAGGCGGCATACCGCCGTTAAAAGTGTGGGGCGTTGTCGGTTGTAGTAGTTCATCAGGTAGTCTCCAAGATCCTTTCGTGCATCAAGAATTGATCGGTAGCCGAGTGACGGAATCCATTCACTCTTCAAGCTTCGGAAGACCCTTTCCATCGGGGCATTGTCCCAGCAATCGCCTTTGCGGCTCATGCTACCAACGAAGCCGTTTGCGTACAGCAACCGCCGATAAGCGTTGCTGGCATATTGAGAGCCTCGATCCGAATGGATGATTAAACCGGGTTTCGGTTGCCGCTGCCAGATGGCCATGTTCAGGGCGTCTGTCACCAGCTTGGCGTTCATCCGTGACCCCATGCTCCAACCGACTATCCGCCGGCTGAATAAATCGATGAAGACCGCCAGATACAGCCAGCCCTCCCGGGTCCAGATGTAAGTGATGTCACCAACGTATGCCTGATCAGGCTCAGCAGCGCTAAAGTCTCGTGCCAGTACGTTGTCGAACACCGGCTGTTTATGGTCGCTGTTGGTGGTTACCTTAAACTTCCGCCGGTACCGGGCTTTAACGCCTGCTTCACGCATCAGCGACCGCGCCTTTCGCCGACCCACTGGATAGCCCAGGGCGTTCAGAGCGTGCTTCATCCGCCTGGAGCCATAGCTCTTGTCGCTACTTTGAGCGACCTCCTTCACAGCCTCAATCATCGCCTCGTGCTCCGCATTCGGCAACCGTTCGCGTTGACGTTGGCAGTACCGATAATAGGCATTGCGACTGACACCCAAGAGCCGACTCATTACGTCGACTGGCCAGGTCTTCTTATGCTGGGTGATGAACGCGTACTTTAATGCGTTTCCTTGGCAAAGAAGACCGTCGCTTTTTTTAGGATGTCTTTCTCCATTTTCAGGCGGCGATTTTCTTCTCGCAACTGGCGAATTTCCAACTGGTCAGCGGTCAGTTTGCCGTTCCCTCTGAAAGCCTGCCCATCGACCGATTCATGCTCTTTTATCCAACGCCCCAGCATGTTTGGGTTGATCTCCAGACTGCGCGCCGCGTGGGCCCTTGAATATCCCTGCTCCAGCACAAGGCTGATGGCGTCCAGCTTAAATTCTTTTGAGTACAGCTTTCTTGTGGTCATGTAGGTTCTCCAGGTTCAGGGTATTATTCCTTAACTGGGCTGGTCACATCCATTCAACCACTCCATGCTGATTCCTCGTGGAATGAGTGAGAAGGTCAGTGTGTGCAATCGGCGAGCCGGAATGTAGGTGCTGATTTATTGGCGCTTACCCCACAAGTGGCGTAAAACGTGTAAATATTGGTTTTAAAAGGGTTTTAATCTTTTTAGCACAGTGGTCATAAGCTGTTGAAAAACACACTTTATGCCGACTAACATCTCATCTCACCGTGTAAAATTACCGCCCTCCGAAGGCAGTGGTCACAGGTTCGAATCCTGTCGGTCTCCGGGGCCAATTAAACAGTTTAGACCGGCTCTTGGGCGCCATTCTGTCTCTCTAACCGAACGAAAATTCTCGATTTTTAAGTGCCTAATTATAGCCATCGCTAAACACCTTGAGGTCTTACAAAATTAGATGTCAATGTATGGCCAACCCCTCAACCTTTTGTGGGGGATTAACCGAACACACTAAAAAATGTCAAAGGAAGGCCATTCTATGTGACATGGCTGGATATGTTGCCATCTTAACGAGTAGCGGCTTTCTTCACTGCCAAGCCGCTAAAGAAACAGACATGCCTCTTTTAGGTTAGCCAAACACATACGGCCCGTTAGTGCCTTCGCTCTGCCAAAAACCGACATTTCACGGTTAAAAACAAATACCGCGCTACCTCAAATAGCGTCAGCAAAACCTAGAATTTGCATTTCACCGTCCGCAACATCAATCCACCCCCAACGCCTTAAACACCGCATCCACCGGATCACCATAAAAGCTCGTCTGGAATTTGGTGAACAGCGCTCCAGGAACGGTAGGGATATCCGCTGCACTGGTAATAGGCAAAGCCACGCGCTTGCCGCCGCCATCAAACGTTACCTGCAGGCATTCGGCCAAGCTTTGAACAGGATTAACGCTGCCGCCGAGGCTCATGTCTCCAAGCACGACCAACTGCGACTGTGTCGGTCGCCCCATAATGCCAGACGCAAAGGCAACCATGCTGGGCAACGCCAGAGACTGGATGGGGCCGCCGTTTTGCAGGTCAACGAGGTGCACGTGGAAATCGTGTTCCAGTACGCGGGAGGCGCCGGAGATTCGGGTTATATTGGCCTTAAAAAAATCGAACGCCATTTTCACCTGCTCTCGTAACGGCGGCAGGCTCCATAAACCCGAGGTCGCGAGTTTGCCTGAGCCCTTTGTAACCTGAAGTTCCATTCGATACAGGCTGGGCACGCCCTTAGCGCTAACGCCAACCAGATGCACTACACCCGGCTTGCTGGGGCCTTCGGGAATCAACTTTCCCCCGCCCTGCTCTTTTACCGTCACGAAATGCTCTTCCAGGGTGTCATTGTCGATGTAGCTAAAATGCACATCGTAAAACTCCATGCCACCGATTTTCTTGAGCTGTTCCTTCACCCGCCTGCGAACTTCCAAAGCATATTCCAGGCACTTTTGCACCGCAGCCTTATCAAACTCACCGTGGGGGTACAAAAGTTTCAGCAGCCCTGAAACCGTTTTTCGTACCGCAATAACGTCACGCTGGTTCAGGTTACTGCCCAACTTAAAGTGCTTGTCCAGAGCATCCGCAAAGCTGCGCTTGCGCATCTCCCGGAAAAACTCGGCCAGGTAATCCACAATCAAACCGTAGCGATTGGTGAAAAACTCCGGTCGCATCTTGGGGATTTCCCAGCCAGGAATGTAGGCGTGGAACCGATCAAAGAACGCAGCATCAATCATCTGGTCGGGGAACGGCGCCAGCAAATGGCTGGTTTTCACCAAGGATTCAACGGACTGGCTAATGTTGCCGATAAACACCATGGAAGCATTAGCCTCCATCTGCTCTCGACCACGGGCGAAGGAGCCAGACGCCATAAAATCCTTCATTATCTGGACGCCGTCTTTATCCTTGAAGGAGATTCCCGCCACTTCATCAAAGGCTACCAAATCCCACAGCCCTACCAAGCCAATTTTGCGGCTGCTCATGTTGTAGAACAGGTTGGCAACCGTGGTTTGGCCGCCAGACACCAGAATACTGTTGGGCGAACACTCTTTATAGATGTGGCTCTTGCCAGTTCCCCGAGGGCCCAACTCACAAACGTTGTAGTTGTTCTCAACAAACGGAATCATCCGTGCCAGCAAATGCCACTGCACCATCTCGCTCAGCGCTGCCGGCTCCATGCCAATAGACCGAATCAGCGTTTCCCGCCACTGATCAACCGTCAGCGCAGCCCGGCCAGCGAACAGCTCAGGCATGTTCATATTGGGCATCTGGATGGCTTTCAGAGTACTTACGCCAAACGGTGACCCCTTCTGCCCCTCTTCGTGGTAGTAGCTGAGTGTTGCAATTGCCCAAATACCACCTACCAAAAGTTTCTCGTTTTCCTTAACGATACCGACGCCAATCTCGGCATCTTTGATACCCAGGTTAGAGAATGCCGCTTCGTAGCAATCCTTCTTTTCATTCAAGCGAACCGTTACCCGGTCGATAATTTTAAAACTACCGCGTTCACGGACCAAGGACTTAACCTTTTCAGCTTCATCCGGACGCACATAGTTTTCAGACAACACCTTTTTGACGTTACGCAGGCCCGCTTCAATCACTTCCGCGTCATCCGATGCGCAGTACATGCCCAGTAAATACTCCAACACGTACACAGGCACGTTCGCGCCTTCTTTGATCTGTTTGGTCAGATCCTTGCGCACCACCCGGCCCCCGAAGTGCTCATTAAGTAACTGGTCCAGATCCTTGTCGGCCTGCATGGTCAAATCGTTCATGTATCTCTGCTCTGATGATTCGTGCATCGGGTAGCGGGGTTTACATCGACCGCTGCCTCAAAAAAAGTCGTCGGTAAAAGCCAAGTCAATCACTACACGGTAGCGCTCAATTTCTGTGTTCAGATCTTTGTCCCGCAATATCAGGAAATAATCACGTTTACGGTCAAAGCCCTTGCCTGACAGGGACAATCGAACCTGCTTGACCCGCTCGGCCATCAAATCCGAAGCGCTGTCGAAGGTAACCACCTCTTCGCTAGACACCGTCTCAGAACCTTCATAAATGGCCACGGCGATGGTGACTGGCAGCACCTGGTCGGTCACTGCTTCCGTCTGCATCAAGTCAAAGCGCTGGATGTTGTTGACCATTTTCAAAGTGGGCTTGGGTGAAATCACTTCGGCCTTACGCCGGGATCGGCTCTCTGCCTTCTCACCCCGCAACTGCTTCACTGTCAGCACCGGCACCACAATTTCCTGCGGCATCGCGCCACCATGAACGAATCGTGCACCACCGACAAAGTGGAAGCGGTTCGCGCCCTTGGGAACCCAGAACCGGGTATCTGAAGCCGTACCGGCAGTATTCTTGGTAGAGCCGCACCAGGCGTCTTTGGCCTCGGGTAAATCATGCCCTATAACGTAACGCTTTTTGCTCTTCAACACATTGCTTGGCTTTTCTGCAAGCGAAGTACGATCCGCCGCCTCCAACTTGCTATGTTGGAACAAGAAGCCATGGTCAGCCGTAATCAGAACCGTGGTGGTATTGAAGTGCATCATGATCTTGCGGGTCAGTTCCGTCAGCTCTTCAATAGCGTGCTCCACCGCATTAAAAGTTTCAGATTCGGTCGAGGCACTGTCCCCCCGAGCATCCACCACGTTATGGTAGACGTACACCAACTGCTGATCTTTCAGAGCCTCACGGCCCTGATCCCGACTCCAGGCTTTTACCGTTTCAGCCTGAACAGCCATTCCATTGTAGCTGGCGAGAACCTTGTTTCGATTGTCGCTACCCTTAGTGGATCTGCCGTCCACAAACACGTCATCGCTTACCCCCTCTCGATACTCCAAGGATTGGTGAGGTAACAGGGAGGCCATACCCAGGGTGGTGTAACTCGGCAACACGCCCAACTGGCTGGAAAGCTTTGCCTCGCTATATCGCTTCACATTGATCCGGTCTCGCAACTCCACCGCAGCCTCATACCGGAAGGCATCACTGATGATCACAACCAGGCGTTTATTACGGGCACTGTCGAGCTTGGGCTTCACCTGAGTATCGTAAAAATGATGCTGGTTGGGCACTCCACGAATACTCCAGTGTTCCATCAAACGCTCACTCTCAATCAGGTCGCCCCAGTTACGAGCCAACTGGTCGAGATACCAATAGGCGTAACACTGCTCCACCGCGTCATCCAGTACTTTTAAGATCTCCACGTGAGCCATTCGGGAGGCCGCGCAATAGTGGCGATACTCAGTATCAAACCGATACAGGTCGGACTCATAAGCCGTATACAAGTCCCCCACATTTGTAAAATGGAACCCTTCCGGATGTGCTTGGCGCAATGCAAACAGGTCAATGGCCGCAGAGAGTGCCGAGTAGACAGTGCGAAACTTCCTGCGAACGGCATCATTCTTATGGCGAGAGGCCCAGTATCCATCAAGACGATCAGAAATCACTCTGGCAAACACATTCAGATCTGCCGTCCGCGCCTCTGGAATTGCGTTAACCAGATCAACAATAATCTGGTTCTCGGCGTCCCGGAAGGTGGCAACGTTGGCCAGATCTTCGATAGAGTAATCTGAAATACGTGACTTAATATTCAGGGCTGCGGAAACCCAGTCAGCGATCACATCATACGCGGGGTAGTAGCGGGAGCTATCACGCCAGCGTGACAACAACGCCCTAGACGTCGCTCTGGCATTGGCTGAAGAAATGGCCACAGACCGTACCCAGTCCGGCACATCGGAGATGCTCTCGCAAAAGCCTGTTGCCAGTAACCGAATCAGGAAGTGCCCAAAATTGAACGGAATCTCGCCGCGCAACTCTTCCTCAGAGGCGGGGTAACCCACCTCTTCCTGAAACGCACGGACCAATGGCGGCACCAAGCCGTACTTCTCCAGCTCCGTGATGGACTCCGGAACCTGCTCCAGTCCGCCATCAACCTTCACCAGCTCATCGCCCAGAGTAAACAGAATATTGGCAATGTCCGGCGACTCAGCGCGTGTGACCACTGCGATCATGGCCATATCCAGCGCAACCTCATCAAAATCTGGCTGGATAAAGCGCTTCAAAGCCGCCAAGCGGGCCTTGCTCAGAAACTTTTCACGCCGGGCCAAGTGCGCCCGCAGACTCTGCTGATGAAGTCCCAACTCATTGAAAACAATTGAAATACGGTCGGCGTGGAAGGTGCGGGAATATAACTTCATATCTAGAAGCCAGTCATCCTCGGGCTCCGGCTCTGCGTGTGGAAAATACAGCAGGTACTTACCGTTCTGGTCTTCCAGTTCTAGCTTCAGCTTAACGCTCAGAGTGGACTCGCCAGCCATGTCCATCACCTGAACGTCTGGCAGATTCAGGTTGGACAGTTCATCGCCAAAGCTTTGTTCGGGATCGAACCAAAACACCAGGCGGTGGTTTTCTGAGAAAAAAGCCTGATGAAGCCCTTGGGTGAGCTGTTTCGAATCCATGTACTACCCTTTTTAACCTAAGTTTTATCAAGATCTTCCGCGCGAACTTTATACCTGCCCCGCAATGACGCTGTGTTGCCACCTCTCGCACAGCATTCAGGCCGCCTCCAGCGCCATTCGTCCAGCGGGCAATGTTAAAAGCAGCTTATTCTCAGTCGAGTTTAAGAGCGCTTCAACCTTACGTTCGATACCCTGATATACCCTTGCTCTATCACCGATGGTGCCGCGCACCAGTGCGTTATGCTGCTTATTCATGAAGCTTTTGTAGACAAGCATTGCGGACTCGTAACGATGGGCCCCGTCTAACAGAATTTGCTCTGCCAATCTTGGCTTTCCGACGCGAGCTGTCAGCAGATATTCAGTGTGAATACCCATTGGCATGATCTCCATCATCATGTGCGCAAAATTGACTATCAACTCATAATGTCGCTCAGTAATATCCCGTTGGTTGCCCGCCAGATTGAGTATATTGTCGATGAACGATAGAACGTGGTTTCTTTTCGCCGCCACTTGCGCGAGCAATGGGTAGGCAATTTCTCTGATTTCTCCGGCGAGCGTTCGATCACGAAGAAGAGTACGAGCACATTCGATACTACCGATATAGTCGCTGATCTTGTCCATGTAGTAGATGATATTTTGCGAATGAACGTCCTTGGAGATCTCATCCACGGTTTCCTGGATTTTATCCAGTTTAGCCGCCAAGTATTTAGTCTGGATGATCAGTGCACCAAGAATGATGCATGTCGACGCAGCGGCTGCGATCACCGTAGTCATTTGTGCAGCTTTAATAGCTTCCTCAGCAGATTTATAGGTCACTTCTTTAAATGGCAGGTGCTGAATAACACCAGTATCTCCGCTACCCTTTGCCCAATAGGCTACGCCATCATGAATGACTGCTTTGCCCTCGGTGAGGGCATCGATCAGTGTTTTATTAAGCTTAAATTCGTCAAGAACCCAGATTTTCTCCAGCAGTTCGAAAGCAGCATTGTTCATTCGAAACGATCCTTCTTAATGTATTTTTGTCGCATATAAGCGATTTGAATCGTCGCCGGTACGGTTACACGATAAGCGGTGCCTGAAACGGCCGGAACTGTCAAAGCCACCGCTACGGCGGGCCCTAGAAAAGCAGTGGCACCGCGCTGTGCCACCAGAGATGAAGCTCCTGCAATCGCGGCTCTACTAAAGATTGCAGGCGCAAACACAGCCTTTGCTGCACTGGCGGCCCATGCGTACCAAGCTCCGGCTGCGGCTCCACCGAAAAGCGTTGACGAAGACGCGCTTCTCCAATCGAATTTTCCACCGGTGAAATCACCCAGATTCATCGACTTCAAAGCTGCATCTCTCTCTTCTTCGGACATTTCACCCCAGAGTTTTTTCACAAAGTGTTCAATCAACTTGTCTTCTATCTCCCAAGTCGCGCCTTTTTTGTCAAACTTAACTCCAGATTTTTTACTGGTATCTTTAAGTATTTCTCTGTAAAAAACACCCTTTCGGCGAAACAGGTTAACAATAGTATCACCGCCAAAATGTTGTAACTCTCCCGCAACTAGCTGCCACGACTTTCTCCATTGCTCTGACGAACCATTAAGCGCCATGAAACTTTTGTCAGACAATATTTGAGTTGTTATCCGTTTCTTGCCTTTCTTATCATAAATAAGAAGTTTCGCAAGCTGCTGTATATCCTTCTCAGAGCAATACGCCAGAAAAGCAAGATCCTCATCATGCCTGTTTTTCGTTCCCATACTTAACACCAATTATTTTTCTGATAATTTTAGATGAGGCTATTTCAATGGCCGAATAAACGAATCCCAGAAATGCTCCGCCACCCCGTCATTTGAAAGCAAAGAGTCATTACTTGGGCCATACATTCCCCCCATCATTGAGCGAAAGCCCAGCATTGTGCCGTCATCCTCTAATGTCACCGCATCATTACAACTGTTGTTAGAAATCCCGGATTGGCTATAGCAAATGTCGCCGAAGGCCATGCCGCTACCTGGTCGCCAAATTCCACAGTGGCACACCCGCTCCCCGTTGCAGTAAATGGAAGCCTCAAAACTGTCGGCATCCTTCTGGTGAAAATCTTGCTCCAGCTCTGGGTTTCGGGCGCAGATTTTTTTCAACGAGTTTTCAAAGAAACGTGACAAGAACTGAATACCCTCTCGGCGGGCAATATCTTTGTCCCGATCGCTGAATTCTTTTCGGATTCCTAGGTTACTACTGCGGGGACCGCTACGGGCTGAGGAATGAGCGGAACCCTGAGAGTCAAAGATGGTGTTGGCAGAAGAAGGAGTTTTAGTGGTGGCACCGAGTTCTTTCAGAATTGATTTGATGGCCTGAACAACTTGGTAGAATCCATCTTCTACGTGGGTAAATTTTGTAATCGGATAGCCATCTTCGGGGGTTGCCATCAGCTTTCCAAACGGCAAATCATGCCAATCACAGGTTTTCAAAATGACCGGAACAACACGTGCGTTTCCCTTCGCGTGTCGTTCCAGAGCATGCGCCACTTCGATGTCGTAGCAATAATCTGAGTTAATGAAATCGGGACTGATCAACAAGAGAATGACTTCAGCATCTTCGAAATGCCGGTTTATCTCGCCGTGCAGTTCAGTTCCGGCAGCGATACGCCGATCATGCCAAGTATCAATCAGTCCCAGCCTCTTCAGAGGCATCAGGTGCTTCTCCAACTCATTCCTCAGGTCTTCGTCTACGTGGGAATATGAGAAAACCAGCTTCGCCATAGAACATCCTTTAAAAATTTATCTTCGTTTAAATCAGCGTCCGCAATCGCTGAAGAAACGCGACCAACTTGCCGCTATTGAGGCCTTCCTCACCTAAGCTAAAGTGCTTCCAAAGATCCAGCACTTCACGCTCCTTTTCGTTTGGCCGCCTTGAACTGGCCTGAACCGGTGGGCAAGCCCCCGACGAGACACCGACATTCGTGTCAGAGGTTTGTTCCACACATACCAGATCACCGGCGCGCTGACGACGCTTTATCTGCTCATGAAGCCAGCTATCCGAAAGCCCCTCAAGAGATTGTTCAACTCCTGCCACGGTAACGGCAATCATGATTCCGCCTCCAATGTTTGAACTCAACTCTCCTGAAAAATCTTACGTCAGGCCGACATGCCTTGTCGTATCCGCAGAAGATTTTATCTTCTAGCTGTTCACCACTTGCTGGATTCTGCTCATCAAAAACGCCTTTCTCTGCGCGTAGAAGTCGTCAAACCTCTTGATATCGTCAGGTAACAGATCTATGCCTTGGGAATGCAGGTGACGCAGATGTGCATCAGGGTCTGGCCAGGCGATCTCGTACCACTCTGACGGCATTTTCTGACGTTTCTCGTTGTTGATAGTGCCTTCGAGCAATTGGAGATTCGGCAACCGGTTTGACCACGCCTTGAAGTCCTCTATTTTTTCCTCCGGTACTCCCGCTTTTTTCAGCTTGCTTGTTGAGAACAGGCCTTTGGGATAGATATGGTCCACGTGAAAATGCCGGGAAAAATCAAATCCGGGAAATAGGAGTGAAAGAAGAGCGAAGGTTCTTTTTCCACCGTATTCCAGTTCGGCAAGTTCCTCGATCTCTTCGTCGACAAAGTGAAGGGATTTCCCTCGGGAAGCCATAACCGAACCCAGCTTATCGGCAGGGAACCCTGACTGCCCTTCCTCCTGTAGAACCCTCCGCAAGCCGGTCAGGAGCGTATCCAGACCACTTCCCCAGATCCCCGATGCCTTAAGAAGCGATTTGATCAACCACTGCCTCAGGGACTCACGGTCTTTCGCAAATTCCGATCGGGACAAGTAGCCACCATCGAGTTTCCGCGCATACAAGTAATAGGCTATTGGCAAAATCACACTATCGGCTCGAAGGTTTTGAGAGTTGAAGCCAAAAGTCGCCAGAAGTTCAGTGGCGAGCAGAAGAGCGTTCCGGATATCCGACCAGTTCTCTTCCAGAATAGCCATATTGGCTTTGTTGAAGTTCTCTACTTTGAACCCGACGCTGCCAATGTCTGACAGCATCAGGCCCGCTTTCAGAACGAGATCCTTGCTGTAAGAGAATCCATCGCCAGTCTCATTCATCTCATCAACAAGGGCATGGATCTCTTCACGTGCATCAAGGTTATTCCACTGGGCAACAGCTATAGACAGGAGCAGATCCGAGTACGAGAGAATGGTTCCACCACTATTCATTCGTATGAAAATGTTGAGAACCCGCTCCAGATCCTGGTCCTTCTCCTCGTAGTAAGCGATTTTGTCTTTATCAAAGATTGTGGTGACTAGGTGCCTCAAAACACCTCGGGCGGATTTCAAAACATCTCTGTCGCCTTTCCAGTCATCATTGAGTTCATCGTTAAGATCATCCCTATCTTCTTCAAGAATCCTACCAACACGGAACCAATACGCGTCGTCAGCCCTATCTTTGGACTGCTTGTCTGTAAGGAATTCGAACTGGTACTGACTGCCGGTTTCTTCCTCTGCTTGACCGAGCAGGTTGATGTACAGGCGCTTTAAGGGAAACGCATCTGAACTCGACCACCACTTACCGTGAACCTTCTGACTATAGGATCCGCGCAAGCCAATATTCAGCGCTGTTATGCGCTGCTGACCATCAAGCACAGCAACCAGTTCACGTTCTGGGAGGTTTTTTAACGGCGGACAGTGCGGATTGTCACGCTGGTGATAGTCCGTCACAAAGTCGTAGAACCGGTACTTGCCTCGGTTCTCCGGCAGTATTCGCCAAAATAAAAACACTCCAAAAGGATAGCCTTGAAGCAGACTATCAAACAGATTGCAGATCTGCTCTGGCTTCCAGACAAACTCCCTCTGGATTGCCGGAAGAATCAACTCGTGTTTCTTCACCTGATCCATCAACAATGCGATGGTACCGCCTGCCTGATACATAATTACTCCAATTTTTATCTCTTACTTTAGCTGGCCCTTACCCCTGCGCATTCCATTACTACTATCAAGTGGCGTTTCAAGCTTTTAGGCAAAGAGCGCCGGGCTCCTAAGCCGCTGGCTTCGCACTGATCGCCAGTTCAACGTAATCCCGAATTCTCGATATATCAGTATCTATCTGGGCAAAGATTGCCTCCATCTGCGGCATAGTTTTCTCAACCATCGCGGATTTTCCGCCTAACTCTGCGTAGTAAACGATCATTCTTCCGTGCTCGTCATCAAAGCTATTTTGATGGGCATTGTATCCATCCATAACCGATTGCTTGTAAAAGGGATGTGCGACGCCATACCACGTGTCATATCGTTCAGCTAGCTCGCTCGAAATGTAGAGCTTGTTCGCCTCAATTACTTCTCTGCAACGCGCGAAAAATCCCGCGAACCGCTCCGTAACGTCTTCAAACAAGTCTCCGTGCTCCAATTCGTAGCTTTCATTCTTGTACCGAGTAAATTCGTTCCTCATTTTCGACAGCTCAGTGTAGACATCAACTTTTTTTGAAAATATTTTTTCAAACGTTGGCTGTGAAATAGCGTTTAAGTTTTGACGATCACTAATATCACTCTGTAAGTCAGCGCCCAAAACCGCCAATTTCGAATCAAACCACGCCTGCACTCCGCGCTTGACACTAAAGTGGAGAATTCCTCCCATAACTAATAGCGAAGTGACTAAATATCCCCAAAAATCATCCATCACTTCTGCCCCGTCACAGCCTTAACCTCAGCCAACAAATCCCCAAACCTACCATAATTCACCTTCACCCCATCATCCAGATCCAGGCTGATGCGTTGGTCGGCGTGGTGGCGGAGTTTTTCATCAAATTCGGCGAGTTCGGTCTGTTGTTTGTACAGGGTGGAAATTTCTTTTTCCAGGCGCTTGGTTTCGGCGGTGGAGGTGCTGGCGTCTTTGTCTTGTTCCAGCTTTTCAGCGTAGGCGTTGAGTTTGGCGCTGAGGGGGATAACGTATTCGGTGCGCATGCGCGCCAACGTGCCTTCGTTGTAGCGGTGCAGGTAAACCAGGCACTCGAAAGCTTTGTGTTTGCCGGAGCTGAACAACCAGTAGATAGGGCGCTTCTTGTAGGTGCGCAGGTGGTCTTTGAAGAACTGGGTGCTCAGGTAGCGGCGAATAGTGTCGAGGGCGGATTCGCCACGCTTGGGGTTGATGGCGTGCAGGCAGAGACTTTCTGCGACGAAATCAAGATTTTCCTCGATACCCTCGTCGCCCCACACCACACGGACAAATTCGCAGAAACGGTTGGTGGCGTCGTCAGCGAACCATTCCTGATCGGTGAGCGGCAGGATGGCATCGTCGTCCGGGGCGAATTGCGGTTCCGAAATTTGATGCAGGTAGTCCTGAAGGGTTTCGCCTGGGCTGGCGAGGATCAGGCCGGGCTTGTCCATAGAGTAACGGCCCATAATACAGCCGATTGTGTACGATAAAAACTCCGCTAAGGTGTCGCACTGAAGGATATTCTCCAGCTCCTCTGTGGATCTATCACCCCCATAACGGTAGTGAGGATTACAACTCAGTGTGACTTCTTCTAAGGACACATTAGGAGTTAGCTCATCTTCCAATCCATAGGCACAAATGAAATTTTCATTGTTTTCTTCTTCTAGCCTTTGCACCTCTAAAATAGTCTCTTCCCATCCGGCTCGGAGATTTCGATACTGATGCTCGATCGTCTTCGCTTGATCGTCAGACAGCAGAGGAGAAGACGCGAAATCCCATGAAACTTCATACGCGTCCCAATCCTCGGCTGTAATGTCAATTAACCGATCGGCCTCGGCCCGAACCGGTACAATAGGTAAAAGCGAAATTTGCCCGACTTCGAACCCTATGGTCGGAGCAATGATCGACAAGATGTACAGGGCGACCTTACTGTTAAGGAAAGCGGCCAAAACTTTTAGGTCCTGCTCGCAAAAGACTCCCGGCCCTTTATGGCCGATAATATTTCCTGTTGGCTCGTACCGAAATGCCGTAGATGAGCTTGAAATTAGAGTCCAAGAAAGGCACGGTTCGAAATATCTATCGGGACTACGGATAACTGAGCGAGGCCGAAAAGCCAGCAATTCTTCTCCATCGTTCTCCCAGTTCACTAACCACACTCGATTACCATACCATTTTCTGAACTCGCCCCCTTTTGAATGGGGAAACCACCGTGCATTTAATTGGGCAGACTCCTCGCGCGAGTCACAGGAAAGAGCCATTCTTTTTGCGGAGACTTCAAACCAAAGACGAAGAAATCTGTCATTGTCTGCTGTAGCAAGACCCTGCTTAACATGGGCCAAATCGGACAGTTTTGGGTACTTTCCAAAAACCGTACGAAGGATTGGGTTTGCCCAATAGGCCACCGGCCCACCGGGAATCTTCATGAAATCCGCGGCAGAGGCTCGGTAAAAATACTTCACCATGTCCTTTGTTTTTTCCTGGCTCATTACGCTCCCCCTTTAGGCAATATTTTTCTGTCGGACGCCATATCCTCTGCAAAACCATCTGGCACGGGCTTGAAGCCTTCACTTGGTGAGCGGTGGCTGGACTGGAACTGGCGGAGGGCCAGGATGTCGATTTCACCTGTAATGCAGTAATCATGGTTGCCGCCTTTCACGCGCAGCAGGTCGCGCTTCCAGCGGTCTTTATAGGGCGCACGTATACGGCTGTCGCCGTAGGTGCGGTTGTTGCATTGGATGATATAGGCATGGATATCCAGCGCTGCGGATTCCACAAGTGCATTAAATGTGTCGGTATCGCTGTTCCATTCAGGCACGAAGAGCGCGTCCACTTTGCCTCTCAGATCTCCACGGTAGCGGATATTGGTCAGCTCACTACATACCATCAGGGCAAAGCGGAAGCTGCCGTGCTTGATGATGGGTGGTTTACCCCACGGCACAGCCGGAACCATTTCAACTCCTGCCAGACGGCGTAGTTCGACTTCTTCATGGGGCGCCGGAATCAGTTTGTCCTGTCGGTAAACCATAAGTGACGGAAAACCCAAGCCATCATGGGTTAAAGATGCCCAGACCTGGTTTCTGACCTTTTTCTTCCTTGAGTGGAGATATTCGACTCCAGTGATCAACGAAATACCCCGGCCTTTGAGCTTATCGGCAATGCGCATGAACCACCGTGTCGGTAGGGCTAGTTCGGGCAATACCAGGTAGCCTGCACCATCTGGCCGCGAGATTAGCTCGTTGATCAGGCGGTTAAGGCGTTGATACCGACGTCGGCTATCCGGGTCTGCCTTGCCCATAACCGCCGCAATGAAGCTTTTGTCACTCGTTTTCCAGCTTGCAACGGCAACGGTTTGTTTGGGGGCTGGCTCCCCATCCGGAATCTGCAGCACGCGCCCCTTCTTGCCCCAGGTCGGCATCTTCTGCTCTTTCGGTGAGAAGCCTCGCAGTGCGAGAACAACCTTAGCTAGTGCATCCTGATTTTCCTGCTTAAAAGGCCCCTTGGCGACCAGGTAAAGCTCTTGAAGACTGAACGGACGGGTGGCGAAGTAGAGCCCCACAGGGATATTCTTTTGCAAGCCGATCCACTTCGAGAGAATCTTAATGCCCGGACCAACCTTAACTGGCAAAACCTTATTCACCGATGATTCGATCAAGTGTTTTCTAGCGGGAATCCCTCTACGGCTGACCATTTCTTTTGGCAGACCGATAAAGCGTAGTGGGATGTGCGCAAGGTCGTGGCTAAAGAGCTGAAGGTGATACACCTCCAGCTCTTTAATTGGTTGGGGATACATGCTGTGCATCCCTCCGGCCTGCCATAATGCCTCGGTGATTCTGAGCCAGTGTGAGCTGACGTGCAGATCCCACTCACGGACCGTGGAGGCCCCCAATCGCGGGGGCAATGCCGCGATGATGTTTTCTGTAATAGACTCATTTAGGGCCGACTGCCAACAAGCTAGGATCTCGTCGCTATCTAACTCAGCGTCCGAACTCATTGATTTGATGCCTGGCTGGCAGTCTTCGGCGACCGTTTCCATCAACTTTCGCAGGCTTTTCAGAATATCGCCGAGTATCTTGAAATCCTTGCACGCTACGGCCATTCGAATGATGCGCGACAAGTATTGCGCCAGCTCGAAGAAGGTAACGGGTGTAATCAAGTGATCAATAACGGCTGAAAAGAAGGCGTGACGCTGAGCCCTCCAGGCACTCTGCGGGAGATCCCGCTCGTAGGCTTCGTAATCTCTCAGGTTCAGGGCGAAACCAGCCCTGTGCAAGGTCAGTGCATCGGTCTTCCGCAGGTTGTCGGCTTGCTCCCCATCATGATTCGTAGCTTTCAAGAGATCCGTAGCAATCGTGTCAGGGTCTTCTGGCAGATTTGGCAATGATCGCCACTCACTGGTCCGCTGGTTGACCTGCTCTGAAATGGCATTGACTAATGCTTTGCCTGGTCCACCTGACAAAACGAACAGTTTGTTCTTGCTGTTCTCGAACGCTACGCGACTGTTCTTGAGGTAGGGCGGCTGAAAGAGAATGCTCTTGTCTTCTCTCTCCCTACCTTTGTCCCACTCCAGAATGTCGGCCCCACCGTCTCGACTAAAGATCCATTCCCAGAATTGATCCGTGGTTTTGATATCACTGGCGTTTTCCATCACCAACAGAATGTCGTCCACGTATCGCCCGTAGTAAAGCGGAACTACCTGCTTCTCGATAAACTGATCAAGGCGGATCAACGCGGCATTGGCAACAACGGCTGAAGCTGGTAGCCCCACGGGCAAGCCGGTTTTCAGGGGTGTTTCCTTTGCCCAGGCAATCAGTGCGTTGATAAAGAGTTTGTTCAGCTTTATTTGGGCCTGATCCAACTCAACGCCCGCAAGCTCATGAAAGTCGTCGTCGAGCATAAAGCCTGGGTCGAGCCGATGATAAAAGCTGCTGACATCCGCTGTGAGTGCCAGAATCTTTTTCTTCTCATCCAGCGCTGTGCGCATGGTCTTAATGGCACCGTCCCGCCAATCACGAAACGGCTTCAGGTAAGGTTTAAAGGAGCCAAGCGAAAGCCCATTTACTTCGTTATCGATTGTTCTGCGTAGCCGGCCACCATATACGTTGCTACTAAGCTGCTCATCGAAGAGGTGGCCGACTTTTAGCATCCAGAGCGCGGAGAGCACATGGAAATCCATGCTGCATTTCGCCATGAGTCGAAACTCGGCAGTGGGCTTGTCTTCAGTTTTAGTGATACAGGTCCACTCCTCCTCTGGCGAGGCATGGATTAGACCAGCATCTTTGTCTTTTCGACACTTGATGGCTTTGGGCGCGAGCGTCCAGGTGCCGAGAAAGCCGGGGTCTTTCACCCAAGCGGTAGACCTGCCGTTGATCTTCTTTTGCAGGCGTTGAAGATTGTCCTCCAGATTTTCCTCATAGTCGGCAATTGCAAACAATGAAGGGGTGGTGGAGTAGTAGAGGTCTACCTTGGCTTTGCGAAAAGCCGTGCCGAGGTCTGAAAGCGTATGACTCATTCGGCCATCTCATTTTGTTTGGCCGCCTTCAGATTTCTCTCGTTCAGCGGTGGGAACTGAGCGGGCCGCCCATCGTCCCCAATATTCTCATATTCGACAAAGCAGTAGGCTCCGCGAGTCAATGAGCTCCCGGCCTTCTTACAAACGGTTGCAGCGGTTCCAAACGCTATACCCATGACCATATTGGCCATGTGCACCATGCACTCAATTGATGAATCCTTCAGAATCTTTAGTCGCAAGCTCTCATAGGAAGACAGGAACATCCAGCTTTGCATAGTAACCATTGCGTTGAAACCAAATGGTCGAAGTAGTTCAAAGCCGCGTTCAATGAATATGGCAAACAAATCCGACTTTGCATGGGGGTATGAATTCTTCGCGAAGTCCTTTAAGCGAGCGTTCATACCTTTGCTGCCCATGTACGGCGGGTTGGCAATGACTGAATCGTATCTCTGCGCCAAAATCCACGCCTGTCTCACATAAGGCAATAAAGTTTCCGCCGCTGGCTTCTGCATTACGTCACCCGTGCGGGCCAACTGTTCCAGTTCTTCAACCAGCGCTTGCAACGGCGCTGCGTCTTCCTCGGGTACTTCGATGAGGGAGCCAAAGGTTTTCGCTTCCTCAAACCGCTCCAGCGTACGTTGCAAAAGTTGGTAGCGCTCATCAGCACTCGCACTGCTTAAATCCGTTTGCTCGCTTTCAAACAAACTCTGGGAGCTACCCTGCTGCCAGTCGCCACTCAGATTTAGATCCTGCCAGAGTTGAGGCAGGTTAAGGTGGCCGGTTTCTTTGAGAGAGAGCACGTTGAGGGTGACTTCGCCTTCGGCTATGCGGCTAAACAACCTGCGGTCATCTTCCCTTGCCAGCATCATCAGTGCGAAGCCGGCCAACTGCCCTGCCCGGTCGTCGATGTCCAGGCCAAACAGGTTGTGCTTCAGGATCTGCTGCGGGATGTCCCGGCTGCGGTAGCCGCGTTCTTCGTAGATGGCTTTGAGTACCTTGTACGCTTCCACCAATATGTGGCCAGAGCCGCAGGCGGGATCGAGCACTTTGATGCTTTCCGGGTCTATGACGTCTGGCACGGTGTCGGCCAGCTGGGCTTGTACTTCCGGGGGTTGTTCGCCGGGTTCGATGAAGTACGGCATCTGGCTGCGCAGGGGGCTGTCCGGGTAGGTTTGCAGCCACTGGCGGCCTACGGAGTTTTGTACCAGGTACTGCACTATCCAGTTGGGGGTGAACAGTTGGGTGGCGGCGGGGATGTCTTCGCTTTTGACGACTTTGCCCATCACCTGGTCTTTCTTTTCGGAGATATAGAACTGGTAGAGCCAGCCGATGATCTCTACGTCCTGCCAGTTGTCTTCCGGGATCGCTCTGATCAGTTCACGGATGAGGGAGTCGGTTTTGGTGAGGTTGTCTGGCAGCAGCAGTTCGGTGGCATCGTCTACGGCTTCAAACAGGAACGGCATGGCGTCGTGTAGGGCGCGGCACTGAGCTAGCAGCAGCTCGCGGTAGAGCTCTTCGTCTTTGTTTCCGTCCAGTTTCAGTTCGGTGACTGTTTCCGGGCTCAGCCCCGGCAGGGTGATGTCCAGGCAGTCGTCAAGGATTTGCGGGGTGCCGGCTTCGCCATCTGCTGAACTGAGTACACGACGGCCGTGATCCAGGTAACCGTGCACTTCCATGTAGCGAATGGCGCACAGGCGGTTGAACCAGCTGTAGGCGGCCTGTTCCATGGCCTGGCCAAAGCCCATTTGCTCTACCACACGCTCTAGCGCTCTGCGAGGCTGAAAAACAACTTTTGGAAACGCCTGTTCACCAATCAACGTCACATCGCCCCGCTGCTCTATGGGCTTTATGCCATTGGCGGTAACGCCATAACGGGCAGCTTGCTTGGTAACCGCAGCAATAAAGACGTTGCGCGCTTTTGGCGCGTATTTTTTGATGTTGGCGGTGTTCATTTTACAAATCCTTGATAGGCGGCTTCCAACGCGTCAAAAACACTGTCGGGTACTTTGTACTGGTACTGCTTCCGACGATGTTTCGAAATCTTCCCATTCTGGTCCAAACAAAACATTACCAGCCGCGAGAGGTCGACGTTCGACACGTCAAATTCCTGATCTATTCGGCGGTAAAGCTCGTCATAACGGGCTAAAAAGACTGTTTCTTGTTTCAGGTGGTGCTCTATGGCCTGTTCGGTCGCCTTGGCCATAAACTCGACGCAGCGGGTGCCGTCCCAATACCGGTAAATACTCTCATCACCTTTAAACTCAAACACGAACTGATTGACGTCGATAAACGTGACGTCCCAAAACCGGCGCGCGGACTCGGAAAAGTCCTGCAACACAGACAGGTAATCGGCTTCGTTTTGGCGCATTACAATTGAAACTGGCAATACCAGTCCGTTTTGCAAGGCACCTCTTTGGCACAACACCTGATGAAACAGGAACCGCGACAGGCGGCCATTGCCATCCATAAACGGGTGTATAAATACAAAACCAAAGGCGATGATGCTGGCGAGCACCAACGGATCCACGTCTTCAGGAGGGTGATTGGCCAATGCCATCAGATCGTCCATCAGTGCCCTGCTAAACTCTGCTGTTGGCGGCACGTAGGTGACCCCCAAAGCGCCCCTTAGTCCGTCACTGAGGTAGTTTTGCTCGATGCGAAATGAGGCGGCTTTAGAGAAAACATTGCTGATTACGGCGTTTTGCAGGGCAACCAAGTAATCTTCATCAAGATCTCGGGGACTGTGAGCTTGTTTAAGGAGCTCAACGAACCGGGTAGCCTTGTTATCATTCGGGGATTCGTTTTCGATGGCGTAAGAATCTTTGGTTTCGTGCAGATAGGCCCAGGCCAGCGTTCGGTTGAGTATGTCTTTGGGTAATGAATCGGTGAACTCCACGGCTTTTTGCAGCAAATTTTTACCAAGCAGTGTCTCTAACGAATCGGTACGCCGCACGGTAACACAGTAATCCAGCGTACCCAGGCCATTGAAGGTGACGCGCCAGCGCGGATGTTTCACGCCCCTCCCGGTGATGTACTGTTTAGGATTAAAGAGCGGAATATAGGCTTGTTTGATCGCCGCAGTGCCGCGTTGTACGACCTGGCCAGTGAAGTGTTCCCACAAGAAACAGGCCTTGCGCAGATACTGGCTATTTGGCGATGCGTCGAACGCGCTGCGAATTTCTGGTTCGGATATTTTGGGCAGCACCGGTGCAAGAACCTGAAGGTTGACACCCTCATGTTTGAGCGCAAACAGGACGTGCCCCAGCAGGTCACTGTTCTCAAGGGCAAGCTTGGCCGGCACCGCGATCGTGTTGCCGATGATTTCCTTACGGGTAACCGATCGCACTTCTGCTACCATTGCAGGTTGCATAGCTGGGATGCCAGCATGGTGGATAATATGTGCGTAGCCAATGTACTGCATGTTTATTCTTGCCCGCCCCGTAAGCCCACTTTTTTTACACTCAACACACTTTTTTTACACTTAACCCTTAATCTACTATTTTTTTTACACAAAAAGCCATAGTAAACCAACGGACTTCCTTACTTCAGGCGCACTCGGCCGCCTTCTTTGATGGCTTTTTGCAGCTCTTCCTTTAAGGCAGCGACAAACTTATCGACGTCTTCCTGCTTTTCCAGGTAGACACCACTGGCGAGTTTGCTGAACACTTTTGCTGCACTCACATCCACCACAGGCTTGGGCATAGCCACGGGTGCGGGCTTGGGTGATGAATCTGGTGATGGCTTGTGAGTGTAGGTTCCAGCACCGTCTTGTGCATCTCTTTGGGCTTTCGCTTGCTTTTCAGCCTCGACATGCGCCGCTTGCTCCAGGTTGAACAGACTATCGTCCAGTTTTTCTTGAGCTGTCTGGGTTTGCAGCATATAGATCGTGGCGATGCTGGTTTCGCCGGTCAGGTCTTCTTTTATTAGCTGCAGCGGTCGCAACAGGCGATTGCTCAAATCCGCAGTGACAATTCCGCTTTTAATGATCTCAGCCTGAAGCTGTTGTATTTTTTCTTCTACCCGCGCCAATGCGTGTTCGCGTTTTTCCCTCACAATGGCGGTGTTCACCGCCTCAACCGTTTCCACCAGGCTGACGACTTTATGCAGCAGGCCGTATGGCGATTCTGCCTTATCGATGTGCTTCAGCTCCGCTAGGGCTTTGCTGGCTGAGTCGTTTTTCTGCAGAGCCTGCTGATTTTTTTCAAAGTGGTTAAGCGCCCTTTGTAATTGCTGCCAACTGTGAAGTTGATTGCTGAAAAATTCGTGGATGTCGCGGTAATCTTCTTCCAGTTCCAGGTAATCATTTTTATTGTCGATGACGGTTTTGAAAAAATCGAAGCTCTCACGATTGGCCATCAGGCGCTCCAGCCTGAGGATGGAGCCTTCAATCACCTGTTTACCGGGGAACCGGCCCACATCGGTTTTGCTTTTGTAGCTGCGCAGGTTGGTCAGCCACTGATTAAAATGGCTGCAATAAAACTCGAACAGTTCTTTTTCCGTGTCGGGCCCCAAGGCATTGAACAAGTCGCGGGACAAGTTGCGAGTTTTCTTGAGAATCGCGTCGTCTGTCTGGCGCTTTTTTTGAACCGAAATCTCCCGACGCCGACGGCTGTTGTTCAGGTACTCGAACACGTCGTTCAGCGGTTTGGAGGGGCCACCGGTATGAAATGAAATCCGACCCGTCGCAGCCAGGCGGCCTAGAATCAGCAAAATTTCCCCATCTGGCCAGCCGTATGGGCGGGCTGCAAATCGATCAATAATATCGCTCACCAGCAAACGTTCATCGCCGTCCGTACGGAGCATGATAAATTGTTCCACTTCCTTCACGGCCTGGGGATTACCTTCTTCCCCATCCAATGCCATACCCATCTGGCCAATGTCATCGACGGTGAGCACAGCGCTCAATTCGCGCAACGGGTCTTGCTGAAGCACTTTCAGAAAGCCGAGTTTGGTGTAGGTATTTTCTAATACGTACTCGCAGGTGTCATCGAAACGCACGGCGAGGCTGCTGGTCGATAACTGCAAGTGCTGGCCCAAGGAATAGCACTCGGCGCGTAACAGCATGTCTTCCATGGTGTGGCGCAGGCGCTTTCGCCGCTCCTGATTCTCGCGGCCACGGTCTGCCAGGATACGGCTAAGGTCGGTGTTGTTGCCGTCGTCGTTGAGGCGAATGAACTTGTTGGTTTTGAGCCAGATTCGCAGCTCCTGAAAGAAGATTTTGTCGTCTGGCAGTTTGATAACGGCCTGGCCCGCTGCGCCATCAGTAGATTTGTTGATGCAGCCTGCTTCGCTGTATTGGGCGTAATCCAGATCCAGCGGGGAAACAATCTCGACTCTTAAATCCGATTCGTAGCGGCCATCCAGCGTGTGGCCGTCTAGGTAGCGGCCAATGCTGTAGTCCGTCTTGTTAACATGGTAGCGATATTTATTTTTGTCTTTTAGCAGGTCTTTGTAGATCAAGCTGGCCAGCTCTTTGTTTTCATCCGAACTGGCAATGTCTGTTGCTTTGATCTTACGGGTAATGTCACGCTCTTCGTTGGTCAGAAAAACGAACTCGTCACCGTTACGGGTGATCAGGCTTTCTTTCTCCAGCCGTTGAAGCGTTTCTTCGATGCGTCGGCGAAGCGCCAGTTTGTCTTCGTCAATTTTCTCAATGGACAGGGTGACCAGGTTGTCCGACGTGCCCTTGATAAGTTCCACGTAGCGAATCATGAACAGGGTGCGAAGAATTTGAACGTCAAACGTGTCTAGGCTGGAGTTTTCACTGGCTTGGTCAATCGTGCGCTTTACCGCTGTGTCCAGAAACCCTTCCACTGACCGATAAAAGGCATACATGGGCACCAAGGCGCCGATGTCTTTGTCCGCCAGGCTCATCGCTGCCATCTGGAAGGCATCCAACATGGAGCGTTCACCATAGGCCAGGTGAGCGCCGGTCGCACCGATTTTTCGAATTTCTTCAAAGACTTTTTGCACCAGCTGAAAATGGTAGGGCGCGAATGGATAGTTGGCGACAAAACTTTCCGCGCCATCGAAGTTTTTCAGGGTTGGACCGGAGCGATCAAAGGTGATTTGGTTACGCAGGATGTCGCCACTTTTTTCCCAAGCGGCACGAAGCTCAGTTTCTGCTTCTGGCGTTTTGCGCAGCAACCGCTTCTGAATGACTTCGTCGGTGTTCGAGCTGGACAACGATAATCGGGTTTTAAAACGGCCTGCAATTTTGGAAAAATCGTTGGCTTTGGACGAGCTAAGATCGCCAAGCACAGCCTCCATATCGGCCTGCGAGGTCACCACAATCCATGCTCGACCGTCACAAATGGTGCCCAGGTTTTCGGTGATGGTCTGCAAGGTGAGCATCAATTTGGTGTCGGAACCAATGAACTGCCCTACTTCGTCGACCATAAACACCATTCGGTGCTCAGCGCCGCGAGCATCCAGATACTCTTTCACCCAGCGGCAGAAATTCTCAACGGACACTGAAAAGGTTTCTTCTGATTCTTCAAACCATTTATGAGCGGCTTCGGCAGACAGGTTCAACGCTTTGGCAATGGCGGATTCAATATCGTCCTGATAGAACGGGTAACCGTCGCGTTCGGCTTCCCAGTCCACTCCCGCAGATTCTGCAAAGGCCTCTTTAAAGCCTTGGTAGGCGCCTTTTTGTTCAAGGTGCCGCTCCATGTGTGCAATATGAGGATGGTCACCGCTGAAGCCCTGATGTTCGTTAAACACCCGCAGAAAAACGCTCAGGATCGGGTTACCGCCATCGTTAGAGCCGGACTTAGAGTCGATGTTAAATAGAATGACGTCCGCGGGTGTCGTCGCAGCCTTTTGTACGTCTGCACGAATCATCGCGTCGCGAAGTTTTTGTTCGTCAAAAAACTCGACCGCGTTTTTTGTGGCGCCTTGTTCGTCGTGAGCTGCTTTATTTTCCAGCAGATAAGACAAGACTTTCAGAAAATGCGATTTGCCCGAGCCAAAAAATCCGGAGATCCAAATACCCACTCGATTAGAAATAGACGGGTCTTGCAGACTGGTGCCGTAGCTTTCGAAGAACGCGCGAAAGTGCTTTTCCAGTTCGTTGGTGACGACGTACTCTTCAAGCTCTTGCCACACGGTAGCGTCGTCCGCCTGGTCGGCTTTGACCACGCCGTTGATGGAACGATCCAGGGGCTTAAAAAAGAGGTCTTTAATGAACATTGCGGGTCATCCTTGTAAGCGTATCGGGCACGCTGATTCAGCGTTAGGGCACCAACGAAAAGGCTCGATAATAATTATTGCTGGGTATCCGGTTGAACAATGTCAAACTTTGGCCGTTGTATTCCCCCGGGTAAAAAAGCACAACGGGCTTGTGGCCCAGCAGCGCGTGCAGTTTGTTTAGCAGGTTGTGCGCACGCAGCACTGGCCATACGGAGCCAACCCCATGGATCAAAATGATGTCGCGTTCAGCGGCATTTGTCCGTTGCATTATGTAAGGGGCAAACTTGTCCATATGCATTGGTCCAGCGAGCGCTTTCAGCAGCGCCTGGCCGCCTTTCTGCTGCTGCATCTGACAAGCTTTGTCCAAGAATTTTCGCTCGGCCAAATAGTCGCGCATTATTTCCAGCAGGTTGATGCTCGCCACGTTCAGGTGATTGTGCTTTTTTTGCAGGAAACCGGTCAGGAAGCCTAGGTACTCCCGCACTTTGAGTTCTTCTTCGGGGGCGTAGTCGAATATCCAAAAGCCAATTTCATTGCCCAATCCCTGGCCTTGCAAGAATTCCGGGGTGAGAATTTTTTCCGGAATCTGATTCAGTCGATCCTGTAACGGCTGTTTCATGCCTCTCGCTCCATCGTATTATTTTGTCACTGCGCCTTTATTAACCTGGGTTCGCGCTAGAGACATTCAGGCATGCCCGGATTCGGTCACGGTGGCTGCTATTCAGCAGGCTGCTTACCTCTGGCCTGACCACGATATGTTGGAGTTTGAGCGTACGGGTGCTTTGTAGCAGGCCCACTTCCGCCAACATTCGAAAAACCACCTGACCGATTTTCTTTTTCGATATTTCCGCTAGGTCAGCTATGGACGGATCCCTAAAGGCGCGGTCCTCCAGAAAATCAAGCCATTGATAGCGAGCCAGCGCCCCTGCTCGCAGCACAAAGGCATCCCTGACAACCGTTTCCATAAACTCCACGAGCAGCAAGTTGCGATCCAGCGCCGCGACGAAGGCTATTTGTGTTGCCAGTTCGTCGTCACCGTCACGCAACGCGTACCAGAATGGCGGGGCCAAACGATTCAAGCGTTTACGGAGCACCCTGGCCAGTCGTTTTGCTGTCGCCGGGCTGCGCTTTTGCAGACGGTTGTCCACATGCACAGCCTGGTGCCATTCGCTGTCCGTTACGTTGTTGAGCAGCAATTCAACAATGACACGGGACTCCCTGACTAGCAAAGAGCCACCGGATAGGTCGCTGTTATAGCGGAATTCTTGCATTGGGAAATTGATCATCCGTAGCGATTCGCGAATCGCAGTATGTTACACGAGTTTTAGAGTCACTGGGACAATCCACTTCACCAAGAATTCATGACTTTTTTAGTGGTGCTAAGACTCTCTTTTAGCAGGGCGTAACACTCCATTTCTCTAAAAGATCGTTTAGATTCTCACCCGATACGCAGGGAGCCAAATCAGCTGGCATCATTGCGTAATAAATCAAACGTTTGATGAGGCGCTCAACACTAATCCCGTTAAGACGGGGTTGAGTCTGGAGCTGGTCGATGATCAGCTCAGGCTCATCAAACTCAACAACAAAAAGAATGCTTTCATTCACGCCCATTCCTCTTTAAAAACTTTATGACTTATTCTCCCTAACCTTGGCGATAATGTCGGTTATAGACGAACTCTCAATTAAATAAATTTTAATCGACACTGCGGAAATAACTATTTTCTTGCTGCTAATTGAACTTGTAGTAAGGTAGTTCCATATAGAGGCCAGTCGGCGGTGCCTAAAAACACCGACAGCACGTCACGTAAAAACCTCCTTACGGGGACGTGCAATTTTTAATTACTGTTTAGTATATCCAAGTGACGAGACTTTATAGCGAAACCTATTTTTTGCTTCCAACTTAATCTTTTTAACGTAATTTAAAATCAGATAATGGATGGAATTTCTTTCATGAGTGGCGAATAATTATATGACAGATTTTTGACAATTTATCTTACCTCCGACTAAAAAGAGAAACCCAATGAATAACATTAATGAATTAGCACAAAAGGTAATTGACGCTGCAGAATGTTCGGATCAATTTCATGAGGCTGAATTAACTATTTTGATTCGCACTCATGATGGCCAACGCTCCGAGTTCATTCGCCTACAATCAGAGCGCAACCTAGTCCCCACAAATAATCAACAACGATCTAAAGCCGATCAACATATCGAATTTTAATCATTGGGCGCTATTAATCTGGGCGGGGTCGCTCAGTAAAACCCAGGCATTCCGAATGCATCAACTAATTTCTGAATATTCTGGGCTATTAATCCGAGAACTCTGGTTTAACGCTGATTCCATGTTGAATAGAAAATTCAAGTCCTCTCTTGCTTAGGATTGTATTCGCAAACGGTGCACAACGGCTCCAGGTTGCCTTAACTGTCAGTTTGCGGACAAATCCTTGTGTTAGAAGAAACTCTCAACCTGAGGCTGCACAGAGCCGATTTAGGGTGGATAGCGTTGACTAATGGATCCATTTACAGCACGGGGCTAAAAGCCCATCAAAATACAGCTATCCAAGTTTAAAGATGGGGCTATCAGCCCCTTCGTTGGCACGGAATCAATGGGGATAAATCTACTGCATATAATCTATTCCGTTGAGCAACTATGTTAAAGGCGTCCGATTGCGGTCAACTGACATACCTGTCTCTGGCGACCTCAGGTTCTTCGCTGCCACACTGCCATTGCACTCTCTATTTTCTATTTAAGAACTCTTGCCCGTGCTTTACAAAACCTATCTATGAACCTGACCCCCCCCTCGTGCACATTTGTGCGGCACCCCCCCTACATATCCTATCTAACTGTGCGTGACCCCCCCAAATTTGATTTCTAGAAATATGGAACCGCTAGCATCCCCCTTGTCGGGACCAGGGGGGTCCCGCACATTAATGAGCAGTAACCCCCTCCACACGCACACTATGTTCGCGACCCACGGATAGACTAAAAATTTATTCTTGGTTCGATGAGCGGTGGTGCGGAACATTCATCCACAGATACAGGCTGAAAAATCTATCAATAGTCGATATTTCTGGCACCAGTGATGGGCCCATACGCACACATCACCTTAGTTTACGCATTTTCCTGCTCATTAGACGAAAAAAACTCACTTCCTATTGCTGTATATTACTGGTCACACAGGAGATTATTATGAACGTAAAGTTGGTTTGCATGTTCTCTGCTGACACAGAGACGCAAAAATATATTAATAAGTCGCTTATTGATTCGTCCTCAAATTCTGTTTATAAAGCAGTGTTTTCATACGACGACGTTAAATTTCGTCTTGTCAGTGCTCAGAATACACTGGAAAATATTAGCTTTGTGATCGCCGAATCTTTTCAGGAGGCGTTACTGTTAAAGTCGATAAATGTGCAGTTCATCTGCATAGATGAGGATAAGAATTTTTCTTCGAGAGAGTACACATCCCTCACACCAAAAATTAAGATATCAGGAACTTTTATTGAGTGGATGTTACCCGAATTTTTATTTAAAAAAGTAAGAGAATTTGTTGGTAGGTCCGCTGAAATTCAGGCAAGACTCGGATTTAGATTTGATTTTATTTCCGTAGAACCTGAGGATTATTGATAATTTTTTCATAAACAAATAAATCACAGGTATGTATTGGGGTTTTCATTATTAATATATTTATAATTTTAGCGAAGCAACTAGTACGAAAAAGAAAGCCATACTAGGGGCTGTTGACGTTTGGGCGCAAGTGATTGAATAAAAGGAGCAAGCTCGTAATATTCAGGTTCCGACACCAAAACAAAACGAGCTTGCTATGCCCCGACGTATGCTCACTGATGAGCACTGGTCGAAGCTAAAAGGAATGATGCTTCAAGAAAATATTTATAACAAGCGCGACTTGCGGATGACGGTCGAAGGCATGTTTTACCGACTGCGAGTGGGCTGTCCATGGCGGGACTTGCCCCCATGCTTCGGCCGGTGGAACTCGATTTACAAGAAGTTCAATGAGTGGTCAAAAAAGGGTAAATGGTTGGCACTGTTCAAAAAGCTTGTCAGTGAGCCGGATACTGAGTGGGAATTTATTGATGGCAGTTACGTCAAAGCCCACCAGCACAGCGCCGGCGCAAGAGGTGTTGAGCCACAAGCCATTGGTAAAAGTCGTGCGGGCAATACCACAAAAATTCATTTGGCCGTCGATAGTTACGGCTTACCGATTGAGTTTTCAGTGACCGGCGGCGAGATTCATGACAGCACAGCGGCCAGCGAATTAATTGAGCCATTGCCGCCCGCCACAGCAGTGATCGCGGATAAAGGCTATGACAGTAGCAAAATTCGCGAACAGATTAACAGCAAGGGTGCCAACGCCGTGATTCCAAGAAAGTCGAATTCCGTCATAGGCAATGCGGACATGGATTGGCCGCTGTATCGCCACCGCCATTTAGTGGAAAATGCCTTTGCGCGCCTGAAGCATTTTCGCGGTCTGGCGACACGCTATGACAAATTGAAACGCAACTATCAAAGCGTCGTGGCCATGGCGCGTGTGGGTTTTTATGGCTGCCGATGTAATGAAACGTCAACAGCCCCTAATTTAATAGAATACTAGAAGATATTGTTTACAAAATTGACACAAATTGAAAAATCTCTCTAATAAATATGCTAAAAATTTTGTATAAACTACTTGCACCTATGAAAGCTTATTGTATGTTAGACATCAACCGATACTGACACGTTAAGGGGATTTGATGATGACGTGTTTATTTGTGACATTGGCTACAAGCACATTTGGATTTTTTCTACTGGGAATAAACGGATTAATTGTTGGCGTGATCGCAGGGATCCTTGTAAGCACCTTTCAAGAATTCGTTAATGAAAATGATGTGAGCGATAACTCAGAAACTGGATTCGAACCCGAATCAGACGAGTTGGATCTTTGGGACAGTGACGCTTTCTCAAATTATCATTCTATTAATCCTGCGAGTGGGCTACCCATGATGGGAGACGGGATCGGCGGATTTGATGTCGGCGGTAACACGTACGGAACAGATTCGTCGTTTTGCGATACGGATTCTATTAATTTTTCTGATGATCTCTTTCACGATATTTCAGATCCATTTTAGATCTTCACAATTTGGTTGTGTGAACACGAGCCTGTCGCTGGGGTATGACGGAGCCCGTCAACATAGTTGGCGCGTTTAAGAACAACTCAAAGACTTCTGGCTAATCCCGGACATGGCAGTGGTAGAACCCAGGTTGTTGATCGCTCTGGCCAATGCTCACATTCGTTGGCGGCATCTAAGGGTGATCCTGAACGCCGAAATGTTGCGGTTATCTGAATATTTTGGATCAGGACTTTGCGTTAACGAGGAAGCTCGCGTGAAGGTTTCCGATGCGCTCTATTAGGACAGTGATCTTAAAGAGGTGTACGTTATCCTCGGCGTCATTCCGAAAA
This sequence comes from Marinobacter sp. M3C, assembly GCF_023311895.1. Lineage (GTDB taxonomy): Bacteria > Pseudomonadota > Gammaproteobacteria > Pseudomonadales > Oleiphilaceae > Marinobacter. Next base: position 643,308 of record NZ_CP092284.1, read on the forward strand.
CAGGTAACTCCAAACCGGCTTTTGTCCGTGTGTCTGGCAGCACGGGGATACCTTGATGGCATGGCGGGGTCAGCATTTTTCCGAAGTGGTGCTTCTTTCTGCGAATGAATTTCGTGCAGATTGCGGGACGACAGCTATTTTTTTTTGGAAACAGTCTTTTACTTTTACCGAAAGGAAGCGCCCAGAGTGAGTCTTGAAAAATATCTGGATAAGATTGATGCATGTCAGTTAATCAACTTTTCGGCGTTCCGAAAATACTTGCCTGAGAACATTCGATCCGAGGTCCATAGTCATTTCAAAGTGTTGGCGGAGACTCCATCCCTGTGTTTTGTGAGCCCTACATCACCAGATATCATGGCTGATCTTCGTCGTTTGTCCGGCAAGCCAGTGAACCGTATCCACGCGTCCATGAAAGGCGATTCCCACGGGTGCGGTACCGATTGCGCATTTTTGCTGGTTTTCAATGACAGCGGGGATCCCGACAGGCCAGATTTAGTGATGATCGATAGCGAAGGGGCCAACCTAGGGTTTACACCAAAGCCAAATGTTCTATTGGTAGAGAATGAACAAAATTTCGCACATTACCGATCAATGCTGAAACTGATGGCCAGCTGGACCGGTGCAGACCACGCGATTGGTTCTGTCGACGTCATCCTTTCCGCTGGTAACCGCATTAACAAGCGGATCACACTGGATTGGATTGAACAGACCTACACAAACATCTTTTGCGCGTTCGATTACGATCTTGGCGGACTTAAGGCATTCAAAACGCTCAAGTCCGTTATCCTCGGCGCGGTGTTCCTTGCCCCGTCCGACTGGTCTCAGTACAGCCATTGTTTTCTGAAAACACCCGTCACCAACGATCGACTAATCAAAGCAATGGATCTTGCAAAGCTGCATAACATTCCCGCCCTTGCTGAGGCCTTTTCTACGCATCGAATGTTTATGGAGCAGGAAACCCTTTTAAGCGGAGTTGAAGAAGAATGATCTCGAACTACACGATTTCCATTAAACGATTAGTGATGGTCGACTCTGCCGGGTTCAGCTACATTGAAATCCCCTTGGATGAGCACGCTATTTTGCTGGCTGAGGGCAACGTCGGCAAATCCAGCGTAATGAACTCGCTCCGCTTATTTTTACTCCCCGAGGAAAACCTGCGCAAAAGTGAGATCAAATTTGGCTTCCGGACGCCCGACAAGTCTGCCTATTACACCAACGAGCAAAGCTATAATCACTACTTTCCGAGCAATCGAAGCTTCCTGATTCTAGAGGTTGAGAACTCGGCTGGTACTCATTGCCAGATTTTGTACAGAGGCGACGGCGCATCCCTATCCTTAGGGTACAAGCGAATCTTCATTCCTGTTGGATATGACATGCTGCGCGAAACCTTCTGGGATACGTCTGACCCTGAAGGCATTGGCTTTGCCCGCCCCGAGCTTTCCGTTAAGAACGTTATAAACCGTGGTAAAGAACTTTCAAAGGAGACCGATACGGTTTCCAACAAGAAGTCATTGATAAACCTGTTGTACTCAAACGACCTGCTCAATAAAGCTAATTCTCAATACGCTGTCCTACCGATGGCGAGTGTCGACAAACAAAAAATCGAGTCTCTTCGCACCCTGATCCGCATGTTGTTCGAGGTCAGTCACGACTCAAAAAGCATGGCGATGGCCGTTGCCAACATTATTGAGAACCAGAAGAACTACGAGCGTGATCGTTTCGATTTTGATATCGGCCATTTCCTGGACGAACGTGACGAACTGGAATCCATCGAAAAGTACCTGAACAAGATCAAAAGTGAGCGCCCTCGCTTCGTTCAGCTGAACAACGACTTTAAAGATTACAATCCTCGGTCCTTGGCGGAACTCTTCACTCTTTGGTGTCGCAGTCTTCAATTCTCCATAGACGACACCAATGAAAAAACTCTGACACTGAGCCATAAGGTTACGGATATAAGCAATCAGAAGTCAGAGGCGGATCGGAAGTTTCGGGACGCCGTGAAAGATCACCGCGAGGCTGTTGGCACCGTCAAGAGCAGCACCAAAAAAAGAAGCGAAACTGATAAGTACGTCAACGAGGGTCGGACGCTCATTTCTTCCTACCCTGAAAGCGCAAACATTGAATTTATCCGGAGCGCCATTAAAGACGGAAAGTCAGACATTGAGAAAGAGCTAGAAGTTCTTGAGAATTCTCAAAAACAGGCTGAAACTCGACAGCGGTTGATCTCTGAGGTTGATGTACTGAAGGGAAGTATTCAACGAACGGAAGATCGAATCGCTAATAGCCACCTAGAGCTCAAAAGTCAGCTACCTAATGACCACGTCACCGTCCTGTCTTCCATCAACGGCAAACTGGCAAGTGCTAGTCCCGGTCGAGAGCTGACCATTGAGGAATTCGGTAGCATCGAAGTTTTCTGTGGGCTGTTCGAGCGTCATGAGGATCTTCTCCGCTGGTTTGATGTGGATTTTGCCGCAACGGAAGACGATAGCGTTCCCCTTGAGCGAATCCTTCAAGAATTGCGATCCGATGTAAAAGATAAAGAGCGGCAACTTAAGCAGGTTGAAAATGCCTCAGCCGATCCTGCGGAGAAAGCTCGCCAAATCAACAACAAAAATATTGAGCTTAAAGGCTATATTAAAGACCTTGAGATACTGAATAATTTTGAGGGATCAGAGCGTCAGCTTGAAAGGCTGGAAGCTGATCTCATCAACGAAGTAGATGAAAGAGACCGACTCCAGAGCCTTGTCGAGGTTCTGCAAAAGGATGCGGCGTCAGCCGCTTCTGAGCTTGAGAATACACGTCGCCTCTTGGATGCCAAAAAAGCCGATAGCTCGAACTATTCAACCCTGTTCGACAGACTTCAGCGTTTGGGCCAATTGCAGCCAAAACTGCTTGTGTCAGGCGACGGCTCCGAGAAGAAAAACACTCTACTTTCTCCGGATGAACTGGTGCAAGGTGGCGTAGACGACATCGAGCGCCAATGCTTCATGATGGGAGAGTTGCGCGACAGGATACTCAGAAGCCTTTGCCACTTTATCGATATTCGCATTTTGTTTGAAGAGCATGAGGCGTTACGAGAGACTCGCCCGAGTAATGAGGAGATTCGAACGGCCTGGTCTGACCTGAAAGATGTTTACTCCAATCTAGATCACCGAGTGACCTCCCTTGAGGATCAACGCAGAACACACAATGGTCTCGTTGAGAACTATCGTACCAGCCTCCGTAAAAACAGGGATTTTATTAAAAACGTTCAAGGCCAGCTGAATCGCCGACTGGAATCGGTGCAGATTAACGACCTAGCAGAGATTCGCGTTGAGATTGAGTGCGACGAGGCATTCGAATCTTTGGTGCGCCAGTCTGAACAGATCAACGAACACTCCAGTCAGAGTCTGTCTGATGCGTTTTATGACCAGCTGAAGACTTTCATGAACAAGTTTTTTGATAACAAAGACGATGGCACGTCGGAATACAGACTCACCATGGAAAAGGTCGTCAAGAAAATCAGCTATCAGACCCGCAAGAAAACTGACAAGCACTTTGACGACAAGGCTCAGTCCAACTCGACGACGTCACTGATTAACCTGTCATTGGTTCAAGGCCTACTCAAAAGCTTGCTTGATCAGGGTTACAACTACAGCCTCCCCGCTGTGCTGGATGAGGTGGCGAGTGTCGACATTGGTCAGATCGCCAGCCTGCTTGAGCGAATTCGCAGTGAAGGCTTCCGTCTTTTCGGCGCCGCCACACACAGCGCATCCTCTGCCCTGGTTCTTGAGATCGGTCGGCACTTCAAGCTCGATGAAATGCGAACCGCCCGACCTTACGATGTAAGTCGTGACCCGGTTTATTGGGGCGGACCAGAAGGCGTTACTGAAGGCCCGATAGAGCGTTGGATTCATCCTGAGCAACAAACACTCATGGATGAGGCGTTAGAGGACGCATCGAATGTCGAGTAAGCGTTTTGGAACGATTGAGACAATCCAAGTCATCTTCCAGTATCCGGATACGTTCTTTGACCTTATTCAAGCTATGGATGAACGCAATGAACTTTCGGTGCCAGAGCACGAGCTCCTTTATCGTGTAGAGCGTGCTATGAGCTCGGCCCCAACGAAAGAGCGCAAGCGAATACACCTCGCCTTCAGGACAGCGAATCTGGCGGGTAGTGGTCTGATGTCTATCGATAAAAAGGCAGGCATCCCACACTTTTATTTCGACGATTCATTGCTTCAGCTTCTAAGAATATGCGACCGATCGCTTCGACAGGATCTGACCAATGCAAAGCTGAAGGCTCGATTGAGCAGCCTCAGGGAATTGAAACGGCAAATCATTGATAGCAACCTTCATAGTGGAAGCCCGGACTTCCTGGAAGCCTGTCAGGCCATGAGCGGTGAACTTAACTCCGTCATCCGCCTGATTCATGGCAATGTTCGTGACCTTGAGATGGACGTATCTAAGCGTATGGAAGACATCTCTGGTGCGATTGCTATGTCGAATGAGCGGATAAGCATTACTCGACACTATGAATTATTGGGCGAGATTACTACCATCCACCAGAGACACATCCTCCCTACCTTGGAGTTCTTAAATCCGTCCATGAAGCTCAAGGATGGCGAAAATCTTCATGAGGCTCTGGAGGGATTGGGAGAGGCGTGCCGTGCACACAGTCATTTTGACATGGCAGATCAAATTGACCGAAGCCTAATAAGTCTCAATGAAACCTACAAACCCATCCAGGCTATCGCCAAACGCGTACAGGATTTTGTGGCCAAAAATCAGCGGTCCCTGCGGCAGCACAACGCCATGGAATCTGCTTTTGAGGATCTACGCGATCTGTTTACTGAAACTCAGACCAGTCACCTTAACCGGATCCAAATGAAGGGTGATGGTTTTGTTGAGAAAACGGGATTTATGGCGGGTTTGATCAGCCGGAGTTATCCCAGTGTTCTGGAGCTGCATGACAATGTGAGCACTCTTCGCCTGTTTCGTTCCGACCTGGAAGCCCGGCTTGAGGATGCTGTCCGTGTGGATGTAGTGCCACAGTTACCAACATCTATCGCTGAAAGAACAAAAAACGGCTTGAACATTGAGCGATCCGAAATTCTGTATAACTGGTTGCGGGATATGCCCTTGCCTGAGACACGCGATCTGGTCTCGCACATCCACGAGCGTCTCAGCACGTTTGTTGGTGGTTACGACAGCATGGTGGATCTTATGGATGCCCTGAGCTACATCATGTCGCACAGGCGAAAAGAGGTATCGATCAAAACAACCAACCGATTTAAAACCCTCGAAGACGGTGGCCAACACCTGATTTACCGACTACGCAAGGTCACCCCGATACAGAAGGAAGAAATCAATGATTGAGCAGCGCACAGGCTTTGATGCCGTTGATCCCGAACGCAGCGCGGAAGCCTTTCGCGACCTTTCGGCGGGAAAGGTGATCACCCGAGAGCGGTTTGATCAAATTCAAAACGACATGGTGGAGAACCCTGTTTATACCACCCTGTTCAGGAATCATGAGCATTTTCGGGCTATGTATCAGCATTTGGGGTACGAGTTGGTTTTTAATGACAAGCGCCATTTCTTCTTTATGCGCGAGCTCTCTAACAGTGAGGATCGCGACTATAATCGCAATGCGTTTAAGATCCAGGTTGCCCTCCTGATCATCGGCCGTTACTTTGCACAATCCGGTCGGGATCTTCAGTACCTAGAGTCACCGGCAGTAGGCCTGCGCGAGAACGATATCGCGGCAATCGCAAAAGACGACGAATACACCATAATGCTTCGAAGTGCCGAATTTAAAGAAGGCGTAGAAGCGGCTTTCGGCTTCCTTCGAAATCGCGGATTTCTTTTTGAGACCGGAGTGAATCGATACATTATGAGCCCAGCTGGCATGTATTTTCTTGAAAAATTGGTGGAGCTCTACCAAGAGAAAATCGCAGTGACAACTGAAGAAAGTGAGAACTACCTTGTTCTTCAGGACAGCGACGGCACATAACGCCACTAGCCGATTTTAATGCGAGCTCTCAACACCATCGCCTAGGGTACTTGTGCAATGGTCAACTAATCTTGGACGATATTTTAAGTTTTCTTGCTACAACCAACGGGTTGGAAGCCCAAAAATTTGTGCCACGATCACCCACCTCAACAGTGTGCCGATTGGCCACTGTTGAGGTGGCCAGTTCATCATCATTGAGGTATGGAGCGCTAATGGAGGCTTTTTTCTGGAGTATTCGCAGTAACGGGGGGTAGAACCGTAAGCGCCCATAAATCAGCACCTACACCCCAGCTCGGCAATTGCACACACTGAACGCCGCATTCATTCCACGAGGATTCAGTATGACCCCAACCGAAAAAGTGCACTTCTGGCAGCAGCAGATTAACGATTGGGAAGTGACCGACTTGTCTGGCAATGCTTTCTGCAAGCAACAGTCGCTGATTTATCATCAATTCGTCTATTGGCGCCAGAAGCTAACGTCTGGTAAAGATTATCCGAAGCAGGCGCCGGCAGCCACCGGATTCACGCGGGTTATTTCTTCAGCTCCCCGCATCGGTGTTGATGCTGGCGACGCTGATGGCCTGACCGTATCCTTGCCCGGCGGTGTTTCCATCACCGGTTTGCACGCTGGCAATATCGAGTTGCTGGGCGCGGTGCTGAGGCAGCTGTGATGCGCCACCGATATTTACGCCCATCTTTGTCGTTGCCACAGATTTATCTGTATCGGGCACCGGTGGATTTCCGCAAGCAGGCCAACAGCCTGGCGGTATTGGTTGAACAGGAATTGGGCCACAATCCGTTCACCGGCGCGCTTTACGCCTTTACCAACCGGCAGCGGAATAAGATCAAGTGCCTGATGTGGGAAGACAACGGATTTGTGCTTTATTACAAAGCTCTGGCTGAGGAGAAATTCAAGTGGCCAAAGGCCTCGGATGAGCTGTTGGTACTGACCGGCGAGCAGATTAACTGGCTGCTGGACGGCTACGATATTGCACTGCTGAAAGGCCATAAAACTCTGCATTATGAGGCCGTTATTTAAGTCTTTTTACGTGCTTCAATGCGTTGTTTTTGCTATAATTTGTTCATGAAATTAAAGCCTGAAACCCCTTCAAAAGCACCCGATATCAGCGGCCTAACGGCCGCTGAATTGCTGTCGGTGGTCGAAGGCCTTCAGCAAGAATTGTCTGCCAAGAAGGCAGCCGTTCAACAGCGCGATCAGTACATTCAGATACTCGAAGAACTGCTGCGCTGGAAACGGATTCAGCAATTTGGCGCCAGCAGTGAGAAGTCTACACACCAAATCCATTTATTCGACGAAGCGGAGCTGGAAGCCGAGATCGATGACCTGCGCGATCAACTACCAGACGATGTCAAAGAAGAAGAGGCACCACCGGCCTCTCGTAAACGTCGCCAACGTGGCTTCTCGGATAAGTTGCTGCGTGAGCGCATCGAACTGACACTGAGCGACGAAGATAAGGCCGGCGCCGTCAAGACCTTCTTCACCAAGGTGAAAGAAGAACTGCAGTTCATCCCGGCTCAATTCAAAGTTCTCGAATACTGGCAGGAAAAAGCCGTGTTCGAGCACAACGGTGAAGAACGCTTAGTGGCGGCAGCTCGTCCCGTTCATCCCTTGGGCAAGTGCACAGCCACACCCTCCTTACTGGCGTACATCATCACCTCGAAATACGCCGATGGCTTGCCGCTGTATCGTCTGGAGCACATGTTCAAGCGCTTGGGGCATGAGATCAGCCGTACCAATATGGCTCACTGGATCATCCGTCTGGATGATGTGTTCAAACCGCTGATCCACTTGATGCGGGAAGTGCAGAACAGCAGTGACTACCTGCAAGCCGATGAATCCCGAATACCCGTTCTGAAAGAAGACGGTAAAACGGCGCAGTCGGACAAGTGGATGTGGGTCACCCGCGGTGGCCCACCCGGAAAACCGTCGGTGCTGTTTGAATACGATCCGTCACGGGCGGGAAAAGTGCCGGTGCGTCTGCTGGATGATTTTAACGGCATTCTGCAAGCCGATGGTTACTCTGGCTATGGCAAAGTGTGCCGAGACAACAACATCACTCGAATGGGTTGCTGGGACCACGCGAGACGTAAGTTCGTGGAAGCTATCAAAGGGTCCAAACCTCAAGGTAAAGGCAAACCCACAAAGGTCTCCAAGGCCGACGTGGCTCTAAGCCACATCAACAAACTCTACGCCATCGAGCGCCAGATCAAAGAGCTGAGTGACAGTGAGCGTTACCGCATTCGTCAGGAGCTGAGCGTTCCCAGGCTGGAAGCCCTTAAGATCTGGCTGGAGGCCAACGCCGGCAAGGTCGCGAAGGGCACTATGACTCGCAAGGCCATGGATTATACGCTGAACCAATGGCCTACTCTGATCGGTTACTGCGAACGAGGCGACCTACAGATCAGCAACGTGCTGGCCGAAAACGCTATCCGTCCGTTCGCTCTAGGTCGAAAGGCTTGGCTGTTCGCAGATACCTCACGGGGCGCACGTGCCAGTGCAACGTGCTATTCCCTGGTCGAGACCGCTAAGGCAAACAGTCTGGAGCCCTCGGCGTATATCCAATATGTGCTGGACCGCATTGCCGAGGCAGACACGCTGGAAAAGCTGGAAGCACTGCTGCCGTGGAATGTGAATCTGGAGCGGGCTTCAAAAAAAGTGCCGCAGATCGACTGAGGGCAAGTGGGTCGATTTAGCGGCGCTTACGTAGAACCCCTTGCATCAGTCGAATCACTTTTGGGGAGGGAGCACGGTAATTAGGTCGAGCGGTGCTTCACCATTGATGCAGGTATTTCTCGCCAGCACAAACCGTAGGCCGGCGTACGGAACGCACTCTGACAACGGCGTGTCGATGAAGTCGGCGACCTGCTGGCCAAGATGTACGACTTGGGCATCAGGCCCTCGCGCGGCCGGCCCCGGGTGAGCAATGACAATGCCTTCTCCAAGTCGCTGTTCCGCACCTTGAAATACTGCCCGCAGTGGCCGCAGGGCGGCTTTGCCAGCCTGAACGACGCCCGTGCCTGGGTCAGGGAATTCCTGCGCTGGTACAACACCGAGCATCGGCACAGCCGGATCCGCTTCGTCACACCGATGGAGCGCCACCGCGGCCTGGATACTGAGATCCTGGTAAAGCGTCATGCGCTCTATCAAGAGGCGCGTTCCGCGCACCCGGAACGCTGGTCGGGACACATTCGAAACTGGGAGGCCATAGAGCACGTAACGCTCAATCCGGAAACGCTGGAAAACGTACAAGAAGGACAGCAGAGAAAAGCGGCTTAGCAGTAGGGTCTACGCGACAACTGACTTGACAAACACCGCCCTTTCTAACCTGGTACTCTAACAATCCGCATGACCACTAGACTGCAAGTATCCGGCGCATCAATTCCCGATCGCGCAGTTGCGTCACTTCGAGCTCATCAATTATTTGGCCCTTATCCATCACATAACAGCGTTGGGCCATCTTCATGATCATATCTAGATTCTGTTCGACGAAGAGAATAGTCATGCCGAGTTCGCGGTTAAGCTTCAGAATGTTGCGTGAGATTTCCTTCACGATGTTCGGCTGAATTCCCTCGGAGGGTTCATCAAGCAACATCAGTTTCGGCTTCCCGACCATGGCCCTACCAATTGCAAGCTGCTGCTGCTGGCCGCCACTAAACGTTCCTGCCCGCTGTCGGGCGCGCTCACGCAGAATGGGAAAGAACTCGTAGACACGCTCGTAGTCGACCCCCTTACCAGGCTGCTGCAACATTTCGCCAACCTTAAGGTTTTCCCATACGGTCATTCGGGGAAAGACCTCGCGGCCCTGCGGAATATAGCCAATCCCAAGCCGAGCACGCTGATATGTCTTTAAGTTACTTACATCCTGATGATCGAAACGGACTATGCCTTGACTATGTCTAATAAGTCCCATCAGCGTTCTCAGCAGCGTGGTCTTGCCGACGCCATTCCGACCGATGATCGCGACTACCTCGCCTTGAGCAACCTTAAAATTAAGGTCCTTAAGGACGGAGGTAGCCCCGTACCCCGCAGTTAAGCCCGAAACATCTAACAAATTTTTGTTTTCAGTCATCGACAGTTCCCAAGTAGATATGCGCGACGTCATCATTAGACTCAATTTCGGCAATCGTGCCCTCCGCGAAGATCTCGCCGAAGTTCAGAACCGTGACTTTCTGCGCGATCTGGCGAACGAATTCCATGTCATGTTCGACCGCCAAAATCGACATTCCATCACGGTTTAGCCGATGAACCATTTCGCCTGTCCTGTAAGTCTCTTCAGGAGTCATCCCGGCAGTTGGCTCATCGAGCAAAAGAAGCCGAGGCTTACTACTGACCGCCATCCCGATCTCCAGCCATTGCTGCTCACCATGTGAGAGGACACCAGCGAGCTCGTGCCGCTTATCAGCGAGCCCAACGGATTCCAGTGCCTCCTCGATTTCGGATGCGATCAAACCTTTATGGAAAACGTGTTGAACAGCTATTTCCATGTTTTGCCAGACCGATAGCTCCGCAAAGATTCCCGGGACCTGGAATTTTACGGCGATACCTCTATTGATCCGCTCAAAAGAACGCAGTTCGGTAATTCGCGTTCCAGAGAAAAAAACATGGCCGGAGTTCGGCTGGTGCTCTCCGAGAATGAGTTTGAAAAATGTGCTCTTGCCGGCTCCGTTGGGTCCTATCAGGCATCGGATTTCCCCTGCCTCCATGGAGAAGTTCACGTTGTGCGCAACCTGAACGCCATCGAAGTGCTTACACATCGCTTCAGTACGCAGAATAGTCACGATACGCCCCCTTTACGCGTGCTCCTCCAAAGACGGTGAATGAGTTGGACCAGCCCAGGAATCAGCCCCTGCGGCAGAAAGACAACGACAACGACCAGCAGTATCCCCATGACTATGAACGCATAATAGCTGCCATAAATGGTGAGTATCTGGAAAAGACTCAACACGATAAAGGTTCCCACCAAGGTTGCGGTTAAATCCCTCCGCCCGCCGACGGCAACCCATACGATGGGGAGTGCGGCTGAAGCAAGGCCCATACTCGATGGATTAATGTACTGTCCCCAGGCCGTGTAGAGTACACCCGACAGCCCAGCCAGTCCGCTTCCGATCACAAAGGCAATCAATTGGTAGCGGCGGACGTCATAGCCCAACATCTCCGCGCGATGCGGATTCTCCCGGATTGCTACGAGGACGTTCCCAAAGCGCGAATTCACGAGTATCCGTAAGCTTAGATAACAGATGACCAGTAGCGCGAGGAGGACATAATAGAGTGGCACACCAGAGTACAGAGCAATGCTTCCTCCGAACCAAGGGATTGTAAGCGGAGGCAACCCCGTCATTCCGTTGTACCCCCCCAATCGAGCACTTCCGATCGCCCACTCGGATCCAGATGTTTGCGCCATAAAAGTTGCCAGGACGAGCGTCGTGGAGAGGGTTACTATCCCAAGGAATACTCCACTGATGCGGCCATAGAAAATCACATACCCCAAAAGTGACGCCGCAATGCAGGCTAATACGACAGCCATTACTAGTGCGACCAGCGTCATACCGTATTCAACGCCGAAATTGACCGTGAGGACGCCATACGCATAACCGGCAATTCCGAAAAAAGCCGTCTGACCGAAACTGAGTGCTCCGCTGTAACCCCAGATCAAGGAAAGGCCCAGCGCCATGAATATCCAGCAGAAGAAGTAGGCCGTATTGCCTACGGCCCATGCGTCCGTAAAAGCCGGGTAGAGCCCAGCCAGGACGACGATGAGTAAGAACCCCGCCCAAAACCCTCGTCCGCGACCCAGCGTCTGCGAACCATTCAGAAGGCGAATCCAGTTTGTCAAACGAGGGTGGGATTGGCTCGAAGTCGAACTACCTTTCTGTAAGAAACCCATCAGGAACGCCCCTTCAATAACCATCCCGAAAGGCCCTGCGGAAGAATGCGGATAACGACCATCACCGTTATCAGCAGCCCAACTTGACCAATGAGTTGTCCTTGCCAGCCAGTCAGAGCTGCTTTAATAACCGCCAGAATAGCCGCCGCAGGCGCAGTTCCGAGAAAGACGTCCGCTCCGCCTACTACGACGGTCACAAAGCTTTCTACAAGAAAGCTAGCGCCAAAGGTTGGGACAATAGACATTGTTGGCGCATACAACGCGCCAGCTAATCCAGCAAGAGCTGCGCCGAGCCCGAAAGTTAAAGTATACATGCGACCCGTATCGATACCGATCGCCTTTGCCATACTTGGCGCCTGAATCGTAGCTCGGGAATGAATTCCGAACTTTGTATGATGAAAGACGAGGTATAAGCCAGCGAGCACCAGGATCGCAACCCCGAACAGCACCATCCGGTATGTCGAATAGGTACTGTCGCCTACCGCGAAAGCACTAAAGGGAGTACTGATACCAGGCATGCTGGAACCAAAAACAACGAGCGTACCCTGGACAAGAATGAGGCTAATGCCCCACGTGGCAACGATTGAGTCCAGCGGCCGATGATAAAGTCTATGGATGATAGTGCGCTCTAGAACGATGCCTAAAAGCCCAGCGGCGAGGCTGCCACAAAGCATGGCAATTGGAAGGGGAAGGCCCATGCGTGCAGTTGAGACTGTCACATAGGCGCCGCACATAATGAACTCACCATGAGCGAGGTTAATGATGCCCATCATCCCGAAGATGACTGCAAGGCCCGCCGCTGAGAGTACCAGAAACGCGAAGGCGTCTCCGAACTGGTAAAGGGCCGAGAATACTGTAAAGACATACTCCATACCGAAACTCCTGAATCCAAAGCGGGAGAATTCCCCTTCAATTAGTCAGGGGGAAGCTGGCATGGAGAATCTCATCACCATGCCAGTTATATTCTGTTATTGATTCGGAGGATTTGAAGGCGTGTATTGAGCGCTAGGATCATTATTGGTCAGATTACAGCCATTTTTGCCCAGCCAATAGGGCTTGATATCCTTCCACACTTTTGGAAATGTAATGGAATGGTCCTCTTCAACCTTCGCAAGATATATATTGTGGGACATATGCTGACTCTTCGGATCAAGGCAAACTTCTCCGGACGGGCCATCAAAACATACGTCTCCTTCGGCAATAACCTTGCGAATGTCATCTAGCTCTGTGGAACCCCCCGCCCTCTCAACCAGCTGCTTGTAGAGGTAAACCCCGATATAAGAATTCGCGGCTTCCTGATTAACATATGCTGTGTCTGGAAACTTCTCGTAGAACTTTTCGACAAACTCATTGGCCGCTGGCGTGTCAATCTCTTCAATGAAATTGGTTGTCACATACATATTAGCCAGACTTGGCGGCGCGAACCGCTTGTGTTCATAGCCTTGACCAACGTTCACGGATGACGCCATCGGCAACCCAAGCTGAGATGAATCTGCCTGGTCGTAATATGATGCCTGATCAGAGCCGACGAGCAAGGTCACGACAAAATCTGGATCTGCTTTCTGTATATTCTGAATGGTTTGGGAGAATTGCGAGACGTTGAGCGGGATAAACTCTTCCCCTACCATCTTCCCACCGTTTTCTTCGACAATTTTTCGTACCCACTCAGCGGAAATCTGCCCAAAGTTATAATCCGCTGCGATGGTAAATACATTTGGCCCGTATTCCTCCATCATCCATGGAATCAAAGTGGAAAACTGTTGTTCTGGAACCGCGCCAGTTATAATCATATTGGAGTCACACACACCGCCCTCATACTGATTATTGTAAAAGGCCAGAGCATCGAACTGATTGACAATGGGACGATATGCTTCCCGAGAGGAAGAAGCAAAGCCGGCGAATACTACGTCAACTTTATCCTTCTGAATAATGCGCCTCATAAATTCTTGATAGCGTCTGTCATCCGATTGAGTATCGTATATTACGAGCTCTATCTGGCGCCCATCTATCCCTCCGCCGGAGTTTATTTCCTCCGTCGCAAGCTTGATTGCATCAACTTTAACTTGCGTAACCGCCGCGAAATTTCCCGATTGATCTTCGAGCACGCCCATTTTTATCGGGCTCTCTGCCCACGCCGTCGTCGTCATTCCGACTATAGTCGTAGCTAGGACTATCTTTTTTATTGCATTATATTTCGACACGATCGATCCTCTTTTTTTATAAGTTTTCGCTCAGTATTTTAATCGACAACCATAGCTTCTTTGTCCTCCTCTAGAGTCATCATACCTTCTGCCTTACCTATGCATTACGTCATACGGCACTGAACGCTATAAGATAGGAACGGCCTAATCAGCGCTCTATAATTTGCTTTATTACGCCAGCCCCAACTGTGTATTTTGGATCAACAAAATTGCCAAGGCGTACCTTTCCGCAGACGCTCAACATCATGTAGGCATCCCACTGATCATAATCGTAATCAGAAACCATCCATCTGATCAGTTCTCGATAGGCTATCCGCGTGGCGTCCTCCAGAGGCCTAGCACTACCAATTGCCATTATCATCTCTTCATTTTCGAATAGAGGCCAAGTGATATTCCAGTTCTTGATTAGATCGACTCTGATTGTAGTGATGCTAGGGTATTCCACAGCCGTACCACAGACTTCGCCATCGCCCTGAGACGCATGCGCATCGCCAATAAACAGACGAGCTCCCGGTGAGCGAATTGGAAGATATGTAATGCTACCGGGCCCCATATCCGGAAGGTCCATGTTGCCGCCATGCTGGTCGGGCGTTAGAGCATTGATCGAGTCGATCTCCGGTGACACGCTCAGTGTTCCGATATGCGGCCGGTAATCCAAGGTGTTACGTTCGCTCCAATAGATGTACTTTTCATCGAGCGGAACCCGTCTGACTTTCTCAGGAAGGGGCTCGTTCAACATAGCGGTGTATGCCGTTCCTGTTAGAGCGCCAAACTCCGGAATCATACATGACGTCCCGGTCGGGTTCTCTCCACGAGTTTTCATAGACTCTATATACACCGCCAAGACGTCGCCTTTCTCCGCACCGTTGACAATGATTGGTCCATTCTGCGGATTGAGGAACGGCATATTGAGGAGTTTTGAAGGCGAGTCACTTTCACTCGAAATTAGGCCATCAAAGGCATCCCGAGTCTCTACGACGACCCGGTCGCCGGGGTTTATTTCCATGACCCCATCTGAGTAGGGGCCAATCGTATAGTGGTAATTACCTTGGACGCTCTCCGTTAGATTGTGGGTCCGTCCTACTTTAGACCCCGCAACGCCACGCCGGTACATATGGGAATATTTGAGCCATCGGGTCATATTTTCTACCTCATTTTGCATGCCATTTCTCCAACTATGCTGTAACAAAAAAACCAAAACGCTTGCTTGAGGGCGCTCCCTGGTAGTTATTAAATTGCTCTATACAGTTTGTCTCAGCATCTCTTTCGTACGCGATTATTTCTGTCCTGGATATCTGTAATCAATGCCGAGGTTGATATCTCGCGCGCAACGATCATTGCTGAGAGAGTCTCTACAGCGAGCCGGCGGTGCATACTAGATGTGCGCAGTAGCTGAAATGCTTCATTGACGGTAAGTCCGAGACTGTAATGAAGTTCGATCACCGCAGTACATACGAACTGGCGCGCCCGCACTTTCTCTTCAAGGTGCTGGATAGTTTTCACTTTAGTACGATGCTCATCGAAGGCGTGATAGGCTATCATCAAACCCGCAAGTATCCCTTCTCCTCGCAAAGGCTTCGTCAAATATCCATGTATCCCCCGATCGACAACCCAATTGAGAGCACTAGGCGTATCTGATCCGACCAAAGCAAGCACTGGCCCCTCAACAGAGGCGATAGCGTCTTCAACGCCCTGTACACCACGTCCTGCTTCGGCATCGAAAAATACAAGGTCGAATGGCCCCCGGCTGTCTCTTGTCCAGTCGCCGTCGTAATGAGATGAGTCAACACCGAATCTCGTTAACTGCTGCTTAAGCACCGAGCCGTCTTTCCGACCAGCAGATATGATCAGTGCATGATGGCCCCGAAAGCTACGTCTCACGCTTTTATTCATTGCACGAGCCTCAGTTCTACGCTGCGCTTAACCACGGACGGCTCTGGATCAATCCGGCCCGCATTTGTGGTATCAGTCAGAATGAGATAAGGATCGGGGCGAACCGGCTCGGGAAATTCAGAGACAATACTGAATGTTCCATCAACGCGCGAGATGCCTATTCGTGGCGTAAGGTAACAATGATTGTTTTCGGGATCGACATGTACCAAACCCTGAGGCCCATCGAACGACGTGGCATAAAGTGCCTTTTTTACCACCTCAACATCGGCGGATGCTGCATCCGCTAATGCATGAGCAAGAAGGTGAACGGCGTTATAGGATGCTTCCGCATCGGCACTTGGTAAAGCGTGATGGCCAAAATGGTCGCGAAAGGCTCTGACAAACCGTCTATTAATCGCTGAGTCGATGGTCGAAAAATAAACGCTTGAGGAGAGGTGACCTGCACAAGCTTTAGGGCCTATCAGCGTAAGTTCAGGCTCGCAAAGGCTACAACTGCCAATAGTGATCCCCCGTAGCTGTTCATCCTCATCTCTAGCTTCTGCGAAAGCACGGTAAAACGCGTAACTCGATTCACCAATTAGCATATTCATGATGAAGGAAGGGCGTTTAGCCCGTATCTCATCTATCAGATAATTGACATCCAGATCGGTGATTTGTAGGTAACGCTCGGCGACGATATTGCCGCCACTGGCTTGAGTGAGCTCGCGAACTATCCGTCCATTTTCCCAAGCCCAAACATAGTTGGATCCGATGAAATACACATCTCGCGCAATGTGAGCGAGGACATAATTCATGAGGGGAAGTACATGGTGGTTCTGCACTGCTCCCGTGTAGATAACGTTGTTGTTCGTCTCAAAGCCTTCATAATGAGATGGATACCAGAGCAGACTATCGTATTTCTCAAAAATCGGAATCAGCTCTTTACGACTTGACGACGTATAACAGCCGATAACATGCTTTACCCCTTTATTACGAAGGAGGTCCTGAGCATGGTCAATATAAGCCTGTATATCGCCTTTTGGGTTATACTGATGAGGGATCAGCACAAAGTTAAACTTATGGTCGAGGTTTACCTCTTCCAGCGCCAGAAGAGCACCGTCTCGCATTGCCTGCCCCACTGTCCCGTAGGGGCCGGCTGTTGAGAAAAGCAATCCAATAGGTATCTGGCTCTTCATTCGCTAATGCTCAATTTTTGGCAAAAAAAAACTCCCAGCGTCACGTTGCAGTGACGTAGGGAGCCCTGTTGCTCCACGATTTCCAGCGTTAGCTGGATAACCGAGATATTTTGCATGAGGCCCGTTTTCTCTGTAACAGAATCTCATCTAAAATTGATCTTCTGGGATATTTAGATATTTGTCAATACTTAATCCTGCAATTGAACTTATAGAAGTGGAGTTTGAGTCCGCCCTGCAGCTCACGCGTAATTTCTGGTGGCGCATCCTGTTGGATGATCTCAGCTAGATCACAACCAATAGAGGCACCACTGATCCGTAGCGCTGCCACCTGTTGATTGCCGAGACCGTCGATATGGAATTGGCGGCGATGCTTAAGCATTACGCGTTGAATGCCGGCATTGACCATGACAGGCCTTCGGCTAAGACAAAATAAGTCGCTGCCGGATGCCGGATGAAATCCATTGATGTCCAATACCGCTCAATGTAGTCGTCTGCGGGCGAGGGGAAGCCCGCGCGAACGGTATGGCTGTAGAGGGGATTAGTTGACCACTACATATTGACTCCAAATCGTAGAATTGGCCAGAAAGGCATAACAGCAGCCCCTAAAAGAAGAGCTTTGGGTTGTGGATTTTCCGAGTAATTTTTGATGTCAAACGTTAAAAATAAAACGCCCACAGCTAAAAATAGATTTATTGGCAGTCCGCATTCGTTCAGCCAGCCCCAGAAAAAGGTGCTTAAGAACATCATCAGTAACGCATTTATCATACGATTCAAGCCAAAAGGATCCATAACTTCTTTTAGCATAATCTCATCCCCAATTTGAAAATTATCACTAAGATTACTAAAAAACGTTCGCGAAGCAACTAAACGTAGTTTCTTGCACCGAACTCTTTTTAGTGTAAGTTGAAATCACTAGCGAAGAAAATTGAAGTTGAATATTTAACACATCACCATCACATTTCTCTTAGCAAGAAAACCCTATAGCTTTATCAAATTCGGAGATTGTGCGACACACTAAATATTTAGAAAAGTTATATTAATTCAACCACGTTGTATCATTGTTTTGGTATTTTGATTAAAAATCTATTATACGCATTATGACAGAAATACAAGATTATTAAATTACATCAAAATATATGTTTACATTAAATGATCGACCATTAAACTCCCATCAACATAAGAGTTTTAATTTCTAATTATGCTATCTAATCTGATTTCAATTTACAGTGAAACACCATCGTTGACTCTTTTGTCCGAACGAATTCTTCTAAAAGAATTTTCCGGCATGATACGCAGTCATGAAACGGCCTTATTTCAGCGAAGACATACGTCGCTGATTTATGTCCCCGTTAGTTCAGTGAAACAAGCAGCTGAGCTATCGCGACAGGGTGGGCTATTGATTTGGCTGACGACGTCTATTCGCCACACCCCAGCCAAATCATTAAAACCGACTGTCGCAATTCGTGGTGTAAACACCGTATCTGCCTGTCGTCGAGCCATCCAGATTGCAGGAAATCATGTGATAACAGGAGATCAAATCGACACCCTGACATTGGTGATGCTGCCGGATTGCACGCAAGCTGCAAAAAATAAAAACCAAATCGTTTAAAGCCAGAACCATGTCGTTTAGTCTGGGGGACCGATGCACACAAAAAACTGTTTTCGCACTCGACGGCCCTCACGTCCAACCCCTGGAATGGTAAATGTCTACTAAAGCTTTCTGGGCATCTTTGGATCAGGTCCATGGTCAATTCCAGAGGTGGACTAAAGCCTAGCCGCTTTTTAGCCTGACTGTTGATCTCTGGAAGGTCGTACTGTCCAGTTACCCCAAAGGTCGGTTTCACTTGGGCACGCTCTCCACGACAAACTATTGGTGCTGTCTTTAATGACTAACGACCGGGACCTATCCTCCTCTGTCAGCCTAGTAGACCGCTGTGCTGATCTTTTAGCCAATCTTTGCCCGACGCATCAGCTCGCGGCACCGGTCATAGTGGATGTCTGGAAGGTCTTCAGCGATAGGCCGTTCAACATCATGCTGAAGCCCTGGACGGTCGTTGTGGTCGGAGCAGCACTAACCTGATCCATGAACATCGGACCACTGACACGCGCCAACTAAGTGGCGACAACTAGGCAGTTGCGAGCATCCTTGATTAGCTCACTTTCAAGATGCCCAAGCAGCAGGCGCTTTTTTACGCCCAGCAGAGTCGCAATGGCATGCCGATCAAGTCCTTACTGCGCTTTTCGATAGAGCAAGCCCTGATGATTTTATAGAGGGGCTCCTGCGGGACCTACAACTCATAACGATGAGTAAGTAAGAATGGTCTTTTTGTATGTGGCTGCGTCGCTGGGAAAAGAAATTGTGTCGCAGTACACCGAAAACCTCCTGCGATTAGGCATCGGTTTCGAAGCGAGCCCCCATTTTTTCACGCTATTGACCCATCTAATTTCGTTTCGATCTCTATATTTTTAATAAAAAAATAAATTTAATATTTATTAATACCGACAGTTTTTTTGATTTCATCGCTTGTCGAAAACAGACGACCTACATATCGATCCGTCTAACCTCGACATACCGCATTATATAGGCCGTCGGTTCCCGACATAGCAAATAGCGATTCTCTTTTTCGTCTTCACAATAGTAACTTACAAAAAATTGGTGGCGAGCAAAAACTTTTTTAATCGCACATCCAATATCGATTTCTTACCGTCGATTTTCGACTTAAAGATTATTAAAGAAAAAACTCTCTATTGCATATAGAAAGAACTTGCAAGGTTTTTATTTTCGTTGGATTTTACGGAAAGTTGACCACTAGCCAAGCATACCTCTCTGTGTTTATTCTAAATAACGAACGAAGCAACAGTTGTATATGCCAAGGCTTCATCATAGTGTTTTTTGAAACATTGTTTATCCTGGCAGGGGCTTTTAAAAGCTTACAGAGAGAGGTGGTGGGGTGGGGGGTATACACCCCCTCCACCCCACCACCTCTCTTAAAGACTATCCCGGCCAGCAGAATAATGGTTCGAACACTCGGGCGGTATGCCCAGTCAACACGACTGTGCCGAAAATTTTAAATAACCTAACCAATAGAGTAGAGGTGTACGAATGAACGTTTCTTTTCAATCCACAACCAATCATAAAATGGCGCATGCATTGATGAATCCAACGATTTATTCTGAAGAATTTTTCGCAGTCATGAACACGGATATTGCGCCGCGTCTCAGGACTCCACCGAAAGAAAGAGAATATCTTGTCAAAGATTGGCTCCCGCTAGGCATCGGAGGATTGTTAAGTGGCGTGGGCGCCATTGGAAAGACTACCTTAGCCATGCAACTCGGTGCAGCCATAGCGACTGGAACCGCATTCCTAGAGAAAGATTGTCAAAAAGGGTCTGTTTTACTATATCTCAGCGAGGACGACGAATGCGAGGTTATCCACCGCCTTCACCGTATCAAGGAATCATTAGATGTAGAGCACCATAGCGACCTAATCAGTAACCTAAAAGTACTATCAAGCCCGATGACGTCTCTACCATTCTTTGATTATCAAAGTACAACTGGCGGTGCCGGCATAACGACACACTTTATGAATTTACTGAAAACAGCACACCAGTTAACTGATCTCAAACTTATCGTAATTGATAGCTACACAAGCGTTAACAATTTAGATGAAGTGAATCACTCAAATGCAAACTACGTTGCAGAAACACTTAACGCACTTGCTCGGGACACTGGTGCAACTGTACTGATGATCCATCATCCCTCCAAGACACCACGAGATGACCAGTATGGCGCCCGCGGTTCTGGGGCACTCGTCAACACACTACGATGGTCGGCGTCCCTGTCCACTGCAAAGAAACGACAGAGTACTTCTGAAGACGGCCAACCAAACCTCCGCTTGACCGTACAGAAGTTCAACTACGGCCCCACAACGGCTACCACGCTCCGCAGACTCGACAATGGCGTGCTCTCTATTGGTGACGAAAGCCCCGAAGATGAGCGAGAAAATGAATATCAACAAATACTGTTCAAAGTTTCTCAGTTCATCCGAGAACAAACGACGGCAGGGATAGAAGTCACAGCGCGAAATATGCGCGATTACGCCGGTTTAAAAGGAAAGTTTGGAGTGAGTGAAGCTGCATTAAAACGATTTTGCGATGAAGCGTTGCGTCGAGGCGACCTTATGCGTGACGAAAGCAATAAGTTTGGTTTACCTACTACATCACCATTTTCGGCCGATAAAAAAGTTAAAGAATCTCAGAGTCTGAACTATGAAGCCATTTAACTACTGATAGCAAAAATTTTTGCAGGTGGCTTGCTGCGTTATCATTTTATCGTAAAGTGAACAACATTCCGGGAATAAGTAAAATTTTCGGTTTGTTTCCCGATACGCTTAAACGAGAGGACATAACATGCGTGATATAGCTCTACACATTCGTAGAATTATAAGCCAAGCCGAAAGGCTTTCTGACTTTTATTCGGTCGAGGTATCTGTGGTCATTCGAACCCATGACGGTCAATGCAGCGAATTTATTAAATGTCAATCTCAGAGAAAACCATTAAATAGTTTCGGCATAAATAATGCCTACGAAAAAACGAGCTTTCCAAAAACATGGCTTTAGAAGCTATTTGGTAAAATTAAAAGAGCAACTTGGTCTAATTGCGGATTTTTAGCAATTAGACCAGATAGCTACTGCTGCCAATATAGTAGAGTAAGTAGGTTGAACGATTCTACTCTATGAATTATTTTTTTCATTGAGACATGTCTTCGTAAATTTTGTAATTTAAAAATTTTCCCTTTTCCAATTACTGATAAAAATCTTGAGGATTTATACATGAGCATAGTTGTTGAAAATAAAGTTCAGGAACAAGCTCCTTCGCTTCTTCACCATCCCGGCCGATGGGTGCGACCGAAGCTGTTGCCACTTATCTTTGGTATCAACCCAGATCAAGCGCGGAAGTATCGTGAGCGCGGCATTTGGGTTGAAGAGGAACAATGGCGATATGATCCAATTCGTCGCGTCGTATACTGCCCTGAGGCAATTGAAGCTTGGTTAGGCGGCAAACGGTGACACTGCCCGATAGCATTAAAAAACTACCAACCGGCGTTGTCATTCATGGCCAGCGGTTGCGTATCAGTTTTGTATACTGTGGGGATCGTTGCCGGGAAACAATTCCATGCAATGGTAAAATAACCAAGTCTTCGATAGCTCATGCGGAAAGAAAGCGTAATCAGATTCTTACCGAAATCTATGAGAATCGTTTCGACTATGCAAAACACTTCCCTGCATCCTCGAAAGCCAAACTCTATAGTGGATGGGGTGGTTCAGACCTTAAGCTCACTGTACCAGAATACATTGACATATGGCTTGAGATTCAAGAGAAATTAAAAGCATTGACTACCTATAAAAATTACGTTTCTAAAGCAAAACACGTATCGCACTATTGGACCAATAAACGTCTTTCTGATATTACAAAACCTGATATCGAATTGTTTCGAGTTAACCTTTTAGAGAAAGGCCTATGCGTTAAAAGTGTTACCGATGTATTTACAATCGTTAGAGGTATATGGTCATATGCGTTCGACATAGGTGCTATCGAAAAAAATCCTTTAAGTCGTATATCAAATTTAAAATCAGATAAGATGGACACCTTTGCAGATCCATTTACTCTACAAGAAATCGATAGAATTCAGAGTGTGCGTACAATGCGGCAGCAAGATATCAATATGGTGATGTTTGCTTGTTGGTGTGGTTTATCAGTATCTGAGCTCATTGCCCTATCCTGGGATGATGTGGATATTGATAACTGGACTTTGCACGTAAAGCGCGCACGAGTGGGTACGGAATACAAGGTGCCAAAGGAGCGATCTCGGGATCGAATCGTAGAGTTAATCGAGCCGGCGAAGCTATGGCTGCAGCGTCAAATGCAATCAACATACCTCCAGCCACCATCAATAATCGAGGTGAGACAGCGTAATAACATTACAACGAAAGAGGAAACGATAAGACTTGTTTTCAAAAACGGGCAATCAAATCAACCCTGGCATTACGCAAGCCTGCACAGGTGGTTAACAGGACATCTCAAAAGGGCGGGTGTTCGACATCGGGGGCCAAACCAGGCGCGACATACGTTCGCTAGTCAGATGGTATCGAATTATGTGAGTTTGGAATGGATTTCGAGACAGTTGGGCCACTCTGATACAAGCATGGTGAAAAAGCACTACGCTAAATGGATTCCGGACGACTCACCAAAAATGGCAGCAAAAATTTCTCAACAACTTGGTTTTATTGTGGACAGTAGCGGACAGTGAAATCCCAATCTAGGCCCAAATTAGGCCCAAACAAAAAAAACCCCTGATTTTCTATAAGAAAATCAGGGGTTTAATATGGCGGAGAGAGAGGGATTCGAACCCTCGAAACGCTATTAACGTTTACACACTTTCCAGGCGTGCGCCTTCAGCCACTCGGCCACCTCTCCTAAAACGGTGTCGAATCAGCAAGATGATCGTCGATTCGAGGGCGCAGACTTTAATCGTTTTATCGGCGCTTGGCAACCACCTTGAAACCAAAAGCCGCAAAACTTCCAGCTTGCGCAGGTAATTGTCTGTACGATAGACGTCATTCCTTATGTGCCTATCAGGCAGCGTGATTCGTTTCAGGATATGAGCAGAACTTAAAGGCGAATAATGAATGTTGATGCAATCTGAACACTCGACTCTGCTGCTAATCGATCTCCAGGAAAAACTGATGCCAGCGATTGCCCATGGGCACGATGTCGTCAGCCAGTGTGTCACGCTCGCTAAGATTGCTGGTCTGTTGAAGGTACCGGTTTTAGCCACGGAGCAGTTGCCAGAAAAACTGGGATCAAATCTGAAAACGGTTAAGGAGCTTTGCCACCTTACCCTGGCCAAAAACCACTTCGATGCCTGCTCGGACGGTCTGGTCGAGGCTCTACCAGAAGGCCGGCCACATATTGTTATTGCCGGCTGCGAGACCCACGTGTGCATGATGCAAACGGCACTTAGCCTGATTGATGCCGGCTACTCGCTCTGGGTTGTGGCAGATGCTACAGGGTCGCGTAAAGAATTCGATCGGGATGTCGCCCTTGACCGGCTCAACTCTTGCGGCGCGCACATCGTTACCGTTGAAATGGTCGCGTTCGAGTGGATGCGACACTGTAAAAACACGGCCTTCAAAGAGGTGCAGCGGTTGATTAAGTAGGCATAAAACCCAATCATCCGTTCATAACCGGGCAGCGTAAAAATTAACCCTGTTTTCACCAGTAAAGAGGTCAACAATGCTGAATATGGATTTTGCCCGCCGGGTTGTGGTTCATACCGGTGAACAGGAATGGCTTGCCAGCCCTTCAGGCGGCGTGGACAGAAAGCCATTGGCCCGAGAAGAGGCGGAGCGCGGCCACGCTACCAGTATTGTTCACTATAAGCCCGGTGCGTCGTTCAGTCGCCATGAGCACCCACTGGGTGAGGAAATACTGGTACTTGAGGGCGTGTTCTCGGATGAAACCGGCGATTACCCGGCAGGTACCTATCTACGCAACCCGCCGGGCACGGGTCACGCGCCTTTTAGCAAGCCTGGCTGTACCCTGCTGGTAAAACTGCATCAGTTCGACAAACGCGACCGCACTCCGGTGCGAATCAATACCCAGAAAACTCCCTGGCTTCCCGGAATCGGTGGGCTTGAAGTCATGCCCCTACACGAATTCGAGCACGAGCATGTGGCACTGGTGAAATGGCCGGCAAACGAAAGCTTCCAGCCCCACCGGCATTTTGGCGGGGAAGAAATCTATGTTATTTCAGGGGAGTTTTGTGACGAGAACGGGCGATATCCTCAAGGAACCTGGATAAGAAGCCCTCACTTAAGCCAACATCATCCTTTTGTAGAACAGGAGACTATTATCTGGGTAAAAACCGGCCACTTGCCTGTTGAACAGACGAGTTAATTGACGGTGCTGTGATCCACCACGATCAGCTCTTGCAGATCAAACCCTGCGTCCAGAGCTGTTTTTCTGAACTCGGCCATGGCCTCATCGCTAACCGTCGGGGTGCGTGACAGAAACCACAAATAATCCCGGTTGTAGCTGGTAATGTAGGCCTGCTGGTACTGGTCATCCAGCTCAAAAATAACGTACGACGCATAGAAGGGGCCGAAGAACGACACTTTCAGGTGGCCGTCAGTGTCTTCATTCACGAAGAGCGCCCGACCCTTAGCTTCTTTCCATTCGCTTTTTTCGTCATTGTAACCGCGGTTGATCACTTTCAGACTTCCGTCGTCCTGCTTTTCATACTTGGCAGTCACCCTGCTTAAACCTTGCTCGAAAGAGTGATCAAGCCGGGCAATTTCATACCAGGTACCCAGATAGCGTTCGGTATCAAGGCTGTTTACCGGCTGGATACCCTCGGGTAAGCCGGTACAGGCACCCACCATCAATAACAGCGGTGCGATAATGAGTTTGCGGAAGTCGTACATGATAATCGTCACTCCTTGCGGTTGGTGAGTGGATAGGAGCCAAAGAGTAAAAGTATCAGGGCAACTGCGTGATGGCCAAGTTGCGTCGCAGATACCAAAAAAGCATAAGTCCAGAGTGCAACAGTAAAAGTGGGATCGCAAGCAGCAAAAGGCCGCCCCAGCCGAGGGAGCTTAAGGCCAGGCCGGCTGACATGGACGCAACGGCCTGAAAGCCAAAAACCATCATGTCATTCAGTCCCTGAACGCGGAAACGCTCAGAATCGTTATAGCCTTGCGGCAACAAACTGGTACCACCAACGAATAAAAAATTCCAGCCTATACCCAGTAAAATCAACGCACTCAAGTAATGATGAAAGCTGACGCCGTTGACCGCCAGGGCAATGCAGATCAGATAGGCAACCATACCCGCTAACATCATGCGCCCTATGCCTACCACTCGAATCAACCAGCCGCTTATTAGGGATGGCAAGTACATAGCCATAATGTGCAACTGAATAACACGCTTGGCATCATTCAGGGAGTGCCCTGCAATTTCGGTCATGCTTAAGGGCGTTGCCGTCATAATGAAGCTCATGGTCGCGTAACCCACCGCAGCAGCGCTAATAGCAACCCATATCACCGGATTTGCAAGAATTTCACGCATTGGCCGACCACCGCCTTCATGCACCGGTCGCGGTAGTTCGCCGCTGCTGCGGTAACCGAGCACCAATATGATCATGGCAGCAAGCTGAACCGCTGCCAGTCCCAGCCAGCTGGCCAGAAAGGGGTGCAGCGTATCGTCACCACCAATCGAGGCAATTTCCGGACCGACCCAGGCCGCAACCAATCCACCTAACAGAACGCGGGCCGCTGCAGTGCTGGCCAGTTTGGGGGGAACAGATTCCATAGCGGCGAAGCGGTACTGATGCACAACTGCAAGGCCGCTGCCCCCAAGTACCGCCGCTAGACACAAAAGGGAAAAAGCACCTTGCCAGGAAGCCAGCGCACCCACTCCAGCAGCGACCGCGCCCATAACAGTGCCCAAAAGCATCACCGGCTTGCGCCCGACGCGAGCCATAAGCCAGGTGGCGGGCTTGATGGACAACACCGTACCGACCACCACGAACGCTACCGGCAAGGTCGCATATTCAGGGCTGCCAGCTAGCGCCCGGCCCTGAATACTGCCAATAAACACAATAAATGGCGCCGTACACATGGCCATCGCCTGTGCCGCAATTAACACCCAGACATTCAATGGCATAGTTTATTTTTTTCGGTAGATAATACCCGGACTGCACTGGACCATCTCGTACAAGTCAGTTAACCCCGTAAGGGATTCCGATGCGCCCAGTATAAGATAACCGCCTGGGTTCAACGACGCGTGAATACGGGTAAGAATGTCGCGTTTGTGCTCCGCGGAGAAATAGATCAACACGTTGCGGCACATGGCAATATCAAACTTGCCTAGAAGATACCGCTCTAATAAGTTGATTTCCTTATACTCCACCATCGCTTTTATCTGTGGTTTGATCTGCCAACTGCCGTTGACAGCAGCGGTAAAAAACTGTTTTTGCCGCTCCGGCGACAAGCCCCGGCCAATGGCAATGGTTTCGTATTCGCCGCGGCGCGCCGCATCGAGAACCGTTTTGGAAATGTCGGTGGCAACAATCTTCACGTCACGCAGGCGCCCGGGCCGCAGGCGGCGATATTCTTCAATCACCATTGCTGTGGAATAAGGTTCTTGTCCGGTAGAACATGCCGCCGACCAGATACGTAACGGTTGCGACATTTTACGGTCTGCAAACTCAGGCAACAAAATAGCCTGTAAAATGCGGAACGGGTGATTATCACGAAACCATAAGGTTTCGTTGGTGGTCATAGCATCAATAACCACTTCACTCAAATTATTGCGGCCTGGACGCTTCAGGCGATCAAGTAACTCGCCAAGAGAGCCAAGCTGATTGTCTTCCAGAATCCGGCGCAGCCGGCTCTTCACCAGATACTGTTTATTGTCGCCCAGCAGAATGCCCGATGCGTTTTGTAAAAAGGTCTTGAACGCCGCGTATTCCTGAGGAGTGATTTCAGATTTCATGCATTCTCGATTCTGACAGCCTGTGAAGTAACACGTTTATTTTCCATCAATAATATCCATAACCCGCTCGGCCAGTTCGTCTGGGCTGAATTTCGCCATAAAATCGTCTGCCCCCACTTTCTGAACCATCGCTTTGTTAAACACGCCGCTCAGGGAAGTATGCAGCATAATAAACAGTTCGCTAATCAGCGGATTTTCCTTGCAGCGCGCAACCAGTGTATAGCCGTCCATTTCAGGCATTTCAACGTCGGAAATCATCATCGAGTGATGGTCCGTCGCTTTGGAACCGTCGGCGGTGATCTCCGTCAGATAGTCCAGAGCCTGCTTGCCATCATTATGGGCAACAACTTCCATACCTATGGCTTTCAAACAACGTTCAATCTGCCGCCGGGCCACATTCGAGTCGTCCACCACCAACACCGGAAGATGGCCTTGTACCCGCCCTGCACTGCGGCTGAGAATGTCTTCGCCAACGTTTTCCTTTAACGGAGCCACTTCCGAAAGAACCTTCTCTACATCAATGATTTCAACCAGTTTGTCGTCAATTTTTGTGACGGCTGTCAGGTATACATCGCGGCCTGCGCCTTTAGGCGGTGGCAGAATATCTTCCCAGTTCATATTCACAATGCCTTCCACGCCACTCACCAGAAAGCCTTGGGTTTTGCGATTGTACTCGGTAATGATCACAAAACTGGTGACCAGATCTTCTTGAGGAATGGCCGGCATACCAATCGCCATCGCCAAATCAATAATCGGAATAGTCGCGCCGCGTGTGTAGGCCACGCCGCGAACCACCGGTAGGCTGCTGGGAATGCTGAACAGCTTAGGGCACTGCAATACCTCTTTTACCTTGAACACGTTAATGCCATAAACCTGGCGCCCGCGGAGCCGAAACAATAGCAACTCCAGCCGGTTTTTTCCGACCAACTGCGTACGCTGGTTCACGCTGTCCAATACACCTGCCATAGTTCTTTCTCCCGACGGCCGGGCTAACCGGCACAGTTTTTGCTTTCTCAAGTGTCTTGAAAGAGCAATTTTTCTCACATGCGCCAAAATATCGCTATCGCATGTCAGGTTTAACGGCCAGTGCCCGCAAATCGTGATGCCACCGGAATGAATTTTTCGCAGCACAACCGGCTTTACCAACACATCGGCAAAACAGGACGCTTTCATATATATGCGCAAACACACTCTTGTCACTGCCCTTCTCGGCCTATGCCTAAGCCCGTTTGCACTGGCAAACTCTACCGCACATGACATTCACACTGCGGCTAATCTGTTTTTGCAACAGTTTGCCACAGAACAGGCCGCTGCAGGCTATGAAGTCAGCTATGAAAGTGCAAAACCCGACCCCAGATTGTCATTGGCTGCCTGCAGTGGTCCGCTGAGCGTTCATTTCAGCGGTGACCCTTGGAAATCCGGCCAGCCCTCTATGTTAATCGAGTGCAGCGGCGAGCGACCATGGCGCATGTATCTGGGTGCTACCGTAGACATTCGGGGACTGGCTTTGGTGGCTAGCCGCCCACTCGCCCGCGGCGAGCGCCTTCGCGCCGATATGTTAAGCCAGCAGACCGTTGTGGTGAATGCCAGCCGCCGTGGAACCATTGCTGAAGCGCAGTTAATCATCGGTATGGAAGTTCGTCGGTCCATTAACAGTGGCTCGCTGATCACCCCGGATCTACTTTCGGCACCCGATGCCGTGGAGCGTGGCGACCATGTTATGATCACCGCCAGCAGCGGCTCTTTTACAGTGCGTTCGCGCGGAAAGGCCTTGGCCAATGCGGCGATTGGTGAGCAGGTGCTGGTAGAAAACCTGCAGTCTTCGAGGACTATCAAAGGCCGGGTGACTGCGCCTGGCCAGGTGCTGATTCCGATGTAAGAAACGAACGAAAAACCAGGCGACGCTGCCCGGCACTTTCTTGCCGTTACATCGCAGAGGCCCTTGCCGCGAAAACACAAGCGGCAAAAACTAGCCGGCTACTTTTTTGTAAAAATATGTTAAAGCTTTTTTGACCGCCGCCGTTACTCAGTCATAGACCATATTTTGCGCCCCGATCGGCGCCGCAACCAATACAGCAGGTACCAACATGTCCGTTGACTTCAATGGAATCAACCAAAGCCAAATCAACACTCAGCGCCCCACCGCCGATAAAGCCGGCAGCGCGGTCAAAACCGCTACGGCGGAGCAGGCCACGGCCCAAAGCACTCAGGCCCGCGGTGAGAGTGTTAATTTGAGCAGTCAGGCCCGCGATCTCAAACAGCTAGAGCAGAAACTGGGCGACTTCCCGGAAATGGACGATGAGCGGATCGCTCAGATTCGCAGTGCTCTGGAAGACGGCAGTTACAAGGTAGACGCTCAACAATTGGCCCAGAAAATGCTTGATATGGATAAAAGCATATTCGGGTAAATAAATTATGGCCGCTCTTGATGATCTGAAACACCTTCTTGCGCAAGATATCCGCCAGTTGTCTGCTATGGCGGATCTTTTGCGCGATGAAAAAGAACTGCTGTCTACCTCTGACATGAAACAGCTGCAAGCACTGACTGACAAAAAGAACGCTCAGCTAGAGCAAATTCGCGAACGCGCCAAACTCAAGATTCACGCTCTGGTTGCAATGGGCTTTCGTCCTGAGAGCGGTAATCCTTCCCGCTTTATTGCCGCCGCTGGTTTAACCGAACTTCACCAGCTCTGGCAACAGGCCGATCAGGCACTGACCCAGTGCCAGCAGCTGAATCAAAACAACGGCCGGGTAATGGCCCACATGCAAAAACGCCTGGCCAGATTAAGTGATATAGTGCGCGGTGCCAGCAGCCGGCAGAAACTCTACGGTGCTGGTGGCCAGCATACGACGGTGTCATCCAGTACTATTCTGGCCAGCGCCTGAAGCGCCAGTGATTTGTTGCGCTTTGCTGCCGTCTTTTAATCACATTTTCAATCCAAATTTGCCAAGGTAGCCAGAGTATGCCCGCTGTAAAACGTTTTCTTTCCGCCTTTTGCTTTTCCGTTCTGACCGCATCTGTCGCAATGTCCGGCACCGCCAATGCTGACGACAGCGCCAGCGACCTCGGCACACAGGATTTGGTAAAAGTAGACGTGATAACCTCCGAAGGCCGTTTTACGATTCAACTCAGGCCAGACGTTGCACCGGAAACCGTGGCTAATTTTATGGAATACATGCGTTCGGGTTATTACGAAGGCACCGTATTTCATCGGGTGATTCCGGGATTTATGATTCAAGGCGGCGGTTTCACTGAACAGCTGCAGCGCAAGCAAACCAGCCCGCCCATCCGCAACGAAGCCACTCTCTCTCTGCCAAACCTGCGTGGCACCCTCGCCATGGCGCGGACGAATGCGCCAGATTCGGCTACGGCCCAATTTTTTGTCAACTTGATCGATAACGACTTCCTTAACCCCAACTCGCGCGGTGCAGGTTACGCGGTGTTTGGCAAGGTTGTTTCCGGCATGGACGTGGTTGACGCCATAGCCACTTTACAAACCGGGCCACGCCAAGGCATGAATGATGTTCCGCTTCAGACGATTAGGATTGAAAGCATGTCGATTGTTGATTCCAGTGATCAATGATCGGGCCGGCCCTTGCTCACGCTGAAGTAACCTGGCTGGGGAGTGGCAGGCTTTACTTAAACGGCGCCAATAACCGGATTTATGACGAGCTCAGTCTGGAGAAAATACAGATACAGCACGTTGAGCGAGTCACCCACTCTCAGCAGACGGTTTTTGCCGCGGGCGAATTCGACCTCGGGCTGAACTTTCTGGCCTGCTGGCAGAACTGGATGGCTCAACGCCCTGAGCCCGGCAATGTTCTGCATTTTATTGCCCACCAGCAACACCCCCTTAGCCGCGACGATCTCGAGCGTGCAGTCTCACTCTGGCCGCAACTGGCGAAATTCAGCGAGCAGCTGGTACAAGCCTGGCCACCCGCCGTGGCGGGCCTGCACCGATTGGTATTTGCGGATGGGCAAGTACGACTGACACTGCACTTCGGCCCGCAAGGCGACGCCTGGCACGACCTGAACAAACCCGATCCGCAGCCAGCCTACCGCCCGGATTCCGCGGTGATTATCGGCGCTGGCATTGCCGGTGCCTGCCTGGCGCGCAACCTGGCAGAACGCGGAGTGCCTGTGCAAATACTGGATTCACTGGCGCCAGGCCAAGCCGCTTCGGGCAATAAGCAGGGTGCGCTTTACGCCAAGTTGGGTGTGGATTATTCGCCGCAAACGGCGCTAGCGCTGTCTGCACTGCTGTTCGCAGGGCGTTTTTACCAGCAGTTTCAAACGCACCAGAGCAGCACCGGTCACGCGCCCTTTTTCCACGCTACAGGCCTGTTACAACTGGCCTTTAACGACCACGAACAACAACGCCAGCATAAATTTTTGGCCCGCAACCACTATCCCACCGGCGTGCTGTATCCGGTGACGGCGCAACAAGCCAGTGACTTGGTGGGTGTAACGGTTCATCGCGGCGGGCTCTGGTTTCCCCAGGGCGGATGGCTGGCGCCGTCGCAATTGTGCCAGACCTTGGTGCAACATCCGTTGATTACAGTGCACCCCCACTGCAGGGTAACCGGCTTGATCCAAAGCGACCGCTTATGGCAAATTAGTGCGCGACAGAGCGATGCGGCGACGGGGTCCGATGAACTCTTTAATCTAGAATCAGATCAATTGGTTATCTGCGCGGGTGCACAAACCCCCGAACTGTTCCCCCAGGCATGGCTGGCACCTGGCGAGCGCCTGCGTCTAAAACCCATCCGCGGGCAAGTCAGCCATTTACCCGCGGCTGCGATCACCTCGCCCAGCGCCGTTATTTGTGGTTCACGCTATTTAAACCCACAGCACGACGGCATAGCAGTAACCGGCGCCACATTCGACCTACGCGATGGAAACCCGCTGCCGACCACCGCCAGTCATCAGGAAAATTTGACGGAACTGGACCGCTTGCTACCGGGCGTAGTAGACATAAACCACCCGGCTGTGGCGGGCGAAATTCTGCAAGGGCGAGTGGCTTTTCGCTGCACTACCCACGATTATCAACCGGTGGCAGGCGCCGTTGCTACGCACAGCATGAAGACTAATGCCGGCGCCTGGATGTTCACCGGTCTCGGCAGTAAGGGCCTGACCTACGCACCGCTGCTGGCAGAATACCTGGCTGACCGCATGTGTAGCCAGCCAGCGGCCCTACCCCATGCATTGGCACACAGACTCCGTGTCGAGCGCGTTTTACAGCAGGAATAAGGGAAACGCCCATGTCTATCCACGTTAGTGAACCAGGCCGGCCAATAGGAACGCGCCTGCCAGAAATATTTCGCAACCGCCGGGTGGGAGACGTGAGCGAGGTGGCCGAAAGCGCAAAAATAAACCCGGAGTACAGCGAAACAACAGACGCGGAATTCCAGGCTGGAGTGCAGGCTGGCAAACGTAAAGCCCAACAGTATGGCCGCAGTACCGCCGGCGAACCTATAGAGCAGCGCGCCTACTTGCCAGTGTCTGTCATGTGTGTGTCGGGCGTACCATCGGTACCGGCAACAGCCACTCTGGCGGAGGCACTGGTCGCCATGGGGGAGAACCAGACTCGCCACTTAGCGGTTACGGTGGGTAACATCATTGCAGGAATGGTAGACGAACTCTGGCTGTTGACTTGGGCCAACGAGTTCCCGGGCAAGGCTGCGGATCAAAGCCTGGCAACTATCGAGCTGCCGGCATTTTTAACCGCTTTTCCGGAAACCGATGCGCATCAGTTAGCGCGACTGATGCTGGCACACCAGCTGGATGCAGCCTTGATTATTGATACATCTGGCGAGCCAGTGGGTATCGTTACCAGCATCGACTATCTGCGCCTTTATGCCGATTCAGGCAGTTATCAAGCTGACGTCTGACGGCCAATAACACCAACCCTGCCATTTGATGCAATCAAGGGCAATCAGACCTCTAAGCCATGCCCACGCAGCAGGTCTAATAGACCCTGCTCACTCAGAACCTCAACGCCTAACTGCTGCGCTTTGGTCAGTTTGGAACCCGCCGCTTCACCGGCCACCACGCACGCCGTCTTTTTCGACACGCTGCCGGCCACTTTTGCGCCCAAACCTTCCAGCATTTGTTTTGCCTGGTCGCGGGTCATCTGCTCCATAGCGCCGGTCAGCACCCAGGTTTGCCCATGCAGAGGCATACTAGCCGCGGTAATTTCCTGGGTTTGCCAGATGACGCCGGCCTGCTTCAAATTCTGCAGAATTTCCTGGTTATGGGGCTGCTCAAAAAACACATGCAGGTGCCCGGCCACAATGGGCCCAACATCAGACACTGCTTGCAGGGCGTTTTCATCGGCTTCGGCAATAGCCTCCAAACTGCCAAAATAGCCAGCAAGGCTTTTGGCGGTTGCCTCGCCCACTTCGCGAATACCCAACGCATAAAGAAACCGCCACAATAACGGCTGGCGGGAAGCGTCAATAGCAGCAATCAAATTACTGGCAGACTTGTCGCCCATGCGTTCTAGCCCGGTCAAATCTGCTTTACGCAGCCGATACAGATCGGCAATGGTTTCCACCTTTTCGCTGTCCACCAGAATATCCACCCACTTGTCACCCAAGCCTTCTATGTCGAGTGCTTTACGTGAGGCGTAATGGCGAATGGCTTCTTTGCGCTGAGCCGGGCAAAACAGACCACCAGAGCAGCGGGCGATCACTTCGCCTTCAATCTGCACAATGTCAGAGCCACACGCCGGACACTGCGCCGGAAGCTCTATTACGCCGGCATTGGCGGGCCGTTTGTCTTGCACCACTTTGACCACTTTCGGGATAACATCGCCAGCGCGGCGAATAAATACCGTATCGCCGATGTGCAAATCCAGTCGTCGTACTTCGTCCATATTGTGCAAGGTTGCGTTGGATACCGTAACACCACCGACAAACACCGGCTTCAAGCGGGCCACGGGCGTAATAGCGCCGGTACGGCCGACCTGAAACTCCACGCTTTCAACCATCGTCAGCTCTTCATGAGCCGGGAATTTTTGTGCGATGGCCCAGCGCGGCGCGCGGCTGACAAAGCCTAACTGCTGCTGAAGATCCAGACGGTTTACCTTGAACACAATACCGTCGATTTCATAAGGCAGACTGTCGCGTTTGGCCATCAATACCTCGTAAGCCTCAAGGCACTGATCAGCCCCGATGGCGAGAGACATTTCAGGGTTGATGCGAAAGCCCCACTCACTGACTTGCTGCAAACCTTCCCAATGTGTGGGCGGCAGCGATGACTCGTCGGTGACCGCTACGCTGTAAGCGCACATTTCCAATGGGCGCCTGGCGGTCACGCTGGATTTTTTCTGGCGCAGACTGCCGGCAGCGGCGTTACGGGGATTTACAAAGGTTTTCTCACCGCGCCCAGCCAATCGCTGGTTCAGCCGGTCGAAACCGGCGCGGGGCATATACACCTCACCTCGCACCTCTACGATTTGTGGAAAAGATTCACCTCGCAGGGTAAGAGGCACAGACGCAATGGTCCGTATATTGGCGGTAATATCTTCACCGGTGTAACCATCGCCGCGGGTGGCAGCCCGAACCAGCTCTCCGTTCTGATAATGCAGACTGACCGCCAGGCCGTCGAGCTTGGGTTCGCACACGTACTCTATGGTTCTCTCTTCCTTTGAGCCCTCTTCCTTAGTGCTGTCTTCACCCGCGGTATTGCCCCGGTTCAGGCGCTCGCGCACGCGGCGATCGAAATCCCGTAACTCGTCGGCACTGAAGGCATTATCCAAAGACAACATGGGGATACGGTGGGTCACTTCCGCAAAGCTGGTTTCGACCGCAGAGCCTACACGCTGGGTCGGCGACGTTGCCATCGCCCATTCCGGATACTCGGCTTCTAGCGCCTGCAATTCACGGAATAGCCGATCGTATTCGGCGTCGGGAACTTGCGGATCATCGAGCACGTAATAATGATGATTGTGATCGGTAATGGTTGTGCGCAGCTGGTCAACCCGGTCGCGCACGCTGGTACTGACTGAGCTCATGTTAATCCCGTTTTGAACGTTGCTTGCGCTCGAATTCGCGGATGCGCTGGCGGCAGTGCTCAGCGGTCTGTGATGTCATCACACTGCGGCGTTCGTCTTTCAGTTCACCTCCGAGATTACGCACCACGGCCTGCGCTGTTTCGTACATGAAGTTAAAAGCCTGCAGGGCATTACCCGGCCCTGGCAGGCTCATAAAAAAGCTGATGCCGGGCGTACTCAGAGCCGCGATTTCTGCGGGCCTGAAGGTGCCCGGCTCAACTGCGCTGGCTACGCTGAATTGCACAGGGCTTGCGGTATCGGTGGTTTCGTGGCGGTGGTAAATGTCCATATCACCGTATAGCAGGCCACAAGCTTCCAGAAGCCGCTGCAGAGCCGGGCCCTGAAACTCCTCACCGGTGCGGGCCAGTACGTTGATAACAATCACTTCTTTGGCCGGCGGGCGGTTGGCACCTGGCAAAGGCTGGGAAGGGTCGCGGGGCAGAGGGGCCAGTTTGGGTTTGGGCTCAGCCGTCTCAATGACAGGTGGATCTGCGTCTTCATCGGCGTGGCGGATATCAGGGTAATCACTTTCGAAGTTATGGGTATCGCCTACGTCTGCGCTGAAAGGCTCGGGTTCCCATTGATCGTGGATGCCACTCAGCGGCGCTTCGGTAAATTCGCTGCTGTCGCGATCTGCTTTGGCACTATCAGCTTCAATACTATTAGGTTCGATACTATTAGGCTCAATACTATCAGCTTCGGTGCTATCAGCAGCGGTCACAAACGCTGAATGAGATTTGGGCGCCGCTGCCACTTTTGCAGGTTCAGAGCTTTTGTTTCGGCCAGCTGCGATTACCGGCCGAGTCGGTTTTTGCACGTGGGGCGCAGTTCGTGATTTTTTCTTGGACGTACGATCCTGACCCAGCTCGTTGCGGGCAATGGTTCGAGCACCGCCTGATGGCAATTCCGGGTTGAAATGCTCGTCCAGCGGCGAATCCTGCAGGTTATCAACGCCCATGCCAGAGGAAATAGCCGAAGACTCTTTGCGCGCGCGGCGCATGCGCCGAATGCCGTCAACGACAATACCAATAATGACCAGGGTACCGATGGCGATTAGCCATTCCCTAAGTGGTGACATAGTGCTGCTGTCCTGTTTGCGGATCGGAGAATGTTGTTACTATCAGAGTCAGTACTATGAAAGTCGGTGCTATTAAAATCGATACTAGCAAATTTGGTACTATCAAAGTGGGTACTATAAAAATTGAACCGGCGTAATACAACGTACAACCACGGCTTATGGCTGGATTGTCATACTCGCGGCCCAATCAGGCCTCGGCCAGCGAAGCGGCGGCTTCCACGTCTACTGTAACCAGTCGC